>NZ_JBSWWX010000041.1:0-201 GCF_056160305.1 Planctobacterium sp. AWM4_229 | reverse complement strand
AAGGGGTAAACTACATGGATGTAGTTTATAAAAACTGCTTGCCTGTTTAACTAAACAGGAAAAGACAGATAAATCTTTTCGTATGAATCTTTTTTGTATTCTTAAGGTAACGCGTCTTACTCTTCTTCATAAGCGTGTTCTTCGACAACATGCTCCTGCGTTGTCTACTCCCCGCCGTCCTGGCGGTGACAACACCAAATA
>NZ_JBSWWX010000040.1:0-207 GCF_056160305.1 Planctobacterium sp. AWM4_229 | reverse complement strand
ATCACACCCATCTGGTATTACATATACACAAAGAGTTATCAGATAGTTGGGATACTGAAGAAGTGATTCGACGTTGGCATCAGCTGTGTAATGGCACACTGTTGAGCCAACAATATCTGAATCCACAACAACGAAAGCAGATGTATGAATCTCAACTTATCGCCGTTGAAGAAACCACGACTATCTGGCGACATCGATTAACGGATA
>NZ_JBSWWX010000039.1:0-208 GCF_056160305.1 Planctobacterium sp. AWM4_229 | reverse complement strand
GTGGACTCCCGGCCCGTCGCAGAGCTCCGGTCGTTCAGAGGGCCGCTGCTGCGCAGCTGTAAACACCCTCTTCACCCCCATGTGAGAGTAGGCAGATTTGTGCTCCTGCAAAATCTGCACTTCCGCCATCCATGGCGGGCGCTATCGACAACTGTTCCAGACGTTGTTCTACCCCCTACATCCATGTAGGGGACCGCCAGGCTCCTAT
>NZ_JBSWWX010000038.1:0-221 GCF_056160305.1 Planctobacterium sp. AWM4_229 | reverse complement strand
CACACTACCATCGCCGCTAATACGTTTCACTACTGAGTTCGGAATGGATTCAGGTGGTTCCGTATCGCTATGGCCGCCAGACAAAAACGGTCAACAAACTTGGAAATTCTGATAAATCGTGTATGAGGGTAAGCGCGTCTTACTCTTCTTCATAAGCGTGTTCTTCGACAACATGCTCCTGCGTTGTCTACTCCCCGCCGTCCTGGCGGTGACAACACCAA
>NZ_JBSWWX010000037.1:0-222 GCF_056160305.1 Planctobacterium sp. AWM4_229 | reverse complement strand
TAGTACCACGAAGAAGAACACCAACGTTCTCACCGGCACGACCTTCGTCAAGCAGCTTACGGAACATCTCAACACCAGTACAAGTCGTAGTTGTAGTCTCTTTCATACCTACGATTTCTACTTCTTCACCAACTTTGATGATACCTTGCTCAACACGACCAGTTACTACTGTACCACGGCCTGAGATTGAGAATACGTCTTCGATAGGCAGGATGAACGGCT
>NZ_JBSWWX010000036.1:0-223 GCF_056160305.1 Planctobacterium sp. AWM4_229 | reverse complement strand
TAACCCTAGGGGAACCTGGGGTTGGATCACCTCCTTACGTAAAGGTGTCGAATTGAATTCAATTCGATGTTCACACAGATTGTTTTATTGTTTAAAAGTAAAGAAGACCGAAGACAGCCTAAGCCGTTGGCTCAGGTGCATCATAGGCCTGTAGCTCAGCTGGTTAGAGCGCACCCCTGATAAGGGTGAGGTCGGCAGTTCAAGTCTGCCCAGGCCTACCAAA
>NZ_JBSWWX010000035.1:0-232 GCF_056160305.1 Planctobacterium sp. AWM4_229 | reverse complement strand
TAACCCTAGGGGAACCTGGGGTTGGATCACCTCCTTACGTAAAGGTGTCGAATTGAATTCAATTCGATGTTCACACAGATTGTTTTATTGTATGTAGGTTGAGCTTTAGCTCGACAAAGCCTTAACAGATAGGTTTGCTTTTAAGTTTATCTGTTAAGGTTTTTTTGACCCTCGGGTCTGCCTTAAACTGTTCTTTAACAAACTGGAAAAGCTGATAAATCATCGATATTGA
>NZ_JBSWWX010000034.1:0-240 GCF_056160305.1 Planctobacterium sp. AWM4_229 | reverse complement strand
TCAATATCGATGATTTATCAGCTTTTCCAGTTTGTTAAAGAACAGTTTAAGGCAGACCCGAGGGTCAAAAAAACCTTAACAGATAAACTTATGAGCAAACCTATCTGTTAAGGCTTAGTCGAGCTAAAGCTCAACCTACAATGTAAAGAAGAAGTGGTGGAGCTAAGCAGGATCGAACTGCTGACCTCCTGAATGCAAATCAGGCGCTCTCCCAGCTGAGCTATAGCCCCATTTCTTGCT
>NZ_JBSWWX010000033.1:0-247 GCF_056160305.1 Planctobacterium sp. AWM4_229 | reverse complement strand
CATACAACCCCTGTATCACTCAATGTTGCCATCAATTGAACAGACGTTGCTGTTGACTGTAACTCGCCTATGTCAGATAGAGTAAAACGCTATCGTTTACCCTAAATTTTTTAAAAATACATACTTGGTTGATATCAAATGCATCACTTACGCAATACATCAATATCGATGATTTATCAGCTTTTCCAGTTTGTTAAAGAACAGTTTAAGGCAGACCCGAGGGTCAAAAAAACCTTAACAGATAAAC
>NZ_JBSWWX010000032.1:0-267 GCF_056160305.1 Planctobacterium sp. AWM4_229 | reverse complement strand
AACGATTTGCTTGATGGTGATTGTCAGCCAAATAGCCGGATAGCTGTACTTTTGTCCTTAAGTCGTTTTAATTTGTGCCTGTGTCGATATGTCTCAAAAACTAAAAAGGACATCCACCTTAAAAATGGTGTGCACCAGTTAACGTGATTTTGTTTTTGGTTTGCTAATAACGGAGCTAAGGGCTAAAAAGCGCCTTTTTGATTCAGGTTTTGCTTTTTGGTGAGGTGTGTTTATTTATCTAAGGTGCAAAAGGTTGGGGGAAGGCCA
>NZ_JBSWWX010000031.1:0-271 GCF_056160305.1 Planctobacterium sp. AWM4_229 | reverse complement strand
AGGGTGTGGAAGCGTTGTAAGGCGTTAAGCTAACCTGTACTAATTGCCCGCGAGGCTTAATCATACAACACCCGGTATTATTTGGTGTTGTAGACAACACGCTTATGAAGAAGAGTAAGACGCGTTACCTTAAGAATACGAAAAAGATTCATACGATTTATCACTTTCCAGTTAGTTAAAACCGTTTTTGTCTGGCGGCCATAGCGATACGGAACCACCTGAATCCATTCCGAACTCAGTAGTGAAACGTATTAGCGGCGATGGTAGTGTG
>NZ_JBSWWX010000030.1:0-300 GCF_056160305.1 Planctobacterium sp. AWM4_229 | reverse complement strand
TGGTGAGGGCTTTGATTCCCGACTTTACTTTGTGCACTCCACGTTTCAACGCACGGGGGACAAACTTCGATGCCCTTCACCTAATCGAAAAAACTGCACAATCAGCCAGAGAGGTTTAAACCATCCCTGGTGAGGGCTTTGATTCCCGACTTTACTTTGTGCACTCCACGTTTCAACGCACGGGGGACAAACTTCGATGCCCTTCACCCAATCGAAAAAACTGCACAATCAACCAGAGAGGTTTAAACCATCCCTGGTGAGGGCTTTGATTCCCGACTTTACTTTGTGCACTCCACGTTT
>NZ_JBSWWX010000029.1:0-321 GCF_056160305.1 Planctobacterium sp. AWM4_229 | reverse complement strand
ATCGATTAACGGATATTAGCTGGTTTATGCGTTGCCTGAATGAATACATTGCCAGAGAAGCAAACAAGGAAGATAAGTGCACCGGGCGCTTCTGGGAAGGCAGATTCAAATCTCAGGCGCTATTAGATGAAGCTGCATTAGCCGCCTGTATGGCCTATGTAGATTTAAATCCCATCCGGGCGGGCATGGCAAAAACACCAGAGCAATCCGACCATACCAGCATTCAGTATCGCATCAATTCAGCCAAAACAGGTAAAACACCCAAGTACCTCTTACCTTTTGCCGGAAATATCAAAGAGGAGATGCCCCATGGCTTACCTT
>NZ_JBSWWX010000028.1:0-322 GCF_056160305.1 Planctobacterium sp. AWM4_229 | reverse complement strand
CTGAATCCATTCCGAACTCAGTAGTGAAACGTATTAGCGGCGATGGTAGTGTGGGGCTTCCCCATGTGAGAGTAGCACACCGCCAGGCTCCCAATTTGAAGAAGGGTTACCGCAAGGTAGCCCTTTTTTATTGCCTGCGATTTATTTAATTAAGTTCATTTATCCGATTCAGCGGCAACCCTTCATCAAATCGAAGGTTGGTGTATCACCTCACGGTCAGCGCTTCACAAAGTGGACTCCCGGCCCGTCGCAGAGCTCCGGTCGTTCAGAGGGCCGCTGCTGCGCAGCTGTAAACACCCTCTTCACCCCCATGTGAGAGTAG
>NZ_JBSWWX010000027.1:0-326 GCF_056160305.1 Planctobacterium sp. AWM4_229 | reverse complement strand
AGAAGTGGTGGAGCTAAGCAGGATCGAACTGCTGACCTCCTGAATGCAAATCAGGCGCTCTCCCAGCTGAGCTATAGCCCCATTTCTTGCTACGTCCTTAAGCCTATTACCGACTTAGTGACAAACAATAAATTCACCGAAGATTTGGGAAAGATGTAAATTTCGTTAATCGAGGCGTTTGGCGAGGACGTTTAGCTCACTAAACGACGAGTCAAACAACAAAGAGTAACGGAATTTTGGTAGGCCTGGGCAGACTTGAACTGCCGACCTCACCCTTATCAGGGGTGCGCTCTAACCAGCTGAGCTACAGGCCTATGATGCACCTG
>NZ_JBSWWX010000026.1:0-400 GCF_056160305.1 Planctobacterium sp. AWM4_229 | reverse complement strand
CAGGTGCATCATAGGCCTGTAGCTCAGCTGGTTAGAGCGCACCCCTGATAAGGGTGAGGTCGGCAGTTCAAGTCTGCCCAGGCCTACCAAATCTTCCTTATGCTTCGTTATTGAGTTCGTCGTTTAGCAGGCTAAACGTCCTCACTCAAACCTCGCCTAAGAAAGATTAGAATCCCAATCTTCGGTGTATTTATTGCCAGTCATTAAGTTTTAGATAAGGCTTTTCGACGAGCGAAGGAGGGCGTATACGTTGTCAGTATATAACCGACTGAGTGAGGAAGAAAAACGCAATATAAAGCTTAAGGACGCAGCAAGAAATGGGGCTATAGCTCAGCTGGGAGAGCGCCTGATTTGCATTCAGGAGGTCAGCAGTTCGATCCTGCTTAGCTCCACCACTTCT
>NZ_JBSWWX010000025.1:0-715 GCF_056160305.1 Planctobacterium sp. AWM4_229 | reverse complement strand
GATGCACCGAAGCTGGCACCATCGCTTGAAGATAAGTTAACAGAAATAGTTTGACCTGCGTTGGCACCTACCTGGAATGCTGCGGAAAAGCCACCGCTTAGCAATGCATTGCCCGCAAATTGAGTATCAGTACCGATTCTTGATAATTCTGCTACCAGCGCTGTTACTTCTTGTTGCAGTGCCGCTCTGTCAGCAGAGGAGTTGATACCGTTTTGTGACTGAATGGCCAAAGTACGGATACGTTGTAATGCCGTGGTGGTCTCGTTTAATGCACCTTCAGCGGTTTGCACCAGTGAAATCGCATCGTTGGCGTTGCGCACTGATTGGTCAAGACCTTGAATTTGTGAGGTAAAACGGTCCGTGATCTGCAAACCAGCAGCATCATCTGCGGCTCTGTTGATACGGAAACCTGAAGATAAACGTTCAAATGACGTGGATAACGCGTTGCCCGAATCGAATAACTGACGCTGGGCGTTCAATGAAGATACATTGGTATTTACAAATAAAGACATCTGTCTCTCTCCTACACTCTCGATCCGGGTGGCCTTGTGAGGTATTTGGGCTTTCCGGTGACTGTCGTCGTACAGTCATATCGTTAATATTCAACAATCACTTGTTTATTGGTTTTATTAAGTGATTGTCACTGGCTCTCTCACTTAGGGTTATCGTTATTTCAAAAAAAACCTTGAAGGTTTTTTGAGCTTTTTTGAGAAAA
>NZ_JBSWWX010000024.1:0-716 GCF_056160305.1 Planctobacterium sp. AWM4_229 | reverse complement strand
ACTTTGATGATACCTTGCTCAACACGACCAGTTACTACTGTACCACGGCCTGAGATTGAGAATACGTCTTCGATAGGCAGGATGAACGGCTTGTCGATATCACGCTCTGGCTCTGGGATGTAAGAATCCAGTGCTTCACCTAATTCGATAACTTTCTTTTCCCACTCTGCGTCGCCTTCAAGCGCCTTAAGAGCAGAACCTTGAATTACTGGCAAGTCGTCACCAGGGAATTCATATTCAGAAAGCAATTCACGTACTTCCATTTCTACAAGCTCTAACAGCTCTTCATCGTCAACCATGTCACACTTGTTCATGAATACGATGATGTAAGGTACGCCAACCTGACGACCTAACAGGATGTGCTCACGAGTCTGAGGCATAGGGCCATCAGTCGCTGCTACTACCAAAATCGCGCCGTCCATCTGTGCTGCACCAGTGATCATGTTTTTAACATAGTCAGCGTGTCCAGGACAGTCTACGTGTGCGTAGTGACGAGTAGGAGTATCGTACTCTACGTGAGAAGTTGCGATTGTGATACCACGCTCGCGCTCTTCTGGAGCGTTATCGATTTGATCGAAAGCCTGCGCTGCACCACCGTAAGTTTTTGCTAATACAGTTGTGATCGCTGCAGTCAGAGTTGTTTTACCGTGGTCAACGTGGCCGATTGTACCTACGTTTACGTGCGGTTTCGTACGTTCAAACTTTTCTTTTGCCAT
>NZ_JBSWWX010000023.1:0-762 GCF_056160305.1 Planctobacterium sp. AWM4_229 | reverse complement strand
GTCCTACTTAATATGTGCTTTATGTTGCTTCGTGTACGGGGCTATCACCCTGTATCGCTCAACTTCCCAGAAGATTCCACTACAACATAAACCATCGGCTGTTACCCGTTCGCTCGCCGCTACTAAGGCAATCTCAATTGATTTCTTTTCCTGAGGGTACTTAGATGTTTCAGTTCCCCTCGTTTGCTTCTGCAACCTATGAATTCAGTTACAGATGACCCTAAGGCCGGGTTTCCCCATTCGGACATCGTAGGTTATAACGGGTTTTATCACCTCACCTACGCTTTTCGCAGATTTACACGTCCTTCATCGCCTCTGACTGCCAAGGCATCCACCGTATACGCTTAGTCACTTAATCATACAACCCCTGTATCACTCAATGTTGCCATCAATTGAACAGACGTTGCTGTTGACTGTAACTCGCCTATGTCAGATAGAGTAAAACGCTTTCGTTTACCCTAAATTTTTAAAAATACATACTTGGTTGATATCAAATGCATCACTTACGCAACACATCAATATCGATGATTTATCAGCTTTTCCAGTTTGTTAAAGAACAGTTTAAGGACAATTTAACTCCAGAGAGTTAAAAACCTTAACCAATCAGTCTCTTTTTTTGAGGAGGCTTATTGGTTAAGGCCCTTCGTCGAACTAAAGTTCGACCTACATAGACAATAAAACAATCTGTGTGAACATCGAATTGAATTCAATTCGACACCTTTACGTAAGGAGGTGATCCAACCCCAGGTTCCCCTAGGGTTA
>NZ_JBSWWX010000022.1:0-1027 GCF_056160305.1 Planctobacterium sp. AWM4_229 | reverse complement strand
CGAGCATCAAAAATATGACGCTTTTTTCTGCGCATTTTTTTGACGCGGCATCATCATTTTATCCACCGTCATAAAATTGGCAGCCAGAATCTTGACACTTCTTAAGAGTGCGTTGAACATTTAATCTTTTTCAGGTGTTTCGGCCTGACAACTATCAAATTTTGTCTACTAGTGTTACCTCAAATTATCCAACGCATATCGATTGATGTAGATATAACTACAATCCTGTCTCCAAAGTATCTGGCTGACTCGCACTCAATAGCCTGGGACATAAAATTCAATCCAAACTGTCATGTTCCGGCTTTTTAAGCACAAGAAGATGCGCCGCGTAGGTCCGAATACAGAAGTTCATATCTGGAGCCTTAGCAATTACGCAATGTCTTTTCTTGTGCATGCACTCTTTTTCATACAACATCACTTATACCTTTGTAAGAGTGAAGGAGTACTCGTTTTTTGACAGACTATTTGCGATACAAATGACTCTCTTTAATCATTGCAATCAGGCTCAATATTCTTGTTGTAATTCGCTTTAATCGTCTCTCCTTTAGAGCAATAAGTGTATTAATTCGAAAAATCTGCAGAAAGGGCCGAACCTTTGGCTTGGCAATTGTTTTTTGCATATGCCGTCATAATCGCTAATCCGCACTTTCTTTGCTCTCCTGATAATATTTAGCTTCTCTTGGTTGCCCTGTAATATTTTTGACGAATGCTATTTCGTCATTTATTACAAAGCATATTGCGTGCCCATAGTTATCATTGGAGTAGAATCAATGTAAAAAGATAAGACTTCTGTCGGCATTGAGCCTGCGGCATCAGACTCCAATTTGTACCAAGTTAACATTAACTGTCGCTTCTTTATCTCGTAAACGAAAGTCGGCAAGGGTGCCGACTTTTCATCAGAAGTTCAGTACAAGTTGTTATTTCAACTTTTGTAATCTTAGTTGTAAGACACTGTGATAGTGATGGTATCTGAATAAGAGCCTTCGTACTCAAAGCCATTAACTTGTGGTCTGATGGAAACGGTTTT
>NZ_JBSWWX010000021.1:0-1256 GCF_056160305.1 Planctobacterium sp. AWM4_229 | reverse complement strand
ACAATTGAATTAATGAAAAAAGCTTCATTTTTTATGAAGAAAGGGGAACCCCATAAACGGTTGTTTTTAAAGGGCATTTCTATTTGATCGAATTTATTTTCGAAAAAAACACCTGCCTGTCATAAAAGTTGGCACCGCATCTGCATTAGTTAAATCAAACGGGGAACTCCCCAACTAAATTAAACGAATGCTTGAGAGGCCAATACCATGAACACATTTAACAAATCCATTATTGCAATCGCTGCTTTTACCGCTTTCACTGCAAATGCAACGATTTCTGTTTCGGACACAGATCAAACTTCATTTGATATCGGCGGTGAAATTCTGCCTGAGTGTAAAGTTTCAAATTATTCACCAGAGCGCTCAACTTCGTTGGACCTATCTTCAACTGAAGCGCAAACAACAGCATCTATTTCTCTTTGGTGTAATACCGGGCAAGGCACTGCCAGAACCACCTATGAGTCAGTTAACGGCGGTTACATGGTGAGTGAAGAAGGCAAGAAAATTGCCTATGCAATCGACATTTCTGGCACTGCAAATGACCTGCAATTAACCAGCGCACAAACCATTAACCAGGTGGCTGGTAACGGCGTAGAGGGCGCAGAAGCGACGCGTGCAGTATCTGTAAAACCTTTGGTAACGGGTTTTGAATATGCAGGTACTTACACCGACACCATCGAAGTAACCGTGTCTTACGAATAATTAACGAATTATAAAAAATCTAACTATTTAAAAAACTTTTTGGGGAATTAACATGAAAACTTTAATCAAAACTATCGCTATCATCACAACTGCTGCAGCTTTAAACGCCAACGCGACTATCTCTGTAGAAGATACCAACGAGACTTCATTTGATATTGGCGGCGAAATCCTACCGGAATGTAAGGTAAACAGCACAGCTGCCAACGGCGCGACAGGACTGGATTTGGCTGCAACTACCGCACAAGACGTAGCCAGTGTTGAAATCTGGTGTAACACAGGACAAAGCACAGCTAATACCACTTACTCTTCTGCCAATGGTGGTGTACTGAAGAACGATACTCACAGCGGTAAAGACATTGCATACTTGCTGGATATTGCTGATACATCCACAGGTTTGAGCCTGACCAGCGACCAGGAAGTTAGCCAGAGTGCAGGCAGTGACGTAGAAGGTGCATCTGTAGCGAAAACCGTTTCCATCAGACCACAAGTTAATGGCTTTGAGTACGAAGGCTCTTATTCAGATACCATCACTATCACAGTGTCTTACAACTAAG
>NZ_JBSWWX010000019.1:0-2630 GCF_056160305.1 Planctobacterium sp. AWM4_229 | reverse complement strand
TTTATGTTGTAGTGGAATCTTCTGGGAAGTTGAGCGATACAGGGTGATAGCCCCGTACACGAAGCAACATAAAGCACATATTAAGTAGGACGGGACACGTGTTATCTTGTCTGAAGATGGGGGGACCATCCTCCAAGGCTAAATACTCCTGACTGACCGATAGTGAACCAGTACCGTGAGGGAAAGGCGAAAAGAACCCCGGCGAGGGGAGTGAAATAGAACCTGAAACCGTATACGTACAAGCAGTGGGAGCAGACTTGTTCTGTGACTGCGTACCTTTTGTATAATGGGTCAGCGACTTATATTTTGTAGCGAGGTTAACCGAATAGGGGAGCCGTAGCGAAAGCGAGTCTTAACTGGGCGCTTAGTTGCAAGGTATAGACCCGAAACCCGGTGATCTAGCCATGGGCAGGTTGAAGGTTGAGTAACATCAACTGGAGGACCGAACCCACTAACGTTGAAAAGTTAGGGGATGACCTGTGGCTGGGGGTGAAAGGCCAATCAAACCGGGAGATAGCTGGTTCTCCCCGAAAGCTATTTAGGTAGCGCCTCGGACGAATACCATTGGGGGTAGAGCACTGTTTGGGCTAGGGGGTCATCCCGACTTACCAACCCCATGCAAACTCCGAATACCAATGAGTACTATCCGGGAGACACACGGCGGGTGCTAACGTCCGTCGTGGAGAGGGAAACAACCCAGACCGCCAGCTAAGGTCCCCAAATATTGCTAAGTGGGAAACGATGTGGGAAGGCTAAGACAGCTAGGAGGTTGGCTTAGAAGCAGCCACCCTTTAAAGAAAGCGTAATAGCTCACTAGTCGAGTCGGCCTGCGCGGAAGATGTAACGGGGCTAAGCAATATACCGAAGCTGCGGCAGCACGTATGTGCTGGGTAGGGGAGCGTTGTGTAAGTGGATGAAGGTGAATCGAGAGGTTTGCTGGACATATCACAAGTGCGAATGCTGACATGAGTAACGATAATGGGGGTGAAAAACCCCCACGCCGGAAGACCAAGGTTTCCTGTCCCATGCTAATCAGGGCAGGGTAAGTCGGCCCCTAAGGCGAGGCAGAAATGCGTAGTCGATGGGAAACGGGTTAATATTCCCGTACTTTTATATACAGTGATGGGGTGACGGAGAAGGCTAGGCTGGCGTGGCGTTGGTTGTCCACGTGAAAGTGCGTAGGCTGGGGACTCAGGTAAATCCGGGTTCCTAAGGCCGAGACACGAGACGAGCTACTACGGTAGCGAAGCAGTTGATGCCCGGCTTCCAGGAAAATCCTCTAAACGTATGTATATAAGAACCGTACCCCAAACCGACACAGGTGGTCAGGTAGAGAATACTAAGGCGCTTGAGAGAACTCGGGTGAAGGAACTCGGCAAAATAGTACCGTAACTTCGGGAGAAGGTACGCCCCTGTTTGTGAAGGACTTGCTCCGTAAGCAGATGGGGGTCGCAGTGACCAGATGGCTGGGACTGTTTATTAAAAACACAGCACTGTGCTAAATCGAAAGATGACGTATACGGTGTGACACCTGCCCGGTGCCGGAAGGTTAATTGATGGGGTTAGCGTAAGCGAAGCTCTTGATCGAAGCCCCGGTAAACGGCGGCCGTAACTATAACGGTCCTAAGGTAGCGAAATTCCTTGTCGGGTAAGTTCCGACCTGCACGAATGGTGTAACCATGGCCATGCTGTCTCCACCCGAGACTCAGTGAAATTGAAATCGCAGTGAAGATGCTGTGTACCCGCACCTAGACGGAAAGACCCCGTGAACCTTTACTACAGCTTGGCACTGAACATTGACCCTACATGTGTAGGATAGGTGGGAGGCTTTGAAGCGTTGTCGCCAGATAGCGTGGAGCCATCCTTGAAATACCACCCTTGTATGTTTGATGTTCTAACACTGACCCGTTATCCGGGTTGTGGACAGTGTCTGGTGGGTAGTTTGACTGGGGCGGTCTCCTCCCAAATAGTAACGGAGGAGCACGAAGGTTAGCTAATCACGGTCGGACATCGTGAGGTTAGTGCAATGGCATAAGCTAGCTTAACTGCGAGACAGACACGTCGAGCAGATACGAAAGTAGGTCATAGTGATCCGGTGGTTCTGAATGGAAGGGCCATCGCTCAACGGATAAAAGGTACTCCGGGGATAACAGGCTGATACCGCCCAAGAGTTCATATCGACGGCGGTGTTTGGCACCTCGATGTCGGCTCATCACATCCTGGGGCTGAAGTCGGTCCCAAGGGTATGGCTGTTCGCCATTTAAAGTGGTACGCGAGCTGGGTTTAGAACGTCGTGAGACAGTTCGGTCCCTATCTGGTGTGGGCGTTGGATGATTGATGGGAGCTGCTCCTAGTACGAGAGGACCGGAGTGGACGAACCGCTGGTGTTCGGGTTGTGATGCCAATCGCATTGCCCGGTAGCTACGTTCGGAACGGATAACCGCTGAAAGCATCTAAGCGGGAAGCCGGCCCAAAGATGAGTCATCCCTGACAGTTTAACTGTCCTGAAGGGTTGTTTAAGACTAAGACGTTGATAGGCAGGGTGTGGAAGCGTTGTAAGGCGTTAAGCTAACCTGTACTAATTGCCCGCGAGGCTTAATCATACAACACCCGGTATTATTTGGTGTTGT
>NZ_JBSWWX010000018.1:0-4210 GCF_056160305.1 Planctobacterium sp. AWM4_229 | reverse complement strand
TTCCCCTAAATAGAACATTACGTGCTACTTCATGGGAAACCTAACCCATTGTTTATCATGGTTATACTTGTTATCTGATTAGGGTACGGGGTACAAACATCCCTGTGAGGGCATCCAGCCCCGGCATCCTTGCCGGGTCGTTCGGCTGGGCGGCGCTGCGCGCCTAAAGAATCCAGCCTCACCCCCATGTAAGAGGGAAACCCTGTAGGTCGAGATTTATCTCGATAACTTTGTTACAAGTCCTTGTCTTTGTCCGGCTAAAGCCGAACCTACAATATCACCTGTCAGAATACGGGGTCAGATCCGGTATGTTTTTAGAATCAGGGTTTTTTAAGTTTTATCGCGACTCCGAAGCAGTATCCACGTTAAGACTCTGACCCCGCCCACTAAGGAATACCTGCTAGCATACGGGGGCAAAACCGTTGGAGTATCATTTTCACTGATTAGTATTTTTCTGGTTGAGCTCTTCATCTCGGGCTCGGCTGTACTCATCGAAAGAGGTTTTTTTATATTGTTCGCAATCTTTGATATGAACAGTGGACTCTTCAATACACTTTTGATGTTCGTGAGATTGCAGACTTTCATACATCGCGCGATTACTACAACCACCTATTAATAATACGGAAACAAAAAATAAGATTAACTTGTACATAAGGCAAGACCGGTAAATTAATTCTTATTAGTGTGACCGTTTATTTATGAGCAGGTTCCTTTCGTTATCCTTCTTTTTACCTTTTACCCAATCAAATTCTTGATCTGGACTCTTGTGGCTTTAAACTTGTAGCTCATTACTGCATTTGAGAACAATTCTTGGTAAACCTAAAGTCCCTACACACACTGGCGTTAAACGCTCACTGCAACAATCTATATACAGTGCAAAGCCCTGAAGAACTTGGCTCGCTCAGTTTAGATCTAGAGAGATGCTTTATTCTGGGGGGAGGCAGTAATGTCGCATTTGTCGAAGATTACGACGGCGACCTACTTAGCTTTAAGGATGATTCCATCAAAATCATTGAGCAGACGGATTCCTGGTTGGTGGAAGCTGGGGCGGGATTGGTTTGGCATGATCTGGTTGTACATTGTGTCGAAAGAGGAATTGGTGGCTTGGAAAACTTGGCATTGATCCCAGGCTCCTGTGGCGCCGCTGCGGTACAAAATATAGGGGCTTATGGTGTTGAGTTTAAGGATGTTTGTTGCGCTGTAGACACTTACGATCTCAAAACCGGAAATATAAACCGTTATGAAAATCCTCAATGCCGGTTTGGGTATCGCAATAGTTTATTCAAACAAAGTCAAAACAGCCTTTTGTTGATAACCAGAATCATTCTTCGTTTGGATAAAAGCTGGAACCCTGTCCTGAAATACAAAGGGCTTGAAACTATCAATGGTGCCCTAACGCCATTAGCTCTGATGCAAAGGGTTATTGAGCTGCGTCAGTCAAAATTACCGGATCCTAAAATGCTGCCTAACGCCGGAAGCTTCTTTAAGAATCCCATCGTCAGTCGTCAACAAGCAAACGGCCTTAAACTGCAATACCCATCTATGCCAGTTTATGAGGTGGATGCAGACTACAGTAAGTTATCATCTGGGTGGCTGATAGAAAACGCGGGTCTGAAAGGAAAGCTAATGGATGGAATTGGCACATACGAAAAGCACGCGCTTGTTGTTGTTAACTATGGTTCGGATAGCGGTAGTACATTATTGAGACTCGTACGTGAAATCAGAGACACAGTTTATTCACTGTTCTCGGTTAAATTGGAAAATGAAGTACTACTCATTGGAAAGCAAGGCGTTATAAAGTTATGAGTAAGATTGAACTTGGGCATTTGCTGAATCAACTATCAACAAAACACTTCGTATCCGGAGAAGAATTGGCGCAGCAGTTTGGCGTTTCTCGCACAGCCATTGCTAAACAAGTGAAAATACTACAGGAGTACGGAGTCGACATCTTTTCCGTACAACGCAAAGGCTATAAATTGGGTAGAGAAGTTACTTTGATCGAGAAATCTGCTGTGCTAGATGGATTGGTTGACACGCAGTCATCGTTGCTGTGTGTTGAATCTTTAATTGATTCTACTAATGATTTTGTGAAAGAAAGAGTTTCTACCTTGGAGGATGGGTTTGTATGTATCGCCCAAGGCCAAAAGCAAGGCCGGGGTAGACAAGGTAAAAAGTGGATTTCACCGTTTGCCAGTAATCTCTACCTGACAATGAAATGGCGCTTCCAATTGGGGTTTCAAAGTCTCTCAGGACTCAGTTTAGCCATTGGAGTGGCCACAGTACGAACCATCAAACCCCTTGTAAAACTGCCCGTTACACTCAAGTGGCCAAATGACGTTTATATCAATGGACAAAAAGTAAGTGGCACCTTAGTTGAAGTTTCCGGTAACTCAGATGGTAGTTGCGATGCGATCATCGGTATTGGGCTCAATGTGAATATGCCTCAAGTTGACGGAATCGATCAGCCTTGGACAGACCTGCAATCCAATGCCTCAGGGGCTCTCAACATTAATAAACTTACTGCTAGTTTTGTCAACAATTTGAGGTCTATCGTATCTGAGTTCGCTACAGAGGGATTCTCACCATTTGTTTCAGAGTGGGAAGCTCATGATCATTTCAAAGACAAGGAAATACTGGTGATTAACGGTAAGAATCAAACTAGCTGTGTGTCTAAAGGCATATCTTCTTCAGGGGCATTAGTCGTTGAGGTCGTGGAAGACGGTATTACAAAAACTAAGGAGCTGTTTGGAGGGGAAATTAGTGTCAGAAGCGCTTAACCTGTTACTGGTCGACGCCGGCAATACGTCAGTAAAATCATGTCTGGTTAAAGCCAATGGTGAAACGATTCGATTAGGCGATCCGTTACAGGATGATCTGATTAATCAAAATGAAGTCTCGCGCGTTTTACTTGTTTCCGTTCGCGCTCAAAGCTACAGCGAAAATCTCCAGCAGTACTGTTTTGACAATCAAATTCGATTTAATGAGGTTAAAACTTCTGCAACTGATTTTGGTACCCGCTGTGCTTATGAAAGCTACCAAACCTTGGGGGTGGATCGTTGGATGATGATCTTGGCGGCTGCCGATCGCCCGGAAGATACACTTTTGGTGATGAGTATTGGTACTGCCATGACCTTGGATATCGTGCATGAAAAGCAGCACAGGGGAGGTTGGATCGCGCCAGGTTTTGATCTGGCGAAAACTGCATTGTTTCAAAAAACCGCGAACGTGTTTGGCAATGCGGATTATCCAAGCCACAATGCGTTTGGCGATAATACCGAGAGTTGTGTGAATTTCGGTTGTCGTGCTCAGGTTAATGGCTTACTGAGGGAAGGCATTAAATGTGCTGAAAAATATTCAACAAAAATAAAAATTTTGGTGTGTGGCGGGGGAATATCTTTGTTAGATCTCTCTGAATTCAAGGATATTGAAGTTAATGAAAATCTCATTTTTGAGGGCTTAAAGCGCTTTGTTTAAGCATAATTCGTCTAAATTTACGCCCGTCTGCTTTTAAAATGACCAATCGGTTAAATTATCCGTTTTTTTTCCAAATAATTGGTTGCACACACAATCGCATTCCACTAGAATGCGCACCCACTTGATGCAGTGCCGGCTTAGCTCAGTTGGTAGAGCAACTGACTTGTAATCAGTAGGTCGCCAGTTCGACTCCGGCAGCCGGCACCATCAATCTCGGAGGGGTTCCCGAGTGGCCAAAGGGATCAGACTGTAAATCTGACGGCTCCGCCTTCGCTGGTTCGAATCCAGCCCCCTCCACCATATTCTGTTGCAAGCTTCGGCTTGCGGCAAAAAGTTCGGGGAAACCTGAGCTTGTGTTGAGTGATTAGAATAGCTCGACACAAAAGTTTCGGATGAGGTGGTTCCAGGATTCTGGAATGTATGTTTTAGCGGGCATCGTATAATGGCTATTACCTCAGCCTTCCAAGCTGATGATGCGGGTTCGATTCCCGCTGCCCGCTCCAAAAAGCTGATATAGCTCAGTTGGTAGAGCGCACCCTTGGTAAGGGTGAGGTCGGCAGTTCAAATCTGCCTATCAGCACCACTCCTGATCGTTTCATCCAAAAGTTTTATTTTAATCACTAGCAATGCTTGGGAATTTTTGTCATGGCAAAAGAAAAGTTTGAACGTACGAAACCGCACGTAAACGTAGGTACAATCGGCCACGTTGACCACGGTAAAACAACTCTGACTGCAG
>NZ_JBSWWX010000017.1:0-15832 GCF_056160305.1 Planctobacterium sp. AWM4_229 | reverse complement strand
TTTTATTAAGTGATTGTCACTGGCTCTCTCACTTAGGGTTATCGTTATTTCAAAAAAAACCTTGAAGGTTTTTTGAGCTTTTTTGAGAAAATCAATAAAAACAGAGGGTTATTGTAGGTTCGACTTTAGTCGGACAAAGGGAGTGAATCTAACAACCTTGTCGAACTCGTCTTTTTTTGCTCCCTGCAAAAAAGACATACACACCATCCATGGTGCTAAAGCAGGACCTACAATACAGGGATGCAGTGAATGCCGCTTATGTCGGGAACATTTAAACGGCGAGCTACAAGGACGTAGTGAATGCCGTTTTTGTCGGGAACATTTAAACGGCGAGCTACAGGGGCGTAGTGAATGCCGATTTTGAAGAAAGCTATTTCAACAAGTGAGGATCGAACGCGTGGCCCAGCTTTTGAGTTTTGGTTTGCAGGTACTGTTTATTGTCTTCAGTAATACCGTGATCGATAGGCACACGTTCCGTGATCTCAATACCCAAACCTTTAAGGGCTGCTATCTTCTTGGGGTTGTTGGTCATTAGCCTGACTTTATGGACTTTTAGGGTATCGAGCATCACTTTACAGATGTCATACTCCCGTAAATCCGCATCGAAACCCAAGTGCTCATTGGCTTCAACTGTATCCAGACCTTGATCTTGTAGGTTGTAGGCTTTGATTTTATTGAGCAAACCGATGCCACGACCTTCCTGTCGCAAATACAACAGAACGCCTTTGCCTTCGGTAACGATATTAGCGAGTGCTTTTTCAAGCTGAAAACCACAATCACAACGCGTGGAAAACAACGAATCACCGGTCAGGCATTCGGAATGGATGCGAATGGGCACAATATCGTCTTCGCTCCATTCACCATAAGAAAGGGCGACGTGCTCCTGATGGCTTGCCGTATCAACAAAGCCATGGATCTGGAACTGACCAAATCGAGTAGGTAGTTTTGCTGAGCTGACAAATTGAAATTTAGGGAGCAATTGCGACATAGTGTATAAATTCAGTTTCTAAGTAGACCCGATATGTTGCCGACACGGGTAAAATTCAAGTTTCATCATTATAACTTTTAAAGCTATCCAGTGCCTCTGGCATAGCAACACCATAGCCTTGGGCGAAATCTACCCCTATTTTGCCTAGTTCAGCCATGATTTCAGACGACTCAACATATTCAGCCACCGTACCGATTCCCATGGCTTTAGCCACATCTTTCATGGAGCAAACCATGGCCATATCGATGGGATCTACCAATATATCTTTAACAAAACTGCCATCGATTTTAACGTAGTCTACAGGGAGTTTTTTCAAATGCTCATAAGATGAAAACCCAATACCGAAATCATCCAGAGCAAACTTACAACCGAGTTTTCTAAAGGTGTTGATGAAATCCAGGGTTTCTTCCATTTTTACAATGGCGGTGCTTTCCGTGATCTCAAAACAGATCTTCTCGTAGGGTATGCTGAATTTTTCAAAAGCATTGAGAAAATACAGCTTCAAATCTTTATCGCCCAGAGAAAGTCCGCATAGATTGATATTCGCTTGTGTTAGTTGTGCCAGATGTTCTGGATTATTGGCAAGCCACAGCAAAAAGTGCTCCACCACCCATTTATCGATTTTGGTACTGAGATTATATCGCTCCGCGGCTGGCAAAAACGCCGCAGGGGGAATGGTGGTGCCATCGTCTCCGAGTATGCGCAACAAAATTTCATACTGATGACCCGCTTTTGCTTTTTGCAAAGGTAAGTAGTGTTGGTAGTGCAAGATAAAACGATTTTCTTCCAGTGCGCGATTGATCAGGGTAATGGAGTCCAAATCGGCTTCATAACGCTGCATTTTGGCATCTTCACTAGAATACACGTGAATCTGATTGCGCCCTTGTTGCTTAGCCAGATAACAGGCGGAATCAGCCATGCTCATAAGCTGCTCGGCACTGTGAATCTCTTTGCGATATTCCACCAAACCAATACTAACACCAAGAGTGAACATGCGGTTGTCCCAGATAAATCGATATTCCTGCACCGCATTCAATAATTTTTTCGCTACCATATAACCGGACACGGCTTCATCGCCGCGTAACAATACGGCAAACTCGTCGCCTCCCATGCGCCCTAAAATGCCTCGGTTCATCACAACATCGTTGAGCTTCTGCGCGAGCTGCTTGATCAATACGTCACCGGCTTTGTGGCCACAGGAATCGTTAACTATCTTGAACTGATCCAGATCCAGATAAAGCAATGTTAATTCTTGTGGCTCCGAAGACATGGCAGACAAAGCTTCAGACAATTGCCCCTCAAAATGACGACGATTGTATATACCAGTAAGAGAGTCATGCGTCGCCATGTAGCGTAAACTGATATCCGATTGTTTGCGCTCGGTAATATCTACAATCGAGCCAAATAGTAGTTTGGTACCATCTTCTTCACGCATTTGCACTGAAATGGAAAACCAAAACTCAGAACCATCACGACGGATCCCTTTAACTTCCTTTTCCAGGCAGCTACCTTCTTTAATCAACTGCCCGATAATGATATCCCGGTCATCCTTGTTGGCATAGAATTGGGCTGCATGGCGCACCTCTTGTAGCAGATGACGCTCATTCTGATAACCAAACAATTGACACATTGCTGGATTCACTGAAATCAATTGTCCGTCTTGGGTAGTGCTGAACAACCCTTCGGCTGAGTTGCGAAAAAAATCGTAAAAACGCTGCAGATCCGCAATCGTGCTTTTCTGCTGTTCGTATTGACGATGTATCAATACTTTTTCATGGGCTTCAACCGCCACAGCAATACAAATAACACCCAGTAAGATGAGAAGATTGAAACCCAAATTAGAGCCGGTATTCATCACCTGGCCATCAATAAATAAAACAGTATGAACCAAGGTGGTTAAACTAATGGCTAACCAACCCGTTATGTAGACTTTATTGGGAAGGCTATTAAAGGGATTGCGATAAAAGATAGCCAGAAATAGCTGTAATAAGATTACGGCAGCCCCCAAACCGGCAGCCATGACAATCTGGAAATAGGCATCTGGCCAAAAGGCAATAACAACAAAGGCAATGGCGCACAAATAGTTTACCAGTCGCCAGTAACCCGGCATGCCAATCAACATGGCGTAAGACACTTTAACCGCGCAATACACGGATATAGCGACCAATCCCAATGACACAGGCACTATATAGGAGGTAAACCCAGTCACCTGCCCAATTACGCCTTCGTTGTTCAAAAACAGGATCAAGAACACAAAGTTGGAAATGGCAAACCAAAACCGCACCGGGCTATGCAGCATTAAATAAGTGACCAGGAAATAGGTGCCCAATATCAATAAAGCCCCGGTAAATGCACCTATCAATGCCAGGTTACGGGTTTCCTGTTTAATCAGTGCCGTACTTTTCCAAAGATTGATGTTGAACACCAAGGGGCCGTCATCTTTGATGCGAAACAAAATGTCAAAAGTCTGGCCATAATCCAGGTCAAATGGCAGAGCAAACTCCCGATAATTAAAGGGGCGATTACTGAAAGGGCGATTAGCACCGATATTGGCGAAGTGCACTATACGCCCTAGCTGATCCAGAACAAAAATATCCACATAGTTCAAGTTAGGATTGTTGATGATGAGTGTGTAGCGCGCGCGTTCCAGTGACTCGTAGCTGATCGCGACTTTACCCCAAAGACTTTGCTCTTTACCCAAGACCTTGGGCAATTCGGTTGTTAGCCAATCTCCTGATGCACCTTTGATATCAGACAACTGTGCTTGATCATCGGTTAACTGATAACGTACGTAAGGAATGAGATTAACATGTGGATTTTCCTCGTCCAGCACCAATACCTCAGTCTCTGCCCGGGCAAATCCAAGTACGAAGAAGGGTAGCAGAAAGAGAAATATTAGCGTCTTCAGAAGATATCCAAAATCAACATGTCGTTAGCATGGTGTTGAGAATAGCATAATCGCGTCATTCTGACTGCTCGCAACACAACAAAGTGTAAAAAAACTGTAACTTTTCCAAATCCTTAGCAGCGATTGGTTCAATCCACGCAGATTCGGATATATGCTCAATAAACAGTAGATAATCCAAGCCGTTGCAGGCTAAAAAAAATTGCTCGCGGTCGGCACCAATTTCCCTGCTTCTAATTTGTAATTCACTATTGAGCTGCAGTTCATTAAGTCTCTGATGTAATCCATTTTCAGCAGAAGCCCAATGGTAATCCAATTCTTTGTGCATACTGATCCCCTCTAACGACATCAACTACTGCAGGACAAGGCGACGCACTGAGCTGTTGCTGGCGGGGCTTTGCTAAATTCCTGATACTCTGGCTTCTCGTCGAATGGAGCCCTTAATGCCGCCAGTAATTTCTCGGAGAAGCTAAAATCTCCTTGCTCTGCATGCTCAATGGCACGCTGCGCGAGGTAGTTGCGCAGCACATAAATCGGATTCACCTTATTCATGCGGGCATGACGGTCTTGTTCGGCCTCATCCTGATTGTTTACCTGTTCAAGGTACTGAGTTAACCAATTAGCCGCCCACTGTTGATCAATGAAGTGGTTTAAAAAGGGTTGGTTCGCTCCGGATCCTGTTACAGAATTGAGTATCCTGAAGCTGAGATTAAAATCTCTTTGTTCCTTTTCCATTTGCTGCATGTATTCGTTTAACAAGCCGTTTTGATGTTGGTCCATGGCCAGGAAACCAAATCGGGAGGCCATTAAGCGGCTGTATTCCTGTAACAACGTCGGCTCGAATTGCGACAGAATCTCAGCTATTTCTGCTTCCTCCAGGTGATCCGAAAAGGCGTACGCCAGAGCATTCAGATTCCACAGCGCAACGCCGGGCTGTTGATCAAATGCATACCGCCCGGCCGAATCGGAATGATTACAGACAAAATCCGGTTGGAAGTTGTCCAAAAACCCATAGGGTCCATAATCGAAGGTAATACCGTGAATCGACATATTGTCAGTATTCATCACTCCATGGCAAAAGCCGTAAGCCTGCCACCTGGCTATCAACCTCGCGGTATCTATCACAATTCGTTGCAGGAGATCGGCATAACGCAGTTCACTGTTACACAACGATGGAAAATAGGTTTTAAATACAAAATCGAATAACTGTTGTAACTTGTCTTTTTGCTGCGTATGGAAAAAGTATTCGAAATGACCAAAACGAATATGGCTGGGTGCGCTCCTGATAAGCATGGCTGCGCTTTCCAGCTCTTCCCGCTGAACCGGGTGAGAACTGGTAAACAAACACAAAGCCCTGGAAGAAGGAATACCAAGATGATGCAGCGCTTCACTGGCGAGATACTCCCGCAATGTCGAGCGCAACACGGCCCGTCCATCACCTAAACGGCTGTAAGGTGTTTGCCCTGCCCCCTTCAAGTGTAAATCCTGCCACCCTCCCTTTTTGTCAGTCACCTCAGCCAGTAATAAACCACGTCCATCACCTAAATCGGGGTTCCAGTGACCGAACTGATGGCCACCGTATTTTTGGGCAACCGCATTATCGTGCAGAGCCCCTCCGGCACTAAAGATTTGCGCCAGGCAATGTGCTTCATCGTTAAACAATGCCTGCAAGCCGAACTCGTTTGCTAATGGCTGATTCACCAAAGCTAGCTTAATGCCATGAATAGTTTGGGGTAAGACAGGGGAGCAAAGCCCATTCAATTGCTGAGCAAATTGATTAGTAAAATGAGAGTTCATGGGGTTGAGCTTGATTCAGTTAAAAAACTTGCAGCAATACTAGCAGCTTTTTGACACCGTCTGGAATTGTCATAGTTTTGATCTCGCATTCGCGAAAAATCCGCCGATAATTTGATCTACATTCGTCAGCACAGCATAAAAGACTTGCTATGCTTAAGAACATCCCACTTATTTTCATTAACTTAGGATACTCAACAATGCAAAAAGCACTGAAAAGCCTTTTAGTTTTTGCGGTTCTGTCCGCTACTTCTCACCTGAGCCTGGCTGCGGGCGACCTGGCGAAGGGCAAGGCTAAAGCAGCAACCTGTGCGGCCTGTCATGGCGCCAATGGTATTTCCATGATCCCCAACTACCCCAACCTGGCGGGTCAAAAAGAACTGTATCTTGTGGATGCCATTAAAGCCTATCGCGATGGCTTACGCAAAAACCCGGTGATGAACCCTATGGCAGCGCCTCTCTCTGATGAAGATATAGCCAATCTCGCGGCCTATTTCTCTAGCTTGCCTGCCGGCGGCTAGTTACCTAAAACAAGAATTCGGTCTGGTGTCGGCCAGACCGTTGTTCAAACTTTCCTGAACCAAAATGCTACTGTGCTTGATAGAGCCAGATAATTCATTGCGTGAAGCTTTAACGCTCAATCTCGTGACAACTGGCGGTTTTGAAGTTCAACACTGGAATGGTGATGATAAAAAAACTCAAAAATTGCAATACGCTGCCTTTTTAGTTAACCGCTCCAGACTTGAGCAATTACAGCTTAAAGCTCCCCCTGATTGCCCCATTATTGTTTACCAAACCCCGTCCAGTTATTTAAATGAACATTGCTCAGTTAAACGCATAGCGTCTGAAACTTATGAAATGCAATTCTCCCTGAGGGCATTACCCGGATTCGCCAATGCGGTTTGGCAGATATTAAATAAAAGTAATGGTCCGTTTTAATCAAAACACTGTATCTAAAAAGCAAACACTAACAGGAAATTTTGATGATCACCGTACATCACCTCAACAACTCTCGTTCCCAACGTATTCTATGGATGCTCGAAGAGTTAGGTTTGGACTATGAAATTCAATTTTATGAGCGCGACAAAAAAACCATGCTGGCCCCTGAGTCGTTAAAAAAGGTGCACCCTCTGGGTAAATCTCCTGTGCTCACCGATGGTGAACATACCATTGCGGAATCCGGAGCCATAGTCGAGTACCTTGGGCGCGTGTACAGCAATGACGATATGCGTCCTCCAGAAAGTTGTGCCAATCACTTACACTACCAATATTGGTTACATTTTGCTGAAGGCAGCATGATGCCACCATTACTATTAAAACTCGTGATGCAAAAAATTAAAGAAAACGCCCAACCGTTTTTTGTTAAACCCATCGCCAGTGCTATTGTCAACAAGGTAAACAAAAGCTTTATCATGCCCAACATCACCAGACAACTGGCCTTTGTTGAAACACATTTAAGATTAAATGCCTGGTTCGCTGCAAACCGACTCACTGGTGCCGATATTCAGATGAGCTTTCCTCTTGAAGCAGCGGTTGCTCGTGGACTCTGTGATGACTACCCGACGATTCGTGCCTGGGTTGACAGAATCCATCAGCGAGAAGCTTATAAACGCGGGATAGAGAAAGGCGGTCAATACGACTTTGCTTGAGGACCGTTCAGGCACTGAATTATCAAGCAGTGTATTCTTTTAGCAGTTGCAGAAAAGGCTCGCCATACTTTTTTAATTTGGTGTGGCCCACACCATTAATCTGTAACAGCTCGTTTTGCGTCTCTGGTTGCCATTGCGCCATCTCTGCCAGTGTTGCATCGTTAAACACCACATAAGGTGGCACATCGTCCTGCTCCGCAATGCGCTTGCGCAAGTTCTTCAGCAAGGCAAAGAGTTTGCGATCATAATTTTTGGCATCCACTTTTTGAGTTTTATCAAAGGACAGGTTAAGCCTGGGCACCGCAAGTGTAAGCACGTATTCTGCCTTTAGCACTGGACGAGCCGCTTGGGTGAGTTTGAGTGCCAGGTTTTGTGTAACGTCCTGACGAATGATCCCCTGATGGATGAGCTGATATATCAGGTTCCACCACCAGGCATCAGTTTGCTTTTGGCCAATTCCGTACACCGATAGTTCAAACCATTCAGCAGGCATATCTTTGAGCTTTTTGCCTCGCAATACGTCAATCACAGATTTGGCGGGTACCTGTTGTTGCAAGCGCAAAATGGTAGACAGTACTTTTTGTGCCTCTTCTGTAGCATCGAAACGCTTTGGCGGATCCAGACAAATATCACAGTTTCCACAAGCTTTGTCGCTGAATTCAGAAAAGTAATTCAGCAAAACCTGACGGCGGCAAGTTTGCGCTTCGGCAAAGGCCACCAATGCCTGAAATTTATTGAGTTCCAACTCTCTTCGCTGCGGGTTTTCTGATTGCGCTATCCAGTCTTTATTGCGGGCCACCTCTTTTTCATCAAACAGTAAAAGCGCTTCAGCAGGCATGCCATCCCTGCCTGCTCGCCCGGTTTCCTGATAGTAAGATTCAATACTGCGAGGCAAATCATAGTGCACTACAAAACGCACATTGGGTTTATTGATGCCCATGCCAAAGGCTACCGTAGCCACGATAACCTCAACTTTATCCTGCAAAAACTGGCCTTGCGCCCACTCTCGCTCGTCGCTGTCTTTCCCCGCATGGTAGGCCACCGTTTTGATGCCATGACGGCACAGCTGCTCCGTTAAGGTGTCCACTTTGTTACGGCTATTACAATAAACAATGCCACTGCCGTCTTGTTGCTCCAGGTACTTTAATAATTGCTGCAGCGGTTTAAACTTTTGTGTTAACAGATAACGAATGTTGGGACGATCAAAGCTACCGCGATGGACAAAAGCATCCTGGATACCTAATTGCACCAAAATATCTGAGCGGGTAGCGATATCAGCGGTTGCAGTCAGCGCCATTACGGGAGTATCTGGAAAAACCTGTTTTAGCTGTCCCAGTTGTCGATATTCCGGCCGAAAGTCATGCCCCCAATGCGAAACACAGTGGGCTTCATCAATGGCAATCAAACTAATATTTAACTGACTCAAGGAATCAAGAAAATGCACTTGCATGAGCTTTTCAGGGGAAACATACAATAAGCGGCTATGTCCACTTGTCAGATTTTGTACCGCCTGCATTTGCTGTTGCGGCGTTTGTGTGGAATTAAAACACTCCGCGGCTATCCCCATAGCAGCAAGAGAATCGATCTGATCTCTGATCAACGAAAGCAGTGGCGATACCACAATGGTAACGCCCGAGCTCAATAACGCAGGAATTTGGTAGCACAGAGATTTGCCGCCACCAGTGGGCATCAGTACCAAACAGTTTTGTCCCGCTAGGGTATTGTCGATTATGGCCTGCTGACCCTCGCGAAAATCGCGATATCCGAATACAGTTTCAAGAATTTTCTGCGCCCCAATGTCGCTTGATTCCGCTTGAGATAGGGCCTGGCTACTAGAATTCAAAATGGTTTCGTGTAATCTGCTGGTTATTGTTTTGGTTATGCGTTTCAACGGCTTCGCGACAACGCACTCGCAATGAGTCGCTAGTTTAAAAGTTTTTGCGCCGCTAATCATCTAAAAACCCAGGAAACCTTATGCAAGAAGCAAAATTATCGCAAAAGGACATGATGGATTTGGTCATGGATGTTTTTGACCAACAACTGCCTTTTAACCGCTTTTTAGGCTTAAACGTGCACAGAGACAATTTCGAAAAAGCCACCATTACGCTTAACTGGCAGGACAGCCTGATGGGTAATCCCTATCAGAAAATTCTGCACGGTGGAGTCACTGCGGCAATTTTGGATACCGTGGGCGGCTTAATGGCCATGCTGTATGTGGCCAAAGACCTGGACAATCTTACTGCGCAAGAATTTAATCAGCGAGTGGCCCGCATTGGCACCATCGATATGCGAGTGGATTATTTACGTCCCGGAAAGGGCGAGCAGTTTACTGCCACCGCCCAGATGATCCGCAAAGGCAATAAAGTGGCTGTGTGCCGTATGGAATTGCACAACGAGCAAAACACCCATATCGCCTTTGGTACCGCCACCTATATGTTGTAGTTATTGCAATAAGCAGTTTTTATTCCGGAGAAAGTTATCTATAAGAACCACATAAAACACACGCCTGGAGCCCAAGATTTGTGGTTTTTGCCTTTGGGCGGCACGGGTGAAATCGGCATGAACCTGAATTTATACGGTCATGACGGTGCCTGGTTAATGGTGGATTGTGGCATTACGTTCGATGCTAAAATTGATGAGCAGCAGCCACACAAGTTTGATATTGTGGCCGCTGATCCGGGCTTTATCAGCAAACGCAAAGAACAGCTTTGCGGTATTGTGATCACCCATGCCCATGAAGATCACATCGGTGCCCTTGCTCGCTTATGGCGTCGCTTTAAAGCTGACGTCTACACCACTCCCTTTACCGCAGAAATACTGCGGCGCAAATTTCAGCGGGAGGGGGAAAAGCGTCTGCCAGTAATCCACGAAGTCACAGAATCTGAAATTCATCACATAGGGCCATTTGAGGTGCAGTGGCATGCCATGAATCACTCATTGCCCGAGCCATTTGGTCTTTCCCTGAAAACCCAAGCCGGTAGTATATTCCACAGCGCAGACTGGAAACTGGATAACAAGCCGGTACTGGGTAAACCACTCACCCCCAATGCCCTAAGAAGACTAACCAGATACAACTTCCTGGCGACAGTGTGTGATTCCACCAATGCTTTAAAACCCGGTTATTCACTGTCGGAGCACGATTGCTACGCGGGGCTTAAGGCTCATATCGCGAAAGCCCAAGGCCGGGTGGCAGTGGCTTGTTTTAGTACCAATATTGCCCGACTGATTTCACTGGCGCGTATCGCCAATGAAACTGGGCGCTACTTTGCCCTATTGGGTAGAGCACTGGAAAACACAGTAGCGGTAGCACGACTCACCGGCCATTGGCCTGAAGAACTCACTATTCAGGATCCCAATACTGTGGGTTACCTGCCGTCCGATGAGGTGCTGGTAGCGGTTACCGGCAGTCAGGGAGAGGAACGAGCAGTACTAAACCGCATGGCTGATGGCTACTACCGGCAAATGGATCTGGACAAAGGGGACACGGTAATATTCAGTTCGGTCATTATTCCCGATAACGAACTCAAAATAGAGCGCCTGGTTAATAAGCTTAAAGCCCGCAACATTGTGGTTGTTCAAGCCGAAAGCAGTGATGTTCCGGTACATGCCTCAGGTCACCCCAACGAAGAAGAATTGCGCCACTTTTACAAAGCTTTGCAACCACAAATAGCCATCCCCACCCATGGTGAAGCCGCACACATGGCGCGCAACGCCCAAATTGCTAAGGAATGCCATGTACCGACACAATTAACCGGACTCAATGGCGATCTGTTTAAAATCGCGCCTGAGTCACAAGTAATAAAGGGATTCGCGCCGGTCGGTAGGATCCCCTTGGCTGAGTAATCACAATTCAGCTGACGCAAAAAAGCCCGGCGAACCGGGCCAAGGTTGGTTACTAAACCTTTAGCGATTAAAAATCATCCAACAGAATCAGCTGTGGAGGTAAACCACCACCAGCGGCATCCACCGCAATAGCGGTGTAGATGTTACCTGCTGCAAGCGACAACATACCGGTTTCTAGCGCTGCAGTTTTAGTACCTGCGACAGTAACCGTAACAAAATAATCGCCGGCGGCCAGCTGCACATAGCCAGTCTCAGCCAACATAGGCGAAGTGAATGGCACAGCAGAAAATGCGGGCTCGGCATTATCAATGTCACCATCAGCAGTCACGTAAATGTCCACATCGCCTGCGCCAGGAGAGGCATGGAAAATTCGCACCTGTGCCGCAGTTGCTATACGACGAGGCGTATCCATCACCAGATCCAATCCTATGCTGGCCAACTCGCTGTTGGCAATGGCTGTGTAGGTTTGACCTTGCGCAAGAGTTACCGCGGCATCATCAATTACAGTGGCTCCGCCTCCAGTCGCCGCGACGTCGATTAAGTAATCCGTCGCCGATACATTTAGATATTCGGTTGCGGCGAGAAATGGGGCATTTTCCACCAACACAGCTTCGTTATTAGCAATAACATCAACCGCTGGTGCATCAGCGACGGCATGTACCACACGTAGATCTGCTCCAGCAGACGCATCCCAGACGAGGAATGAACTGGTGCCATCGGCCACTAATAACGTCACGGGAGATTCTCCCGCACCGACATTTTCGGTAGCCAGAACCAGTAAATCAGCTCCTGCTGCCAGGCTTAAACTGCCCGAGTCAAATACCACCGTCTCGGTACCTGCGGCTGCAATTCGGATTTGATAATCACCAGCAGGTACTTCAACCTGTCCGGTGTAATCCATAAATGACGCGGTAGCGACAGGTTGTGCTGCAGCGATGTCCGCATCAGGTGCAGTTACATATACGTCAACCATAGGTGCTGCTGGTGCAGCATGGACCACCTGTAAACGTACGTTACCTTCGGTCACATCAGCCAAATCATTTTCAATCACCAGAGGCATGATGTTCGCCGTGGTGTCTATGGCAACCACGTCATAAGTTTTATCATCTTCCAGTGTTAAGGAGGCATCAATGGCCGTTATCGATGTATCGCCAGGCAATAGCGCCTCTACCTGCACGTCATAGGTAGCATCAGGGACTGAAATCCAACCGGAAGACACCTGATAATCTACTGACGTCAGATCAGCTAAAACCTCGCCATTGGCCAGAATATCCACCGCGGGCGCATCCGGTGACGCATGCGTTACTCGAATAAAGGGATCCGTGGTTTGTGGATCCGGTGGTGTCGTGGGTGGTTCTACTTCTGGCAACTTGTTATCGCTATCTGAACAAGCAAACAACAAAGATGCAAAAACAGCGATAAGTAATGGTTTTACAACTCCCCTCATGGCAGTATCCTCTTTCTTTGAATTCCGGTTAATGTAAAAAACTCACTCGAAAACACTGACTGGCTACGGGTAGAAATTTGCCTTAGATCAAAGAGGGAAATCGCTGAAAAACAGATTTAAAGCACCAATATAGAAACTTAATAAATTAATTTATTTATTAAATATCAATAGGTTGTGTATTTTTGTTAGCGTCGACAAAGGGGTTCACATAGGCAGATTACAACAACATTACAAATTTGTAATCTAACAGGGAGTATCAGGACAACAAGGTGGGATTTATCAAAACCAAATATCAACGGCGCTGGCACAAGTATTTATCTCTGATGGTGGGGCTGCAACTACTTATCTGGAGTCTTTCCGGCTTGTATTTTAGCCTGTTTGATATACATGCTATCCACGGTGAGGACCTCGTCACTTCGCCACCACCGCTGAAACTGTCTCCCCCCCTGGTTATCGACTTTGCCGATGTACTGCGCCAATATCCCACTGCTAAACAATTAACCTTAAAAACCCTTTTAGGTGAGCCCCACCTGCAATTCCTCACAACCGATACCCAAGGCAATATTAGTTGGCATGTTATTAATGGCATTACAGGTAAACAGCGACCCGAGCTTACAAAAGAGGAAATAACCACAATAGCCCGCGCTCGCTTCACCGGGAATGCAGAAATCAGAGACGTTTCCTTGCTCACTCAAAATGCTCCATCTGAGTTGGCTGCAAGGCATATTCCTGTATGGCAAGTTCAGTTTGATGATTGGCAGTCATCTACACTTTATCTCCATCCACACACCGGAGACATCGTCACTAAACGTCATAACGGCTGGCGCTTGTTTGATGTCTTCTGGCGTTTACATATTCTCGATATTGAGGGAGAAAACGTTGCCAACTCACTACTTACAATAATGACCTCTTTAGCGCTATTAATGGTACTCACAGGTTTGTTTTTAAGCATCCACTTTATCCGCATCAGATTTACTCAAAGGTTGAGAAGATGAGCCGCTTTTTACATGGCTGGATTGCCACAATCGTTGCACTGCAGGTACTTATCTGGGTGAGTACTGGCCTTTATTTTAATCTGGTAAATAGTCATTGGCATGACAGCAACCATTACTACAAGCCGGCCACAGAGCCTGGTTGCAAAAATAACTTAGTGGGTTTAGCAGAGATCACGAAACTACCAGGTGCAAACAAAGTAGAACTGATTGCAACAACATCAGGATGTTTTTATCTGGCTCACTTTAATCAAAACTTTCATCAATACCAGCCAATGCAAAGCCTCAGTTTCGATGGGTTTACAGGTGCGATTATGAGTCCCCTGAATGCTGAAGAAGCCCAAAAAATAGCCCTCGAAAGTTATTCAGGTCCTGGCAAAATTATTGATACGGCTAAGCAGCCGGGTGGTGAATCCAATAACGGCAAACAACGCAATCCCGTTTGGCGAGTCGACTTTGACGACGAACGCCAAACCAGTGTTTATGTACACACAATCACACGCAAAGTGATCCGCCACGAAAACCAAAACTCACGTTTTCACCAGTGGATGTTCAAACTGCACTTTATGGATTATTTCAACACGGGTGGTTTCAATCACCTGTTGCTAAATAGCATGGCGTTATTCACCTTTATCACCTTTATCACAGGCGTTATCTGGTTAGTATCCAAAATAAAAAATGGCCAGCTATTACGCTGACCATTTAGCGGGAAACTTTAATCTGCTGGTATCTAAACCGCTTGGGGAATGCTTCTTACACTGGTGCCATTAGAGCAAATATGAGACAGCGTAAACTGCTGGGCTTCTGCTTCTGAGCGGTACTTACGCGCTTCTTCAATAGTACCAAATGCTGCCGTTAATACTTTGGTGCTTTTTTCTTGCAAGTTCTTCAGGTGCGAATCATCTAACATCCAAAAAAGGACATCTAAGGTACTCAGGGAGATTTTTGATTCCGTATCATTTATTTGCATCGCTATTTCCTTCAACCACACAGTTATTGAGATGCACAAAGAATAGTCAAGCTAGCCTGAATCTGTTGACATCTAAAATGAGGAAAAATGAATATGGGTGATTTCTTGCACAATTTCAAGAAATATTTTTACCCATCGCAAATTTTCTGCTACGGCTTATAGTCGATTTAGTTATCAGAAATAAGCATAGAAAACTTTTCATTATTTGAATTAGCTATATATTGACCGCCATTCAATGCTAATGGCACTTACCATGAATAAAGATCAAACCAAAGCTGGTGTACTGCTGGCTATCGCTGCCTATAGCATGTGGGGCTTTGCTCCCATGTATTTCAAACTCTTACTGGAAATGCCTGCCCTGGAGATCTTACAGCACCGTATCGTTTGGTCTGTGCTGATTTTATTGATATTGATTCTGGTGTTACGACAGAACCAAAAAGTTCTGAGCGCCTTCAAAAACCCCAAAGTCTTGGGCACCTTGCTGATATCTGGCTTACTACTGGCGGGTAACTGGTTGTTGTTTATCTGGGCAGTGAACAATGATCACCTTTTGGATGCCAGTCTAGGCTACTACATTAATCCGCTATTGAATGTCTTTTTAGGTCGCATTTTCCTTGGCGAAAAATTGCGGCGGCTACAACAAGTGGCAGTTATCATGGCAGTGGTTGGCGTTTCGATTCTCGTGATTTCATTTGGCAAGCTGCCCTGGATTGCCTTGGTATTAGCCGGTAGTTTTGGTGTTTATGGGCTGTTGCGCAAAAAAGTGGCGGTGGAGTCCATCCCCGGATTGTATGTCGAGAGTTTAATGATGTTACCTTTTGCTCTCGCATTCTGGTGGTTGATGGCCTCACCAGCCAGTAACATGCTGAGCAATTCAATAGACAGCAATCTTATCCTTATCGCCGCAGGCATAGTCACCACAGCGCCGTTGTTATGCTTTACCGCCGCAGCCAGACGTATTCAGTACTCTACCTTGGGTTTTTTCCAATATATCGGCCCAAGTATCATGTTCTTACTGGCGGTGTTTTTATATGGCGAGCCATTGGATGAAGACCGATTGATTACCTTCGGTTTTGTCTGGTCTGCCTTGGTATTATTTAGTTTTGACTCGTGGCGTGCCTATCAGCAAAGAACCGTTAAGGTGTAGATTGAATGTAGGTTCGCATTGAGCTATAGGGAAGTAGTAAATGCCGTTTATGTCGGGAACATTTAAACGGTGAGTTGGACAACGGTAGTTGATGTGA
>NZ_JBSWWX010000016.1:0-17024 GCF_056160305.1 Planctobacterium sp. AWM4_229 | reverse complement strand
CTGCAGTCAGAGTTGTTTTACCGTGGTCAACGTGGCCGATTGTACCTACGTTTACGTGCGGTTTCGTACGTTCAAACTTTTCTTTTGCCATTGTTCTCTATTTCCTAAATTTCAAAAAGTCCGGTCACGAATCCCCTAAAAGAGATGGTGATACCCGGACCGAACTTACTTAATTTCTTGCCTCAATAATGCCTTTAGCAACATTATTAGGGGCTTCTGCATAATTGTGGAACTCCATAGAATATGAAGCTCGCCCTTGCGTCGCAGACCGCAAATCTGTGGCATAACCAAACATTTCAGACAAAGGAACCTTGGCACGTATTATCTTAATACCGCCAATACCGTCTTCCATACCTTCAATTACACCACGACGACGATTCAGATCACCTACTACATCTCCCATCCAATCTTCGGGAGTTGTAACTTCAACCTTCATCATGGGTTCAAGCAAAACAGGATCTGCTTCCGAGCAACCTTGTTTAAAGCCCATCGAACCCGCTATCTTAAAGGCCATTTCTGAAGAGTCAACATCATGATAAGAACCATCGAATAATGTCACCTTTACGTCGAGCACAGGATAGCCTGCCAGGACACCAAAATGCATTTGTTCTTCACAGCCTTTATCAACCGCAGGGATGAATTCTTTGGGAACCGCACCACCTACAATTTCGTTAACAAATTCATAGCCTTTGCCCTCTTCCTGAGGTTCAACACGCAGCCACACATGACCATACTGGCCACGTCCACCAGACTGACGTACGAATTTACCTTCCACTTCCACTGATTTGCGAATCGTTTCGCGGTAAGCAACCTGAGGATTACCTACGTTACATTCCACTTTAAATTCGCGCTTCATGCGGTCGATGATGATATCCAGGTGCAACTCTCCCATACCGGAGATAATCGTCTGCCCAGACTCTTCATCTGTTTTTACTCTAAAAGACGGATCCTCAGCGGCCAGTTTGCCTAAAGCAATTGACATTTTTTCTTGGTCAGCTTGAGATTTTGGCTCTACCGCGATGGAAATTACCGGCTCAGGGAATTCCATACGCTCCAGAGTGATCACGTGACTTGGATCGCAAAGCGTGTCACCGGTAGTGACATCTTTTAAGCCAATCGCCGCAGCGATATCGCCAGCGCGCACTTCTTTTAATTCTGCACGGTCTTTAGCGTGCATCTGCACGATACGACCAAAGCGTTCTTTTTTACCTTTAACCGGGTTGTATACTGCATCGCCGGTATTTACCACACCTGAGTAACAACGGAAGAAGGTTAAGGTTCCCACAAATGGGTCGGTAGCAATCTTAAAGGCCAACGCCGAGAACGGCTCTTTGTCATCAGCATGACGCTCGTCTTGCGACTCGTCGGCATCATCTTTGTGGCCCTGTATAGCAGGTACTTCAATAGGAGACGGTAAATATTCGATAACCGCATCCAATACTGCCTGTACGCCCTTATTTTTGAACGCCGAGCCACAAGTGGCTAATACGATTTCGTTATTCAGAGTACGAGTACGCAGCCCTGAACGAATTTCTTCTTCAGTAAGCTCACCTTCTTCAAGGTATTTTTCCATCAGCTCATCTGAAGCTTCTGCAGCCGCTTCCACCATCTCCATGCGCATTTCTTCAGCTTTATCCTGAAGATCTGCCGGAATGTCTTCGTAATCAAAGGTCATGCCCTGATCCGCTTCATTCCAGTTGATGGCTTTCATCTTGATAAGGTCGATAACACCTTTGAAATTCTCTTCAGCACCGATATTCAATTGAATCGGTACACAGGTAGCTCCCAAACGCTTGCGAATTTGTTCAACAACGCGTTCGAAGTCGGCACCGGCGCGGTCCATTTTATTAACGAAGACCATGCGTGGTACGTGATATTTGTTCGCCTGACGCCATACCGTCTCGGATTGTGGCTCAACACCAGAAGAACCACAGAACACCACAACCGCACCATCCAGTACGCGCAAAGAGCGCTCTACTTCGATAGTGAAGTCAACGTGTCCGGGTGTGTCGATAATATTAATGCGGTGCTGGTCGTACTGGGCCTGCATCCCTTTCCAGAAACAGGTGGTCGCCGCTGAGGTAATGGTAATACCACGCTCTTGCTCTTGTTCCATCCAGTCCATGGTGGCTGCACCATCGTGCACTTCACCAATCTTGTGGGACAAGCCAGTGTAGAATAAAACCCTTTCGGTAGTGGTCGTTTTTCCCGCGTCCACGTGAGCTACGATACCGATGTTCCGGTATAACTCAATGGGAGTAGTACGAGCCATAGTGTCCTCTCAATTAAAGGAAATTATCGGTGTTGATTCATGCAACTCCGCACGAATCCAATCAATTCTCATTCAAGAAAATAATTCTTTTTGCAAAAAGCATTTTCTTGAACCACAAAAGACCTTGTCTTTTGCCAAATCTCGTCGACATAAATGTCGACCTACATAACGTATTACGGAGAGGACTAGCCTCTCCGTGATAACCAAACAAATTTGGATTTTTGCTACTGCCAGCAGATTACCAGCGGTAGTGTGCGAACGCTTTGTTCGCTTCAGCCATACGGTGAACGTCTTCACGTTTCTTAACCGCAGAACCTTTGTTTTCTGACGCATCAGCCATTTCAGCAGCAAGGCGTAACGCCATAGATTTTTCACCACGCTTACGAGCAGCTTCAACCATCCAACGCATACCTAATGCGTTACGACGTACAGGGCGAACTTCAACCGGTACCTGGTAGGTAGAACCACCAACACGGCGAGATTTAACCTCTACGTTAGGACGGATGTTGTCCAGAGCAGCTTCGAAAATGTCCAGGTGATCTTTACCTGTTTTTTCAGCAGCGGCGTCTAGTGCACCGTAAACGATTTTTTCAGCAGTTGATTTTTTGCCGTCTAGCATAACAACATTAATGAATTTAGCTAACAGCTGTGATCCGAACTTAGGATCAGGTAGGATTTTACGTTGTCCTACGACTCTTCTTCTTGGCATCTTAATTCTCCGAATTGATTCAGGATTATCCCAAAACGTTAATACTTAGTTTGGCCTTACTAACGGAGAACCGTTAAGACTTGGGCCTTTTCGTTCCGTACTTAGAACGGGCTTGCTTACGGTCGTTAACACCTGCACAGTCAAGCGTACCGCGAACTGTGTGATAACGAACACCTGGTAGGTCTTTAACACGACCACCACGGATTAATACAACACTGTGTTCCTGAAGGTTGTGACCTTCACCACCGATGTATGAACTTACTTCGAAACCGTTAGTCAGACGTACACGACATACTTTACGTAACGCTGAGTTAGGCTTCTTAGGGGTAGTAGTATATACACGAGTACATACACCACGACGTTGTGGACAAGCATCCAGTGCTGCTACGTTGCTTTTCGCAGGCTTTTTAGCACGGGGCTTGCGCACCAGTTGGTTAACTGTTGCCATTCTAGCTCCTAAAAATTAAACAAAAAATTTGGTTCCCATTGAACTTCAATACGAACCCACTGCTGATTTTGCTGCTATAGCCCGAAAATTCAGGCTTTTTAATGAAAAATCCGCGCCCATTAGGGATTTACCCCAAAATGAGGTCGCGGAATTCTATAGATCAATTGTTGAACTGTCAATAAATGAATCAGTATCAGAAAGGATTACCGCCGTTTAAAGCGTACTGAGTTTGTCCAGCCACACCGCCGCTTACTGCATGTCGAATCATGACACCCGCCAAAGCATGCTGCAAACAACCTTCTGCATTCCATTCTATTTTACCATATCCGTACTTCTGAGCACCGCCATTAAATGTAACAGATACCGTTTCGTGGGCCCCTAGGACCATACCCGACGTCGTGAACAAATCAGAAGAATTGGCAACATTGTTGCCGTTGTGAATAATTTGAGTTCCAGATTCTGAGGTTTCATCATAGATGGTACCGTCTTGCGCGAATAACGTTAATTTCACTGTAACGGCCTGATCTGTGACGTTACTCAACCGCAGGTAGTTATACAAGGTGCTCGAAATAAAGTACTTGGACCATCCGGGAATAATCCCCTGCCCCGATGATTGAGGTATTGTGCTCGCATCAGCTGTAAGCGCCTGACTAAAATCCTGACCATTTAGCGTTAAACTCAGTACTACATTCGGATCATTAACATCAACAATATTGTCATTCACCGAATAATCTGGCAGGTAACGATTCAGCTGGCTCAGGTTATCTCGAGTTCCCGCAGAAGCATCATTTGCAGATACAGCTTTATTAACTCCTTCAGCTAAGAGCTTTGGCCAAACGTCAGCATTTAGGGAATTGCTATCAATCGCCTGATTTATCACCGTATTATCGATAGAGAGAGTTAGCATGTCACCATCAGAAAGTGCTGTACCGTTAATTTGATAGCGTTGCGTCCCGCACTGCTCAGCTAGTGAGCCTATGCTTACTACCATTAACGCCAAACCTGTAATTAACCGTTTTTTCATCGAATGTCCTTCCTTTATAAGTAAAACTGGTATTCCCACAAACCAGTTTAAAACGAGCAAATAATTGCACAAGTCATATTTGGAAAACTCTATCCAAAAATGGCTTTTTTAGCGGGGAGAGATGAACATTATAAAAACAAAGGAGATTTATGATGCAAAACCCCCCAACTGACACCTGAATACTAAACAGAAATTCTCTGTGACACTTTTTCCCCTGAATACTCTATAAAGGAGTGATAGCCTGTAAAAGGTGAATAAAAGAGGCAAGATTTTATGAAAGATCTCCAAAAGATGTTAGGTGGCCTGAGTAAAAGTGGTTTTATGTCAGGTATGGCAGGCGGCGCTGTAAGTGGTGTGATCACCAATTTGGCCATGGGCAAAAGCTCGAAGAAAACCAAAAAAATGGGTAAAAGTGCACTTAAAGTTGGGACGCTCGCCGCAGTAGGCGGTTTGGCCTGGAAGGCCTACCAAAGCTATAACCAGCAAAAAGTTAATGGACAAAGTACCGCGCAAGCCTCCAGTCCGGCTTACACCTACACACCACAACAAGCCACATCGGCTCAACAACATACTTACTCCAAACCAGAGCCTAAAACCTTCAATTATGGAAGAGTATCGGAAGACCGGTTTGATGAAATCATCGAGGATGACAGCGCAGAAGGCGGTCAGATGCTGCTAATGCAAGCCATGATTGCAGCCGCTTACGCCGATGGCCATATCGATGGTGAAGAGCAGCAACGAATTTTTAATCAAGTAGAGCAGATGGATTTAACGGTGGCAGAAAAAGCCTCATTATTTGATGAACTGCGCAAGCCTAAATCCATGCAGCAAATCGTTTCCAATGTGCCGGATGCCGAAACGGGTGTGGAAGTATATGCAGCTTCTTTATTAGCCATTGATGAAAGCTTGTCGGTTTCTCAGCAGTATCTGGACAACCTGGCGCAACACCTGTGTATTCCCAGAGAACTTCGCTCAGCCATTCATAACCAGGCTCAGCAAGCACGCCTGCAATAGTGACAAACTAATCCGGTTACCCACTGTTCCCGTTTACAGACATAAAAAAAGCGCCATCAGGCGCTTTTTTCAATTAGAGCTGGAATTACTCATCAGAAGCAGAGTTATCTGCGCCTAATACTTCAGCATTAAGTGCTTCAGTCAATGCCGCTTCTGCTTCTTCGGCAGAAACAGACAGGTCTTCCATGGCGTCCATCTTGTTAGCAAGACGTTTCTTGTGATACGCCAGACCAGTACCAGCAGGGATCAGGCGGCCAACGATAACGTTTTCTTTCAGACCACGTAAATCATCTGTCTTACCTTGAACCGCAGCTTCAGTCAGTACGCGCGTTGTTTCCTGGAACGACGCCGCTGAGATGAAGGATTCAGTAGACAGTGATGCCTTAGTGATACCCAGCAATTGCAACTCGTATTTCGCAGTCATCTTACCGGCTTTTTCAAGCTCACGGTTAGCAATGTGTACCGCGGAAACTTCACACTGTTCGCCTTCCAGGAACATAGTGTCACCTGGATCAGTGATAATACACTTACGCAACATCTGGCGAATAACAACCTCGATGTGCTTATCGTTAATTTTTACACCCTGTAAGCGATAAACTTCCTGAACCTCGTTCACGATGTAGTTAGAAACTGCACTTACGCCACGCAGACGCAAGATATCGTGTGGAGACTCTGGACCGTCAGCGATTACTTCACCTTTTTCGATGTTCTCACCTTCGAATACGTTGATCTGACGCCATTTAGGAATCATCTCTTCGTGGTGATCACCCTCTTTCGGTGTAATCGTCAGACGCTTCTTACCTTTAGTTTCTTTACCGAAACCGATGGTACCGGAGATTTCCGCCAGAATCGCAGGCTCTTTAGGCTTACGCGCTTCGAACAAGTCGGCTACGCGTGGTAGACCACCCGTGATGTCACGAGTCTTCGAGCTTTCCTGAGGAATACGAGCAATGGTATCACCCACTTCAGCCGTTGCACCATCAGCAATATCGATAGTGGTAAAGCTTGGTAGACGAATTTCCTGCAGACCAACTTCTTCAATTTCCAGAATCAGTTTAGGCTCTTTAGCATTGGCTAAGGACAAGTCTTTAACTACGATACGAGACAGACCCGTCAGGTCGTCTTGCTGCATCTCAGTGTTGGAATCGTCAACGTCAGAGAAGCTTACTCGCGCTTTACGCTCTACTACGATTGGGTGGGAATGCGGATCCCAGTTTGCCACAATCGCGCCAGCTTCTACTGCTGCGCCATCATCTACTGACAATTTCGCACCGTAAGGCAATCTATAACGCTCTTTCTCACGACCGAACTCATCGATTACCGTCAGTTCAGTTGAACGCGATACGATAACAATCTTGCCGTCTGTGTTAGTTACATACTTAGCGTTGTGCAGTTTCAGATGACCATCGTTTTTGATCTGTACGCTGTTTTCTGCAGACGCTCTTGATGCCGCACCACCAATGTGGAAGGTACGCATCGTTAACTGTGTACCTGGTTCACCGATTGACTGTGCGGCGATAACACCCACAGATTCACCAGCGCCAACCATGTGACCGCGTGCAAGGTCACGACCGTAACACTTAGCACACACACCGAAGTCGTTTTCACAGGTAATTACCGAGCGAACGATAACCTGGTCTACTGAGTGAGACTCAAGGAAGTCCACCAGTTTTTCGTCAAGTAATACGTTACGCTCAACCAGAACTTCAGTAGTTCCTGGCTTCAATACGTCTTCTGCAACAACACGACCCAATACGCGCTCGCGCAATGGCTCTACAACGTCACCACCTTCGATCAATGGCTTCATGACGATACCGTCAAAGGTGCCACAGTCGTCGTTGTTGATAACAACGTCTTGAGCAACGTCAACCAGACGACGCGTCAGATAACCTGAGTTAGCCGTTTTCAATGCCGTATCGGCCAAACCTTTACGTGCACCGTGGGTTGAGATGAAGTACTGAAGTACGTTCAGACCTTCACGGAAGTTAGCGGTAATGGGTGTTTCGATGATTGAGCCATCTGGCTTAGCCATCAGACCACGCATACCGGCCAACTGACGAATCTGAGCGGGGCTACCACGAGCACCGGAGTCCGCCATCATGTATACAGAATTAAGTGAATCTTGCTTCTCGTGCTCACCGTCGCGATTTAACACTTCTTCGGTAGACAAGTTGCTCATCATCGCCTTAGCTACGCGTTCGTTAGCTGCAGACCAGATATCGATTACTTTGTTATAACGCTCACCTGCGGTTACCAAACCAGACTGGAACTGTTCCTGAATTTCAGTTACTTCAGCTTCAGCCGCATCGATGATTTCAGACTTCTCATCTGGAATAACCATATCGTCGATACCGATAGACACACCAGACTTCATCGCGTAATGGAAACCAGTGTACATAACTTGGTCAGCGGTGATTACGGTGTCTTTCAGACCCAAACGACGGTAGCAAGCGTTCAATAATTTAGAGATTTGCTTTTTACCCATTGGCTGATTGATCAGCTCAAAAGGCATGCCTTCTGGCAAGATACCGAACAGAATCGCACGACCTACGGTAGTTTCAACTACAGAGGTTCTTTCGTGGCGATTGCCATCAATATCAATTTCAACTTCAGTCAAACGCACTTTAACGCGAGCATGCAATTCTGCCTGACCAGTGCGGTAGGCTTTTTCTGCTTCTTCTTTGTTCGCGAAAACCATGCCTTCGCCTTTGGCGTTAACACGGGCGCGGGTCATGTAATACAGACCCAATACAACGTCCTGAGAAGGTACGATGATTGGCTCACCGTTCGCAGGAGACAGGATGTTGTTGGTAGACATCATCAGGGCACGTGATTCCAACTGCGCTTCCAGCGTCAGTGGTACGTGAACAGCCATTTGGTCACCATCGAAGTCGGCGTTATAGGCCGCACACACTAGTGGGTGCAGTTGGATCGCTTTACCTTCGATCAGGATAGGTTCAAACGCCTGAATACCCAATCTGTGCAGAGTCGGTGCACGGTTAAGTAGTACCGGGTGTTCACGGATAACTTCGTCCAGAACATCCCATACTTCTGCCGCTTCGCGCTCAACCATTTTCTTAGCAGCTTTGATGGTAGTAGCAAGACCACGACCTTCTAACTTACCGTAGATGAAGGGCTTGAACAGCTCCAATGCCATTTTCTTAGGCAGACCACACTGGTGCAAACGCAGTGTAGGACCAACGGTGATTACAGAACGGCCTGAGTAGTCAACACGCTTACCTAGCAGGTTCTGACGGAAACGACCTTGTTTACCTTTGATCATATCAGCCAAAGATTTCAAAGGACGCTTGTTAGAACCGGTGATAGCACGGCCACGACGACCATTGTCTAATAACGCATCTACCGCTTCCTGCAACATACGCTTTTCGTTGCGTACGATAATGTCAGGTGCAGCAAGGTCTAATAGACGCTTAAGACGGTTGTTACGGTTGATTACACGACGGTATAAATCGTTCAAATCAGACGTGGCAAAACGACCACCATCTAGTGGTACCAATGGACGCAAGTCTGGCGGCAGTACCGGCAGAACGGTCATGATCATCCACTCTGGCTTGTTACCAGATTGTTGGAACGATTCTAGTAATTTAAGACGCTTGGTGATTTTCTTTTTCTTGGTTTCAGAGTTGATTGAAGGCAACTCTTCACGCATTGCAGCAACATCTGCATCAACGTCAAGCTCTTGTAGCAAATCGAATACCGCTTCGGCACCCATTTTTGCTTCAAACTCATCACCGTGCTCTTCCAGCGAGTCCAGATATTCTTCTTCAGTAAGAAGCTGGCTGCGCTCAAGCGTTGTCATACCTGGCTCGGTAACAACGTAAGATTCAAAATACAGCACGCGCTCGATATCACGCAAGGTCATATCCAGCATCAAACCAATACGGCTCGGCAGTGATTTCAAGAACCAGATGTGAGCAACCGGGCTTGCCAGTTCGATGTGACCCATACGCTCGCGACGAACTTTGGTCAGGGTAACTTCTACGCCACACTTCTCACAAATTACACCACGGTGCTTAAGACGCTTGTACTTACCACACAAACATTCGTAGTCTTTCACCGGGCCAAAGATACGCGCACAAAACAAACCATCACGCTCTGGCTTGAAGGTACGGTAGTTAATCGTTTCGGGTTTTTTAACTTCCCCGTACGACCAGCTGCGGATCATGTCAGGCGAGGCCAGACCGATTCGAATCTGATCGAATTCTTCAGTTTTGTTTTGTTGCTTAAGAAACTTAAGTAAATCTTTCACGATTTTCTCCCAACGGAGTCACTTATTATTCGATGCCAGTTCCCGTTTCGGTAACTGGCATCGCTACCTGTTCAGTCCCGAAGGACTTTAAAGAGGGTTCTCTTACTGCTCTTCCAGCTCGATGTTGATACCCAGTGAGCGGATCTCTTTCAACAATACATTGAAGGACTCCGGCATACCAGGTTCCATGCGATGATCACCGTCAACGATGTTTTTATACATCTTAGTACGACCATTCACGTCATCGGACTTAACCGTCAACATTTCTTGCAGAGTATAGGCGGCACCGTATGCTTCCAGTGCCCACACTTCCATCTCACCGAAACGCTGACCACCGAACTGAGCTTTACCACCCAACGGCTGCTGTGTAACCAAGCTGTAAGAACCAGTAGAACGAGCGTGCATTTTGTCGTCTACCAAGTGGTTCAGTTTCAGCATGTACATATAGCCCACTGTTACCGGACGTTCAAACTCTTGACCAGTACGGCCATCACATAGCTTGATTTGTCCGCTTTCAGGGATGTCAGCAAGAGTCAGTAACTCTTTAATTTCGGCTTCAGTTGCACCGTCGAATACTGGCGTTGCAATAGGTACACCTTTGCGCAGATTGTCTGCCAAACGGATAACTTCATCATCAGTGAAAGACGCAATGTCCACTTCCTGACGATGTGTACCAGAGCTGTATACCTGAGTCAGGAACTCGCGTAGTTTGGCGATTTCTTGCTGCTCTTTAAGCATGCGATCAATCTTCACGCCAAGGCCACGTGCAGCCATACCCAAGTGAGTTTCCAGGATCTGTCCCACGTTCATACGAGACGGGACACCTAGCGGGTTAAGCACGATATCTACCGGCTCACCATTCTCATCGTAAGGCATGTCTTCTACAGGCTGGATTGAGGAGATAACACCTTTGTTACCGTGACGTCCGGCCATTTTATCACCAGGCTGGATGTGACGTTTAACCGCAAGGTAAACCTTAACAATCTTAAGTACGCCTGGCGCCAGGTCATCACCTTGAGTGATCTTACGACGCTTGTTCTCGAACTTCTTATCGAAGTCGTCTTTAACAGCGGCGTACTGATCAGCGGCTTGATCCAGCTCAGCTTGTGCATCTTCGTCGCGCAGTGGTAAATCGAACCACTTCTCACGCGGTGTGCCATTTAACTTATCTTCAGAGATATTGTTGGCAACCAACAGGTTGCGAGCACGAGCAAAGATACCATCCGCCAGAATACCGAATTCGTCGCCCAGGTCTTTCTTAACCTGACGCAACTGCATGTCTTCGATTTCCAGAGCACGTTTGTCTTTTTCAACGCCGTCACGAGTAAAGATTTGTACGTCGATAACGGTACCGTGAACAGAGTTAGGTACACGTAAAGAAGTATCTTTAACGTCAGAGGCTTTTTCACCAAAGATAGCACGTAGTAGCTTTTCTTCTGGCGTTAATTGCGTTTCGCCTTTCGGAGTAACTTTACCTACCAGGATATCGCCGCCTTTTACTTCAGCACCGATATAAACCACACCAGATTCGTCCAGCTTGCTCAGCGCAGACTCACCCACATTCGGGATATCTGAACTGATTTCTTCTGGCCCAAGCTTAGTATCACGAGCGATACAGCTTAGTTCCTGGATGTGAATGGTAGTGAAACGGTCTTCTTGCGCTACACGCTCAGAAATCAGGATTGAATCCTCGAAGTTGTAACCGTTCCAAGGCATGAATGCGATACGCATGTTCTGACCCAGAGCCAATTCACCCAAGTCAGTTGACGGACCATCAGCCAATACGTCACCCGCAACCACAGGCTCACCGACATTAACGGTAGGCTTCTGGTTGATACAAGTATTCTGGTTAGAACGCGTGTACTTAGTCAGGTTGTAGATATCGATACCAGCTTCACCTGCCACCATCTCGTTTTCGTTAACTTTAACGACGATACGAGAGGCATCTACGAAGTCGATATGACCACCGCGCTTAGCAACAACAGTTACACCTGAGTCGATAGCTACGGTTTTTTCCATACCTGTACCTACTAACGGCTTATCAGCGCGCAGTGTAGGAACAGCCTGACGTTGCATGTTTGAACCCATCAATGCACGGTTGGCGTCATCGTGCTCAAGGAATGGGATAATGCTGGCAGCAACAGAAACGATTTGCTGTGCTGACACGTCCATATATTTAATTTCTTCTTTCGGCATTAAGGTGAATTCACCTCTATGACGACAAGGAACAAGATCATCAGCCAGACGGTTGTTTTCATCCAACTTCGCACTCGCCTGAGCGATTGGGTAGTGACCTTCTTCAATAGCAGATAAGTACTCGATGTCTTCCGTTACTTCGCCGTCTACGATCTTACGGTATGGTGTTTCCAGGAAACCGTAATCGTTAGTACGCGCATAGCTAGACAAGGAGTTGATCAAACCGATGTTTGGACCTTCCGGCGTTTCGATAGGACAAACACGACCGTAGTGAGTCGGATGTACGTCTCGAACTTCGAAGCCTGCACGCTCACGAGTCAAACCGCCCGGACCTAAAGCAGAAATACGACGCTTGTGCGTTACTTCTGATAGCGGGTTGTTTTGGTCCATGAACTGCGACAACTGTGAAGAACCGAAGAATTCTTTAACCGCAGCAGAGATAGGCTTAGCGTTGATTAAATCTTGTGGCATCACGTTATCGAGATCACCCAAGCTCAAACGCTCTTTTACAGCACGCTCAACACGCACCAAACCTACGCGGAATTGGTTTTCGGCCATTTCGCCTACAGAACGGATACGACGGTTACCCAAGTGGTCGATATCGTCCACATCGTCTTTACCGTCACGGATAGCAATCAGTTGCTGCATAACTGCAACGATATCGCTCTTATCCAGGGTACCTGAACCAGTCAGTTCATCGCGACCTAAACGACGGTTGAACTTCATACGGCCTACTGAAGATAAGTCGTAGCGATCATCAGTGAAGAACAGGTTGTCAAATAAGGCTTCTGCTGCATCTTTTGTGGGTGGCTCCCCCGGACGCATCATGCGGTAGATTTCAACAAGGGCTTCTAAACGGTTAGTAGAGTTGTCGATACGCAGAGTATCAGACATGTAAGCACCGTGATCCAACTCATTGATATACAGGGTTTCAAATTCTGTGATACCGGCTTCGTACAGGGCATTCAGATTTTCAGCAGTGGCTTCATCGTTAGCGTTAACAATGATTTCGCCAGTGCTTTCATCCATATAGGTTCTTGCGATCACACGACCCAACAGGAATTCCACTGGAACTTCCAATTCAGACAGACCTAATTTTTCCATCTGACGGGTGTGTCTTGCAGAGATACGACGGCCAGTTTCTACGATAACGTTGCCTTCGTTGTCTTTGATGTCGAAACGTGCAGTTTCGCCACGCAGACGATCAGGAACGATGGAAACTTTAAATACGCCGTTATCCAGGATAACAGTATCTTTGTCGAAGAACAGGCCTAGAATTTCTTCTGTGCCCATATCCATAGCGCGCAGAATAATTGACGCCGGTAATTTACGACGGCGGTCAATACGAACGAAAAGATTATCTTTTGGATCGAATTCGAAGTCCAACCAGGAACCGCGGTAAGGAATAACGCGCGCGTTATACAACACTTTACCGGATGAGTGTGTTTTACCTTTGTCGTGATCAAAGAACACGCCTGGTGAACGGTGAAGCTGAGAAACAATAACACGCTCAGTACCATTGATAACAAAGGTACCTGTGTCTGTCATGAGTGGAATTTCACCCATGTATACTTCTTGCTCTTTAATATCTTTTACTGTGCCTGGCGCTGCTTCCTTGTCGAATAAAACAAGACGCAACTTAACACGAAGTGGTGCGGAGAATGTCACACCACGAATTTGACATTCTTTGACGTCAAATACTGGTTCGCCCAATCGATAACTTACATACTGCAGCTCTGAATTTCCCGAGTAGCTTTTAATCGGAAAAACAGAACGGAAAGCAGCTTCCAGACCATACTGGCCTTCCGCATCGATCTCGATGAACTTACGGAAAGAGTCTAATTGTATGGAAAGTAGATAAGGTATTTCGAGTACCTGGGGGCGTTTACCAAAATCCTTGCGGATACGTTTCTTTTCGCTATAAGAGTAAACCATGGATTCCTCAGCCTGCTGATCTTTAACCCTGATATCTCTTGTAAGAGACATATATGTATTCAGCACCGTTTTACTTTTTTCAATATCAGACCAATACACAGTGCGAATGATTTATTGGTTTGATATTGCTATTTTTTGCGCTTTGAGAGGATAGACACTAAACGGAGAACCTGCACTATCCTACAGCGCAAAAAGGCTGGTGCTCAAATAAGCACCAGCCTAAGCCTTTTCAGGCAGTAATTACGTACGAGTACGAATTACTTAATTTCAACTTCAGCACCAGCGCCTTCAAGTTCAGCTTTAAGTGCTTCAGCTTCGTCTTTAGATACACCTTCTTTGATAGCTTTAGGAGCTGATTCAACAACTTCTTTAGCTTCTTTAAGGCCAAGACCAGTCGCGCCGCGAACTGCCTTGATTACTGCAACCTTGTTACCACCGAAAGAAGTCAGAACTACGTCGAATTCAGTCTTCTCTTCAGCAGCAGCACCTGCGTCGCCAGCAGGGCCAGCAGCTACAGCTACAGCAGCAGTTGCTTCAACACCGAATTTTTCTTCGGCAGCTTCGATCAGTTCAACCAGTTCCATTACTGGCATTTCAGCGATCGCGTTTAAGATATCTTCTTTAGTTAGAGCCATTTCTCTAAACTCCTGGGTTTAAAAATTTAAAACAAATCAATGAATTAAGAAACTGTTTTTTTTATTCAGCTTCTTTTTTCTCTTTAATAGCCGTCAATACGCGGGCAAACTTGCTTGGTACTTCGTTAATAGTCTGTACAAACTTGCCAACAGGCGCTTTGAAGGTAGCAAGCAATTTCGCCAACGCTTCGTCGCGTGTTGGTAAGGAAGCTACTGCGTCCAGTTTTTCTGGACCCAACAAACCACTACCGATTGATAACGCGGTTACGTTCAACTTGTCATTCTCTTTAGAGAAATCTTTGAACAAACGCGCTGCACCACCTGGCGCATCCAAAGAAAAGCCGTAAATCAGAGGGCCTTTCAGTGCATCATCCATTCCTGTGAACTTGCTTTCAGCCAGAGCACGCTTTGCCAAAGTGTTACGGATAACACGCAGGTAAACGCCTTGCTCACGTGCTTTAACACGCAGTTCAGTCAGGTCTGCAACTTCCATTCCGCGATATTCAGCGACGGCAACGGATAGAGCGCGAGATGCAACATCAGTTACTTCTGCTACAATCTCTTTTTTTGCTTCTAAGCCTAGTGCCACTGAGATCACCTTTTAGTTGTCTGAGAATTGCTTCTCAGGTTTCACAGATAAATGGAGCTCAACTTGCGCTTTACTCCACCTTTCTACGGTGTTCTTTAGTCCCAGAGAGTCTGAGTCGAACCACCGTCTGCGTAGGCATACATTAAACGCTGTAATTAGCGTACCTACGGTCTAGGACGGGAGCTTGCATTTCTTTTCAGAGCTACAAACTCCAACCCAATTTCTTATTTCGGTGCTAATTCAAAACTGAATTAACTCTCGCACCTTCAAGGTTTGTCTTATTGAGACAAAGAGCCTTGATCTAAAGTTAAACCAGCGCCCATAGTGGTGCTCAGGCTAACTTTCTTGATGTATGTACCTTTAGCAGAAGAAGGCTTAGCTTTCTTAAGCGCTTCTAACAGAGCTTCAAGGTTTTCCTGGATTTGATTAGCTTCAAAAGCAATCTTACCAATGCTGGCGTGGATGATACCGTTCTTGTCGTTTCTGTAACGAACCTGACCTGCTTTTGCATTTTTAACTGCAGTCGCAACGTCTGGCGTAACCGTACCAGTCTTAGGGTTAGGCATCAGGCCACGTGGACCTAAGATTTGACCTAACTGACCAACAACGCGCATTGCATCAGGAGAAGCAACAACAACGTCAAAGTTCATTTCGCCTTTCTTAACTTGCTCAGCCAGGTCATCCATACCAACGATGTCTGCACCAGCTTCTTTAGCAGCTTCAGCGTTTGCACCTTGAGTAAATACGGCTACGCGCACTTCTTTACCAGTACCGTTAGGCAGTACAGTTGCACCGCGAACGTTTTGATCAGATTTACGAGCATCGATACCCAGGTTAACAGCAACATCTACGCTTTCAGCGAATTTAGCTGTTGCTAATTCTTTCAACAAAGCTACCGCTTCATTGATTTGATATTCTTTAGTGGCGTCTACTTTATCGCGGACCAGACGAGCGCGTTTTGTTAACTTAGCCATGGATTATCCCTCTACCGTCAGACCCATACTGCGGGCAGAGCCAGCAATAGTACGAACAGCTGCGTCAAGATCAGCAGCAGTCAAATCAGGTTCTTTAGTCTTAGCAATTTCTTCCAATTGAGCGCGCGTCACTTTACCCACTTTTTCAGTGTTAGGACGACCAGAACCACTCTTAACGCCAGCTGCTTTCTTCAATAAGAAAGACGCAGGTGGAGTCTTGGTTTCGAAAGTGAAAGAACGGTCTTCGTATACAAAGATTTCAACTGGAACCGGAGCACCTTTTTCCATGCTCTCAGTTTTAGCGTTGAACGCTTTACAGAATTCCATGATGTTAACACCGTGTTGACCTAACGCAGGACCAACTGGTGGACTTGGGTTTGCGGCACCCGCAGCTACTTGTAGCTTGATAATGCCTGTAACTTTTTTAGCCATTACTCTCTTCTCTAATTTATGGGTTAAACGCCTCGCAAATACAGAAGAATACTTGCTTCAACGGCTCCCCGCTTACAAAAAGGCCGCAGATTATATTTTAATCTACGACCTCTGACAACCATTAATTTGGATTTTGTGAAATTTATATTGTAGGTCGAGATTTATCTCGACAACTTTCTTAAATCAATCATCGATGTCGACATGAATGTCGACCTACATCGCCCTTCATCTAATCTAGAAAAACTTGCGTTCCACCAGAGAGGTTTAATTGTAGGTTCGGCTTGAACTACACGGATGTAGTGAATGCAGATTTTGCAGGAGCAAAAATCTGCGAGCCGGACAACAGTGCTAAATTGAAGCATTGTTGTCGAACTTCGCCGTCCATCATCTAATCAATAATAATTTGCATTCCATCATGGAGGTTTAAACCGTCCTTGGTGAGGGCTTTGATTCCCGACTTTACTTTGTGCACTCCACGTTTCAACGCACGGGGGACAAACTTCGATGCCCTTCACCTAATCGAAAA
>NZ_JBSWWX010000015.1:0-49142 GCF_056160305.1 Planctobacterium sp. AWM4_229 | reverse complement strand
CAGTTTTTGCATTGCCCTTCGCAATGCTCGGGGAGTCACAGACATCCCGGCTATACGCGTTTTCCAATTTGGCCGGTGAGTATTGATATGAGGCATATCAGGCTCACTGAGTAGTACCGTGCGAGCCAAGCTTGCTCCGTTGTGTATCAAGACATCACAGCGCCGTAACAATAAATAGTCCACGACTGCCTCCGCACCGTTTTCAACAGCGTTGCTGGCGCAACTCGCTACGTAAGATGGCATGAGCGCACCTGTGGGACCTTTGCCCGCGGCGGGTCCAGCGTCATGCATTATTTTGGAATAACTCAACACATCCTCGCCGTATTCTGCTTTTATTGCTTCGAGGCTGTGTTTGGAGTCTGTGGCCACGAAGATTTTTGCTTCAGGACAGTTTTGCTTTTCGACGGCTACTTGCTGTAAATATCGCTCAATAACCAGCGAATTCTTGCGGAACATTCGAGGTTCAGCAGATGAAACCGCATCTGTCCCTCTGATATGTAAACCGATAATCTTCTTGTTTTCAAAATGGTGCTCAGCGAAATCGGAAACGCGTTCCAATAAAATTTTTCTTGGGCGAATAAATTCTTGAATTAGTCGTGCGCAAGTGTGCCTCAACCATTGGTCTGGATCACGCCATTTAAAGGGGATTTGCAAGCAGTCGTTCCTCAATTCAGAGTGGTCGCCGAAATTGCTACTCAGGTAAAAATCTGTCCTATAGCTTATCCCAATTGAATCTGGCCTTGCAGGGAATTCACAGGCGAATTCTCTAACCTCCTTTGGAAGAGTATCGGTGTCCCATTTGGTAACTAAGGGTTCGAAATAGTACTCCCAAACATTATTTTTGCCGTAATACCCTTCAGGAACCCAATAACAACAATGCTTAGCAAAATATACCACTGGGATTTTGCGATCGTTTAGTGCCCTGGGGATGTTGGCTATAACTTGCTGAATTAGTGAGAATAACCCCGCGTCTCTCTCAACTATGACAAAAAAGCGTTTCATCTAATTAAAGCCCAAGGTTGTTGCTGTTCGAGTGTGTTTATCCGGCAAATTTTCGCTGATTTCATTATTCATGTTTTAACAATGTAAGCGCCTTGGAACCTGCTTTTTCTATATCTTCGTAGTACGGCATGTTACTCGTTGGCAATGAGTTTGCCGTATTCTTTTTTGAAGGATTTTACAGCTTCGCAGTCAGTATCATCTGAGCCGGGGAATATTCCTCCCCATTCCAGTTTGCCATTTTTAATTGTGGCATGTTCGTAGGTAAAGTCTTTGAAATGGTGGATTCTACTTTTATCCATAAAAATCTGTATGGCAGCGGTTTGCACTATATGATCGGTCCATCGATATTTATAGGTTCCGCCTACTCTATCAAAGTAACCCAAAAAGGACTGAACTTCAGGTTGTAACCAGAATCCGATTCGCGTAATTAAGAAGTTATTATAATACGTTAGTCTGTTCCATTCAGTGGCTGCTGGCCAGTTATTCAAATCGTGATGTAGTTTTGCCGACAGCCTGTCGATGCTATTTGTGATTAGTTTTTTAACACGCCCTTTGAACGAGAAATGCTCGTTGTTTACTACTATCGATTTATCAAACTGCTCAAAAAACGACACTGGCTTGATGCGCTCTGCTTTTATATAGGCCAGTACCATTTCCGAGAAACCGTAAGTGGGACGCAAGGGCTCTTTAAGTATTGCTCTGTGGCCGTAGTCATATTCATTGGTAGCCATAAATTCAAACAAATTATAGTCAATTCTGGAGTGGATAAATGAATCGTCATCGAGACGCATAAACCAGTCATAACCCAGTTCAGCGAGGATATGAAAAATACTATAATAGAAAAAGCGAGCCATATGTCGGTGACCGAACCCATATGTACCTCCCCATTTTTCTGGAATTTCCGATGGATTCAGGAAGGAAGGGAGCTCAAATTGAATCTCTTGAAATTGAATTTCTTGTCGTCCTTTTTTGACCGCTTCCTGGCTTTTTAAGTCAAAATCGCCCTCGTGAAAAATTAAAATATCTTGTCGAAATGTCTCATTATAGTTTTTATATAACAGGTCGAGACTTCTCTCTAGCATGGCGCGCGAATCGCGGCCATATTGAGGATCTTTTGGCGTGTTTTGAGCGAGGTAGACAATACAGGGTTTCATGTAAGCTTGTTATTTGACGGTTACTTGTGAGAATTATTGGTTAATCAGACTGTTGCTCTTATCTTTTGGTGAATATGATCGCTGAGCCTTAATGCGAGTTGCACAATAGTATAAGTCGGATTAGAAACCCCTGCACTTGAAAAAACACTACTCCCACCAATAAATAGGTTATCTAAACCGAATACTTTACAATTCTTGTCTACCACACCTGTTGCGGGAGAGCCGCTCATTCTCGTCGTACACATTGGATGGTCCATTCCTGTAATGTATTCGTATGGGTGGGCCATATTTCTATCCATTATATGGTCATAAACTTGCATTCGACCGACATCGTATTTCGCCAGAGCGGTGGCAAATTCAATGGCCGCTACACGCAATGTATGTCTATCTAGCTCTGATTCTTGCCAGTGTAATGCAATTTGTTTTAATCCAAGACTATCCTTTTTCTCGGATAAGGTTACTCGATTATCTTTCTCGCAGGATTGTTGCAGGACAACGCTAATCAGTGACTCGTCTCCACCGGATAGAGTTTCTTGTACTAATTTTGATAATCGTTCTATAAAGGTTACGTTGGCCAGCTGTTTTGAAGATATTACACTTACAAGGAAACTAAGACATTTTTGAGAGTGCATAAAGGCATCATTAACAACGTAGAAAAGCTCTTTCATAGCTGGCTCTCTTAATACCGCCTGTCCGATGGGTACTGCGATATGTTCACAAAAATATCGGCCTACCTGATCGTATTGATTTCCTATTCCCTGCATGAGTTGCTTGTCAGAAAGTAGTAAAACTCTGGCATTTTCCAGGGCCCCACAACACAGAGCGAAATTATTTGCTCTGATTTGGTGCTCGGTGTTGTTTTTGTATGTCCTGGTAATAAAAGAATCTACGGAATCCAGTTCAGCCTTTAAGTGGATATCAACAAGATTTAGATTTAAATAAAGATCGATATTTGAATCTTCGCGCACCCTATCATAGTACTTAGTGCCAAACCTTGTTGGGGGGCTTTGACGAAAGCCTGGCCTTATCGGTTCAAAATTAGTGGTTTTGCCATAAAACAGATCTTGTTGAGGTATTGGTGCTGCGAGATCTAAGATTTTTGCTGTTTGCACTGCATATTTGTCGAGTTCTGACTTGCTGATAGGCCATTCATTCAGTGGATGATAAGATAAAGATTCAAAATCTCGTGCATCTAAAGGTCTGGTTTCGCCTCCCCAATGATTTGACGTGCCGCCCAGATAGCGAAGTCTGGAAGTGGATAAGGGATAATACAGCTTATGAATTTGACCTTCATACAGGTCTTGCCTCGATTCATTCGCGGCAACACCGCCGGCCTCAATGAGTGCTATTTTGTAGCCTTGATTTGCCAGTGAAATGGCTAAGGTCAATCCCGCAGGCCCGGTTCCACAAATGCAAACATCGTAATGTTTACGTATTGAAGGAACCAAATTATCTTTCATGGCGTCGATTATCATGTATCACCATTGATGTGTTGTTAGACCAAATAGGATATGTTTGATATTGAGCAAACAACTAGTTCGGATTTTTCATGGCAGTTTTATAGGTTATTGAAAGTACTTTTTAAATCTTCAGGGCGCAGAAAACAGTTATTGAAGACAATGACCTCGTTGTTGAGCTCTTTTGCCTGCAACGTCCTACCGTAGGCAGTCAATCCCACCAATGATAAGCCCCCTAATAGTAACCGTCGTCGTGAGATGTGCAGCATTTTTATATATATTTCAATAGGTTTAGTGCCACGACTCTACTATTTATGGCAGGATATGTCTATTGTTCAGCTGCTACGTTGGTAGCGGGGACCACATATCGGACAGCAAATCTTACTTTAATTGTCGAATCCGTCACTGCGGGTCAAATTCGGCGTCCATAATTTCCTAATGGGCATCATTTAAGGGGGCGTAAAAGTTAAGTTTTTGCAAACAGCTTTAACCCATGACCCTAGAGGAAAGAAAACCAAGTCTTGTTGAAGTTTGTCTTTGTGATATTGGTAAAGCTCATCGTCTGTTTTTCTTGCAAGGCTCTTGATGGCGTCAACTGAAACCTGATATTTTGATTAAAATAGGCTTGGTACTTGGTATTAACAGCATCAGTAATCTTTCACCTTCCATTCGTTATTTTCCTTGCTAACTACGGAAGACACTTCTTAATATTAATAAACTGCCTGGATTTCTCATAGTCATGAACCAATCAGCACACATCCGGAACCAAAAAGCAGCAAAATTGATGAGCCTGATGGCGCTATTATTTTTGCTTATTGCTGTTTTTGGTACTCGTATCTGGCCTGCGTATGATTATATTTTTTCCGATCTGAACCAGGTAAAATTGCTTGGTGTGGATTCGCTATTTCATTTACGCCACGCAAAGTACACGCTTGATAATTACCCTGAAATTCAGCGTTTAGATATCGGTGCAAGCTACCCGGAAGCCAGGCCAAATGAGGCCACAGGCTTATTTGGTTTGACAATCTCTACTGCCGTTCTGTTGATTTTTGGGAAGGGGGCGTCGTTAAACGACATTGCGCTCGTGGCAAGCTGGCTTACACCGACTTTATCAGTGATTTCCTGTTTACTGATATTTTTACTTGTTCGGCAACTCGTTAATACCCGCATTGCACTTTTGGCTGCCCTGTTCTTTTTTCTTTATCCCGGAAAATCTTTGGATCGTTCTGTACTCGGATTTGTAGATCATCACGCAGCAGAATATTGCTTATCATTGGCCATTGCGTTGGGCCTTGTGAGTTTGCTTAATAAAAAAAGTGAGCAATCAGCTACTGTGTTGTGGAAAGGGGCAATAATCGCATCATTGCCCTTGATTTTGTTGTTTCATACATGGCAAGGCGCTGCGTTACCATTTTTACTAGTGATGGTAGCACTGTTAGTTTGCTGGAACTTTACCGTGATCACTCGAGGAGATATCACAGCAGTGACAAGTGCGAGTGCTTGTTACGGTATTGTCTTACTGTTGGCTGTTCTCCTGACTAAGCGTGAAACGCTGTTAATTATTGGGGCATCGTTATTGATCGTCGGTGCCTGCGCGTATATGCGAATTTTTCAAACTCTGACAAATGACTTGGTGGCGAAAGTTGTTTCTATTTGCATCTCGGTGTTTGCGTTTATTGGTACGGCGTCTTTGGCTTACTTTACGGAGCTGGGGAGGTTTTTGTCTAATTTGGTATTTAGTCCGTCGGTAAACCTGATACACGAAGAAAAAGCGGTGTCGCTCACTACGTTCTTAACGCAGTTTGGTGTTGTTGGAATACTGGCTATTTCGGCATTTTTATTAATTCCGATGTTGGTTAAACAGCGTCAAATGTCAGTAGCTGCGCTTGTGCCCTTAGTGTTGGGGGGACTTTGGCTTGTAATATGGTGGAGTTCCGGTGATTTTGACTATCTCGTCCCCGTATTCGTTGCTGTCAATGCTGCGCTTGTGGTTTATTCGCTAAGATTAATAATTATTCCACGTATATTACCTTTTTACATTTTTAACAATACTATTTCCAGAATTGCGGGGTACACCATTGGTTTTGGGATGTTGGTATTACCCATTTACCCTTTAAACATTGTTTCGTTGCCTTGGGTTGATCAATCAAAGTTGACTGCGATGACCATCTATTCCAACGACTGGTACAGTTCTTTGGCATGGCTTAAACAAAACACACCACAACCTGCGAGAACGCCATTAACTAATGTTCTCGGCTCAGAGCATTTTGAAGGCAGGGAGATGCAAGATTATGGTGTATTGGTTGCTTGGGATTTCGGTAATATCGTCGCTTCACATGGCAATCGTATTCCTGTCTGGAGTAGTTTACCTACCACTTACACACCTCAGTGGTTTTTAGCTCAAAATGAGCAGGAGTCGCTGGATGTTTTGTCTCAACGTTCCAGCGGTGACGGGGCTATTCGATACGTCATTGTAGATAAAGATACATATGGTCCGTTGATCCACGCAAAATCAAAGTTTACAGACAATCCGGTAAGCGCAGTTAAACGAGGGACATTGACCGTCAATGGTAAACAGGTGCCTTACGTTACTTTGGATGATACTCACCAAAACTCTATACTCACTCGATTGTATGCCAAAGACGGAAATAAGCTCAGTCACTATCGAATGGTTTATGAAAGTGCGGAACAATCATTTTCTGCTGGCTTTTTGCAAGCGTCGGAACAATCTGAAACGGAGAATTACCATTATGTTCCCAAGGTTTTTCCAATTGGAACTTCTGAAGAGCTTGAACGCTATGAAAAATGGATGGCGGCAGATGTGGTCGAGACTAGTAGTGGCTATCTTTACGACGGCAAAATACTGTCTGCGATTAAAATTTATGAAGTGGTAAAAGGAACCACAATAAATGGTAATGCTACGCCTGGCGACCTGATTGAAGCAAGGCTGCAGCTTTACAGCAAGACGACGGGGCGTCAATTTGTTTATAAACGTTCTGGCGTGGCTGATGAGCGAGGCTATTTTGAATTTGTTGTGCCGTATTCTACCGACAAAGATTTACCCCACAGTGACATTATCGCTACAGGTGAATACCAGTTGTGGGTTCGTAAAAAAGGCAACGATAAATATGTTTTACAGGCTACGTTAAAGGTGCCTGAGGCCACATTTAAAGAGAGAAAATTACCGTTTTTGCCCCAGAACTAACTTCTTCGTTGACAAAGTTGTTGGGGATTATCCAAACTATCGACTTTTGCCTAAAGCTAAGGATATCCATTTGTTGCCTGACGACAACATCCGTCTTTCCTTGATCATTTGTTCCAGAAATGATGATTACATGGGAGATCCTATGTGGCGTCTCGCCACCAGTATTAATTATGTGTGCCAAAATATATACGCACTCAATCGGCAAAGTGAAATTGAAGTCGTCGTGACTGACTGGGGCAGTGAAACCCCTATTGCGGACGTTATTGAGCTTACAGAGCAAGCTGCGGCAATAACTCGTTTTGTTATGGTTCCGTTAGCCATGGCAAATGAGCTGCAAAAAGATAGTCCCTTTGGGGAAGTCATTGCATTGAATGTTGCCGCCAAAAGGAGCCGGGGCAGTTTTATTGGTAGGATTGATCAAGATACGCTGGTAACAAAAAGCTTCCTGCTCAACTTTTTCAACGCTGTTGAGGGCAAATCCAAAGTCGATTTCGATTTGGAAAATACCTACATGTTCGCCGCCCGAAAGCAACTGCCTTATAGTTTTGTTGCTAAAAAGCCGGGGTTAGATGATTTAGATTTTGCCATTTCTCGCTATCAGAGTTTGAACCTCAGCGAAGAACTTCCTTTTTGTTACTGGGCCTCTGCCGTAGGTATTTTGATGATGCATCGAAAACTTTGGCAAGATATAGGTGGTTATGATGAGAGATTGATTTATTACTGGTATATGGATGTCGATCTTGCAACCCGACTGATCAAGAAATACCCGGTGGTTAATATCGGCAAAGTGTTTGGGTATCATTTTTTTCACCTTGAGCATATTAACGTTGGCTTTAAATTAAGGCATAGCCATCGGAAATTGAATCCAGACTGGTCTAAGTCTTTTGATAAGCCCACTCTAAACCCTAATGGGCATAACTGGGGGTTAGGTGATGTTGCATTTGAAGAAGGGCACGCTAAACCTGTGCAGGCTGGCGGCGGTCATCGAAGTCTGGGTGTTCTGAATAAAAGGAGTCACAGGATTTTACTAATTTTTCAAATTATCCTGATGTCTTTGAAAGGTGCTTTGTATAATGCCGCGAGGTTTGTGCGTTATCGAATAAAAACGCTTTTGGGTAAACCTTATCTTTGATAAACAATAACTTGAGTACATTATAAATTCCCAATGAAAAAAATTATTCGTCATGATGACAAGCGTTTTAGGCACGTCAGCTTAGCCACGATATGGCAAACGCGAGAGCTGCTTTTTCTCTTGATGAAGAGAGACCTCATGGTAACGTACAAGCAGACCTTGCTCGGTATAGGCTGGGTGGGAATACAACCTGTTGCAATGGCATTGACCATAATATTTGTCTTTGAACACATTGGAAATTTTCCCGATTATGGGGTTCCTTATATCCTCATCGCACTATCTGCCCTGGTTTGCTGGGAGTTCTTTTCCGGCTCTGTAAGCAAAGGAACTACCTGTCTACTCGATGACGCCGATATCCTCGTCAGATCCAGTTTTCCACGAATCGTATTTCTGATTAACGCGGCCCTGAAAAACGCATTAGGACCGGTTATCAATTTAGGCGTGTTATTTGGTTTTATGGTGTATTTTAATATTCCCTTTACTTTGAATTTACTCTGGATCCCTGTTGTATTTGCAGCGCTTGTATTGTTAAATTTTTCACTCGGATTATGGCTTGGAACACTTAACGTGTTTAAGCGGGATATTGGGACTCTGGTACCCTATCTTTTGCGGTTAGCGATGTTTGTCAGTCCCGTTGCATTTACCATCAACAGTGTACCGGAACAATGGCAACTGTTATATAGCCTCAATCCACTCGTTGCCATCATCGAAATGATGCGTTTTTGTCTTTTAGGTGAGACGTTTCGTCCCGATATGAGTTGTCTGTTAGCGGGAGGGGTTTCTTTAGTGTTGCTTCTTATAAGTGGAATTTACGTTTTTGGCTCGAACGAGCGAAAATTTGCGGACATCATTTGAGAGTAGGAAGTGGAATTGCCTAATAACGTTATTGAAGTTCGCAACCTTGGGAAAAGCTATCGCATTCCGTTGGTCCAAGAGGAGGTAAACAAGAAAGACTCAACGCGATCCTTTCCTTTTCGTAGGAAAACCCAAACGATTTGGGCTATCAGACATATGGATATCGACATTGTGCGAGGCTCTATTGTGGCCATTATGGGGGACAATGGGTCCGGTAAATCTACTTTACTTCGGTTGATAAGCGAGATTTCTGATCCTTCCGAAGGTGAAATCATGCTTCGAGGCACAGTTGCCCCCATGTTGGAGGCCGGTGTTGGATTCCACCCGGAATTAACGGGCAGAGAAAACATATACCTCAACGCAACACTAATGGGGTTCAGCAAGAAAGAACTCGCACTTCGATTCAACGATATTGTCAATTTTGCCGAGATTAATGACTACTTGGACACACCGATGAAACGGTATTCCACGGGCATGTTCACCAGGCTTGCTTTTGCTGTGGCGACTCACCAAAACCGCGATATTTTGATTGTGGATGAAGTTTTATCGATTAACGATGCAGGCTTTCGCGAAAAATCTATTCGAAGATTAAAATATTTAGCTAAAAATGGTGTAACTATTCTCGTCGTTAGCCATGACGTCGAATTATTGAATAGATTGTGCAGTGATGCCTTGTTGATTAAAAATGGGCGGTTAATCCAACAAGGAGATTATCAAACAATTCACGCGCTTTATTATGGACAGAATCAGGTTGCTGAGTGAGTAATAGCAAGCCTGATGAAGTTTGATTTTATTGTACCTGTGAATATTGAAAAGAGCACTCTATTATCATTAACGGACTAGCGAGCAATGATATTGTGTTGTCCGGGAATACATTGCAGTTGAATCACCTATCGCCGGATAGAACAACAGAAGCGTCAGTGCAGCAACCAACGCCTCACAAGTTCAACACGTTTATAAAAGTAGGAGACTAGTTTCCAACTGAACAGCTGTTTGACCAATCTCTCTTTCATCTTGTGAGCGCGGATTTCTCGCTGGCTTTTCTGGTCTATATTCAGCTCAGCGTAGGCGCTCGTAAGTTGAGCATAGCCTTTATCTTTAAATTCACTCTTTAGCCCTAAGTCAATGACGTTACAGTGGTTTGAAAACCATGTGGCCATTTCTCCTAAGGCTGCAGGACCTTTAATAATATGCTGACAGCGAGACAAAATGAGCATATCCATTAAGGCATCCTCTCCCCGCTGATAACCGCTAATCCCTCCAAGTCTAAATGGAGCGATATGACTTGTTGAGCGCGCCGCATTATATGTCACCACTTTGTTGCCATAACGGTACATAAATTGGTCTAAATACTGTTGTTGGTCTGTAGCGACAAAAATACGATAGTCTTCATGAGGTAAATCATCGATAAGGTCATCCAAATGTACAAAGTATTCTGCAATGCCAATCGGCTTGGCGTAAGCGAAGTCAGTCCCCCTGATATGGACGCCAAACACTTTTTGCGCGTAGAATTTTTTGCGGCAAAAAAGTTCCACTTTAACTAAAATGTCGTTTTTGGGCCGAATATAATTTCTCACATACTCCCGACCTAAACGACGCTTTTCCTGCATCCACAGTGCTTTGTCCTTTGGAACTTCCCATGCCCAAAATGTTGCTATTCTATGAGGATCATGATGGTGAAGATAACCAAACTCTTTAGCAGACATTATCTCCACATCATCTCGATTCAGTTTTCCAGTTGATAGCCAATGCTTTACCTCTTGAACCTTGAAGGGACTGATTGGCTGGAAAAAATACTCCCATATTGAATCTCCTTTACTTTCATCATAGAAGTAGCAGGTATTGCGGCCGTTAAAGTCAAAAATGGGAATTGCATTGATAGCGCTGGCTTTTCTAATTCCATTCAGTACAAAGACAACTAGCGCGCAAAATCCGGCTTGGATATCATAATTTTCGATGATGAGAAATTTGTCCCATTGTCTTCCGTTCCAGAACAATAACTTATTAGATGTGTCAGTCACTTATTAACTACCTGTTTCCGATACTTCCCCCATGCTGTTATCACAGGCGGCTAGCTGGTGTTTTTTAGAGTTAACTTGTTGAAAATATAGTTTTCTAAACCGAAATAAGGTTAAGATTAAGCTGATAATTAGATAATAACAAAGGGCAAAATGAAAGTAGCACTTGTCACCGGCGCCGGTGGATTCATCGGTAGTCATCTCGTCACCCGACTAAAGTCTGAAGGGTATACCGTAATTGGTGCTGACCTGAAATACCCCGAATTTTCGGAAACTACAGCAGATGAGTTCTTCATCGGAGATTTGAGGGAACTTAAATTTGTCGAAAGCCTTTTCAGATATGAAGTGGACGAAGTTTACCAGTTAGCTGCTGACATGGGAGGGGCGGGTTATTTGTTTACAGGGGACAATGACGCAGATGTCATGCACAACTCTGTGTTGATCAACTTGAATATTCTGAAGGCTATGGTCAAAAAGGGAACCAAAAAAGTATTCTATTCGTCCTCTGCTTGCGTTTATCCCGAATTTAATCAATTAGACCCTGACAATCCCAATTGTACTGAAGGTACTGAATATCCAGCGGCTCCGGATAGTGAATATGGTTGGGAAAAGCTTTTCAGCGAGCGCCTATATTTGTCGTTTCAACGCAACTATGGTCTGGATATTAGCATTGGTAGGTTTCACAATATTTATGGTCCAGAAGGAACTTATGATGGCGGCAAGGAGAAGGTTCCTGCGGCATTGGCCAGGAAAGTAGCCATGGCGCAGGATGGTGGAGCGATCGAGATATGGGGTGATGGCGAGCAAACCCGTTCCTTTTTGTTTATTGACGATTGTATTGAAGCCGTGCGTAAACTGGTTGCGTCTGATTTTTCCGGACCAGTTAACATTGGCTCTGAACAATTAATTTCGATAAATGAACTCGCCCAGCGCTATATGAATATTTCGGGGAAAGAATTGAGGTTGATGCATATTCAAGGTCCGATTGGGGTCAGAGGGAGAACTTCGGACAACACACTGATTGCCGAAAAACTCAATTGGTCACCTCGAGTCACGCTTGATTCAGGCCTAGAGCGAACTTATGAGTGGATATCCAAGCAGGTTAATTCCAGACACAGTGCCTGAATAAAGTACTTTGCGTAGAACAAATCTGAAAAACGGGAATGATTGAATTACTCGATAGCAAACAACTGAGCATGCTGAGATAACAATGAAGTTATCAGTTATCACCGTTTGTTTAAACAGCGAAGCCACTATTAGCGAAACCATCCACAGCGTTTTAATGCAAACGTTTGAAGATTATGAATACATCATTTTTGATGGTGGCTCGACGGATAATACCCTGAGTATTATTAAGTCTTTTGGTGACCGGGTGAAGCTTATTCAAGGTAAAGATACCGGTATTTTTGATGCGATGAATCAGGCTATTTTGTTGTCTTCGGGGGAGTTCGTAGCCATTCTCAACTCTGATGACTTTTATATTGATGAATTTGTGTTGGACAAGGTCATGGATACAGTCGAACGCCGTAATGTCGATTCAATTTATGGTGATTTGATGTATGTCAGAAGAGAGAATACCAATCGTATCTGGCGAGTGTGGAAAGCGGGGGCGTTTCATAAATTCAAATTTAGAACGGGGTGGTGCCCTCCTCATCCGGCTTTTTTTGTTAAACGACAGGTTTATGAAAAGTTTGGCTTGTTTGATAAATCTTTCGCCATTTCAGGGGATTACGAGCTAATGTTACGTTTTTTACTGAAGCATGATGTGAGTTGTACTTATCTACCTGAGTTTTTAGTGAAGATGCGCACGGGGGGAAATAGTTCAGGTAAGGCTTTTAGCAAATTCAAATCTGTTGCGGAAGACTTACACGCCTGGCAATTGAATGAGCTTAGTTATGGATGGCTTGCAATTCCTTTTAAATTGCTGCGCAAGTTGCCGCAATTTCTCAGCGGCAGTGATAAAAGCTCCTCTTAAGCTTGACCTGCACAATAGAAAGACTAACAGCTATACGATCATTAAATTCTTTCAAGTATCCGCTTCCATGAGAATATCCCGTGTCTGAAAAAGCCGTTCAGCAATATCTAACCCGGTTCGCAGAGCCAGAGTCTCGGCTTGTGTCTGAGTTAGTGCCGCAGCAATACCAATATTGCTTGATCATTCCTGCTTATCGGGAATCCCCTGAATTCTTAAAAGCTGTAATTAGCCAATGCCGGCAAAATTCAGTACTCGTGATCCTGGTTATCAATCAACCTGATAATGACAGTGATGTAAGTCCTCAAGTCAACTTGCAAAAAGCAGCGTTTGAGGTAGGAGCACTGCTAGCGCAACAGGAGAACCTTTCACTTGTTTCGCCAATCGATACAGACAGTGCCTTGCTGATTATTGACCGCTTTTCTGAAGGCTTAACTATTCCTCACAAACAAGGTGTGGGGCTGGCACGAAAAATAGCTATGGATGTGGCAGTCGCCGCCATTCAAAGTGGAGCGGTTATCAGTCAGGAAATTTACTCTACTGACGCTGACTCGGTATTGCCTGCTGATTATTTTAAACCTAAGCATCTTGACCCGGATTGTAGTGCGGGTGTGTTCTGTTTTGAGCATGTCTCTGGAGACAGTGAGTCGGTAAATGTCGCAACTCAGCTCTATCAACAGCGTTTGCAGTACTACGTAGATGGGCTGCAATACGCAGGTTCTCCCTATGCGTTTCATACCATTGGTAGCTGCTTGCTGGTGGATATGACAGCTTACTGCAAAGTTCGGGGTTTCCCCACAAGAGCGGCAGGAGAAGATTTTTATCTGCTCAATAAACTGGCAAAAATCCACAAGATCAAGGCACTTTCGCCGGTCGTCAATATACAATCACGGCTCTCACAAAGAGTGCCTTTTGGCACCGGACCGGCCGTTGAGCAGATTGTATCGGATAAACTCAAAGCAGATAGCTATTGTGTTTACGAGCCACAGACATTTGTGCAGTTAAAAGCATTACTTGCCACTCTCGGTGCAACCTCAGTAACTGATTTGGCAAGCATCGAAGATAACCTTGTGGTGAATGAACAAAGTAAGGCGTTTTTAGATAGCGCTGGCTTTTTTAATACCTGCGCTAAGTGGCAAAAACAAAATTACACACAAACCCATTTTTTGAAAGCCATCAGCGATTGGTTTGATGCTTTCAGAACGCTAAAATATGTGCATTATTTGCGAGATAACTATTACCCGGATATTCCAATTTCCCAGGCGCTGGCAAAAGCCCCATGGCGCTGAGCACCCCTCGGCAGCGATTATCTAGCTACAAAATTTGACCTGATTGTTATTCCTTCTGTATACCCAAACTACCTCAAGATACTCGACTTCAGCGGGAGAATAAAAGGATTTAGGCAAGGTAAATTGGAGAAGGCATGGTTGTTCTCACGTCGAACCAATTTAACGCCGCATAAATGCTTTTAAGCCCCGCCCTTCGGGAACTTCACAGCGCTTCCATTACTTCGTTGCACTTGTTTGAAAGGTAGCCGACATTCCATCTCAAGTGCGCCTTGTACTGAAAGCGCTGTGATAGCTCTGAAGCTGGTATCTTGAGGTAGTTTGGGTATATATTGGAGTCTACTTATTATGTTGCTCAAGGAATTTATGTATGGATATGGTCTTTGAATACCTGCTAACCCCCCAGATTTTTATTCTGGTTCTGATCATCGTTATATTGCGCTCTTCGATTAAATTCGTGCCCCAGAACCGAGCGTTCATTGTGGAGCGATTTGGCAAGTATCAATCCACCAAAGAAGCGGGTTTGAATTTTATTGTTCCTTTCATTGATAAGGTGGCAGCTAATCGTTCTTTGAAAGAGCAGGCTGTTGATGTGCCCAGCCAGTCGGCAATTACCAAAGACAACATCTCACTTACCGTCGATGGTGTTTTATATTTCCGCGTATTAGATCCTTATAAGGCCACATATGGCGTGGAAGATTACGTATTCGCCGTGACTCAACTTGCGCAAACCACTATGCGTTCCGAATTGGGCAAAATTGAGCTGGATAAAACCTTTGAAGAGCGAGATACCTTGAACGCACGTATAGTGTCGCAAATTAATGAAGCCTCCACACCATGGGGCATTCAGGTGATGCGTTACGAAATTAAAGATATCGTACCGCCCGAGTCGGTAATGAATGCCATGGAAGCGCAGATGAAAGCGGAGCGGATGAAGCGGGCACAGATCCTGGAGTCTGAAGGACAAAGACAGTCAGCTATTAATGTCGCCGAAGGGGAAAAGCGCTCGCAAATTCTGGCGGCAGAAGGTGAGAAAGCCGAGCAGGTGCTGCGCGCAGAAGGTGAGGCCAAGGCTATTATCGCTGTGGCCGATGCTCAGGCAGCTGCTCTGACTACCGTAGGTACCGCAGCCAATACTGACGAAGGCCAAAAAGCGGTGCAACTGGACTTGGCCACTAAAGCTATTGATGCGAAACAAGCCATCGCCAAAGAATCTTCCGTGGTGTTGTTACCAGATAGCAGCTCTGATGCCGCTAGTGTCGTGGCTCAAGCGACAGCCATTATTAACACCCTGAATAAACAATAACGGCTACATTGAACCGGGAGTATTGCTATGGAATATATGCAAACACATATGGCTGAAACCATGATTGTACTGGGTTTGGCTTTACTGGCTATAGAGATAGTCGTATTGGGCTTTGCGACGTTTTTCCTGTTTTTTGTTGGGTTAGGTGCGGTGGCTACGGGCATTCTGTTTTTGTTAGGCGTGCCGGAAACTCTGGTAAATGCGGTACTGGGCACCGCAATTCTCACCGCTATAAGCGCTGCTGTGTTGTGGCGACCCCTGAAAGACATGCAACTAAAAACCGAAACCAAAAAAGCCAAAAGCGATTTAATCGATATGGAGTTTGAATTGTTAGACGATGTCGAGCCGGGTAAAACCACACATTTTCGCTTCTCTGGTATTGATTGGCAGCTTAAATCCACCACCAAGGAGAAGGCGGGTACTCGGGTAAAAGTCACTGATGTCGAAGTGGGCGTTATGCATATTACTGCGGTTGACGAAAACTAAATCAACGCTACAATCCCCGGCCCTGATATGACTGGATGTACCGGAGATAATTTTGATTGGTGAAATTGCTGCATTGAGCACGGCCTTGTGTTGGGCCGTTGCCTCCCGCATGTTTCAAATCTTGGGGAAAAGCTTCTCCCCACTGGCACTGAATTTCTGGAAAGGCCTCGTTGCCGCCATCGTCCTGTTTGCCGTTACCCAGTTTGTCTACCCTGATTTTACCCTTACTTACAACCAGGTCTTTTGGTTATTGTTGAGTGGTGCGATTGGTATTGGTCTGGGCGATACCTTTTTCTTTCAGGCTCTCAATAAAATTGGTGACAGTCAGGCTATTTTAGTGGCTGAAACACTGGCGCCCATCATTACTGCTCTGTTTGCCATGGCCTGGATTGCCGAGTGGCTAACCTGGCAGCAATGGTTAGGAATAGCTGTAGTGATTTTGTCGGTAGACATGGTTATTAAATTGCAGAAAAAACAAAAGGTCGAACACTTTGAAATGACCGGCTATGTCTACGCGGCACTAGCAGCTATTTGTCAGGCTTTTGGGGCCGTGATTAGCCGTGACATACTCACTTCTACCGATATCGACCCGGCCAATGCTAGCCAGATCCGCTTATTAGGCGGTATGGCGATTATTGTAGTGTTAATGTTAATTAAAAAAGACCGCTGGCTACCCAAAACTGAGAATTTAAAACAAACCTGGTTGCTCTTTGCCGGTGCCACTATTATTGGTACATTCGCCGCCTTGTTTTTGCAGATGTTGGCATTTACCCACACCAAAGCGGCTATTGTTCAAACGTTATTTGCGACCAGTGTGATTTTATCCTTAGGTGTAGCGCGTATCATGGGAGAGAAGGTCAGCGGCCGAGTGATGCTCTGGTCATTAGTGGCGCTGGGTGGAGTCGCATTTTTGGTGGCTTTGGAATGATAGAATTCCGTTTCTTGCAATAAAAAGGGTGGGCTTGTTTCATGCGCGCCCTACGTCACAGAGCTGTTTCGTGGCTGTTCAAAAATAAACCTTGCTAATAGCCTGTATTTTCTATAGACTTCGCGCCCTTAAATCAGCCAACTATTTTAGTTCCTTGCCTTCAAGCAGTCCGGCTGTGCTGTACAAGGCCTCAACCGTAAGGAGCAATCATGCGTCATTACGAAATCGTATTTATGGTTCACCCTGATCAGAGTGAACAAGTTCCAGGTATGATCGAGCGTTATACCAATATTTTGACCAACGATGGTGGTCAAATTCACCGTCTGGAAGACTGGGGTCGTCGTCAACTGGCTTACCCAATCGAAAAGCTACACAAAGCACACTACGTGTTGATCAATGCTGAAGCTACTCCAGAAGCCGTTGAAGAGTTAGAAACTGCTTTCCGTTTTAACGATGTTATTCTTCGCAACATGGTTATGCGTACTAAAGCTGCTGTTACTGAGCCATCTCCAATGGCTAAAGAGCAACAGTCAGAAAGTCGCGAAAGACCTGCGCGTCCTGCTCCTGCTGAAAAAGTAGAAGCTAAAGATAACGCCGAAGAAGCATAAGTTAAAATTAAGGAGACTTATTATGTCTAACTATTTCAGACGTCGTAAATTCTGCCGTTTCACTGCTGAAGGCGTGCAGGAAATTGATTACAAAGACATTTCTTTGTTGAAAAACTACATCACTGAAAGTGGTAAAATCGTGCCTAGCCGTATTACAGGTACTAGCGCTAAATATCAGCGTCAGTTATCTTCTGCGATCAAACGCGCACGTTCATTGGCTTTATTGCCTTACACTGACGGCCACAAGTAATTTTTGGCGAAATTAAAGAGGTAGCAAGATGGAAATCATTCTACTAGATAAGATCGCCAATCTGGGCGGTTTAGGTGACACTGTAAACGTAAAATCTGGTTATGCACGTAACTTCCTTTTCCCTAAGGGTAAGGCTGTTCCTGCAACTAAAGTTAACGTTGAAAAATTCGAAGCACGTCGTGCTGAGCTTGAAGCGAAAATCGCTGCTGAGCTTGATGCTGCTAATGCTAAAGCTGAAAAACTGGCTGAGATTGCTGAAGTAACAATCGCTGCTCCTGCTGGCGACGAAGGCAAGCTGTTCGGTTCTGTTGGTACGCGTGACATTGCTGATGCAATCACTGCTGCTGGCCTTGAAGTAGCTAAAGCTGAAGTTAAGTTGCCTACAGGCACAATCCGCGAAACTGGTGAGTTCGAAATCGATATCCAGTTTCACGCTGATGTGACTGCAACTGTTAAATTACAGGTTATCAGAGAAGCTTAATTGCCACTTTGAAGCTTGTTAAAAACCGCTGCCTGGTCAGCGGTTTTTTTATGGGAATAAGAAAGTTACTTTAAACGTCTCTATTTTAAACAGGGACGTTTTTCCCAAGTTGTGTGTTCTGAACTTGAACTTGGCCGCTAATCGGTATTAGCGGCTTTTTTCTTATTTTTCAAAAACTTTTAAAAAATTCAAATTTCCATTTAAACCTTTATCATCTAAGCTGCGTCTTACTCATCAAACAAACCAGATAAAACGAACATTGACGTTGAAAAGCAATATTGTAGATGCTGAGCCAGTGATTATGGAGCAGCGCATGAAAGGTCTAATCGCTTCTGCCCAGCAGGGAGATCGCGCTGCCTATCAGCAAATCTACCAGCAACACATTGGACAAGTGTATGCATTGTGTTATCGCCTAACAGGTGATAGAGACCACGCAGAAGAAGCGGCCCAAGAGGTATTTATTCAGGTTTGGCAAAAACTGGATAACTTTAAAGGGGACAGTAAGTTTTCTACCTGGCTACACAGTGTCACCTCCAATGTCGCCATTTCTTATCTGCGTAAGCAAAAGGGCTGGTTGCAAAAAATGTTCAATCTGGAAGACAGCGCTGTGGCAGATATGCCAAGTGAAGGGTTAACCGGCGAAATTGATTTGGATACCATCATTGTTCGCCTGCCAGAGCGCGCCAGAATCGTGTTTGTATTGCATGCAATTGAAGGTTATCGCCACGAAGAAATTGCACAGAGAATGAATATTGCGGTTGGCTCTAGCAAGGCACAGTTTCACCGAGCCAAGCAATTGATGAAAAATTGGATGGGTTATGAGTAACAAAGATTTTGAGCAAACTTTGCAGGACAAAATACAGTCCTTGCCCACTGAGATGCAGCCGGAAAAGGACTTGTGGCAAGGGATTGACATTGCCTTAACATCTGCAGAAAAGGTGGCTGCAAAAAACGACAATGACGCCACTACTGGGCAAGTTATTAGTTTGTCTCAGTGGTTTCCTGCTAAGCCCATGGCGTTGGCGGCAAGTTTGGTTTTGGTTGCCCTTATCGGTTGGAACGGATTACAGAAAACGCCGAGTAACGAGGTGAGTTCGTCGCTTGTGGCGAGGATGATGCAACAACACGATGAGCAAAAGTCGGTATTATTGGCTTCGATGTCTGAATCACCTGAGTTAACGGATAACTGGCAAGCTCAGTTGCAAGAATTAGAACAGGCTGCCACTGCAATCGAAGCCGCGTTAGAGAATGAACCTAATAACATTACCTTGCTTAAGATGTTACAACAGGTGCATCAGCAGCAGCTTGAATTGATTGAAAGAGTACATGCGCCAGTTTGGCAGCAAATTTAAGGTTTGATAGATTTGTTAAATGACAGATCTCACGTTTTTACCCCTGAGAAGAGAAGGTAGATTATGAAGTACAAATTACTGAGTCCCCTATTGGCACTTGTGATGACGATTTCCTTACCCCTGGTGGCAGGAGAAAAGGTTAATGAAACCTTGCAAGTGAAGAACGATATCGACGTCGAAATCGAGCATGTCAATGGCAATGTCGATATACGAGGTTGGGATAAAGCGGAAGTGAGAGTGAAAGGTGAGCTGGACGAAAAAGCAGAAGAGTTTATCTTTGAAGAGCGTAACGGCCGCATTCTTATCCAGGTGAAGCTCCCCAAAAATCGCGGTGGCAATTGGGGCTCTGGTGGTCGAGGTGATAATCTGGAAATATTCGTACCCATTAAAAGCCATGTTACCTACAGCGGTGTGAATGCCGATGCTGAAATCAGCAAACTTGAGCGTGGACTGGATGCCAATACGGTTAATGGCAATATTGAAGCCGAAGATATTAGTGGCCGTATAGGGTTGCAGTCGGTTAACGGCAAAATCGAAGGGGACAGTTTGACTGGCGATATTGATATGGAAACCGTCAATGGCAAAATCCGTGACCGTAACTCTAGCGGTAAGAAGCTTAGCTTAGGGTCTGTTAATGGCAACATCGAAAGTCGCAGCAATATCAAAGACGTGAGTGTTGAAACAGTTAATGGCGGTATTGAACTACAATTGGCGGAAGTTGATTCATTGCGGATGGATTCAGTAAATGGTGAAATGGATGTGAGCCTGACACTTATGGAGCGCGGTGAAATAGAGGGGGCAACGGTTTCAGGACGTATCTATCTGGAAGTGCAAAAAGAGGTATCAGCGTCTTTTGATATTACGGGCCATGCCGGTGGTAATATCGTCAATCGCATCACAGATGATCGTATGCAAAAAGCCAAATATGGTCCTGGTCGCTGGTTAGAGTTTGCCGTTAATGGTGGCAAAGCGAAAGTGGAGCTGTCCACAGTGAGTGGCCGCATAGTTCTGGATACACACAAGAACTGAGTACTGTAATCTCTATTGCAAAAGCCGACCATTGAGTCGGCTTTTTTCATTGCCATATCGCTTAGAATACTGGTAGCTGAAGACAGAATAAGTGATAATGAGCCCATTCAATCAGGTGATGTAGGTATATTGTGAAAGCGGTCGGTGGACGCGGCGAGTCAGCGCGCGAAAAAGATGCCAAAGTTGAGAAACTCAAAACCCCCCCTCATTCCATAGAGGCGGAACAGTCGGTATTGGGCAGTATGCTTATCGCGCCCGATTCATGGGATCGCGTTGCTGAAATTGTCATCCAGGAAGATTTTTACAACCGCTCTCATCAGATTATCTATGCCGCTATCATCCGTTTGCTGGAAAAATCCAAACCCGTAGATTTGATTACCGTCTCCGAAGACTTAGAGCACCGAGACGAACTGGAAGATGCAGGCGGTTTTGCCTATTTGGCTGAGCTAGCGAAAAACACTCCCAGTGCCGCTAATGTGGTGGCTTATGCCAACATCATCAAAGAACGGGCGATTCGCCGCGAACTTATCGGTGCGGCTAATGATATTGCCGAAACCAGTTACTATCCTGAAGGGTTAGAGTCTTCAGAGATTCTGGATCAGGCGGAAAACAAAGTTTTCCAGATTGCGGAAAAGCGCACCAGCCAAAGCGAAGGTCCGCAAGACGTTAATTCTGTGCTCAAAGCCACTATCGACCGTTTGGATACTCTGAACAAACAAGGAGCAGACATTACCGGTGTGTCTACCGGGTACGCGGACCTGGATAAGATGACCAGTGGCCTGCAGCGCTCTGATTTAATCATTGTGGCTGCACGTCCTTCTATGGGTAAAACTACCTTTGCCATGAACCTGTGTGAAAACGCCATGATGGGCTCGGATAAACCTGTTTTGGTATACAGTCTTGAGATGCCCTCAGAACAGATCATGATGAGGATGTTGGCTTCTCTGAGCCGTGTGGATCAGACCCGAGTTCGTACTGCCCAATTGGAAGATGAAGATTGGGCCAGAATTTCAAATACCGTTAAACAGTTAGATGAAAAGAACAACCTCTTTATCGATGACTCCTCCGGCTTAACACCGATGGAAGTGCGCTCTCGCGCCAGGAAAATCCATCGCGATCACGGTGGTCTTAGCCTGATCATGGTGGACTATTTGCAGTTAATGCGTGCCCCCGCTTTCTCCGATAATCGTACTTTGGAGATTGCCGAGATATCCCGCTCTCTCAAAGCGTTGGCGAAAGAGCTGGAAGTCCCGGTTATCGCACTGTCTCAGCTTAACCGTAGTTTGGAACAAAGAGCCGACAAACGGCCCATCAACTCAGATTTGAGGGAGTCGGGCTCTATCGAGCAGGATGCCGATTTGATCATGTTTATCTATCGTGATGAGGTGTATAACGAGAATTCACCAGATAAGGGCGTCGCTGAAGTTATCATAGGTAAGCAAAGGAACGGTCCTATCGGCTCTGTCAGACTCACATTCCAAGGCAAGTTTTCTCGCTTTGACAATTATACCCCGGTGGTAGCAACTGATTTCCCACAAGAATAAAACACTTTTTTAAACAAGGAAGGTTATGAAATTATTAGTCAGAGCGTTTTTGCTTGTCATCACGGTTGCGGCGATGACTGCTTGTAAAAGTACAGGCATCGAGCAGCAATCTTCAAAAACATTGTTTCTGCAAGAGCGGCTCGGTATCAAAAAGTACAATGCCGGTGAATATCAAGAGTCCTTCGAGCTGTTAAGTGAAACCGCCGCATGGGGTCTTAAAGAGTCTCAATACTTTCTCGCCTTTATGTTTATGAAAGGTCAGCATGTACAACAATCTTCCGTGTTGGGAATGGCTTGGTTAGCTGTCGCCAATGAAGTTAAACGAGATGACTGGCAGCAGCAATACGACACCCTTTACAACGCGGCTCCGGCACAATTGCAGAAACGTATTGATGCGAAAAAAGCGGAATATATCGCTAAGTTTGGCTTAAAGGCGCAAAACATGACTTGTGCAGAGCAGATTCAAACCTACTCGATTAAGCGTAAAGTACGCTGTAGTAAAGGGCCGGGGGTGACTAAACGCTACTCTGTAGAGTTGGCTGAATAACTCTGTTCATTCACCTTGCAGCGTGACTTGAACGTTGCGCTGCCCGCCATGATCTCTATGCTCACCTAAATAAATTCCTTGCCAGGTGCCTAAGGCAAGCCGACCTTTGCTGATGGGGATTGCGAGGCTGACACCGAAAATACTGGATTTAATATGCGCAGGCATATCATCAGGACCTTCGTAGGTGTGTTGGTAATAGGGGGCATTTTCCGGAACAACTTTATTAATATGGGCTTCCATATCACTGCGCACAGTAGGGTCAGCGTTTTCGTTTATGGTTAAACTGGCGCTGGTGTGCTGTAAGAATAAATGGCACAAACCGATATCAATGCTTGATAGTTCGGGCAGGGCGTCAAGGATTTCATCGGTAACTAGATGAAACCCTCTCTTTCGGGCCTTTAAACGGATATTTTTTTGTTGCCACATAGAGCCGCTTGCCGGCTTATTTGTCGAAACAAATTTCGATGTAGGCTTTTCCACCTTCTGCTTTGAAAGGCAAGATCATTTTGTGGCCACTCACTTTATGGTTGATGGTGTGCTCTTTTCCGGACACTACAACAGGTGTCGCCATACCCACATCATAGCCTTTTTTGGCTAGCTCTTTTTTAGCACCGCCTGCCACCATGTTAGTAATTTCACCCACCATATCATTGACTTCATCATCAAGTGAGTCTGGTTTCTCTCCCAACATGCCTTCCATGACTTGTAACGCTAATCCTTCCTCGAAGGTAATCGACATCGAGCCCGCAATATTAGAGCCCACCATACCGATAAGGCCAGATACATCACCTCTGGCTTTAGAGTCGGCTTTTTTTTGAGGCTTTCCGATTTGCAATTCGATTTGAGCCATCGTTTTTAACACATTTACTAAAGAGATGATAAATGGGTTAACGAATTCCGCATTCATTATTTAAAAACTTCCAAAGTTAATTCTATTTTTTCTTTGCTAGTCATTAGCTTAGCAAAGAAATTAAGAGATTTATCGAAAAATATCTAATTGGTCTTTAAGCTGCTTACAACCAAGCATCAGAAGAAGCAAGTTATTGACACTGCGCACACAAGCCATGCGCTTCAATTGTTTGTTTTTTTACTTTAAAGCCAAGGTTGGTGGCTTGTTCTTCAAGTTGCTCTTTGAGACCTGCAGATTGGATTTCCTGCACGCTTCCGCATGATTCACAGATCAAAAACTGCACAGGATGATGACAGTCAAAGTGATGACAGGCGATAAACGTGTTATCAGATTCCACCTTGTGCACCAAGCCCATTTCTAGCAGAAAGTCTAAAGAGCGGTAAACGGTGGCAGGTTTTGCTGAATCCTCAGTGGTTTTCAGTTGATCCAATAAGTCATAAGCACCCACAGCGCCCTGTCTTTGCAGCATCAACGCGTACACCTTTTCTCTTAGTGACGTAAATCGTACACCTTTGGCTTCGCAATAGGCCTTTGCTTTATCTAAAATAGCTTCCTGACTCATAGCACTTCAAAAATACAACAAACGGGGAGATTGTACCACAATGTTTAGCTGCATGAGGAAGTCTTGTTGTATTTTTATTTTTTATCACCTGAAATACGAAGAAAGTGGTAAAAGATATCTAAAATAAGTGACTTTGATAACCAAAATAGAGTCCATACAGCAATTAACATGAATTATTGCTCAGCAAAGCTGAATTAATTTCATCACACTATATACTATGCCTAAATGGCAAAAAATTTTTGAACACATATATCTGGAGCAAATTGCATATGGAGCGCCTCTTTAAACATTCACTCGTTCTGACCAGCTTGTTATCCCTTGGTTTGTATACGACACAAACAAGCGCTGTTGAGTCTTGTTTTGATACCGATATTCAGTGCTCTCCACAATTGGGGTGGTACATTGGTGGCGAATTTGGGAAAAGCGTAAGCGATTTCGACAACGAACGCTTTTTGAGTACTGCCGATGCCGCAGGATTGCAGATTAATTCCTTTAGTTTCGACGATTCAGATTTGTCCCATGGCTTGCTATTTGGTTACCAGGTTAACCCAAATTTTGCGCTGGAACTTGGCTATCGAGACTTAGGGGAGTATACGTCTTCCTTTACTGGCTTCACTACTGATACGGCGGAGTTTTTACGAGATGCCACTGCACAGGTGCCAGAGTCGGGAGAGGGCTTGACTGCGGGTATCGTGCTTTCTTTACCTTTTGACATAATGAAACTTTCAGCCAAAGTGGGATTCTGGGAGTGGGATAACGACGTAGATTCGACGCCATTTTCTTCTGTTGCGTCTGACTCAGGTTCTGATATGTACTATGGGGCAGAAGTGAGCTATCAGGTCACCGAAAAAATGCAAGCTTACCTGTCTGCCGTTCGATATGAATTTGATCGCGACAAATCAGACAACGTGACCTTGGGCCTGCGTTATTTCTTTGATACCAATAATCCGAAGAAAACCACTAAACCAGCGGCCAGACCAGCCCCTAAGCCTGCGCCGGCACCAGTAAAAATGGCGGAGGCTGGTCCTGTCGATAGCGATAGAGATGGCGTCTATGATGACAAAGACGCATGTCCGGGTACGCCTGGCAATCACGCTGTAGACAGCAAAGGTTGTACAGTGTACGAAGCGGTGGACTACCAGCATCAACTTATCATTTATTATGCGAATAACAGTGATGTCATCACTTCAGAGTACAATCGCAAGATCGAGGAGTTAGTTGAGTTTGCGCGGGGAAATGACATTAAATATTTGCAAATTGTTGGTCATACTTCGGCGCCTGGAACCGATGAATACAACATGGACTTATCTAAGCGCCGTGCAGAGTCTCTTAAGAAGATCCTCGTGGATAAATATGGCTTCGCTGCAAACCAGATAGAAACAATTGGCAAGGGGGAAACCGAACTCGCTGTGCAAGGTAATGGTGAGTCTGTCCACAGTAAAAATCGTCGCATCGTAGTGAACTTATCCGCGACGGGTAAAAACCCCAAAAAGAGATAAGCAGTTAAGCTTTACGCAATGTAAAAACTTAACCAAAGGCCGCAAAATTGCGGCCTTTTTGCTTTTTTGAAATAGCTGGAAACATTCAAAATCCCCAGATTTGTGCCAGAATGATAAAGTAATCACATTAAGGATAATCAGAATCTCAATATGAAAACCAGCCTGTTAACCGCGTTTCTATTAGTACAGCTTGCAGCACTGCCAATTTTCGCTGCAACTTATGAAAAACAAAAACCTCCTCGCAAGTTGACCAGCGAACAAGCGGAGCGTGCCGCCCAAAATTACCAAAAATATTGCAGTTTGTGTCATGGAAAAGACAGAGAGGGGCATGCCAACGACCACGCACCCTCCTTACGCAGTAAGAGTTTGATGGAGTCTGGTATTCCTCACGGTGTACTGAGGCCATTAAATTACGGTAGAGAAGGTACCGCAATGGCAGGTTATCTCGATGAAGTGGGGGGGCCGTTAACACTGGACGAAGCTTGGGATTTAACCTATTGGCTATTTTGGGAGTCGGGTGCTGAACGCATTAAACTCAGCGAGGATAAGGTTTCCGGTGATGTCAAAGTGGGTGAGCGGATTTATCAGCGGCAGTGCGCTTCTTGCCACGGTAAAAATGGCGAGGGCATTACGGCACCAGCCTTGGGTAATCAGTCCTTTTTGGCTCACAATAAAGATGAGTTCATCCGTTACGCAATTGAGCAGGGGCGACAAGGCACACCAATGCCAGCATTTGGGGATTTGCTATCAGATCGCGAAATAGACGATGTAACGGCGTTTATCAGAAGTAAAGCCAGTGGATGGACTCAGGAAAAAATGCCTCTCAGGCCCATTCCAACTCCAGACCAGTATGTGCTTAATAAAGATAGCGACAATCCCGAATGGGACCTTAAAGATGGCCAATTCATAGACTCTGAACAGCTTTATCAAGCCATTCAGAGCAAAGCTAAGATGGTGATACTAGATACAAGGGTACCCTCTGTATGGCAGAGAGCACATATTGAAGGCTCTATTCCGTTTCCGTACTACACTAATCTCACAGATAAAGTAAAAGATTTGCCAAGGGATGCCCAAATTGTAGCTTACTGTTCATGTCCTAGAGCTGCATCTGTTTACCTCGTTGATCAACTGAAGGATATGGGCTTTGATAATACCGCTGTGCTATACGAGGGCATTTTTGGTTGGATGCATAAAGGCTATCCAGTGACCCGCTCTGATTAATGCTACTGCGCTCAGATACACGCTAGCTGTTTCAAAGGCTCGATATTTGTCGAGCCTTTTCTTTTTGTTAGTAATAAGACCCGGTCAGGATCTTTTGCGTACGCCTGTCCATTTGTTGTACACTTCGCGCCCATTTTTAAACTGGATATGAATTGTCATGGCACCAACCGATATTAATATTGCGCGCAAGTTCTCCGTTGCCCCCATGCTGGATTGGACAGACCGTCATTGCCGCTATTTTTATCGCTTGATGAGTAAAAACGTTCTGCTGTACACCGAAATGGTGACTACCGGGGCGATCATATTTGGCAAAGGCGATTATCTAGGCTTCAACCAAGAAGAACATCCGGTTGCACTGCAACTGGGCGGCTCGAATGCTGAGGACATGGCACGCTGCGCTGAACAAGCGCAAACGCTGGGATACGATGAAGTTAACATCAATGTAGGTTGTCCTTCAGATCGGGTCAAAAACGGCAGTTTTGGCGCCTGTTTAATGGCAGAGCCAGATGTTGTTGCTGCCAGTGTGCAACAGATGCAAAAAGCGGTTGATATTCCGGTAACGGTTAAATCCCGTATTGGCATCGATGATATGGATGAATATGAGGACCTGACCAGGTTTATCAAAACCGTTGCTGACGCTGGTTGTAAGCATTTTATCGTGCATGCCCGAAAAGCCTGGTTGCAAGGACTGAGTCCGAAAGAAAACAGAGAAATCCCACCACTTAAATACGAGCGTGTTTATCAGCTAAAACAAGAGTTTCCGCAGCTGCATATCAGCATCAATGGCGGCATCAAAACCCTTGAAGATGTCCACACCCACCTCGGCTACACTGATGGTGTGATGATGGGCCGCGAAGTCTACAGTAACCCGTGGATATTAACTCAGGTAGAAGCGGAACTGTTTAATCTGAAAACATCCTTTAGCCGGGAAGATATTGTTGCACTGATGATACCCTATGTTGAACGACACATTGCTGGTGGTGGCAGAGCCTGGCACGTCATCAGACACATGCTAGGGTTATATCAGGGCGAGCCCGCCTCTCGGGTCTGGCGACGCTATTTGAGTGAGAATGCTATTAAACCCGGTACTCAGGCCAGCGTGCTCAATGAGGCAGTTGATGCCATGATGACCACCCGCGCCAGGTTAAAATCTAAAGAAGAGTATTTGACCTGAATCTCAGCCCAAGAGCTTATCGTTCTTGGTAGCTATCCATCCCAAGTACTTTATGTTTAAGAGCTAAATAGTTCGGACTTTGCCATTGTGGAAGCTGGCTTTCCCTGATATCAAAACCATAAGCCGATGGGCTTGTCAGAATAATGGGCGGAGCCTGAATACGCTTAAACACACTTTTGCGAATTGCTTCGTAAAACCATTCCAGATCCGTGATAAAAGTTTCAGGATCTTCCAGCCCCCAACGCTGTAACAGGGCTTCTGAGATGTTCAATTGTTTTGCCAGGGTACCTTTCAGATACCAGTTCATCACATCTTCAGCGATAACTTTCTTAAATGATGTTGCAGCTTCCAGAAGAGCGCAGTGATAGCCAAATTTCATAGGGTCGATTTGCGCGTCACGCAATTCAGCACTGGGGGCAATGTCGTCGCTACCAAAACGGAAAAGTTCATCAGGTAGCATGCTTTCCGGTAGTACTTCCTCCTTGAAAATTTCGCTATTTAAAAAACGTACCATGGCAAATACTTCGGCTTTAGTCAGATCGCCTATCGGAGCGATAACACCGCCGACATCCCCATACAAAGTGGCGTAACCCAGTGCTATTTCCACCTTATTGCCATTATTGGTAAACATGCGTCCATAGCGACCTGCAATATTGGACAGGATGCTGGTGCCTCTGATTTTGGCCTGAATGTTTTCATCGGAAAGTTTGCGCATCCACTGCGGTGAGGGGCAGCTTTCGTCTAATTGCTCAAACACTGCCATCTGCTCTTGCACCAGGGACTCAATGGGCACAACCAAGTGTTTTACGCCCAATTTCTCGCTGATGAATGCGGCAGCATTTTTGGTTTTTTCCGAGTTGTACTGGCTTGGCATGTTCACTGTCCAGACACTATCTGCACCAAATGCCTGTTTTAATAAGGCGGCTACAAGCGCACTATCAACGCCACCACTTAACCCAATCACAAACTTAGGAGGCTCTTGCCAGCCCAATAATTCCGGGATATGGCGAAGACCAGTCACAATAGCATGATACTTTTGTGCAATTCGGTTACTGCTTTCACGTTGAGCTGTAACCTTGTCAATTTTCTGGTGATCAAGTACTAGCAGGTCCTCTTGAAAAGGTTTAGTACTCTCCAGGACAAGCTCTCCGTTGCGATTGTAGGCAGAGCTGTCACCGTCAAATGTAACGATATTCTTGCCGTTGTTTTGCGCGCCAACGTTATTAGCATAATAAAAAGGTACAAAAGACAAATCTGCTTGCTCTATTTCTGCTTTGAGAAACTTAATACGGCGGTCGCGCGCATCGTTCTTGTGGAATGTCCAGGGAGATGCGGAGATATTCACCAGCAAGTCAGCACCATTTTGAATTAGATATTTGGATATGTTGATACTTTCCCCCTGAATGCGGTAATCCTTACACCAGAGGTCTTCGCATACCTGAACGCCTAACTTTGTAGGGCCATCATAGGTATTTATCAAAAATGGTTGAGCTAATGTTGCAATCGGAATGGAAAAGTCTTGCGCCACATCGGCAAGGGAAAAGAAATAGCGTTGATCATCAAAAAAGCGATAGTTTGGCAGCAGAGTTTTAGGGTGAACTCCGTCAGGCAACAGAAAGTCGGCACTTTCCGAGCGCTGCGCATAATTGCCATCATGCATTACATAAGCGGCATTATATAGTCGCGTGCGCCCATCTTTATTGGGATGAAACCCGCCTGATTCTGTTGCCGGGACTTCATAAATGTTACCAAAAACTAAAGTCAGCCCCTTGCTTGCTTCTAACAATGGTTCATTTAGTTGCATAAGGTCGCGACAAAATTGCCGGTTTAACCATTGGTCACTCAACAGATAGCCACTCAAACACAGTTCTGGAAACACCACAATTTCAGCATCTTGCTGTCGGGCGCTTGCTATCATGTTAAGCATCGTTTCGAGATTTTGTTCAGGGTTCATGGGAACCACTTGCATTTGTGCTAAGGCTATTTTCATCGGAGCATCAGTCAAGTTTTACTGCCAATATTGTCAGGTGATGCCAAGGTTTTGTAAAGAAATTCTCATGAGTTGGCGAATTTAACCAAATTCCTGGTTAATTTTCCCAATGTTTAATTGGACAAAACACAGGCGGGATGCGACCTAAATAATTTCAAAAAATAAAAACCATATAAATCAATAAGATAGTAAATAATTCAAATCTGGCACAACTATCGCTAAAACCTTTGCGTCGTTTATAACGACATAAAGGGTTAACAGGGTTTAGTAATCAATCAGGAGTTCAGATCATGTCGGGTAAGCTTAAAAATGTTTTATTTGTTATCGCGGGTGTCACCTTAGCAGGTGCTGCAACTGCGCATGAAGTGTCGTTAAATGATGTAACGGACTATTACGTCCAGGAAGCATCAAGCAAAACCAGCGTTGAATTGCAAAACGCTGCCTATGCAGATGTATTAAACACCGCGCACAAAGTTGAGTTGCAAGATAGTGGTATAGAGACGCGGGTACTTATCAGCGCGACTCAAAATCAGTCTGATGAAGAAATAGCCGCTTCTGAATAAGTTGTTTATTATGATTTCTTCATTCAGCCTGCTGGCCATTTTGTTGGCACCCGTACTCACATTTGGGTTAAGCGCTTTTCTGGTGAGTCTGTTGCACAAGATGCAACTGGAAAAGCATCAAGGGTCTTTTTAAAGAGAATAATCGGCAGATTATTCTCTTTTCTCATTTGCCTCACATTCGATTTCTCATTTCATCTTTGTTGTTATTCGCAGCCTCGCAAACCTTAATGATGGCTCTAACAAACTTTCTACATTTTATAATACAAGTGCTTTCATTCTTTACCTGATATGTGCGGATTGCAAACGTTGTCGATGCAGGGCATTAATGCGCAATGAAAAACAGGGTTGGCTAAATTCACACATAATTAACCAATATCACCACTTTTTTGTTTTGGGATTATGGTCTTCCAAAAATAAATATAAGGCACTCATAAAAAAGCCTTTAATATCAATGGGATGCTGAGTTTTAAATGTTGGCACGCTGATTGTAATCAATGGAGTAACTTATGTGAAAAACAGTTAAAGACCAAGGAGACCTGCTATGGGTGTATTTTCAAGAATGTCCGATATCCTGCAATCAAACATCAATTCTGCACTGGATAAAGCCGAAGATCCGGAAAAGTTATTGTCACTGATTATCTCTGAAATGGAAGAAAACCTGGTGGAGATCCGAGCTATTGCTGCCAAGCATCTTGCTGAACAGAAAACCATTCAACGCAAATTAAGAGCGCTGAACAAAACTTCTGCAGATTGGGAAGAAAAAGCGCAGAAAGCCATCAGTAAAGAGCGCGATGATCTGGCCAGAGCGGCGCTTGTAGAAAAGCAAAAAGTCGATGCAGAGATTGAACACATCAATGGTGCCAACGAGCAAGTAACTGAAAATCTGGAAAAAATCCAAGAAGATTGCTCAAGACTGGTAGCCAAACTGGCCGAGGCCAAAGCTAAACGCAAAACTATGCAAACACGATTTGAGCATGCCAAAACCCGCCTTGAAGTGAAGAAGCAAGTGGAAACTTACAATATAGATCAGGTTTTGGGGCGCTTCGAAAGCTATGAAACCAAAATTGATGAGTTGGAAGCCAAGGTTGATGCTTATGAATTCACCTCTGCGGCGAAATCTCTAAATGACGAATTTGCGCAAATGGAAGCTGAAGAAAAAATTGAGGCTGAATTAGAAGCGTTGAAGAAAAAAGTTGCGTAATTCCAGGCAAAAAAGCAGTCATTAATAATACCGGAGAACAAACATGAAAGAGATGTACGATACCAACCGCATATACAAAAGCAGTATTAACAAAAAAGTAATGGGTGTTTGTGCAGGCATCGCGCGCCATTATGGCATCGAGGCGTGGATGGTCAGATTGGCAACCGTGCTCGCTTTTCTTGCGTTCCCGGTGCCTATTGCTGTGGCATATCTGGTTGCCGTTGTTTTATTACCATCAAGATAAAACTAATTTCCGATAGAAGAGGGTGTCATGAAAACCTTGTTGATTGCAGTATTTTTACTGGTGGGGTTAACGTTATTGTGTGACGAACCTTCCTTCGGATGGTACGCAGTTCACCTCGATGGTTTGCAGATGTTTGAGCCTTTTTGGGAAGGTCTAATCTTTTTCATCATTGCAGGTGCATTGCTGTTATTTGGTTTGTTTTTGGCGGTCAGCTTGTTTGGTGCCTTGCTATTGGGCTTCGGAGCCGTGATATTCAGTGTTTTATTTATTGGATTGCACATGCTCTGGCCCATCTTGTTTTTATTACTTGTTATTTATTTAGTTGCAGGCGGGGGCAAACAAACGGCATCATAGTTTGCTATTATTGCCGTAAACCTATTAGTGGATGACAAAACCAGGAGTTAATGGATATGGAAAAAGCATTAGACAAACGTTGGATAATTGCATCAGTCAGTATTGTTTTTGTGCTCATTGTTTTTCTGGTTTTCTACTGGAGCGCTGAACCAGACGTTTTTGACGTCAGGCAACAAACTAGCCAGCCTCCTGTTACCGGGGTGACGCTTACCCGCACTTTACACACCGTAGGTTCCACGCTGTTAGACAAGCCCGGTGGCTATCTGTCAAACGACGTCATTCCGCCTTCTGTCTTTATGGATGATATGCCTGCTTGGGAATTCGGTGCACTGGAAATGGTGCGTGATCTGGCGTTGGCAATGCGCAAGGATTTCAGCCGTTCTCAATCTCAGTCTATTGAAAACCCAGCGTTGGTAATCGCACAACCGGCACTAAATATCAATCACCGAGGTTGGATTTTACCTTCCGCTGAATCTCAATATCGAAAAGGACTAGATGCCATTGATGATTATCTGGTGGATTTGCAAGATCCAAGACAGGGAGAAGCACAATTTTATGCGAGAGCAGACAACTTGCGCGAATGGCTTAAGCAAGTGGAAAAACGATTAGGTAGTTTGTCTCAAAGACTCAGCGCCAGTGTTGGACAGGAGAGAATTAACACTGACCTGGCGGGCGATCCCAACGCAAGACAGTCGACACCATCTGCGCATAATTTGATGGTTAAAACCAGTTGGTGGCAATTAGATAACAATTTCTATGAGGCCCGCGGTGCTAGTTGGGCATTACTTCACTTCCTTAAAGCCGTGGAAATTGATTTTGCCGACGTGTTAGAGAAGAAAAATGCACGGGTTAGCCTACAACAAATCATTCGGGAGCTCGAAGCGACTCAACAAACCGTTTGGAGTCCTATGATATTAAATGGCAGTGGATTTGGTGTTCTTGCTAATCATTCGCTTGTTATGGCTAACTATATCTCCAGGGCAAATGCCGCAATTATTGATTTATCTGAGTTACTCACTCAGGGTTAAAGAGAAGCATGGAGTGTCATGATGGCACTCCTTTCTTTTTATTGAATTATTCTTTCATTGGTTTTTAATCTTTTTGGTTATTAAAAATCATCTTTAATTCTTTCAAGTTATGAATAAGTAGCGTTAACCTTATAGTGTATTTTCAAAGGTTAATTAAATTATGGCTACTTCAGGAAATCCGGCGTACTCGCCAGTTGCACTTCTTAATGAACAACAATGGCAGCAACTTAATGCTGCAGTGTCAGGGCTCGATAGCACCCAACTATTGTGGGCGAGTGGCTATCTTGCAGGTTTGGCACAAGCCGGGCAATTACCCGCTGCACCTGTTGCACAACCTGAAGCGGTAGCAAGCAAAAGTGTCACTATCCTTTATGGCTCTCAGACTGGTAACGCTAAAAGTCTGGCTGAGCAATATCTGGATAAGGCCAAAGCAGATGGGATCAATGCCAAACTGTTTAACATGGCAGATTACAAACCTAAAAACCTTAAAAACGAAAGCCATATTGTAATTGTTGTTAGCACCCACGGTGAGGGGGATGCACCTGATGATGCTGTGCAGCTACATGAATTTTTAAGCAGCAAAAAGGCGCCTAAGCTCGATGGTCTCAAGTATTCCGTTCTTGGTTTGGGCGATAGCAGCTATGAGTTTTTCTGCCAGACCGCAAAAGACTTCGACGAAAGGCTCAATAAATTAGGTGCCACACCAATTGTTGCTCGCGTTGATTGTGACGTAGACTTTGAAACTGATGCTGATGTCTGGAGCAACCAGTTGACCTCGCGTTTACAGGAAGAATTTAAATCTGCCGAAGTTGTCTCTATTCCGGGAATTCAGCGAAGTACTGCTCAACCGCAATCTCAGCCGCAGTATTCCAAAAAGAATCCCTTTGCTGCCGAGCTTATTGAAAGTATCAAAATTACTGGACGTGATTCGGTTAAAGATATTCGTCATATCGAAATTTCACTGGAAGAGTCCGGTTTAGAATATCAGCCCGGTGACGCTTTGGGCGTTTGGTTTTTGAATGACGAAGCCCTGGTGGCTGATATTTTGAGCTTATTGGGTATTGATGAAACCACGGAAGTTAAGCTGAAAGACGAAAGCTTCACCGTGAAAGCCGCCTTAGTTGAAAAGCTGGAGCTGACCCAGAGTTATCCCGGTTTTGTACAAAAATATGCTGATGCAACTGGGGCTGAAGAAGTCTCAGTATTGCTAAATGACAAGGCGCAATTGCGAGAGTACCTGGCAGACAGGCAAATCATCGACGTGATTAAAGAATTTCCAGCGCAAATCACTGCCCAGCAACTGGTGGATTCACTGCGCCCACTGATGCCAAGGCTTTATTCCATAGCCAGCAGCCAGGCTGAAGTGGAAGATGAAGTACATCTAACAGTGGCTTTGGTGGAGTATGAAAAGTTTGGTTTCCAGCATCAAGGTGGCGCCTCCGGCTATTTAGGGACGCGTTTGGAAGAAGGCCAGAAAGTAAAGGTATATGTTGAGAAAAACGCTAACTTCAGATTGCCAGAAGATCCCAATACTCCAGTTATCATGGTTGGACCTGGAACAGGCATCGCACCTTTCAGAGCCTTCATGCAAGAGAGAGAAGCGCAAGAAGCCGAAGGCAAAAACTGGCTATTTTTTGGTAACCCTAACTTTACTCAAGACTTCCTTTACCAGGTGGAGTGGCAACGCTTTTTGAGTGAAGGCGTACTAGATAAGATCTCTTTAGCGTTCTCAAGAGATCAAAAAGAAAAGATTTATGTACAGCATCGCCTTTTAGAAAATGGTGCTGAAGTCTGGCAATGGCTGGAGCAGGGCGCGCACTTTTATGTGTGTGGCGATGCCACTCACATGGCCAAAGATGTCAATGATGCCTTGTTAAGCATTGTCCAGCAGTATGGCAAAAAGTCAGCCGAAGAGGCGGAGCAGTATATTAATGATTTGCGCAGAGCAAAGCGTTATCAGAAGGATGTTTATTAATGAGTACCGGTAATAATCACGGCAAACCTTCACCGAATGAAAGAATTAAAGGTGACAGTAATTTTTTGCGAGGCACTATCGCAGAAGACTTGAAAGACAATGTAACTGGTGGATTTGGTCCGGATAATTTTCAGTTAATTCGATTTCACGGTATGTACCAACAGGACGATCGCGATATTCGTGCGGAGCGTGCAAAACAAAAGTTGGAGCCTTTGCACAATGTGATGTTGCGCGCCAGATTACCCGGAGGGATTATTAATCCTGAGCAGTGGTTAGCGATTGATAAATTCGCTGATGATTACTCCTTATATGGCAGCATTCGACTGACGACACGTCAAACCTTTCAGTTTCACGGAGTGCTGAAGCCAAACATTAAATTGATGCACCAAACGCTGAATAAAGTGGGTATCGATTCTATTGCAACCGCTGGCGATGTTAATCGCAACGTTTTGTGCACCTCAAACCCATATCAATCTGAGCTGCATCAAGAAGCCTATGATTGGGCCAAAAAAATAAGTGAGCACTTGCTACCTAAAACACGTGCTTATGCTGAAATTTGGTTGGATGGGGAAAAGTTAGAAACAACAGATCAAGAACCCATCTTGGGTGAGAAATATCTGCCCCGGAAGTTCAAAACCACCGTAGCAATCCCTCCACAAAACGATGTGGATGTGCATGCTAACGATTTGAGTTTTATTGCTATTGCTGAAAACGGAAAGCTGGTGGGCTTTAATGTATTGGTAGGTGGTGGATTAGCCATGACTCATGGGGATACTGAAACTTATCCAAGACAAGCCGATAACTTTGGATATATATCTAAAGAAGATACCTTGAAGGTGGCTGAGGCGGTAGTGACCACGCAAAGAGATTGGGGTAATCGCAGCAACCGTAAAAATGCCAAAACTAAGTACACCCTTGAAGCTGTTGGGGTTGACGTATTTAAAGCAGAAGTTGAACGCCGTGCAGGGGTGACTTTTGCAGAGCCGAAACCATTTGAGTTTACTGCTCGTGGCGACCGTATTGGCTGGGTTGAAGGTATTGATGGCAAGCATCACTTGACCGTGTTTATTGAAAATGGACGTATTTTGGACTTTGAAGGCGCCACCTTGAAAACAGGTTGTGCAGAAATTGCCAGAATACACAAAGGTGACTTCAGAATTACGGCAAATCAGAATTTAATAATTGCAGGCGTTGCCACGGAAGATAAAGCGCAAATAGAACAGCTGGCGCGTCAGCACGGATTGTTGCAGGACGGTGTTTCGCCACAGAAAAAAGCCTCCATGGCCTGTGTGTCTTTACCTACTTGCCCGCTCGCAATGGCTGAGGCTGAACGCTATTTACCTGAAGCAGTTGCCAGGTTGGAAGCGATTCTAGACAAGCACGGTGTTGCACAAGAGGAAATTATTTTTCGTATTACGGGCTGTCCCAACGGGTGTGGTCGAGCCATGTTGGCGGAAATCGGCCTGGTGGGTAAAGGTCCCGGAAAGTACAACTTGCATCTAGGTGGTGACTACACCGGAACCCGAATTCCCAGAATGTACAAAGAGAATATTTCCGAAGATGAGATCTTTGCAGATATCGATTTGTTAGTGGGACGATGGGCAAAAGAGCGTAATGATGATGAGCGCTTCGGTGATTTTCTGATCCGAGCAGATGTCATCAAGCCAGTAATTGATCCGGCGAGAGATTTTTATGACTAATGCAGCACTACAGCAGCTAAGTAATGTAAAATTGGATCCAGCAACGCTGTCGTCACAGCAGTTGCTGGAAATCAATAACCAACTGGAGAAAGCCAGTGCTCAAGAGCGCATAAGCTGGTCAATGGAACACCTACCTGAAAACTTCATGGTGTCTTCCAGTTTTGGCATTCAGGCCGCTGTAATGCTGAAGTTGATTACCGAGCAAATGCCAGACATCCCGGTTGTGTTTACGGATACGGGATACCTTTTTCCGGAAACCTATCAATTTGCTGACCAATTAACGGAAAAACTCAACCTGAATTTGAAAACTTACCGAGCCAGCCTTTCTCCTGCATGGCAGGAGGCCCGATTCGGAAAGCTTTGGGAAAAAGGCGAAGAAGGCCTCGCCAAATATAACCACATGAATAAGGTTACTCCTATGCGGAATGCGCAGGAGGAGCTAGGCATAAAAAGTTGGTTTGCGGGTTTGCGCAGAACCCAGTCTGATCTGCGCAATACTTTGTCGGTTCTTCAAATTGTGGACGATAAATTCAAAGTGTATCCAATTTTGGACTGGACCAACAAAGACATTCATTATTTTCTGGAAGACAATAACTTGCCTTATCATCCTCTTTGGGAGCAGGGTTATGTATCTGTCGGAGATTGGCATACGACAAGGCCACTAGAAGCAGGTATGAGCGAACAAGACACCCGCTTTAATGGTTTGAAAAGAGAGTGTGGATTGCACGAATTTGGTGATGGTATTTAATTCGGGTAACTTCATACCACATCGAAATCGACTGATAAAAACGTCTTGAGCTTTTCCAAATAAGCGTGGCCTGGTTCTGTGGCCACCAATTTACTTAATTCTGCGCCGGTTGGCGTAAATTTATAATAATTCAAAAATAAACTGCTACGTTTTGGGGACAAGTGGATAGTATGGTTCCCTAACCGCCATTCTGTGCGGGAACGCGTGGATAGCTCACCAGATTCGATTTCTGAGTTATAAATAAGGCCAGCATCCATTAATGACAATATGTCAGGATAAGGAAGCCCAAACTCGGCAAGGTTGAGTTGGCGATTTTTATTGAGGTGTAAAAAGCGGATGAATGAGGGTTTTTGATAATAGCCATAAATGATTTTAGGACTATATTCTCCCTTCTTCCTTGATGCCAGACTCACTGCAGCCTGGAACATTTTGGCGTCCCGTTGAGTTAATTCTTTTAAAGTGCGCAACGTTCTGGTTGAAAAAGTGCCTGGAGTGGTAACTTCAACAGCGAATATCTTTCCCCAGATCTCCTGCATAGTTGGCGAATAAATATCTTCCGCCATTGTGACGAAACTAAAAAACCAATCGGGATCAATATTCTCGGCGGTGTCTGAATCAGGGCAAAACTCCAGCGCCTTCTCCATTACATTTTCAAGGTTTTGTAGCTTGCGTTGTTCATTGATTATACGACGACGTTCGGTCTTTTTATGTACATCTCGTTCAAAGCCATCACTCTTTTTGGAAACTCCGGCTTGAGCAAACCAGTTGGTAATGCGATTCGTTATGGCTTGCGAGGATTTTCGCTCAGCACTTTTGTCAGATTCAGGCAGTTGCACGGCTTCTGTAGCTGAAGCTGTTTTTTTGGGACTGGCTAGCGATTGCGGTGTTGCGCCTGACACGCTTCGTACATCTGTCATAAAATATTCAAAAGACTACAGGGTTTGAACTTATCATTAATATGCCACTATTTTCATCAAAATGTCCCCGACTTTAGGTAATTTTAGGCGGTAGCATGGTAAACAGTACGATGTGATGGAATTTTGTACAGTAAAACCCCTGTTTCGATGTGAATAGATGTTTCGCTTTTGCTGACTTTAGGCTAAGGTAAGTTCAATAAGTGAAAAAAGCAGAGCCATTTGTAAGCCGATGCGCTTAAGGCAGAGGTGATGGCGTACAAGGTTTTAGTCAACTTACTATAATAATATTTGGCGAAGAGTAGATGTGTCCCACTGATTACGAGAACGATGAATTAATCTTCCTGGATGAAGAAGATGCCGATTTAGAAGCATCTGAGTCAACAGCAGGAGTTTGGCATGTGCTGGTTGTGGACGATGATGAGGAAATTCACTCCGTTACCCGCCTCGCCCTTTCAGATTTGAGCCTAAATGGCAAAAGCTTATATTTTCATCATGCCTATTCAGGCGAAGAGGCCTTGTCATTTCTTAAGGAGCGGGGTCATGAGATAGCGGTTCTGTTACTTGACGTGGTAATGGAAGCTGATGATGCCGGGCTTCAGGTAGCGCGTAAAATGCGCGAGGAAATGAATCTTGAAGAACCCCGAATTATTTTGCGTACGGGGCAACCCGGTTATGCCCCTGAAGAAAGTGTCATTAAAGAGTATGATATTAATGACTACAAAACCAAGACTGAGCTAACCCGCAGTAAGTTGGTCACTACTATCATTGCTTCGTTGCGTTCCTATCAACAAATTTTAACCATCAATCAGAGCCGTAAAGGCCTTGAAAAAATCATTGGCTCCGCCGCAAACCTGTTGGAGGAACACTCCGTTAAAGGATTCTGCGAGGGGGTTGTCGAGCAAATTAGCTCTTTAATAGGGCTGGAAGCGGGCGGCGTATTGTGCGCGCGAGCTGGCTCTGTGTTGGACAAAGAAGAAGATGGCGTTTATGTTCTTGGCGCTGCTGGTGACTTTGCCACCTTTATTAATGAAAGACTGGAAAGCATTCGCAACGATAAAATAGTGATGCACGTCACGCAATGTCTTCAGATGAGAAATCATATCTTTGGTGAAGATTATTCTGTTCTCTACATGGATAGCTCTGGTTACGAAGCGGCAGTGTATATCCAGGCCGGTAATGAAATCAGTGACGTAAACAAGCAATTATTAGAAGTATTTCTATCCAGTGTCTCTGTTGGTTACGAGAACGTGAATCTTTTCCATCAATTACGCAATGCAGCGTTCAGGGATTATCTTACCAAACTGCCTAATCGCAACGAATTCATCAACATGTTAGATGAGCTCAATCGCACTGATAACGATTCAGATGCGGATATGATTGCGCTAATCGACATTAATCACTTCTCTGATATCAATGATGGCTTGGGTCAAGAAGTGGGCAATAAGTTGTTAATTGCTGTATCTGAAAGATTGACCGAAAAGTTTGGTGATAATTGTTTAATGGCGAGAATCGGAGCCGATGTATTTGGCTTGATTGGCAAGAGTGAAAGACTCGAACCAAAACATATCGATTCCATATTTTCGGTGCCTTTTAAGGCCGGAGATCACACCTTACCCGTGAATATCACCATCGGATTAACGCGATTATTAGAATCAGCCAGTGGTATTAATTTACTCAAGCAAACTAATATTGCATTAAATCGCGCCAAGAAAAACATTACTACAAATTACGAGTTCTACGCGCCAGAGATGGAAGAAAAAACCACCTGGCGTTTGGGCATGATTCGTCAGTTGCGGGCTGACTTCGCCGAGCGAAAATTACAGGTATGGTTTCAACCACAAATTGATCTTGCTACTGAAAAAGTTATCGGTATGGAGGCCTTGTTGCGTTGGCCTTCACGAGAAGGCGGTTATGTCTCACCGGCGGTATTTGTTCCTCTCGCTGAATATTCTGGGTTGATTATAGAGATCGGTGAATGGGTGTTACTTGAATCCTGTGAACGTTTAAAAGCGTTGGAAGGTTTAGGTTATAAGGACTTGCGTGTTGCGGTTAATATTTCTATGCCACAATTTCGTGATCCTCGCTTTGTACCTTTAATCAAGGACACGTTAAACAAACTGGAAATTAAGCCACAAAATCTTGAGTTGGAGATAACAGAAAGCTTGGTAATGGACGATCCACAAATTGTTGTGGAGTCGTTAAAAGATCTGAAAAGCAGTGGTGTGCAAATTGCCATTGATGATTTTGGAACGGGTTTCTCATCAATGAGTTATCTACAGCAGTTACCCTTAGATCGGCTGAAAGTTGATCGTGCTTTTGTGAAAGAGGTAGAGCCAGGTAAACAAGCCTTTATTGCTGAAACCATAGTTACCTTGGGGCAGAAATTGGGCTTGAAAACGATTGCTGAAGGGGTGGAAAAGCGCGAACAAGCCAAGTACATGCTGGATCTGGGATGTGATGAAGCCCAAGGCTATCTGTTCGCCAAACCCATGCCTTATGATGAACTCATTGAGTTCTTGGCCAAGCATGACTCCGAGGCGCCGACTTCAGGCTGACAAGACATTTCGTACTATTTTTTGATATTCAGGTAAAACCTCTGCTTCAAACCAGGGGTTTTTCTTTATCCAGATGTTATTTCTTGGAGACGGGTGCGGCAGTGGCAGATAATCTGGCGCATACCGATGCCATTGGCGACAGCGTTCAGTCAGCGACAACTTATCTTTAAGATAGTATTGTTGTGCGTAATTTCCCACTAGCAATCTCGGAATACCTTTAGGCAACGCAGCAATGATTTGGGGGTGCCAAAAAGGGGCGCACTCTTTCCTCGGTGGCAAGTCACCACTTTTTCCAGAGCCAGGAAAACAAAAGCCCATAGGTATTAATGCTAGCTGTTCAGGATTATAAAACGTTGTTTCCGTCAGGTTTAGCCATCTTCTCAGCCTTTCACCTGATTTGTCGTTCCAGGGCTTACCCGTTTCATGAGCTAATCTTCCTGGAGCCTGACCTATAACAATGATTTTTGCACTTTTCCCTAGCTGTAATATCGGCTTGGGAGACTGCGGCAATGAAGCTTTGCACAGGTCACATTTGCTTATAATTTGAATTAAATTTTTCATACAAAAAAGAATATAATCGAAAATGGTTACATTGGTAATTAATTGTGCTACATTAATAATGTGATTGGCTCTTATTTGGAGGTAAAGGTGCGTAAATCAGTTTTGTTTTTGGTATCAACCTTAGTAAGTACAATGTCTTTTGCTGAGTCTGTCCAGGATAAAAACAACTTGTTCAAGTGTGTTGACTCAACAGAATTAAGCTTAAATGCTGAGTGCTTGTCTCAAACTATTGAAAGCAATGTAAAATTTAAAGAATTTCAGTCAGATTTCCAGACGCAAATTGGAGATCTAGGCGGTAACGCAATGGCGACCATGAAGTTTTACCCAGAACTCATGGAAATTCATATCATCGCTCATGATGACGAAGCGAACAGCGGTGCTCTGGCCAAGCTTGACACAGAGCAGAGCAAAAGCGCGTACTATTAAGTAAATAAACGGTTTAATCCGTTGATGGCAGCTACCCGATAGGCCTCAGCCATAGTAGGGTAGTTGAAGGTAGTGTTAACAAAATAATCAATGCTGTTAGCACTGCCTCCTTGCTGCATAATCGCTTGTCCTATGTGCACAATTTCAGAAGCACGTTCCCCAAAACAATGTATTCCCAACACCTCTTTCGTTTCTCTGTGGAAAATGATTTTTAATCCGCCTACTAAGCTGTGTGCAATTTGCGCTCTGGCCAGATGTTTGAACTGTGCTCTACCCACTTCATAGGGGACTTTTTGTGCGGTTAATTCTTGCTCGGTTTTACCTACAGAGCTAATTTCAGGAATGGTATAAATACCGGTAGGAATATCCTCAACCAGCGTCGAGTGGCTCTCACCTTGAAGCATCGCCTCGCCGGCGAAACGGCCTTGATTATATGCCGCAGAAGCAAGACTTGGATAACCTATTACATCTCCGACAGCATAGATATTGTCTACAGTGGTTTTGTAATTAGCATCGACCCGTAACTGCCCTCGACCATCGGCCTCCAGGCCGACCGCTGACAAGTTAAGCATATCAGTATTACCCGTTCGACCGTTGGCAAATAGCAAACAGTCGGCTTTCATCTTTTTACCCGATTGCAAGTTCAGAACTACCCCATCCTCTCTACCTTCGATGGATTCATACTGTTCGTTATGACGGATAACGATACCACTGTTCCATAAGTGGTAACTAATGGCGTCTGATATCTCCGCATCCAGGAAAGAAAGCAGTCTCTCACGCATGTTGACCAAATCTACCTTCACATCCATACCGCGAAAGATACTGGCATATTCTGTGCCGATAACACCCGCCCCGTAAATGATGATACTTTTAGGATCGTGATTGAGTGACAGGATAGTATCGCTGTTATAAATTCTCGGGTGATTGAAATCGACGTCTTTGGGCGTGTAAGGCCTGGAACCAGTGGCAATAGCGAATTGTTCTGCCGTCAGAGTTTCAACAGAGCCATCCGGGTGGTTGATTTTTAAGGTATGTTCATCTACGAAGGAAGCCTCACCATGTAAAACGGTGACACGATTTCGCTCGTAAAAACCCCTGCGTAATTGCGTTTGTTTGCGAATAACCGAGGAGGCGTGACTTAGAATTTGCTCGAACGTTAAGTGATGAGCTTTTTCACTGTCGTTAAATAGAGGATTGCTATTGTATTCGATTAAACGGCTTACAGAGTGCCTTAATGCTTTTGAGGGGATCGTGCCCCAGTGGGTACAACCACCGCCAACCAATTCATATTTCTCAACGATGGCGACTTTTTTGCCGGCTTTGGCCAACTGCATGGCCACACCTTCGCCACCGGGACCGCTACCAATAACGATAGCATCAAATTGATACTTTGGTTTTGCAGTTACCCGTTTACGACTCGCTCTTTTAGCCATTTTTGTCTCCAATTCAAACGCTTAAGGAGAATAATAGCCAGGTAACTGCAATTGTGAAACTGTAAAGTCTTAACTGCGGTAGCTAAGTACAGTTTAACTAAGCATATTGCAAAGGCATTCTACTCAAATCCAGCCATTTATTTCGTTGTACTGCCAAAGATGCTTTTAATTCCTTGTACTTATAGCGAATCTCTAGGCCTTCATAGGATTGAATGAGAGCACGCTTTTTTAACTCCATCAGTCTTTTCCGCGCTTGATAAAACTCTGTCATTTTCATAACCAACGCGTCATATTCCACCTGAAGTTTGGCTAAAATTTCATCTTTGTTTGGATGACCCAAGCTCAGCGCTTTTTCTGTAGCATACTGCAATTGCATTGCGAGTCTTGCCTTCTCTATGCGCTCTTCCGGGCATCGACGCAAATTGTAGGTAAGTTTTAACCAAGACAAGCCACCGATTAACCATTTAGTGGGATCAAACTGCCACCAACGGATGCCATTGCGATAGTCGTATTCGAAAATGTGATGAAAATTGTGGTAACCCTCGCCAAAAGTAAAAAAGGCCAAAATATCATTATCTTTTGCCGTATTTTTATCTGTGTAAGGTTGACGCCCCCACAAATGCGCCAGTGAGTTGATGAAAAAAGTGACATGGTGAACTACTACAAGGCGCAAGACCCCAGCCCAGAGTAACATGCCTAATACATCACCGTTCAGCCACCCCAACAATGCCGGGATACCGACATTTGCCGCAATCGAAATTTTTCCATAGTGTTTATGCTGCCACATTACAACTTTGTCTTTTTGCAAGTCTCGGCAGTTGGCATAATCTACATAGGGGTTGGTCTGATAATCTCTCAGCATCCAACCCAGGTGAGAAAACCAAAACCCTTTCCTGGCGGAATAAGGGTCCTTTTCGTTATCATCAACGTGCTTGTGGTGAATGCGGTGATCAGAACTCCAATGCAAGATGCTCCGCTGTACCGCCATGGCACCGAATATAGCGAAAAGTACACGGATAATGGCATGCGCTTCGTAGGCTTTGTGCGACCATAGTCGGTGGTAACCGGCGGTAATGGACATACCAGACATCCAGATTAGCGCGATACATGCAGTGATCTCAGCCCAGTCCAGGCCATTGATTACGGCTTCTAAAGGCACTGCAAATACTGCAACCGCAGTGGTGAAAAGGAAGAATAAAACGTTAACAATTAAAAGGCGTGGTTTGGTCATCTGAATATTTAAGCTTACAAGTGTTCGCTAATTTTAGTGCCTTCAATTATGATTGGCAACCTTGAAACAGAAAACAATCATTTGATTCATGCAGGGGAAGATATTTGAATCGAAAGGAACAGAAACTAAAAACTCGCAGGTCGATAATTGATGCGGCCTTTTCAATTCTGGATGAACAGCGGGGCCTTTCCAGTATTTCGTTGCGAGAAGTGGCTCGTAAGGCTGGTATCGCTCCTACCTCTTTCTATCGACATTTTAATGATATCGATGAGCTAGGTTTGACCCTTGTAGATGAAGCTGGCTTGGCATTGAGACAGTTGATGCGTCAGGCACGCATCCGTATCGAATCCGGTGGTAGCGTAATACATACTTCCGTGAGTACATTCATGGAATACGTCTCAGCCAATAGCAATGTTTTTCGTTTGTTATTGCGTGAACATACGGGAACATCACAGGCGTTTCGGGCTGCGGTGCAAAGAGAAATAAGTCATTTCGCAGACGAGCTTACAGATTACACGGTGGAAACCACTAAAATGAGTCGTGAGATGTCCAGTTTACAAGCAGAAGCTATGGTACGGATAGTGTTTAGCGCAGGAGCGGACGCTATCGATGCCTCACCGGAACAAATGAAAATGCTTGCCCAGCGAGTGGAAAAACAATTGCGCTTTATCGCTATCGGGGCATTGCGCTTTTCTCGTTCCGACAATAACACTGAGGAAGAGGGCGAGTAGCGCCCTATCTTTTTCTCAAAATCACGCCCGTTTCGATGTGATGGGTATAAGGAAATTGATCAAATAGCGCCACTTGAGTGACTTCGTGGCTACTACTGAGACTGGCAACATTGGCTATCAGTGTTTCGGGGTTGCAGGAAATGTAGATAATTTCATTGTAATCTCTTATCAATTCAATGGTATCAGGGTCGACTCCTGCTCTAGGAGGATCCACTAACACCGTTGAGATGTCGAGATCCTCAAGTCCTGCGCCTTCAAGGCGTTTTTTACTTCCACCATTTTTGTAGTATTCAGTGAATTCTTCACTGGACATTCGTGCAACAAACACATTATCTAGCTTGTTTAGTTTAATGTTGTGGTTAGCAGCCATCACCGAAGTACGGGATATTTCTGTGCCCACAACTTTCCTGAAATTTTGCGCCAGTGGAATTGAGAAATTTCCAGCGCCACAATAAAACTCAAGGAGGTCACTATTGGATTTGTTTTGCGTGTTGTCGAGACACCATTCAATCATGGCTTGGTTGACGTAGGGATTTGGCTGAGTGAAACTATTTTCAATGTGCATAAAATGATATTTCTGGTTATGCACAGTGAGAGACTCAGTGATGTAATCTTGCTCTTTTATTAGTTTTTGCTTTCTTGCCCGTCCGACAAAATGGACTTTGTGGGTGGTTGCAAGATTCTCTTTCAACTTCGCAATGGCGGCTTCCCACTCCGCATCCAATTGACGGTGGTAAAGTAGTGAAATAACAGTCTCACCACTTAATCCACTTAAGTAATCAATTTGGAATAACTTACGACGTAGCACCGGCTTGTCTTTGATATAAGAGAGTAGCAGAACCATAAGTTCGTTAATGGTTTCTATTGCCACCGGAAACTGGTCCACCCGGTACTTCTCTTTGTTCTCTTGGTTAAACATAATGTGGTATAGCTCATCGCCTTCATGCCACACCCTAAATTCCGCTCTGGAACGGTAATGTTTTAGAGGAGAAGGGTATACCGCCAATTCATCACGGTAGTAGGGCTGGAAAAGTGTCGTTAATCTTTCGTGCTTTTCGTTAAGTTGTGCCTGATATTGCTCAGGTTCACTAGAGAAGTTTTGCATAGCGCAGCAATCACCAAAATTAGGTTGGTTAGTAGTTATAAGCAATCGCTAATAATACCATAAACTGGCTGAAGATCAGTGTATCCCTGACTTTATCTGCAATAGAGACTAAAATCTGTACTCTGGAGGTCGATAACATGGATGAGGTTAATTGAGGAAAGTGTCATGAACTTAGGTGATATCAAATCCACAGGTGCTGACAAAACGCAGGTGGAAGGTAAAAAGGTAACGCCTGATAAACTAGCTACGGCAGGGGACAATCAGGCTTTAAAGGAAATGGTAGACGAACAGGTATCGCTGAGTAGCAATGCCAAGTCTGTAGCGGCCGCTCGTATTCTGCAGTCTAGTTTCGATCAAAATGTGATGTTTTCTGGTCAAGCTGAATTATTGGCGGATCTAAAACCCAAGCCCCAAAATAAACCATTCGACTTTGAAGAAGTGGCTGAGAATGTGCTGACCTTCATTGGTGGCGCTTTAAAGCTAGCAAAGCAAAATGGTGCTGATGACGAAAAATTAACGGAAATGTTTGAGCAGGCCAGAAAAGGCGTTGAAAAGGGGATCTCTCTTGCTCGCAAAGATCTTGCTGCTTTTATGAATGAAGAGTTAGACGAGGGGATCACTAACAGTCTTAAAGCCATTACTAAGGGTTTAGACGAACTCAAAGAAGAGTATTTTGGCAAACCAGAATCTGAAACTGTTGCAGCTAGTCTGAGTGTTGCAGGTTCACAGGAAGAAAGTAGTGAATTGACACTTCGAACTGCCGAAGGAGATGAAGTTAGTATTTCATTTGAATCTATTCAGCGGTTCAGAGCTCAGCAAGAGGCCTTTGCCAGTCAACAAACGTCTGTAGACGGTAGTTTAGAGACCACGGTTGGTTACAGTCAATCTTATGAGTTTTTCCAGAGTGAGCGCTTTAGTTTCTCAGTAAAAGGTGACTTAAGTGCTCAAGAGTTGGAAGATATCGCCCAATTTGTAGAGCAAACGTCCGGTGTTGTTGATGAGTTTTTTAACGGTGACATCGAAAAAGCCTACCAGCAAGCAAGTGACATAGGACTGGAAGACTCACAAATTACGGCTTTTGCTTTAGAGTTATCTAAGAGCGAGCAGTTGGAGACGGTGCAGCGTTACGAACAGGTTTCCCATTATAATGAGGGTGAAGCAGAAAAAGCCGAAAAACCACCAATTAAGACTATCTCTGAATACCTCGATAATTTATTGGATTCCATCGGTAAGAACGAGCAAATCTTTGGCCAACGAAATACCTTTGACGAACTTGTTAATGGCCTTATCAGTGAAGTTGAGAATATAAAAACGCCAGAGTTACTTGAAGCGTTTAACCGATTTCAGGAATTTAATCAGAGGTTGTTGAGTAGCCTACCCGAAACAACAGGTGCAGCTCCAGAATCACAACCAAATGATGTAACTCAATAAAAAAGGCGCTAAAGCGCCTTTTTAGTATGTTCTACTAAAGTGGTAAAATCAGATCAGGATTCTTCTCTGTCATTTCTGTCTTTAGCAACCCGAACCTTTAATGTTCGATCTTCAAATTCGCTGTCATTGAGCTTCTTGATAATTTTGTCCACGTCTTTTTCTGGCACTTCAACAAAACCAAAGCCTTTGCGTTTACCAGTTTTTCGGTCGCGCAGAAGTCTCACTGAGTGAACCTTAGTGACTTTTTCAAAATAGTCTTTTACGGCTTGTTCATTAACTCGATATGGAAGATTGCCCACATATAAAGTAGCGACTTCACTATCAGAATCTTCTGCATCATCAGAAACGTCTTTGTTTTTCGCTGCGAAACTTATAGCTAACGCTGAAATAAGAGCGCCTGCTAAAAAAGCAATGGATGAATCGAGATTGAAAAGTTCAAATGCTAAGAGCAAATAGCCTGCTACACCAATAAGTGCACCAATTGCCAAGCCTGGTAAGAAAAGTGGCATGAGATATCCTTTAACTATAATTATTGTAATAAGTAATAGTGCGCTTTTGTATCACTGAAAAGATGACACTAAATAAAGACACGCATAGTAGAACATAGTAACCAATATCTGCTCAAACACAATGTTATGTTGCATAAGCGGGGCTTGCCATGAATGCGCTAGTACCGTTGTGCTGATTATTTATATAAATGAACTTAGAAAGCACGCCTCGATTAATAAATAATAAATGTAGTCCAATAAATGCCTGGAAATGATAGTTTTTTCATCGGGGTGGTCAATAATTCATCACTTAAACCTTTTTTGTCAAAAATTTGCAATAAAGTGTTGACGGTGAAGATGATGTCTGTAGAATGCGCGCTCGCTTCAGGGGCAAACGTTCTTTCCTAGTAAAGAGACAACTCAGAAGCAGCTTCTAAAGGCACAAAAACTGAATTGCGTAAAAACTCTACAGGCCTTTAGTTA
>NZ_JBSWWX010000014.1:0-56155 GCF_056160305.1 Planctobacterium sp. AWM4_229 | reverse complement strand
CGTGGACTATTTATTGTTACGGCGCTGTGATGTCTTGATACACAACGGAGCAAGCTTGGCTCGCACGGTACTACTCAGTGAGCCTGATATGGGTCATATCAATACTCACCGGCCAAATTGGAAAACGCGTATAGCCGGGATGTCTGTGACTCCCCGAGCATTGCGAAGGGCAATGCAAAAACTGCAAGAACGGCTAACACGTCGACGGAAAATACGCTTTCAACAGTGGCAAGCCTTTTTAAAAGAGAGTTAGTATTCACTCGCTTAATCAACCTAAATAGAGATCTCGCATAATATGAATCCCACTTTCGTTTACCTGGCACAAAATACGCAAAAAGACCCTCAATGGGGCAGAGACTCTCGTAGTATGTTGGAAATCAGCTTGGACAAACTGTACGAAAACTATAATCAAAAATTTCGCCAATCCATTATTATTTTTCACGAAGGTGATTTTAGTCATCAGGACCAGGTAGACATCGCCAAGGGACGACCTGAAATTTCATTTCAGGAAATCGAATTTAAGATCCCCGATTTCCTGGACAAGTCAAAAGTGCCTGACGTCTGGGTTTCATCAGCGGGAAAGGTCTATGGCGAATGGGGTTTGGGTCATCGCCACATGTGCCGTTTTTACACGCTCCAGGTTTTCGATATATTAAGCTCACAAGGATTCGATTGGGTATGCCGATTTGACGACGATTCCATTCTGCATTCTCCCATAGATTACGACCTATTCACCTACATGGAAGACAATGAGCTTGAGTACGGTTATCGCGTTGACTCACAAGAACCTCATAGATTAACAGAAGGGTTCAGTGAAGCGCTTCACTCATATATCAGCGAATTTAAGGTAACACCAACGTTTTTCGCAGACCATGTCTGGCCATCAAGTATGAAATATACTCTGCTGAATGGCTTTTACCAGTTGCTGTCCTATCGTTGGCCTCTAATGAAGAATAGCCTGCGCAAGGCAGGGACCTATGACAACTGGGGTTATTTCAACAATTTTTTCATTTCTAAAATTTCATTTTGGAAAAGTGAGCAAGTCCAGCATTTCTTGCATCACTTCGATCAAATGGGTGCTAATCATATCTATCGCTGGAACGATTTAATACTGCAGTCCGCTGCTGTACAAATATTTATGGATAAACAGAAAGTACACAAGTTTGAAGACTGGACATACGAACACGCTACGATTCTCAAAGGTAAATTAAAATATGGCGGTATATGGCGTGGTAATATGGATGAGAAAGCGACTGCTGTTAAAGCATTTGAACAGCGTTATGGCAAGGCGGTTTTTGACATTGATAAAACTTACTGAAACCACAGCATCGATTTTCATTCGTTCTAATTGAAGCTATTCCAGTCAGTATCATTGACTATTGGGAGCGCTTAAGTTGTGCGATTATTTTAATAATAAAAGTTCATTGCGCCACATAAATGCCAGGCACGGATAAAAGGTCCCACCGGGGTGCCCTGAATTTACAATATGATACAGAGCAATTACAGGTCAGGTATCCAGACTAAAAGGGGGGGCTCCCCCTATAAATTGCCATAACTCAACAAGATATCTCATCTGGTGCTTTGAACACTTCAATTTAACTCATTGTCATTGATACCCAAAATACAAACATTTCTGGTACTTGCTGCATTGGTTCTAACTTCCCCATGTAAACTTAGTAATTTAAAAGTATGATGGTTGCATATGTCGTCTTATAGTTACAAATGAACCATTAATAGCTATGCAATCGAAAGCTCCCAGATATCGACTGATAAAAAAAATACTAACAAAGCTAGGTTATTACGACGTTACAAAGCACGGAACCGCCAGCTCAAAAAACTCATTTCTTAGGAAGTTTTGGCATTTCTTGGGGGCCTACCCAAATCCATATACTTATCACTTTTATTTTGAATACGCTAACTCATTTATGGCTCCTAAGATGTACGAGTTTCAATACATGATGAAAAAAGTTGAACTGTGTAACGAGGATGTCGTCTTAGATATTGGCTGTGGAGAAGGCTCACTAACTTTCATGGTGGGACGCTATGTACAAAAAGTAGTAGGAGTAGATATCCTGCCAGATTTAATTGATGCCGCAGAATTAAAAAAGTCTGAACTGTCTCCAAAAATGAATGCAGAATTTCATTGCAACAGACTTGAAAACATAAATTTTAGAGAAGAAAGTTTTGACAAAATCGTAAGCTTTTCAGTAATAGAACATATCCCGAATTATCTGGAGATCTTTGCGCTTACTCATAAACTACTTAAAAAAGATGGAGAATTAATAGTATCGGTGGACAGTTTCAGCCATTTCGATAAGCGCTTGCGTGAAAAACATGAAAAAACCTTTGATGTGGCCAAGTACTTTGAAACTAAAGAATTGCACGATTTGTTGGTGCGTATAGGTTATCGCGAAGTCGTTATTGAACCCATTTTTATCAGTAAATTCTCTGAAAAATGGTTCAGAAGAGTTGTAGAGAATCCACGTGAAAATTTCGAGTTCCACAAACGACTGTATTCATTCTTTGTTTATTTCGTCATTAGTTTTCTGGAGAAAAAAGCCAAAAAACAAAAGCACGGCATATTTCTGGTAGCAAAATGCAAAAAGTAGTTTTCTGATCACATACAAAGTCAGGTGCCCGTGCGATTCTGACCGTTATGCTTGAAAAGCTAAGTGTAGTCAGAAGGAGTTGGCATATAACAATTATCAACCACAGGCATAACTGAGTTAAAAACCTCAATGGCATTCAAAAAGCGTTTAAATATAGAGTCACATTTTAATAAATGTGTCGAAAGGCTTTTTTAATTGAATCCTCATTGGTCCATTTGCAATTCAGCTGGGTACGTTAAGTCAATCACTTGTATCTCCGGATTAAAAAATACGGCCACTTCCCCAACATTCGACTGGCACTTAATCAGGAAGTCACATTTTGCCAACAACAGGCAATCAACCAAAACTTCTACTCCCGATCGATACCCTTTACCCGTGCGTTGAAAAACGCCTTGTTCATCTCTTGAACGATTGGCTGAGGTGAAGAGTACTCTATCTCCATATCGCTCTTTAAACTCCTCAAGAAACTGAGCTTGATCGGTGGCAACGAATATCAAACTATCTGGATATTCTGCCAAGTAGCGGTCTACCACAGGGAAATACTCCGAAGGTTGATTGATCACCAGAAAGATGGGGTCTGTATCATGAAATGTGCCGTCGTGCTTCACCAGCTTTTCCGTTCCCCGAAGGTGTACTCCTATGACCCTTTTCCCCTTCATGTGGCTAGAGTAAAATTGTTCCATTTCATCCAATATTTCAGGCCTGATTCTGACGTACTTTGCAGTTAACTCAGCCCCCATGCTGCGTTGTCGCTGCCACCAAAGCTGAGTTCTTTCATTAAATTCGGTTGGTATGTCATCACCTTCACCTAAATATAAGCTTTTCTGAAGTTCCGGATCTAAAAAGGTCACGCTCTTTGGATTATTGCTATGGAGCTCTTTTAACTCTTTGCTGCTTCGGTCTCCAATGGGCTCAAAATAGTTCTCCCAGAAGTTTATGTTTTTTTCCGTATCGAAGTAGTAATTGTGGCGATAGTCTACGTTGATAATCGGAATCAATCCGTGACATTCTGCAAATCTTAATTGTTGTAAAACCATGACATAAATAGCAAAAAAAGCAGATCCTGGATGGCAATCAAATCGAATCTCAAGATACTTTTGATGCTCATTTGTCGCTGAAAAGAAATCAGAGCCTATTCTTGAAGCAGCGTGTTTAGCCCGTTCTTTTATTTGAGTCCACGGAATTTCTTCGTTGCTTTTTTTTAAAAAATAGTAATCTTTTAATAACGGAAGCCAGCGTCTGAGAGAGTGCTTTGAGAAGCGCCCTTGTTCTATATAGCGAGATAGTTTTTTGTTCATAATTTAAAGCAGGACATCTTAATTACGAAGGTTGGATAGCAGAGCTACGAATTAGAGAGATGAGGTGATTTAAATTTATATCCACCAGCAATAAAACATGTAATCTAATTTCGCCACTTTATTCGAAACGACTAGATCATACAACTCCGGGCACAATACCTTGTATGCGCGCATGAATAACACCTTGCTTTTCTTTCGTTAATTAGAATAATGCCTCCCCGAAATGCTTTTAACTTTTTGTTTAGACTTGGCATCACATCATCAATGTAAAGAATAATAAAATGAATATTGGGATTATTGGACTTGGAAAACTCGGATTACCCTTAGCAATTGCTATAGAGAGCAAAGGGCACATTGTACGAGGCTATGACTCAGATCCAAACAAAATGAATGTAAAGCCTCGTAAAACAATAGAACGCGGTTTGGATAGCAAGTTAGATCTCAATGAGGACCTTAATAAATCGCAAATCAAATTTGTTCAACTAGATGATTTAGTTGAAAAATCAGAGATCATTTTTGTTGCTGTACAGACGCCTCACGAATCTATGTTTGAGGGAATTACACCGATTAAGGAAAGCCCGAGAGATTTTTCTTATGAATATCTAACAGAGGCTGTATCTCAAGTTTCAGCATCTATCAAAACACAAAAACTGATCGTTATCGTTTCAACAGTTCTGCCCGGAACTGTAGCCAGAATCGTTGAGCAGATAGAAAATCCGTTAATGCAAATTTGCTATAACCCTTCTTTTATCGCTATGGGTACTACCATTCGAGATTTCCTATTCCCTGAATTTGTTTTGATTGGCGGTGACGATGAAAGTGCGAAAAATAAGCTGGTGCAATTTTACCAAACAATTACTGACTCACCTGTTCGTAGTATGACTATTGAAAGCGCCGAATTAACCAAGGTGGCCTACAATACATTTATCGGCATGAAACTGGCGTTTACCAACACTCTGATGGAAATTTGCCACAAAGTCCCAAGTGCTGATGTTGATGAGGTAACTGAAACACTTAAGTTGGCGAACAATCGATTGATTAGCCCAGCTTATATGACTGCCGGTATGGGTGATGGAGGCGGCTGTCATCCACGAGATAATATTGCAATGTCTTGGTTATCCTCCGAGTTAGAACTAAGTTACGACCTTTTCAGCAGCATGACGCAAGCGCGGGAAAAACAAACCGCTTGGTTGGCTGATTTATTGTGTTCACATGATTTGCCCAAAGCGATTTTAGGTTATGCGTATAAACCTCAAACCAACATAACCACAGGTAGCGCGGCACTATTACTAAAATCGATTTTGGAAGATAGAGGTCACGAGGTGCAGCTTTATGATCACTATGTTGAAGAACGAAAAATAGATTTAACAAAATTAGAACCTCACGTTTTTCTTATTGGGTGCCGACACCCAGAATATGAGACGATAAGTTTTCCGAAAGGTTCTGTCGTTATTGATCCGTGGCGAATTATTGATGAAAACACGTCAGGTGTTAAAGTAGTTTCATTGGGTAGTAAAGACTAAAGCCTTTTTTGCGTCCCTGTATAAATCATTTTTAATCGTAAAACAGACATACAGGTCGAGTAGTTCAAAGTCACTCCTACCACAAAGATCAATTAGGGCATAAATAGAATATTAAAGTGAACACTGAATCCAATCCTGATAATAATTCCCTTTTAAACGCTGCTCTGTCTGAAAAGTACAAAGGGGTTTACGAGATTCAAATGCATTTGCAAGGGGCAGGATTTGGGGCAATGCTGCTGCAAACCCTAAACCAAATTCGCTACTGCGAACGCCATCAGCTATTGCCCATAGTCAATTATACAGCGCGCTGTAAAAGTCACTATTACGATGAGAATTACGGCACTAACATGTGGCATCAATTTTTTGAGCCCCTAATTCCTCCTTTTGACTCTGATTGTATTGCTGAAATAGGTAACGACCCAAATAGCTCATTTACATTAGAAGATTTATACAATCTAGAAGATACCGAAATGCTGCATATCTGCGAACATCACCCTGACAGCATTTATAGTTATACTTTCGCAGAATGGCGGGACAATCCGCCTAAGGATATTGAAAAATGGTATCGACAACAGCGAAAAAAAGGGCATGAGACCTATTCCCAATACATTAGAGTAAAAGCTCACGTAGAGAATAAAGTCGAACAATTTAAACTTCAGCACTTTAACGGACATCAAATCCTCGGCCTGCATATTCGAGGTACCGATTTAATGTACGCGCCCCCGGTTGCGCCGTCGGAGTATTTCTACCACGTAGATAAGTGGTTGAATGAGCAGTCAAATCCAATAATATTCGTAGCCACCGATCAAGCACAATTCTTAACTGTTTTTAAAGAGCGCTACGGTAGTCTGGTGGTCGCATACGACAGTGCCCGTTCAGATAATGATGTTGTACCGTTCAATTTGAAAGATGTCTCTCCATACAAAAAGGGCGAAGATGTTTTGATAGATCTATTGCTTTTGTCAAATAGCCATTTCTTAATCAAAGGCGCTTCCGCTGTCGGTGAATTGGCCTTATACATCAATCCAAAACTCCCCAGTTTGGACCTCGCCGTAAATAAACGTTTTGCTTTTGGGCAAGACTACGGAAAAGGCTGGAATGGCGGGCTAAACCACCAAACCAAACCCGCCTGGCAATTACTCAAGAACCGAAACTTATTGTCCGAAAATAGCAACAGGAACAGCCAAACACTTTTACAAAAGTTCCAATACGGGATGCGTCCCTACTACAGCCCTTTGGTGATGTTTATACAGCGTGCTATCAGGTACTTATTCAAAAAGCTAAAAGCCTGGTAAAGCAAGGAAAAATATTTAGTGCAATGCAGCCGTATGAGGGATAGTCGCGATAATAGTCGCCTCGGCATCTAATAATTCATCAAGGCGTTGCTCCACCACTCCTTTGGGGAAATACTCTAAAGCAAGTTCCACAAATAAGTCTTGATGATCCGCTTCAGACTCAGCGATGGCGTGGTAAAAGTTCTTCATCGGTCCTTTTGGCAACGCTTGCGACACCAAACCAAAGCGCTCACATCCCCGCGCTTCAATGATCCCGCCTATCAATAAGCGATCTAACATGTACTCACTCGTCCCCTTGCGAAAATGCTGGCGAAACTGATTTACATATTCATCTTTGGTATCGGAGCCTGGGTTTAAACCTCGCTCATACAAGATTTTGATAACCTGGCGAAAATGGGTCATTTCTTCAATGGACAAATTCACCATGGCTTTTACCAGTTTTTCTTTATCCGGATAATGAGACAGCATCGACATGGCCATTCCCGATGCTTTTTTTTCTGCCGCAGCATGATCAATAAGAAAGCTATCAAAATCGGCTAACACCGCTTCTGTCCAGGCAAAAGGCGTTTTGTATTTCAGTTCAAACATGTCAGCACGGACCCCAATTGAAAAAAGGGCGCAATTATACATGGTCAAAAAACAAAGCAAAAGTTACAGTAAGTAGCCTTGATAGTTAAAGTTTAAAAATCATGTCCCGTTGCGAAGAGCTCATTGCTAAATACGATTTAAAACCCCACCCAGAAGGTGGTTGGTACAAAGAAACTTATCGCTGTTCAACAACAGTCCCCTCACCTGTCAATGGACAAACTCGTAACAGCGTAACGCAAATCTACTTTTTATTGACCGAGGGTGATATCAGTCGCTTCCACAAAGTTGCCCACGATGAAATCTGGCACTTTTACGAAGGAGCACCATTGAGGTTGCTGGATTTACATAACAATCAATGTAATGAGATATTTTTAGGTCGAGATAATGGCCAGTATCACCATGTTATCCCCGGCGGTCACTATCAGGCAGCTGAATCCACGGGAGAGTTTACTCTGGTAGGCTGCACTGTCGCCCCGGGTTTTGACTTTAATGACTTTCAATTTTTACAAGACGACGAAGTGGTTTTACAAGCGTTTAGAGCACACTCGGAAAACTACCGCTGCTTTATTTAAGCTGCGCTAGTAATAGCGCAGCTCCGTTACCTTGCCGCGAAATACCCGATAGGAAAAGGCGGTATAGGCCAAAATGCAAGGCATAACAATCAGAGCGCCTATCAAAATAAAACGCAATGAATCAGGGGCACTGGCTGTTGCTTGAATCGTCATATTACCGGGCACAACATAGGGGTAAAAGCTAAAAGCCAGTCCAGCAAAGCAGGTTAAAAATAACAATACCACCAGCGCAAATGGTCTAATACAGTATTTATCCTCTAATACGCGACGGAAATTCAAAGCCCGCCCGAGCAATACCAAACTTAAAATGGCCAGGGTTGGAATAATTGCCAGCATAATCAGTCCAACGCCAGAAAACCACTTATGGAAAATAGCAGGGTTAGCTAAAGGATTCACCAGACATACTGTGAAAATGCCGGCCACGCAAATAAATAAAGTCTCTTTTGCCCATTCAAGCGACTCTTTTTGCAACTCATGTTCGGTACGCATAACTAACCAACAGGCACCTATCAGACGAAAGGCGGCAATAACACCCGCGGCACTTAATAGTGCAAAACCATAGGCAACCAGACTGTGTTCAAAGCCCATAACATAAAGGCCTAGCATAAAACCCTGTGTACCGGCAGCCAGGTAAGAGCCAAGTTTAAACAACTTATCCCATAACTCTTTTCGGCCTTGGCGCACCTTGGCTCGAAAATCGAAAGCCACACCACGTAATATCAGCCCAATTAACATCACAACTATGGGTAGATACAGCTCTCCCAATATCAGGCTGTGTGCTTGTGGAAAAGCGATGAGCAACAGTCCCACTGCCAATACTAACCAGGTTTCATTGGCATCCCAAAAAGGACCAATTGATGCAATCATGATATCGCGGTGGTGCTCATTTTTTGCCGGTAACAGCATACCCACCCCCAAATCGTAGCCATCTAGAATGGCATACATCACTATCGCCAGCGCCATTAGCCCGGCGAAAATGTCAGGTAATAAAGTATCCGCGATCATGATTTTGCTCCTGCCAATTGTTGTGTCCTTATTGTGAGGCGCTCCTCAGGCTGTATCTCCTCAATTTCCACGGAGCGACGCGACATTAAAAACAAAGTGCGTATATAGGCCACCAATAAAAATAAATAAACCATCAGATACAAACACAGTGACAAAAGTACATTGCCTGAGGGTATTTGAGTGGCCGCCTGTTGGGTGGTCAATACGCCAGATACCAGCCAAGGCTGTCGACCAATCTCGGTAACATACCAACCCGCCAGGGTGGCTATCCAGCCGGAAAACGTCATGGCTATGGCCAATTTTAAAAATATTGGAGAGGTCTCTTTTCTCTTCAAAATGAGATAACTCCCCACAACTGCCGTGAACAGCATCAATAATCCTATCCCTACCATAATTCTGAATCCATAAAATACGGGTTTCACTGGTGGATGCTCACCTTTAAATTCATCCAAACCCCGGATTTCCCCTTGCGGATCGTGAGTTAGAATCAAACTGGCTAAATTGGGAATAGCCACCTCAAAATGATTTTTACGCGCCTGTTCATCAGGAATAGCAAATAGCAAAAGGGGAGCACCTTTTTCTGTTTGCCAGACGCCTTCCATGGCCGCGACTTTTTGCGGTTGATGTTCAAAGGTGTTCAAGCCGTGCAAATCGCCTACAAAAATCTGTATCGGCGTTAAAAAGAGTGCGGCAACAATAGCCGTTTTGAAGGCAATTTTAGGCGCCAATTTGTTGTCTCCGCGAAAAATTCGATAGGCGGACAGACCAATAATAAGAAAGCTTGCCGTCAATGCAGACGCCAGTAATGTATGGAAAAAGCGATATGGGAAAGAAGGGTTAAAGACAATTGTCCACCAATCCGTAGCATGGGCTACGCCATCGCGCATTTCAAAGCCTACGGGGGTTTGCATCCAGCTGTTAAGCGCCAAGATCCAGAAAGCCGATAATGTGGTGCCTATAGCGACCATCAATGTGGACAGCGTATGTAACCATGGTGGCACTCGATGAATACCGAACAACATAATCCCAAGAAAAGTCGCTTCCAGAAAAAATGCTGTCATCACTTCATAACCCAGCAGTGGACCGGCTATATTGCCCACCGTTTCCATATAACCCGGCCAATTAGTACCAAACTGAAAGGACATGGTGATACCGCTAACAACACCTAATGCGAAAGTCAGTGCAAATACCTTCACCCAAAATCGATAGATGCGCATCCACACAGGATGGCCTGAAAGATCAAAGCGAACTTTGAAATACAGCAAGAACCAACAGAGCGCGATGGTGATTGTGGGGAACAGAATATGAAAACTGATATTTAATGCAAACTGGACACGAGAGAGTAAAACAACATCCAACATGACAGGCTCCACTTTTAAAAAACCTAACTACTTTTTTTCAAAACCTTTTCTTTGAAGTCCAAAACCTTGCCCACTCCCGACCCCAACTTCATCAGAGTATTGAGTTTCTCGGGATTCATACTTTGTAATTCCGCAGACCAGGTAGTCACGGTTTCCAGCAAGTCATGGATTTCGTGTAGCTTTTGCTGAGCGTATTCGTCCTGTTCGTTACCCGGCTTTTGCAGCAAGACACCCCGCAACATAGACAGGGTTGGATCCACTTCCCGCTTACGGCGCTCTTCGAAGACCTTCATGGCCATGTCCCAGATACTGCCTAATGCCTGGTAATACTCTTTGCGATCTCCGGGAATGTGTCGGGTGGATATCAGTTGCCACGACTGTAACTCTTTAATACCCATGGAGACATTGCCGCGAGATATATTGAGTTCTTCTGCAAGCTGATTTGCCGTAAGTGGGTCTTTACTTACAACCAGCAAAGCATACATTTGCCCAACGGTTCGATTAAACCCCCACTTACTCCCCATTTCACCAAAGTGCAAAACAAAAGACTCGACAACCGGCGTCATTTTAGAACCTTCTAAAGTTTCAATATTTTCTGAAAGTTTAAAACAATGCGTTTTTTTTGCAAGTACAATCTTTGAGCTTTGGCAAAGTCATAGTGCAAAGTAATGGGAACTTACTTTTGTTTGGTAAAGGGCAAAGACAGGACTATCTTTGTTTCAGGAAGCGGTTGATTTGGCTTACCTGTTCCACAGAGAAGCGCTGACGACTAAACATAAAATGGATAGGGTTTTGATACACAACCAGCTCTGTTGCAAATACCTGATCATACCCTTTGGCTTGAGAAATATAGTGGCCCGCCTCCTTGTCTTCCACCACAAAGTCGATGCGCCCCTTGTTGAGCATTAATAGCCGCTGCTCGGTTGAAGGCAGATAAACTATCTGCTCAGGATAGGCACGACTGAGCCTGATAAAATCCTCGCCAATGTAACTTCCGGCATTAACGGCAAAAGTACCGCCTTTCTCAAAAGCATCATCCACGCTTAACGCGTTAATCAGGCTATTTTTATGCGTAAACAACACCACAGTTTCATTTCGATAGGCCTCACTGAACCAGCCGTTTCTGGCGCGCTCATCACTGTAGCTCGCCGCCATCAACAAGTCTATTTGGCCCAGATTAAGTTGCTCCTGGGCACGCTTGGCTGAGGGCATATCAATAAAAAACAAACAATAATCCAGCGCGCCAAACACACTTCTGGACGCTTCAATATCAATACCCATTGGCTCCTGTTCGCTAAGGTAAGAATAGGGCGGCCAATTGAGATCCGCGCCCACATTCAATATCTCTTCACAAGCCATTGCTCCGGGTAAAAGGAAATAGAGCCAGCAATATCTCATTTCTGCAGCTGATGTTTAGGGATCTAACTTAATTTTAGAAGCTGCTTATATTTTCGCCAATCCAGACACATAGTCACAACAAGCTTTGATTTTACTTCGGAATGATTCACCATGAGCCACCTTGCAATGGGAACTAAAGGGAAGAATGACAATGAAAATGGGGCCAGGCTTTCTGATTGCAGCCGCTTTTATCGGTCCGGGTACGGTCACAACCGCCACGGTGGCGGGAGCGCAATTTGGCTATGCATTGTTGTGGGCGGTAATATTTTCAGTACTCGCCACCATCATTTTGCAGGAAATGGCGGCTCGACTCGGTGTAATCACCCATAAAGGTCTGGCGGAATTACTTAATCAGCAATTTGAGTCTCCGCTGCTTAAGTGGTTTGTAATTGGCTTGATTGTCGCAGCAATCGGGATTGGCAACGCAGCCTATGAAGCAGGAAACCTGACCGGTGCAGCAATGGGGTTGCACAACCTTTTAGGCGGCGAGTTACCCTTGTGGAGCCTCGCATTAGGTGCAATTGCAGCTCTGATTCTGGCCAATGGGAATACTAAAAGTCTGCAGACGGTGTTAACGATATTGGTAATGCTCATGAGCTTGGTGTTCATGGTAACCTTTATAATTGCCGATGTTGACTACGCTGAACTGTTTGGTGGTATGTTTGTTCCCCAACTGCCAGATGCGAGCATACTAACCACCATTGCACTCATTGGTACTACGGTTGTGCCCTACAACTTGTTCTTGCATGCCAGCCTCGCGGCGAAGCATAAGCCGGATAGCTCGCCACATGACAGGCTCAAGCACATTCAAAAAGACAGCGCCCTGGCCATTAGCATCGGAGGACTGGTCACCTTAGCGATTGTATCAACTTCAGCCGCCACCTGGTTTGGCTCTTCCATTGCACCACAAATGGACAGCATTGCTGAACAGCTCAGACCGCTATTGGGGGATTACGCCCCTGCATTTTTTGCCTTGGGCTTGTTTTGTGCAGGCCTTACCAGTGCCATCACTGCGCCTTTAGCCACCAGCTATGCCCTGTGTGGCGCCTTGGGCAAGCCCACCGACCCCGACAGCAAACTGTTTAAGTTTATCTGGTTAAGTATCATCCTGTTCGGCAGCGCGCTGTGTTTTCTGGCCATAAAACCGATTTCCATTATCATGTTAGCTCAAGCCGCAAACGGTTTGTTATTGCCATTGATTGCCGTTTGTTTGTTATGGTTTTGCAACCAAGCCAATCTTTTAGGACAATTCCGCAATAAAGTGTGGCACAACTTTTTAGGTACCGCAGTAGTGCTCACTGTTTCAGGGTTGGGCTTTTTTAAACTGATTTCTTTATTTTGAACTTTACACAATGGCATTGGTGGCACACTGCTCCGACCTTTAGCTATGTCACAAAAATAGGTATTATATGGCCTCGCCTCGCTGAGTGGATAAAAATGCATAATATAATTGGCTCAATATCGGTGCTGATTTATTTCGTGAACACCGTATTTTGGTTTATTCCCATCTTCGGATTGTCGTTCCTGAAGCTAATACCGATAAAACCATGGCAAACCTTTATTTCTTATATTCTTGATGGCTGTGCTTCCAATTGGATCAGTATCAACAATTTAAACCAGAATATTCTCAGCAATACCCAGTGGGATGTGAAAGGGATAGAGGATCTTGATCTAAAAGAATGGTATCTGGTGATCGCTAACCATCGCTCTTGGGTGGATATCTTGGTATTACAGCGAGTTTTCAATCGAAAAATCCCCTTCTTAAAATTTTTCCTGAAACAAGAGCTGATCTGGGTCCCTTTCCTGGGTCTTGCCTGGTGGGCACTGGATTTTCCGTTTATGCGTCGCTACAGCCGCAAATTTTTGGAAAAGCATCCAGAAATGCGCGGCAAAGACCTGGAAGCCACCCAAGAAGCCTGCCGTAAATTTAAGTTCAAACCCGTCAGTGTTATGAATTTCGTCGAAGGCACCCGTATCACAGAGCAAAAACACAAAAAACAACAGTCTGAGTTTGCCAACTTGCTCAAACCAAAAGCAGGTGGCATGGCGTTTGTGTTAGAAGCCATGAAAGAAAATCTAAATCTGTTACTGGATGTCACCATCTATTATCCGGATGGCACACCAAGCTACTGGGACTTCGTATGTGGCAGAGTAAAAAGAATTCAGGTTCGCGTTGAAACACTCTCTATTGTTGAACTTCGGGAACAAGGTATTATTGCCCAAGACTATTTTAACAACGCACAACAAAAACAACATTTTCAGCACTGGTTAAATCAACGTTGGCAACAAAAAGACCAGCAGCTAAATACTCTCAAGGATGCTCAGTAAAATTATGGGACTCATTATTTTTCCAATTCACTTTTGTCTGCAGGTGCTTAACCTGGCTTTCTGGGCGACCTTAGCTGTTACCTTCGGACTACTGAAATTTATGATCCGCAATCAAGGTTTAAGAGTTCCCATTGATGCTGTACTCAAAGTGATCATTGCGCAATTTGGGGTGATGAGTGTTGCCATGATCAAGTTTTTTAACCGAATTGACATTGATTATAAAGTCAATGGTGAATTAGATCCCGATGGCTGGTACCTGGTGGTAGCAAATCATCTCAGCTACCTGGATATCATTCTGCTAATTGCCTTCACTCATGAGCGCATACCCACGCCTAAGTTTTTCCTGAAGCAAGAACTTATCTGGTTACCCTTCGTTGGAGTGGCCGCATGGGCGCTGGAAATGCCCTTTATGAAGCGCTACAGCCAGGATTTTATCAAAAAGAACCCTCATCTGAAGGGGAAAGACATCGAAACGACTCGCAAGCATTGCGAGAAGTATCGCGATGCACCAACCACCATCATCAACTTTGTAGAAGGCACGCGCTTCACCCCGGCCAAACAAGCAGCCAAAGGCAATAAATTCCAGCACCTTTTACCCCCCAAAGCAGGTGGTATTGCCTTCACCTTTGCAGCGATGGGGGAGCTATTTACCAATATTCTGGATGTCACACTCATTTACCCCGGAAGCAAAGGGGTGATAATGATGGATATGCTAAGTGGCAATCTTAAACAGGTCATATTCGAAGTGGACATACTGCCAGTTAAACCAGAGTTAATCGGTGACTATTTCAATGATGATGAATTTAGAGACAGTTTTCAGCAAAACCTGAATCAACACTGGCAGAATAAAGATGCCAAAATCACGGCATTACTTGAGGAGCTCAAGGCTTGAACAAAACGCACCTGGGTGAGCTGCTGGCACAGTGGCTTGAAACTTATCAAGTCGCCTTGGCCCCTACCGATTTATTATTTTCCGCAGCCATGCTTGCCATCATGGTGGTTATGGCGTGGCTGAGTCTGAGACTCACCAAGCTTTTGTTCAATCCATCTCTTACCGGCCTGCTTTTTAACAATAAACCCCATTGGAATAATACACTTCATCAGTGCAAGTTTTTTAAGCGGCTGGCCCATGTCGCCCCAGCTATATGTTTACACCTCAGTGCCCCTTATTTTCTACACGAAGAATTCATGGGTTTAGTGCTGGTGACAAAACTCAGCTCCATTTACCTCATCGTCGTTATCGTCAGAGCCATCTTTTCTGTATTCAACAGCATCCAGGCTATTTACGATAATTCCAGATACGCCAACAGAATACCGATAAACGGCTTTATTCAAGTGGCTAAGCTCATCTTGTCTGTTGTCACCATTTTACTGATTGTGTCGCAACTACTAGATAAGTCTCCAACTCTTTTACTTTCTGGGTTAGGTGCCCTGACAGCGATTATTATCTTATTGTTCCGAGATACGATCCTTGGCTTTGTTTCGGGCATAAACATTGTAGCCAATCGCACTGTCGCCAATGGCGATTGGATTGAAATGCCCGCCTATAATGCCGATGGCACCGTTTTGGCGGTGGGCCTCACCACCGTAAAAGTGAGAAACTGGGATAAAACCATCTCCACCATACCCACCTATGCCCTGATGAATGAATCTTTAAAAAACTGGCGTGGTATGCAGGAGTCCGGTGGGCGCAGGATCAAACGTGCAATATACATAGATATCGACTCAGTGACCTTCTGCGATGATGAACTGCAAGAAAAACTGATGCAAATCCCATTGGTACGGGATGATTTATTGTTATTACAGGAACAACTCAACACCGATGCCAGCGAGCGAGCACCTGTAAAATCTTTAAATGTAGATAAAATGACAAATATCGGCATTTTCAGGAAATACGTAGAGTCATATTTAAAACACCACCCTCGAATCAGCCAGGATATGACTCTGATAGTCAGACAATTACCGCCCGGCCCTACCGGATTACCCTTAGAAATTTATTGCTTCAGCAATGATACCAACTGGGTCAATTATGAAGGCATCCAATCCGATATCTTCGATCACTGCATTGCTATTTTGCCAGAATTTAACCTGAAGCCTTTTCAGTTACAGTCTGCCGTGGTCTGACCTTAGTAAAAAATTTCTTCATTTTGTTTGCACAATTCATCATTATCTTAACCTCGAACGTCATGCAATAAATGACATAATGAATGTGGTTCTAACAATAAATGAAATGACATGCAGCAGATACTCGTAGTTGAAGACAATCCGGACATCGCATTACAAGTACAACGTTTTCTGGAAGCCAATGGTTATAGAACTCACCACATAGTTAAAGGTGATGATGTTGTGGATTACGTTCGGGAGAATAAACCCGACCTGGTGATCATGGACCTGGTTATTCCCGGAAAAGATGGCTTACAGTGTTGCAGTGAAATTCGCGAGTTTTCAAATATTCCGGTTATCATGCTAACAGGCAAATCCGAAGAAGTAGATCGGCTGATCGGCCTGGAAGCAGGGGCAGATGACTATATGTGCAAACCGTTCAGCGCTCCAGAGCTGGTAATGCGCGTACAAGCTATACTGCGACGGACCTCTGAGCATGTTTATTATTCCATTTTTAGCCTGGATGACGATAAGCACAAAGTTTCTTACAAAGGTAATGAAATACCGCTAACTTCTCTGGAGTTCAGCCTTTATCGCTTATTATTTAAAAACCCGGAGCGCATTTACTCCCGGCAGCAAATCATTGATATGGTGTATAGCAATGTTGGCGATATCACCGACCGTACCATTGACAGCCACATCAAAAATATCCGTAAAAAGCTGAAAGATTCGGGTGTCAAAGAAAACATCATTGAATCCGTTTACGGCGCAGGCTACCGATTCAGGTTGCCAGCCTGAACTGAGCAGAATTAGAGGAGCTGAAAGGCTCCTTTTTTGTTTTAAGCGCTAAATCACCTAATTCAGTAGGTGGTTATCATTAAAAAGGATTCCACCGGAGTAATCTAAAGTTTCAACTTTTGATGTTGTTTTACCGGGGCGCCGGAGCGCCTTAAGGAATGCTGCCTGCGGCACTCCTTAAGAATCCTCCGCAGCCCTTGACACGCAAAGCGTAATCGTCGTATTCAGCACAACAATAACCATCAATGACAGTATATCCCTATACTGGCATTGATTGAGGTATCATCCCTGATACCTCTCATTGTTGTGTCATCTGAATACTTCTCTTACTGCGTGTAAAGGGAACCCCAATTAGTACTTCGAACTGACAATAGTACATACCTTCAGAATCTCCATTTCAGAAGTAGATATTAAGCTCCATTTTTTTGATTGAATTATGTACATTACCAGCCGAACTTTCCGATTCATTCACTTTTGATTCAAGTTGCTTGAGTAATGTTAATCTACAAAAACAGCAATCGATGAGACGATTATGCAAAGGTTCACAACTTTCCTTTTACTTTTATCAATCAGCTTTTCAGGTTTTACCCAAGGGGATTACACAGAATTATCCGGAAGAGGGTTAATCAAAACCGTATATTCTCAGCAACATGCTGAATACCCAGAGCAATACCAAACCTGGATCAGCCTCAAAGGTACCAGTGAGCGTGCTACCTGCCCTGCACTAATTTTTGCCGAAACGGATAGACAAGGACCTGAATTAGTGAAATTGGCACTGCAACTCAACCGGCCGGTGGAAGTGCGCTTTGTAATTTCAAAAGCCAATCCAGAAGCCAGAGAACAAGATCCCATGCACTGCCAGATAACCCACCTGCTTCTCAAGCCGTAGCCATAGGTAATCTAATGACAGACGTTCACTCACCGCAACAACGCCATAAAAGTATGGCGGCGGTGAAGAATAAGGACACTAAGGCTGAAAGGTTGGTTGCCGAAGCCTTGCGATATTTGCAAATCAGCTACAAAAAGCAATCCAAAATAGGCAAAGCAAAGGTGGACTTCTTTCTGCCAGAATATAATACGGCAGTGCTGGTGCATGGCTGTTTTTGGCATGGCCATGACTGCCACCTGTTCAAGCTACCGGCAACCCGCACTGACTTCTGGTTAACCAAAATAAAATCGAATCAGGTACGAGATAAATTACATATTGATGCCATGAAGCAAGATAAAATCAGAACACTCATAATTTGGGAATGTGCTGTTCGTGGCAGGCAAAAGTTAGCGCAAGATGCATTGTGTGAGCGTATCGAAGAGTTTCTGCTATCACTGCAAATCGCCGCTCAAATTAACTCTCACGGCTTTGATGTGCATTAGATTAAAAATATAGCCAACGAATAACAATAAATTTTGAATTTCAAAAAGTGCCGCGAAAAACCGACTGAGCAACATTTATTGTTTTATCGAGAAGGGGGTAAATTCAGTTTCCTTATCGTAAACATCAACGCCTTCTGCAGACTTGAGTTTGGCAATAACTTTGTAGGTTACGGGGGTAAGTAACACCTCCCAGAGCACTTTCAGCACATAGTTACTCAACATCACTGTGAGTATCAGGTCCCATGACCAAATACCAGCGAAAGCGAGCGGATAAAATAACAAGGTATCTACCCCCTGACCTACAATGGTAGAACCAATAGTGCGTTGATAGAGTGCCTTACCATTGCTCCAGATCTTCATTTTGGCAAGGACATAGGCGTTTGCCATCTCACCGCACCAGATAGCCAGCATAGAAGCAAAGATAATGCGCGGCACCTGACCGAAATTTAAAGCGAACGCTTGTTGTGTATCAATGCCCCCCAGGGATTGATTCCAGCTGTCAGCGGGGGGCATAGCCGTAATAAAGGCGGCCATGCCGGCAGCAAAAGCAGCGGCAGCAAAACCCGCCCAAATGACTCTGCGCGCCCGAGAGTAGCCATAAACTTCAGTGAGTACGTCCCCCAGAACATACGACAAAGGAAAGAACAATACGCCGGCACCAAAGGTAACCCCCATAATAGTAGCCACCTTTGCAGCACCAATAATATTTGAGCAAACGATAACGACGCAGGTGGCTGCCATGATGAAATCGTAATAACGATAATGTTGTTGTGATAATTCGGCTGCTTTAGCTATTCTCTTTATTGTCATCCCGGTTTCCGTTGAGTGGGCAGCGATGCTTTTAGATGCAAAATATCAGTAAACTAAAGATATCGTCATAACCATCAGAGATACTTCAATAGCCAATGATTATGACGCTGTTTAACGCCGACATACCATTTGCAGAGATAAAACATCACCAAGGTAACAAAAGCCCAGGCCAGATAAAGGCGTAATAAACTGGGTTCATAAGCTTCGGGAAGTGCACTGCTGCCACCTAACTGCCAGCCTACTTGCCAACCCAATGTTGGAATAAAAAACAGCACCGCCAGGAAATGAATAAGTGGTAAGTGGAGTACATAGTAGAAAAAGGGGACGCGACCAAAGGTCAACAAGGCACTATTGATAGTATCTGGAAGCCGATGCATGACAGCCATCAGCATCAAAGCAGGACCTAAGGTCATCAGCAAATAGGACAGTGACGGCGGGTATTTTTGCGTGTTCAAAATGGACAGCATGGTAAATATGCCGCCGCGCTCCTGCTCAGACCAGGGAACAGGATCCCCATAAACGTTTAGCAATCGAATAACGATAAAAGCAAATAGAATTCCTAGCCCGAGTTTCAAGCTGCGTTGATTGAATTGTGCCGCATCAGCTGTAAGCCACGAAGAGATGCTATAACCAACCAGCATCACGCCAATCCAGGGGATTAACGGGTAAGCGATATAAACACCCGCACCTTGTTCATTGAAGGGGATCCAACCTGGTTGATGTAACACATGCCATAGCCAACTTAGCTCTCCAAACTGAGAAGCATTGATACCATCTGCCAAATTATGAGTACAGATCATCAATATACCGAAAGCCAAAGTGACATTGCGAGGTAACCAAGTAAACAGAGCCAGAAACAGCATGCTAACACCGATAGCCCATATTACTTGCACAAAATACCAGGCAGGAAAGCCAAACTTCCAGGAAGCATTAACCACCACCAGTTCAATAAACACCAACCAGATGCCGCGTGTTACTAAAAAGTGTCGAAGCTCGCTTTTTGAAGTGACTTTTTGCTCATATAGATAGGCACTTATTCCGGTAAGAAAGATAAAAACAGGCGCACAGAAATGGGTGATCCAGCGAGTGAGAAACAACTCTGGACTCGTTTGAGTTAAATCTTCGGGCTGCCAGGGAAAAGGACTAAAAAAATCTCGGACATGATCGATGGCCATGAGAACAATAACCAAACCGCGTAACTGATCTATGGCTGGGATGCGTTGTTGCATATTAAAACTCTGTTGTTTTCTATCTACCCTGCACGAGCAACCTCAATCTGTCCAGGTCAGAGATACACAAATAAATATTTGCTGACAAAATTGCTTTGTTAATCCAACTCGCCATTGCGCATCAATCTACGCTAGCAGGCCTATTTTTTCGTTACTGCATTACTGCGAGCTCGGGTTTGTACCAGTCCGGTTTTAGGTTCAAATGCTTTTTGATGACGCATGAGATTGACAATTTCAGACTTGTTGTCGCGAATTTGATTGGAAAATGCCATCCCGATCGCTTTTTTAGAGCCAGTTTTAGCAGCATCATAACCAGAAGACACCAAGCTTTCTGTTAAGGTACTGGCTCCATCCAGTGCCGCATCGATACCAAAGCCTCCAGCACCAAATGCCACACTTGCTGCAGTAGATACCGCCGTTTTATTGCGCTTGGTTGCAGTTAATTCTGATTTCTGCGCTGAAATATGGCTATCCAGCATATTCATACCTGTAGCTTTATCGTCTACATTTTTAGCGTATGCTTTACTGGCGCGATCATAGGCCACGGTTGCCCCAATCCCCGAAGCGATGCTTACGCCTTTAGCTGTTGCTTTAATGGCAACACCAGCAGCTGGATTTGCAAACGCGACACCCGTTCCAACATAGTTGGCCACTCGAGCACCGGTTTTAACGTGACCTAGGTTAGTACCAATTTTTTCTCTCTTAACCGCATCTTTATTGTTATTTTTCATGCGATCTTTATAGGTTTTTAAGCTGTTAGCTTCAGCGGTGAGATTACGACGGTCGTTTTTACTGATGTTATTGAGTGGATTCAGACCAGTTTTAAAATTATTCAGGGTCTGCATACGCTTACCTTTCGACATTTGATCGTAGATATAAGCGCGCTCTTCGTGCAAGCGGGTTGTACTGGCCGCGTGCATTTTACCCGGCCCCTGCCCGATATGAGTTTCTAGCTGTTTTCGTGCTGCACTGGCCATATTCTGCATAACGGGTGCATCAGCATTGGCCTGTGACCGTCCCGTGCCCTGATGCAAGTTAGTCGTTGCATTTTGCCGAGTTAATGCCGGACGAGGTTTGTTACTATTACTCATGGCCACTTCCTTAAATAAAAGGTTTGCACGGTAGGCAGTTTCTATTCGATTACTTTGATTATCACCCTAAATCTTCATAAATCAATATCTCGTCTAAATTATGCTTCAAATAGCAAAAAACCAGGGTTTTTAAGCCCTGGTTTTTACAGTTTCATTTAGATTTTTAACAATTATTGCCAGCTGATGCTGCCTTTCTCCACCTTCTGCGCCAGCGGCAAGTAGGTTTTTTCCACCACGTGACGTTTCACTTTGAGAGTGGGCGTTAGCTCACCGGAATCTGTCATCCAGGCTTGTTGTGCGACAATGATGGCAGAGACCTTAGCATGCGCTTCCAATTTAGCATTCACTGCATCGAGTGTTTCTAACAAACTTTTTTCGATGTCACTTTTGTCCAACGTCAAAGCATGTTCACTCAAGTTAATCACCAGTACCGGTTGTACCAATTGAGTTCCCATCAAACACATTTGCTCAATGTATTCGTTATCACCAAACTCAGACTCGATTGGAATGGGCGCTACATATTTGCCCTTTTCGGTTTTAAATATGTCCTTCTTACGCCCCACAATCGACAGATAACCGTCCCTCATCTCACCTAAATCACCCGTGTGTATATATCCTTCTTCATTGAGGGTTTCCTTGGTTTTCTCTTCCTCTTTGTAATAACCCAGCATGTCTGATTCGGTCTTGAGTAAAATCTCACTGTCTTCAGCGATCACTACTTCTGTACCAGGCAAGGGTTTTGAAACAGTGCCAATGCGCACATCCATACCAGGCCCCAAAACGCTGCCGCAGGCGAATGACTCCGTCATTCCCCAGCCTTCACCAATGTTGATATCTAACTTGCTATACCATTGCAGGATTTTTTCAGATAGTGGAGCTGAGCCACTAATAAACAGTCGCGCTTGGTCAAGCCCCATTTGTTTCTTGATTTTGCTCCTGACAAGGTTGTTCAACAAAGGGATCTTCAGAAGAGTTTGCAGTTTGCGGTTGGGCATTTTGGTTAAAATTTTCTTCTGGAACTGGGTCCATAAACGCGGAACCGAACCAAAGATGGTGGGTTTAGCATTATTAAGATCTTGTGCAAAAGTGTCTAAACTATCGACAAAATAAACCTTTAAGCCATAACTCAACAAGGTGGATTCCACATATGCTCGCTCTGTACAATGAGACAGGGGCAAGTAAGACATGATCCTGTCTTCAGGAGAAACCTGCATACGCTTGCCGACATTTTTACCGGCATTCACGAAACTTTGATAGGTGTGCATTGCGCCTTTGGGGTTCCCTGTACTACCGGAAGTATAAAGAATCGTCATCAAATCATCAGCCTGGACGGGCGTTACATGTTCAACCTCTTCATACTTGTCTTGAATATCCTGCCAATTGAACTCAGCTGGCATCCCTGGATAGGGAAACGCAAGCTTAGGCACTGATTCAGGAATTCCCTCAGCTTGGGCTTGCCAGTTATCCAGCTTACCTACCAAAATCATTTTACTTTCAGAGTGCTCAAGCACATAGCTGATAGTTTCTTTATTGGCAGTTGGATAAATCGGTACGCTCACCAAACCAGCAAACATCAGTGCAATATCAGAAATTATCCAGTGAGCACAGTTTTTCGATAGGATGGCAACCTTATCTCCGGGCTTTAGCCCTTGCTCGCGAAAAAAGGTCACAAGCTTCCTGGCTTGAGAATTAATTTGCTGCCAGTTGAAGGTTACCATTTCTCCTTGAATGGGCTGAAATAGCACATTCCTCGAACCGTCTTGTACCAGCCAATAAGTGAGTTTTTCCGCAGGTAGTGAGAGATTGACAGTGTTCATTCGGGGTTAACTCCTTGCACGTCCGCACCGATTATAAAGTCGTGTTTTTACCCATAGTAGGCAGAATTATGTAGGAAATAAAAGCTTTTTACCGCACTGCTATCAGATAATGCTGATTAGCATTACAGGTTCTTGCTGATAAGCAAGAAAATAACGATAGCGAGATAGTTTAAGAGGCAAGACTATTTCGGGGGCAGATTCTTATTCGAAATAGAACGTTAAAAACAAAAAACCCGCCACAAGGCGGGTTTTTCAATTTGCTATAAAACTTAAAAATTAAGCTTTACCAACAACTTCAACCAACATCCAGTTCTTAGACTTGGATAATGGACGGCACTCTTTAAGAGTGACTACGTCGCCCATTTGGCATGTGTTGTTTTCGTCGTGAGCGTGCAACTTAGTTGTGCGCTTGATGAATTTCCCATAGATAGGGTGCTTCACGCGGCGCTCAACAGCAACAGTGATAGTTTTATCAGCTTTGTTGCTAACCACACGACCTTGTACTGTACGAATCTTTTGTTCAGTCATTAGGCACCTGCCTTCTCAGTCAAAATGGTTTTAACACGCGCAATGTTGCGACGAACTGTTTTCAATTGATGCGTTTGCGCCAATTGACCAGTGCTGTTTTGCATGCGCAGGTTGAATTGCTCCTGAAGAAGTTCGATCAGGTGCGCATTCAATTCTTCTACGCTCTTTTCTCTTAGTTCAGATGCATTCATTACATTACCGTCCGAGTTACAAAAGTGGTCTTAAACGGCAATTTCGCAGCTGCAAGTTCGAAAGCTTCACGCGCCAATTCTTCTGGCACACCTTCCATCTCATACAGCACACGACCTGGCTGAATCTGACATACCCAGTATTCAACGTTACCCTTACCTTTACCTTGACGAACCTCAAGAGGCTTCTCAGTAATTGGCTTGTCAGGGAACACACGGATCCAGATTTTACCTTGACGTTTAACGTGACGAGTCATCGCACGACGAGCTGCTTCGATTTGACGAGCAGTCATACGGCCACGACCAACCGATTTTAAACCGAAAGTACCGAAACTTACTTTATTACCAGATGCCAGACCACGGTTGCGGCCCTTGTGCATCTTACGGAATTTCATACGTTTTGGTTGTAACATGATTACGCTCCTCTCTTAGCAGGACGCGACTTCTTCTTAGGTTGTTGCTGCTCTGGTTGCTCAGCCTTAGTAGGCAAACCACCCAAAACTTCACCTTTGAAGATCCATACTTTGATACCGATGATACCGTAAGTAGTCAACGCTTCTGAAGTTGCATAATCGATGTCGGCACGGAAAGTGTGTAGTGGTACACGACCTTCACGATACCATTCAGAACGAGCAATCTCTGCACCGCCTAAACGACCGCTAACTTCAACCTTGATACCTTTGGCACCTAAACGCATAGCGTTTTGCACGGCACGCTTCATGGCGCGACGGAACATAACACGACGCTCTAACTGGCTAGCGATGCTATCAGCTACCAATTGACCGTCTAGTTCAGGCTTACGTACTTCAGCGATGTTAATCTGAGCAGGAACGCCTGCCAGGTTAGACACGTGCTTGCGAAGTACTTCAACATCTTCACCTTTCTTACCGATAACAACACCTGGGCGAGCAGTGTGAATAGTCACACGGATGCTTTTCGCAGGACGGTCGATTTCGATTTTAGACAAAGATGCATTTTTCAATTTCTTAGTCAGATACTGACGAACCTGATGATCAGAATACAGGTTATCAGCATAATCTTTAGTACCGGCGTACCAGGTAGAAACCCATGGTTTGCTGATACCCAGGCGTATGCCCGTAGGATGTACCTTCTGTCCCATTGTTTACTCCTGATTGTCCGCTACTACAACAGTGATGTGACTGCTGCGCTTGAAGATGCGATCCGCACGACCTTTCGCGCGAGTCTTGATGCGCTTCATAGTAGGACCTTCGTCTACGAAAATCTTAGCTACTACCAACTCATCAATGTCAGCACCTTCGTTGTGTTCAGCATTGGCGATCGCAGAGTTAAGAACTTTCTTAACCAGATCGGCTGCTTTTTTAGGGCTGTACGTCAAAACTTCTAGAGCTTTTTCTACGTGCAAGCCGCGAACTTGATCTGCTACCAAACGCGCTTTTTGAGGCGAGATACGAGCAAAACTGTGTTTAGCTAAAGCTTCCATTGTCTACTCCTTATCGTTTCGCTTTCTTATCGGCCACGTGGCCTTTATAAGTACGTGTTGGCGCAAATTCGCCCAATTTATGGCCTACCATTTCGTCCGATACGAATACTGGAACGTGCTGGCGACCGTTATGGACCGCAATGGTCAACCCAATCATATCTGGGATGATCATAGAACGACGAGACCAAGTTTTAATTGGCTTCTTGTCGCCTTTTTCCACTGCAGCCTCAACCTTCTTCAACAAGTGTAGGTCGATAAATGGACCTTTCTTGAGAGAACGTGGCATGGTGAATCCTCGCTATTACTTGTTACGACGACGTACGATGAACTTATCAGTACGCTTATTCTTACGTGTTTTTGCACCTTTAGTCGGTTTACCCCAAGGAGAAACCGGATGACGACCACCAGAGGTACGGCCTTCACCACCACCATGTGGGTGATCAACTGGGTTCATTGCAACACCACGTACGGTAGGACGAACGCCTCTCCAACGGGTTGCACCAGCTTTACCTAAAGAACGCAACATGTGCTCAGCGTTTCCAACTTCACCGATTGTCGCACGACAATCAGAAGGAACTTTACGAACCTCACCGGAACGTAAACGCAAGGTTACGTATGCACCTTCACGCGCCAAAATCTGTACATATGCACCAGCAGAACGCGCAATTTGCGCACCTTTACCTGGCTTCATCTCAACAGCGTGTACTACTGTACCTACTGGGATGTTGCGCATTGGCAAAGTGTTACCTGCTTTGATAGGTGCATCAGAACCAGACAAGATCTGATCGCCAGACTTCATGCCTTTAGGGGCAAGAACGTAACGACGCTCACCGTCTGCATAACATACTAAAGCGATGTTAGAAGAACGGTTAGGATCGTATTCAAGACGCTCTACCTTTGCAGGGATGCCGTCTTTGTTACGTTTGAAGTCAACAATACGATAGTGCTGCTTGTGACCGCCACCGATGTGACGAACAGTAATACGACCACCGTTGTTACGACCACCAGACTTACTTTTCTTGTCTAGCAAAGGTGCATGTGGTGCACCTTTGTGCAAGTCAGGGTTAACGACCTGAACAACGTGACGACGACCAGCAGAAGTCGGCTTAGCTTTCATTAATGCCATGTCAATTAACTCCTATTACTCACCGCCACCGACGAAGTCGATGTCATGACCTTCTTTCAAAGTAACGTAGGCTTTTTTCCAGTCCTTACGCTTACCAGTGCGCAGACCGTGACGCTTGGTTTTACCCTTCACGTTTACAGTGCGTACGCCAGCAACTTCAACTTCAAACAAAGACTCAACAGCAGCTTTGATTTCAGCTTTAGCAGCATCGGTGGTTACTTTGAAAACCAATGTATTATTCAGTTCTGCAGAAACAGTGCTCTTTTCAGAAACGTGAGGAGCAAGAATGACTTTTAAAAGACGTTCCTGGTTCATGCTAAAGCCTCCTCTAATTGCTTCACTGCATCTTTAGTCATCAAAACTTTTTCGAATGCAATCAAGCTAACTGGATCGATACCCTGTACGTCACGAACATCTACTTTGTAAAGGTTACGTGCAGACAGGAACAGATTCTCATCAACTTCAGAAGTCACGATTAATACGTCTTTCAGTTCCAACTGCTTAAGCTTAGAAACCAAGTCTTTAGTTTTTGCAGATTCAACACCGAAGTTTTCAACTACAACTAAACGCTCTTGACGAACTAATTCAGACAGGATGCTTTTGATAGCACCACGGTACATCTTACGATTTACCTTCTGGCTGTGATCCTGAGGTTTTGCCGCGAATGCGCGACCACCGCCAACCCAAATTGGGCTACGGATTGTACCAGCACGTGCACGGCCAGTACCTTTTTGACGCCATGGCTTCTTACCGCCACCACGTACTTCAGAACGCGTTTTCTGCGCCTTACTACCCTGACGTGCACCAGCTGCGTATGCTACACATACTTGGTGAACTAGAGCTTCGTTAAACTCACGGCCAAAAGTAGCTTCTGAAACTTCAAGTGCGCCTTGCGCATCTTTAATTGCTAATTCCATCATCTATCTCCCAGACCTTACGCTTTAACCGCTGGCTTAACGATAACATCACCACCGGTAGAACCAGGGATAGCACCTTTAACCAGAAGCAGGTTGTTTTCAGCGTCTACTTTAACGACTTCCAGAGACTGTACAGTAACTTGTTTGTTACCCAGCTGACCGGCCATTTTCTTACCTTTGAAAACTTTACCTGGTGATTGGTTTTGACCAATAGAACCAGGGGCACGGTGAGAAAGAGAGTTACCGTGAGTCATACGCTGAGAACTGAAGTTCCAACGTTTGATTGCACCAGCAAAACCTTTACCTTTAGAAGTACCAGTTACGTCAACCATGTTTGTGTCAGCGAAGATCTCAACAGTGATCTCTTTACCTACTTCCAAATCAGCGCCTTCTTCAGCACCTAAACGGAATTCCCACAAACCACGGCCCGCTTCAACGCCAGCTTTAGCAAAGTGACCTGCTTCAGCTTTATTTACACGGTTAGCCTTTTTTGTACCAGCAGTTACCTGCAAAGCGCGATAGCCATCTTTTTCGGCAGTACGAAGCTGTGTAATACGGTTAGGGGTAGCTTCGATAACAGTCACAGGTACAGAACCGCCTTCTTCAGTGAAGATACGAGTCATACCGACTTTACGACCGATTAATCCAATCGACATTATTTACACCCTCTCTCTTTAGCCCAGGCTGATTTGAACATCAACGCCGGCAGCCAAGTCCAATCTCATCAGAGCGTCGACTGTTTTGTCTGTAGGTTCGATGATATCGACCAAACGCTTGTGAGTGCGAATTTCATACTGATCACGCGCATCTTTGTTTACGTGAGGTGAAATAAGAATGGTGTAACGCTCTTTGCGAGTAGGAAGTGGGATAGGACCACTTACTTGCGCACCAGTACGTTTGGCGGTGTCTACAATTTCCGCTGTAGACTGATCAATTAATTTATGATCAAACGCTTTTAAGCGAATACGAATTCTTTGATTAGCCATCGACCAAAGCTCCAAACGATAAAGAACAAAAAAATACACTCCTACCGCCCTGAATATTGGGGGAGGGGTGCCTATATAACGATGACCTCCAATCGAGGTCTTGTTAGTTCCTGAAAGCCTTATAAATAATGCATTCAGGGACTGGTTCTATGAACTCAGTGGGCGCGCATTATACGCATGTTTAATATTTGTGCAAGAGTTATTTCGCTTTTACCAAACTAATTTGCTCACTAACTGACAACGAATAATACCAAGCTTAATTGTATCACCATTGACGCATTTCCATATTGTAAGGCTGGCGATCTGTTGTAACCTGTACCTAAGTACAGTTTTTACGGCCATAAACTGGCGATAAACTGAGCAACCGGAATAGATAATGACAAGGAAACGTCATGAAACCAGTAAGCTCAGCTATAGTTAACAGTATCATTAACCGTGAAATACAACCGATAACAGAAGAAGCCCTCTACAGAATGATAAACGACCAGGTTCGACAGGACGACTTACTCAAAAAAATCGACAGCTATTTAGAGCAACACGAAACTTTGATGGATGCTTATCAAAAGCTGGAGCCCATTATCCTCAAGTTATTTGGTGCCGAGCGCATGAGTATCTTTCAACGTCGTCGCCAGCATCAAGATTTGGTAGCCCGCTTCAAAACAGGTAATGAAATTCGCGAAATAAAGGTGGCTATCAGCCCGCAATCCATCGCAGGTTATGTGGCATTAAGTCAACTTCCTCTGATTATCAACGATCCATACAATGCGGAAGAACTGAGAGACATTCATCCTCGTCTGAAATTCGCTGACAAATTTGATAAATCCAGCTCCTTTAAAACCAAAAGCATTCTTTGTGTTCCCATAATGAACGCCGGTGTCATTTTAGGAGTGATGCAGGTCATCAATAAACAACGCGGTGATTTTAACGACGCAGACCTGCGCCTGGGCAAAGGCCTGGCAGACATGCTGGGCAACAAGTTCCGCTTCGAGTTGGGCGGCACCAAACAGCCGTTTCAATACCTGGTGCATCGTAGTTTGATTCAGGAATCGGTGCTGGACCAGCTAATTGAAAGTTGTAAAGACCAAAAACATCTGATTCAACGACTCACTTCTGAACATCGCATTCCGGAAAATGAAATTGGCCAGGCATTGTCAATTCATTACCAGGTCCCCTGGCTTGATTACCTGCCCGACAAATTCCACCTGTTTCAAAACGAAAGTCGACTCAACGTTTCTTATCTCAAGCGCAATCTGGTAGCAGTCATAGCTGACGCTCGAGAAAACCCCATAGTTGTAATGGCCGAGCCCAACAATGCCGCTCTGCTGATGGAAGTAGAATCCGCGTTAGGTATTGAGCAATACGAAATCTCAGTGGGTTTGCCCAACACAGTATTGCAATACTTAGGAGAAGCCACGGGCGGAGACAGCAAAGGTCCGGGCGAAATGGATGAAATCCTGGATGAGATCAGCACCAGCTCAGATGACCATGAAGAAATGGTGGATGAGCTGTCTGACGATGCGCCGGCGGTGGTGCGTTTAGTGAGCCGTATTCTGCATGATGCCAAACGTATCAATGCTTCAGATATTCATATCGATGCCGAGAAAGGTGGCCCGACTCGCGTACGGATGCGAGTGGATGGTGTCTGTCGCGACATTACTCAACTCCCGGCCTCTCACCATAGCGCTGTGATTGCTCGTATTAAAATCATGGCAAACCTGAATATCGCAGAAAAGCGGGTGCCACAAGACGGTAAGTTGGCTTTTCGAATGCAAGGCAAACCAGTAGAAGTTCGGGTCGCAACAATACCAACGGTGGCAGGCGAAGGTGTAGTTATGCGTATTCTGGCGGCAGGCGGAGCCATGCCAATGGACAAAATGAACTTGAGTCCGCGCAACACCGAAATGCTAAAAACCATGATTGTAAAACCTCATGGTATTTTGTTAGTGGTGGGACCTACAGGATCAGGTAAAACCACCACGTTGCACGCCATTCTGGGCCACTTAAACACGCCCGAGAAAAAGATCTGGACGGCGGAGGACCCGGTGGAAATTACTCAGCCTGGTCTACAACAGGTGCAAGTCAGCCCTAAAATAGGCTTTACCTTTGCTAATGCCTTAAGAGCTTTCTTGCGGGCTGACCCTGATATTATTCTTATCGGTGAGATGCGGGATAAAGAAACCGCACATGCAGGTATCGAGGCTTCATTAACAGGTCACTTGGTGCTTTCAACCCTGCACACCAACTCAGCGCCGGAAACCATTACGCGCCTTTTGGACCTGGGTTTAGATCCCGTCAATTTCTCCGATGCCTGTGTAGGTATATTGGCACAGCGTCTAATTCGAACCTTGTGTAAAAACTGTAAAGAGGAATACCCCGCCACCGATGCAGAAGTGGGCTTTGTAAAACGCCAATATGGCGAGGATAAGTTAGAGGAAATTGGTTACAAGGAGCCATTAATGTTGCACAGAGGCAAAGGTTGCGATGAATGCGGCGGTACCGGATACAAAGGCAGAACAGGCGTACATGAGCTACTAACCATGACGCCAGAACTTAGAGCACTTGTGTATAAAGAAGCTGCTGTGACCGCAATGGCTAAGCAAGCGACCACCGATGGCATGCGCACCTTAGTGCAAGACGGCCTTTACAAAGTGCTCAAAGGCGATACAGATATTGCCCAGGTACAAATAATTTCCGGAGTAGAATAATCCATGATCATGTTAAAAAAAGCCCTGCTGGCGTTGGGCTTGTTGTTGCTTGTCCTTGTGGGCGTTGTAACCTTCAGAACCTTTACTTTTTTTACTGAGCAACAAGTTCAGGTTGAACCGATAACCAGCGCATTCAGCCCGGATAAGAATGCCGTAACGCAAAGACTTTCCCGAGCCATTCAATATCAAACCATCTCCAGCGAAGAATCCTCAGATAGCAATGGTGAATTCGAGCGATTTATCGATTTCTTAAAGGCTAGCTACCCCAACCTGTGGCAGCAGTTTCCACCGGAGTTTACCTCTGAGTACAGTCTTCTGTTTCGCATCAAAGGTACACAGTCAAACGCCAAACCTGTGATGTTCCTCGCCCATACCGATGTGGTTCCCGTCGATGCCGAAACACTGCACAAGTGGCAACAAGCGCCTTTTGGTGGTGATATTGCGGACAACAAAGTCTGGGGGCGTGGTGCTATCGATGATAAAGGCAGCGTAATGGCACTGTTGGAAGTAGCTGAGTACCTTGTTACAAATGGCCAATTACCTGAACGCGATATCTATCTGGCCTTTGGACACGATGAAGAGATAGGCGGCAAATCTGGCGCGGCAAAAATCGCAGAGAAACTCAAAGCAGAAGGTCTGGAATTCGAGTTTATTCTGGATGAAGGCGGCGTAATCACCCAAGGCATAATGCCAGGTATCCAGCAGCCCTTGGCCTTGGTTGGTATTGCGGAAAAAGGCTTTGCCAACTTTAAATTAACGGTGGAAGGGAAAGGTGGTCATTCTTCACAACCTCCCGCAAATACCGCCGCCGGTATTGTGGCACAAGCAGTAGTCAAAGTAGAAAACGCCCCCTTTCCCGCCGACCTCAGTTTTATGAACAAAACCTTTTCAAAAATTGGCAGTTATGCCGATGTTTCCATGCGTTTACCATTCAGTAACTTATGGTTACTACAGCCCGTTATCGAAAGTGCCATGAATGCTTCTCCGGCTACATCAGCCAGTATCCGAACAACCGCAGCGGTTACCATGTTAAAAGGCAGTTCAAAATCCAATATTCTGCCCACGGAAGCCTCGGCGGTAGTGAACTTCAGATTATTCCCAGGCACAAGTGTCAAAGATGTGGAAGCACATCTGACTCGCGTAATCGACGATGACAGAGTAAAGATAGAGCCATTTATGGCCACTGAAGCCTCTTCAGTATCCGCTGCAGATAGCGCCAGCTTTGAGTTATTAGAACGCACCATTAGAGGTATTGACGGAAATATTCTGGTGGCACCTTATCTTGTGATCGCAGGCACAGATGCCAAACACTACGAAGGCCTTTCGAACAACATTTACCGTTTTATGATGGTGCAATTTACGCCAGAGTCACTGCAGCGCATGCACGGTATCAATGAGCATATCGATATTGATGAGTACCACCAGATCATGACCTTTTATCATGCCCTGATGACTCAACCGTTTTAGGGTCAGGTGGCAATACCTGACCCCGTCATGCTATTGAGTACTTTGAACTGTTGTCGTGATTAACTTAGAGTGTTCGTCGCCGGTGCCATAGACTCCGTCTGGACCGGGAGTGTAATCAGAATGCACCATATCCAGCAAGCCATCGCCGTTCAAATCTATTGGATAGGCCTTTTCGCCCCAGTAGAGTTGAGACTGAAACAAACCGGGATCTTGCACCTCGAAAGTTCTGTCTGCTTTTCTGATGTAGAGGTAAGGCGAGTTTTCATCAATATAGGCTGAGCCGGCCATTATCAAATCTTCCAGACCGTCATTGTTCATATCCGCAAAAATCATCGGTAAAGGCATATTGAGATTACGGCCATAAAATGAGTATATTTCTGTTGTTAAAGATTGATCAGCGAAATAGCTGTCGGTCTCATCAGAAAATTCACCATTGCAGTCACTGATAAGCGCCTGCAAATATCTGCCAGTATTACCAGCAGAAGGATCCGCATCAGTATTGCCTCGCTCATGAGCTAACACCAGATCTTTCGCCCCGTCGCCATTTAAGTCGCCAACAATTAATGATTTCACGTAGGTATAATCATCATTCCAATCTACACCGGGCAAATTGTGCACATTGTTCGCTCTGAAATAGCCAGTTCCATCATTGTAGGCGATCTTATTAAAATTAAATTCCTGATTATTGTTAATACGCTTTAATCTTCCCATCACCAAATCCGGGAAACCGTCACCATTCATGTCTTCTAATTTGTGATAGATGTAACGCCAGTAGTATTGATAGGTTTCACCGCCATGCAGAATATCGGTGGGTATGCGGTTGTCATAATCCACTGTAAAGTTACCACTGCCGTCGTTAAGCAAGAAATGCCCTACAATATTGTCGTAGCCACCACCACTTTCAACAAAAATATCAATATCGCCATCACCGTCGATGTCTCCCCAAGTAACGCCTTTACTATGGATATGATCGTTTCCTGTTGAGTCCAAGTAACTCTCCGCCAGCTGCGTAGTGACATTATATGTTCCTTCCTCGTTGCTCATCAGTACAACGGGCAGCTCACCATAGTAACCTCCTGATGGGGCTTGTCCTCTATCAAGGTTACCACCATCCATGATGACAAAGTCCACCTGACCATCACCATTGAAATCTGCTGTGGCGGCTTTTGGCGCGTACATGCTCACTTCAGTATCCAGAAACTCAGAAGTCACATCCGTCAAACTGCCATCGCCATTGCTCTGTAGGAAGATTAACGCAGATGGTTCAAGCGAATTATTGTCTTCACCGCCCACCAGCAAATCAGTTAATTGATCACCATTAAAATCACCTGCGTAAAGGAATTGGTCCGCGATGCCTTGCGCAGAAAAATCCGTTGTGGATTCCGTTGTATAACTAAATTCATTAATGTTGACTTCAAGTGACAGCGGCTCAGGAGCAACGCACTGTAAGTTAAATACCACCTCAGATGCCCAATTCTTCACTCTGACATTTACGGTATCGGAAGCGGTGTTACCATCAATGTCAGTTACCTCAACTTGAAGTATCGCATCAATGTCGGCATCCACTTCCGGGGCAGTAATGGTAATGCCGTACTGATCGGTCGCAGATAGCACTAGCTCTACACCAGACAATTGTGTCCAGCTCACCTGATTGATTTGGTTATCTGGGTCATCCGCTGTGGCCACAAGCTCTGCTGTTTCTTCTTCAAATAGCTCAATATCAGAAGGCGCGGTTACATTCACTTCCCAATCTTCAGACTGATCCCCCGAGTCTAATATCATTACTGATTTGAAAGACGTATAAGAAATACCGTTACCATCGGTCAAGCTAAGATAAACAAATAGAAAACTATCTTGTTCTACCTGCTGCGCAGTGACCCGAGTATTTACACTCTCTGCAGACTCAAACTCAACATAATCTGATAAGTAGGTCCACCAAAGTGCACTGGTAAATTGATTTTGTGGGTCAGTGATATCTGGTGCTAATTGGGCACTCTCCCCTTCTACAATCTCTAAAGTGTCCCCCATATCAACTGAAAAACTGCCGGAGTCAGCTATTAAATTAACGGTCACCTGTTCCTGAGTCACCCCGCCGTCAGCATCGGTAACCGTAATCGAAAACAGCAGAGATTCATTTTGAGTGACACTTGGCATAGCCAAGGTAAAGCTGGCTTCTTCTGGTGCAAAAAGATTTACGGCTGTACCTGACAGTTGTTCCCACAAGTAACTCAATTCAGTGCCATCTGGATCGGTTGCTTCTACTTCGAACAAGATAATTGAGCCCGAATAAACGTTATGTTCCTTTGTAACCTGAATAACCGGGTTTAGGTTTTCAATTTCAGCAACACTTACCATTTCCATGCGGGTACTGATTGGCGCTGCCAGCGGGACATCAGTGCTTTGTTTACCGAAATGATGGCGTTCTATTTCACCATCAGAGCTACGCAATATGTACTGATATTGATTAGAAGCTCTTCTTACCGCAATGTCAGCCTTTCCGTCACCGTCGTAATCGGCCACAATGGGAATATCCTCTTGCTGTTTACCAAAATGATAGCGACCGATACTTGCATCGCTACTATTCAGTACGTACCAATACTGAGTGGAAGGTCGGCGCACTGCCACATCGGCTTTGCCGTCCCCATCATAATCAGCTGGTAAAGGGATATCTTCAGCTTGCTTACCAAAATTGATTCGCTGTATTTCACCGTCTGAACTATTCAGAATATACCACATCTGATTTGATGCTCTTCTGACCGCAATATCAGCTTTCCCATCGCCATCGTAATCAGCTGGTACGGGAATATCTTCGGACTGCTTGCCGAAATTGATACGCTGAATTTCTCCGTTTGAACTATTCAGGATATACCACATCTGATTTGAAGGTCTTCTGACCGCAATATCAGTAATACCATCTCCGTCATAGTCTGCTGGAACTGGAATGTCCTCGGCCTTTTTGCCGAAGTTTACGCGCTGTATTTCTCCATTTGAGCTATTGAGGATGTACCACATTTGATTTGAAGGTCTTCTTACGGCCACATCAGCGGTACCATCACCATCAAAATCACCACTTACCGGAATGTCATTTTCATGCTGGCCGAACTTAATACGCTGAATAGTTTGATCGCTACTATTCTGAATATATTGCATAAAGTTAGCCTGGCGTCTAACGACAATATCGGCTTTTCCGTCGCCGTCAAAGTCCAGTTCAGTGGCAAAACTAGTTGCAGTACATAGTGTGGCGATAACAAAAATAAGATGGTGAAACAGTTTCCGGTTCATTAGCTCATATCCCAAAAGCTTTCAATAGAGTTCAGTTAAAATGAACGCGGAGTATAGATTTTAATCGACTTATTGCAAGTCACTTTATTTAACAGGCAGTGCTATAGCGTGGACACTAATCGTAGCGACTGTAGTACTCATCTCGACCGCCGCCAAACTTAAACTGGTGAGTACCATCACAGAAGGGTTTGTTGCCAGTACCTGAGCAACCGCAAAAGTGTTCAGTTTTAGTTTCTGTCGCCGTATATTTTAACGGTTGATACCGAGTACCTTGGTGAGAGCCATCGCAAAACGGTACGGATTGGGTTTTACCGCATGAACACCAGAGGTAAGTTTTGCCTTTTTCAACTTGCACCGCAACCGGTCTGTCGTTGGACACCGGCGTAGCAATATTGGGCTTTTTTTCTGACATGAGTTATTTCCAATAAATATTGCGCTTAACTGGTAAATACAGTAACGAAATGGCTTAATAGCTGCATCGCTGTTTTAGAATAAAAATAACATGGACACAAGCTTAATACCCGCAGACCAGCATTTTGCTGTCATGGCCGCCCTCTTCGCTATCGCCTTTTTTGGATTCTGGGCAGAAAAACAGAACTGGGGCAAACTGGTAACTGGCACTGTTTGGGCTATCCTCGCCGCTATTATCGCATCAAATCTGAACATCATCCCCAAAAGTGCTGATGCCTACAGTTTTGTATTTCGCTATTTGGTGCCGGCATTAATTCCACTATTTCTGATCAATGCCAATGTTAAGCGCATCATAATGGAAAGTGGTCGCGTGGGAATTGGCTTTATTCTGGCCTGCATTGGTTCTGCCGCTGGCGCTATTGTTGGTATTAGCCTGCTTGACCTGGGTGCGCGAGAAGCTGACCTTGCCGGAATTTTTACCGCCACTTACACGGGTGGCTCAGTAAACTACGCCGCGGTGATCCAATCTACAGGATTCGATGACGCTAATATTATCTCTGCCGCCACAGCTGTGGATAACCTGATGAGTGCCTTGTTTTTAGCCGTTCTGGCTATTATGCCAGCTTCCAAATGGTTAATGTCTAAATACGCGGTACGCAATCACGAATTGGAAGAAACCCAACCCTATGCGCAAAGCAGCCAACAGGTTACAGGTTTTAGCCTCGCCGCCGCGCTCACATTTGCGCTGTCTGTCGTAGCACTCTCAGATGCCACAGTTATGTTATTGGAAAGCTGGTTCCCGGACTATGAAATCAGTCGTTTGCGCTATGTGTTCATCACCTTGTTTTCTATCCTGCCTGCTACTATTGCCCCGCAAGCAATGCACAAACTACAAGGTGGTGAAACCATCGGTATTGTATTGGCGTTCGTGTTTTTTGCTGCCATTGCTGCAGGTGCAGATGTCGCTAAGCTAGTCAGTGTGGCTCCCATTCTGCTGGGGTTTGTAGTGATACTGCTATTGTTCCACGCCGTTGTCGTATTCGGCCTGGGTGCCCTGATCTCGCAACTGAGCAAGAAGTTAAGTGGTAAGGAAGATCATCTATTCAGACTGTCTTTACCTGAACTTATCATCGCTTCCAACGCCTCAATATTAGGTGCCACCACCGCGCCCGCATTGGCAATGGCCAGAGGTTGGCCAGCTTTGGCTACACCGGGAATTCTGGCTGGCGTTGCGGGTTACATCGTCGGCACGCCCTTAGGGCTGTTAGTGGCTTCTTTGGCTGGATGAGGCGAAATATTGTACTGCGCCATTTAGTCTGCTAGTTTCTTGAAATAGATACACACATTTCAGAGACCGGATGGTGCAATATGTTTGGCAAAATTAAGAGCTTTTTTGGCCGTAAAAACGCCACTCCTCCTGCTGCACCGCCGCAAATGGCCACTTCAAGGCTACAGCAACCAGAAGTTGCCACCCGCAGCAGGAGCGCAGCTGTTATGTCACCACCTTCTGCAGAATCGGTTATGGCGGCGAAAAGGCAATCTACTGCGGCCGAGGCGTCCAGACCTTCTCCTGCCTCCGTCACACCTTCGCGTCCTGCAGTATCCCCACCGGCATCAGAAAGCAGATTGCCGCCACCGCCAGCCATGGTGCGTGGTGGTGAAGACTTCCGCCGCGTAGAAAAATCCATGAAACGCGGCGAGCGGGTTAAAGCTCAGGATTTTATGTCCGTAGCAACAGCCGGTGGAAGCCGCGATCTCAGAGCTGCCAAAACTAAAGAAGTCATACTAAAAACCAAGCATGGTGAAACTGACGGCATGACCATGCGCCATCGCTCCGGCAGTGTCACTGAGTTACATCTGGCAGCAGATTCCAGTAAGGTCACTGCGGCGAAGCACTTCAGTAAAACCACTGGCAAGGTCACTGAAGTGCGAGAGGCCCACATGCGCGGTGCAGCACAAAAACAATTGACTAAAGTGGCTGCCAGAAAGGACCATCGGGGCGAATAAGCACGCTACGCAGTCAATGGCAATGCGACAATAAAACAGGTGCCTTTACCTGGTACACTCTTTACTTCAATACTGCCACCGTGATCTTTGATAATCCCATAGGAAATGGATAGCCCGAGCCCTGTTCCTTCGCCCTCAGCTTTGGTGGTAAAGAAGGGGTCAAATAACTTTTTCAGGTTTTCAGGGGCAATACCCGGGCCATTATCGGCTACATATACTTTCAGAAAACCATCGTCTAATCGGGTGTAAATTTTGATTACCCCATCTGTTTTAATCGCCTGACCCGCGTTGACTAATAGATTAGTAAAAACCTGCGCCAATCTTCCCGAATGACAAATGATCTCAGCTCCCTCACAGAAATTAGTGTAAATCTTACAGTGATATTTGAGCTGATTATTCACCATCGCCAGAGTATTGCGAATACAGTCGTTAACGTCAGTTAACTTTTTCTCATCCGCATCTGCGTGAGAAAACGACTTCAACCCCATGACAATCTCTTGAACTCGTTGCAAACCTTGCTCAGACTCATTCAACAAGGAATCAATATCGCCACAGATAAACTCAACATCGTTTTCAGCCATGATTTTTTCAAATGCGGGCCCCAAAGAAGCGGAAGTTTTGAGGGCCTCAGCACTGGAATCAATAGCGTTTTTTAAGGAGCGGATATAATCCTCCATGGTTTTTACATTGCTTAGCACATAACCCACAGGATTGTTGATCTCATGCGCAACTCCAGCTGCCAACTGCCCTACCGAGGCCATTTTTTCAGCCTGTAAAAGCTGTCTTTGCGCAGCGTGTAATTCACTGTTGGTTTTGTTTAATATCTGATTTTTGCGTTCCAACTGCACAGTACGCTCTTTTACTTTAGCTTCTAATTGATGGTTAAAGCTTTGCAGCATGTCTTCGAATTGATCTTTCTGGCTAAATTCCAGCTCCAGATTATCAATGAGTTTATTGAATGCGATACTCAAACCACCTAACTCATCATTCGCCTGAACAGGTATTCTGGTATTTTCGTTAAAGCGCCCTTCGGTTACTGCAAGTGACACGCTCTCTGTGCCACGAATAATAATATTCAGCCGTGCTTGTATGTAGTAAGCAGCCAATACGGCTAACATGGCCATCATCAAAATCAAAATAGCGCCGGGCAATAAGAAGGCTTCCAGGAGAATAAGCTCTGTTTGTACTGCCAGATGCCCTTCAATCACGACAATATCAGCAAGACTGGAAACAATATTTCGCTCAAGACTCAAAAACAAACCTGAAAATGCAACAAACTGAAGCACAAGCACAATGCAAAACGCCTTTACTTTTAAAGAGACTGAAGCTGTGTGTTTGGTCCAGATTTTTAGCAGGGGCATTAACATAGGATCTTAAAGTGAGTGAAACATAAAAGATGAGCAAAAAATAACCTCAAGTGACATTTGTGTCAATTGAGACTTTAGTAGTACTCATCCCAGGTTCACCTTCCGCCTGAATTTGCTCAACCGAACTTTATTACCCATACTTAAATCGACTGCAATCACTCACGAAGGCGCGCATTGTTAGACATTCGATGGTGGATAATCCTTTGCTCGTTGTTACTATATGTGCCTTTACATGGGGTATGTCAGCAGGTGGGCGCTGTGGATAGCAGCAAACCCGTTTACGTCATTGGTTCAGAGAATATTGGCTATTACCCTCATTATGACTTTGTGAATCCTGAGCGGCCCGGGTATCTCTCATCATTATTAAAACTGTTTGCCAAACAATACAACCTGGAGCTGGTTTTTGTGGCCCTACCCAACAAACGCCTGCATCTTGCCCTGGAACAAGGGGTTGTAGACCTCGCCTATCCAGATAATCCCAATTGGGGTAAAAAGCCTGTTAACCGCCAGTTGAGCAAATACTATAGCAAGCCCATCACTCAGGTTTTAGGTGGCACTATTGTGCATACGCGGCAAAAAGATAAAGGCTTAAGGGAATTTAAGTCTCTGGTGGTGCCATTTGGTTTTACGCCTATCAAATGGCAACAAAGAATAGACCAGAACGAAGTGCGTTTGGTGCAAGTGGCGGATGCATTGAAAGCACTGGAGCTGGTTCAAAGACAACGAGTTTCGGGGGCGGATATCGAATTTCACGTAGCCATGCATCTTATTGATACTCATCCGCAATTAACAAATCTAACCCTGGATCCGGACTTGCCCTACGATATTGTAGGATTTAGCATTTCTACCTATAAACACCCCGCTTTTCTGAAGCAACTGGATGCCTTTATCGCCAATCACCCCATCGAGGTGTCTGCGCTAAAACAGCAGTATGGATTACGTGCGCCAGAAACCATATTGAGTTCAATTTCCCAAAATCCTTAGAATGACAACAGTGTGCCTTTCGACATGCTTTAAAACTTAAATTTATTGATAACTATTCTCATTTGCATTTTTATTTACTATTATGTGCGTCCGCAACTAACAGGGAATAAAAAACACATGAACAGCAAGACCAAACTAGGCTCAACAGCCTTGATCAGCACACTCGCTCTCGGCATGGCAACAGCACATGCCGATGAGGCAAATTCAGAAACCGAACAATCTAAAGAGCAACGCTCCATAGAACTCATCAAAATTCACGGTGTCAGGGATTCGCTCTACAGCGTTAAAAAGTCCGGCGATTTACGCCGCTTGGTGGATTTAGTGGATACACCTGCAACAATCACGGTACTCACCAAGGACCAAATTGAAGAATCAGGACGTTCTGATTTAAAAGAAGTCTTATCAACACAAGCGGGGGTGACTTTAGGTACAGGTGAAAACGGCAATGCCTTCGGCGACCGTTACATTATCCGCGGTCATGAGGCGCGTTCTGATGTGTTTGTTGACGGTCTGCGAGATCCAGGCATGAACACCCGCGAGAGCTTTTCGGTTGAACAAATTGAAATAACCAAAGGGCCAAGTTCGACTTTTGCTGGCAGAGGCTCTTCAGGTGGTGCAGTCAACAGTATTACTAAAAAAGCTTCATTGGGCTATGACTTTGGGCGCGTAGATGTTGGCGTAGGTACAGATAATTATCTACGAGCATCAGTTGATGTTAATACGCCGCTGAGCGAAAACGTCGCAACTCGTATCAATGTCATGACAGCGACCGAGGATGCGCCTAAACGAGATGGCGCAGAGAGAAATCGCGATGGTATTTTACTTTCTGGTTTATACGACGACAGTGACAAGACCCGAGTTTGGGCTGACATTTACTATCTCAAAGCAGAAGATATTCCCGATTTTGGCTCCACTGTGGTCAATGATGAAATTTTAGAAGACATTCCTGTGTATGCGCAACAAGGTGATTTCATGGAGTCGGAAGCCTGGTCCTCAACGTTGCGAATTGAATATCAGCTCAATGATACCTGGAAGCTTTACAATATTACCCGCTACGGTGAAACCGAAAATGGTTATGTCGCTACCAGCGCAGGTGGAACCACGGGTTATAGCACAGAAGAAGACGCCAATGCAGGCACCAATGGTTTCGGTACCTTTACGTTTGGAAGTCACTCCAATTACCAAGACATTGAGCATTTCGCGACTCAATTCAATCTGTTTGCAGACACGATGCTGGGTAGTACGGAACACAAATTTCTGATCAGTGCCGAGTATGCTGACTATTCCGTATTAAACGGTCGTTACACAAATACGGGGTCAGTCGCTGAAACAAACTGCTGGTCTGCTGGACGCGGCGGTGTCAGAGAAAACTTCTGCGTATTAGACAGCAGTGGTAATACCGTTGCCAATTTCAACAATATCATTGATCGCAGCACTGCAATCCAGGGTGATTTTAGTTCAGATTACAGTTATCAGGTTAGCGCGATATCTTTAATGGATACAATGCAATTAACTGAAAAACTAATGGTATTTGCCGGCATTCGTCTCGATTCTTATGATTACAGTAACCTCGCCAACGGCCGCAATGGAGAAGCACTTTATGAGTTTTCAGACACGCTAACCAACGGCCACTTAGGCGCGGTGTATGAAGTGGTAGACGACATCAACGTTTACGCCTCCTACGGTACTGCAACCAACATCAATGGTGGTGAATCTGATGTGGGAGCCAACTGCGGCTACGGTGGAATATGCACTGACTCAGATGGCAGCGCCGAAGCGGAACCAGAAGCCGTCACCAACCTTGAAGTCGGCACAAAAATGTCGTTGAACGATGAACAATTATTCCTGCAACTTGCTGCATTTCGCCTGACCAAAGATGACATTATGGAAGGTGCCGGCCGCGGCTACGATGTAACGGGCGCACTCAATACCGGGAAACATGAAGTAACGGGTGTAGAGTTTGCCCTAAACGGCCAACTAACGGACGCTTTAAGCATTCAAGTGAGCACCGCTATTATGGATTCAGAAATTCTGCAATCGGCATCAAACCCTGATAGTGTCGGTCTGCCATTGGCTCTGTTCGCCAATAAAAGCTTTTATGGGCAGGCGCGCTATCAGTTGACGGAAGATTTTGCCTTTGGTGGGGACTTTACCTACAAGGACAAAATGACTGGTGGCCAACCCGATACGGGCTCTACAGGTCCCGAAGTGCCAGCGTACCGCGTGATTAATCTATTTGCCTCATACAACTTTTCTGAGGTACTGAGTACGCGCCTGAACGTTGGTAACGTGTTGGACAAGGAGTACTATACCTCCACTTACAGGGCACCTAAGTTTATGTACATTGGCGACCGTCAGTCGCTACGTGCCACAATGACCTATCAGTTTTAATAATACGTAAAAGAGGATCCGGTTCATGGTCTTGATTGAACAACTACTAAATAAAAATGAAGTAGAGGTTTTCCGAAAACACCTCAATCAAGTGCCATGGCTGGATGGTAAAGGCACCGCAATGGGAATGGCTGCTGAGGTAAAACTCAACGGCCAGGCCGACCCTAAAAATGCAACCGTTAAAGAGCTCTGTAACTCCTTGCTGGCACGCTACGGCGAAACAGCAAGGCTAGTGTCATCGGTCTTACCCCACAAAATATTCCCCCCTTGCTTCAACCGTTTTGCCGAAGGGGAAACTTATGGCTTCCATGTGGATGCAGCCATCATGCGACTACCTGAATCTAATGAGGTACTGCGTTCAGATATGTCCATGACCTTGTTCTTGTCAGAGCCTGATGAATACGAAGGGGGGGAACTGGTGATTCGCACTGAGTTTGGCGAAAACCGGGTTAAACCTCAGGCAGGGGATGCCGTCGTTTACCCTTCGAGCAGTTTACATCAGGTTACCCCAGTTACATCGGGAGTGCGCTTAGCCGCTATTACCTGGATGCAAAGCCTGGTAAAGGATACCCACATCCGTGAAATGCTGTTTGAGCTGGACCAGAACATTCAACAATTGTCGGCTAATGATAAGGTTTCGCGACAGCAATTAGATAGTCTGCATCATGTATACCACAACATGATCCGAAAATTTTCAGATGTCTAATACCATTCCAATAAACATTTCAGGAACAGGCCTTAGGCCATTATTTCGAGACATTTGATTTCTCTTGATACCAGGGTTTCTTGATAACTTCCTGACAATGCTATGCTATTGCTATAACCAAACCCCAGGTAAGGAATAGCGTTTCCCGTGACCATCGGCACACAACACATTCTGGTTGTTGAAGACAACCACACCACAGCAAAAACCCTGAGTATTTTCCTCAATGGTGCAGGCTACGAGGTGGACTGTGTTGCCAATGGTTCAGAAGCACTTATTGAATTTCAAAGCAAAAAATATGCGCTCATCCTGCTGGATATCATGATGCCAGGCATTGATGGTTTAACGGTTTGTCAGAAAATCAGACAAACCAGTGACATTCCCATTGTGATGTTGACGGCCAAATCCAGTGAAGATGACATTGTGAATGGTCTGGAAAATGGAGCCAACGACTATGTCTGCAAACCTTTTGGCTCAAAAGAGTTGTTAGCGCGCATTAAAAATTGTCTGCGACATGCTTCGACTCGAGAGCGCGCGCCCCAAAATATCCAACTAGGTAACATTGTGCTACTGCAAGATAAACGCAAAGTTTGGCTGGACGAGGAAGAAGTCAAACTGACTAAAAGTGAGTATGCAATTTTGCATACAATGATTAAACAGATTGGCAGAGTGTTCACACGGGAACAGTTAATTACCCAAGCTCTGGGTGAGCAATATGAAGGGTTTGAACGCACTATCGATACTCACATGTGGAGTTTGCGCAAAAAGCTTAAAGAGCCTAAAGGCCAACCTCGATACCTACACTCCGAAATGGGCATTGGCTATCGGCTTGAAGACATTGCCCCACAAAGCTGCAATAGTTTAGTCAGCAATACAGAAACAAATAACCAATAGACGGCAACTGAGAATCTCATGCAAACGCTGCAATTTACCCGAAGTTTAACGTTCAGAGTAGTGTCTCTGATGCTGCTCACCGCAACAATTGGTATTGCCATCGTCGCTGTTATCATTCATCAAGCGACGCGCAGTAACTTTGATGTCCAGCGCACCAATTGGCAAGCACTAGCAGAGCAAAACCCCAGCGCCATTCAAGCTCAGTTATTAGCACACTATAAAGAAAATGGCATGCGGGGAGCCTGTCAGGTGGTGGATAAACTGGATGCCAGCTTGCTCACTATGGATGTGGTGCTCACCGACAACAATCAAACAGTACATTGTGCCAGCAAATCGCGCTTTACCTATGCTCAAGTGGTGTTTCATGGCTCTGGTGTTGTGCGGTTGTTCTCTGATAGTGACGAAGTTATGGCTTATGATCTGGCTGTCGCAGAGTCATTACCCCTGAAAAACGCAGCAGGAGATATCGAAGGCTGGGCAATGACAGTTGAGGCTAAACCGTTGATGTTAGCAGGCAGCGAATTTGCTTGGCGAATCTGGCAGCAGTCCGGGATTTGGGTAGGCGTAACGCTGATACTGATTGCCGTATTTGCTGTGTGGACAATTAACAGGATGATGCGCCCCATCGCTGGAATTACCGAGGCTTCTGAGCGTCTTCGTCTTGGCGACATCCCAAGTCCGCTAACCAGTAGTGGCAGCACCACTGAACTTAAAGCGCTAACCGATACCTTTAACCGTGCTACACAAGCCCTTACCGAAACAGAAAAACTCAGACAGCAACTGGTATCTGACATCGCCCATGAATTACGCACCCCGGTCACTAATATCAAAGGCCAATTAGAAGCCTTGCAATTGCGACTGATCACCGACAATGACGAGTTTCATCATACGGTGGCTAACGAAGTTATGTTGTTACAGCAACTTATCAGTGATTTTCAAGATCTGGCACAAACTGATTCAGGTCAAATTTGTCTCAACTTGCACAACATCCCACTACTCGAACTGATGGAAGACTGTCTGTTAAGCCAAAAACGTCAAGGAATAACCATTAACCTCAATATTTCCGACACACTCAGCGTGCGCACCGATGAACTGCGTTTCCGCCAAATCATGTTAAATCTGTTGGAAAACGCCCGACGGGCCAAGCCAGAACAATTACATGTGGAAGTATCTGCGATAGAACAAGACAACAACGTGGCAATCACTTTCTGTGACAATGGACCGGGCATTGATGAGTCGGACGTACCCCATATTTTTGACCGTTTTTACCGGGCTGAAAAATCACGGAATCGCAACTCAGGGGGGTCTGGTTTAGGGTTGGCGATAGTTAAAGGGTTGCTTTTGCGTATGCAAGGCAATATTCGCTATCAATCTGGTAAGCCTTGCGGCGCTTGTTTCATTATCACTTTGCCCTGCGGCGCTGCCATCAGAGAAGATTCAGACACATAAATTTACATTCACAGCGATGTTATCAGAGGAATCTTGATAAAAAATTGACAGTAATCCATAACACTAACTCCTGTTTAAAGTGCATAAACCCACAGGAGACAGTGTCATGCCAAACCTCATCACATACGCTCGCCAAGCGGCTAAATTTACAAGCGCAGTAGGGTTGCTTTTTGCCAGTGTGCAAAGCTCGGCGATTGAGTTTGAAAACTATCAATTAGAGGGCAATCCGGAAAATGCCACAGTAATGGAATATCGCGGCCGATCAGCCTTGCAAGTCACAGGTGGTCGTTATTGGTTTAGCGACATGACTCTGTCTGACGGCGTGATTGAGTTTGATGCCGCGATGGATGAATCTCACACCTTCTTTGGCCTGATTATGCGGGCAGAAAGCGACAATCATTTCGAAAACATCTATTTGCGCGCCCATCTCAATAAAAAGCCTGACGCCATGCAATACATGCCTGTGGTGAATGGTATCTCTTCGTGGCAGATCTTTTCTGATGACAACGCCATTAGCGCAGCTAAATACGACTTTAACGACTGGAACAAAGTGAAAATCGTCGTAAAAGGTGATAAAGCCGACATTTATGTCAATTCCAATGAACCCACCCTGCACGTACCAGATTTAAAGACCGATATTAAAACTGGCCGTTTGGGACTTTGGATGTTCAGTATCGAGAAAACGCCTGTGTACTTTAGTAACTTGCAGGTAAGAGCGCTAACTCCTGATGACAAGATTGTAGGTACAGCCAAAGAAACACCTGCCCTGGCAAATGGGTTAATACGCAGCTTTAAAGTGAGTGAGCCAGTACCTGAAGATACCGTTGGTCATAATCATTGGCTGGATTTAGATATCGATAAACTTAACTGGCAATCTCTCGAAGTCGAAAGCAACGGGATAGCCAACCTGGCAAAACTGGGTGGTATCGCAGATAAAGCCAATACCGTGCTCATTCACGAAAGCATTGAGTCAGACAAAGCAGAAATGAAAAAGCTGCGCTTTGGCTATTCCGACCGTGTGCAGATATTTTTAAATGGTAAACTGGTATTTGCCGGAAATGCCGGTTGGAAACAGCGTGACTACCGCTTTTTAGGCACCATCGGCCTACATGATGCCGTCGGCCTTTCATTACAGGAAGGTAAAAATGATCTGGTAATAGCGGTATCAGAAACCTTTGGTGGCTGGGGTTGGACTGCCGCTTGGGAGTAACCCACCCTTATCGCTTTTAAAACTCTCAACATCAAAAGGTCAGCGGGCTTGAATTCACTTTCCGGCTCTCTGACCATACAATTGCGCCTTCCCGTCAAATCATATATTCAATAACATCTTGCTCTTTTTTATCCCTCAGACAATTGTTTCTGACCCGGTTAACTACCATTGAAGAATACAACTCGCGCATTAAGTTGCTGGCGGTTTTTACAAATAAACCCGGAACTAGGGCATGCACCAGGCACGCTAAAGCAGCGATAAGCAGCTTAAAGGAAAAACCCATAGCAACCAGAAAATGTTCACGATAAGATTCATTTACACTATCAGGATGTTCAATGAAAAGTTTTTTCAGCATAATATCTACCTTCGCCTTTCTCTAATACTTGTATCGGTATGTAACTCTGAAAAATGAGTTGGAATGTATTACAGGAAAATAATTTAGCAATGTCTTCTCAACTGTTATTTTTCTTTAGCCTGCTGGGTGCGTTTAACGGTTTACTGTTAGCAATCTGGTTATTCACGCGTAAACCAGCGACATTGGCTAACCGCTTTTTAGCGATGCTGATTTTTATGATCAGCGTGCGCATAGGTAAATCGGTATTTTTGTTTTTTTCAGCAGAGCTTGATTACGTCTATCGCCAAATTGGGTTGTCCGCCTGCTTTTTAATTGGTCCGGCCCTGTATTTTTATTTTCAAGCCCACCAAAACTCTGGTAAAGCCACGCAGCACGCCTGGCAATGGCACCTCGCCTCACTTTCAGGCATTGCGCTATTGGCAGCGATTTATTTCCCATTTCAGGAGAACACTCCGGAAATCAACGGTTTAATGTACCGCATTATCAACTACATTTGGCTGGGTTACTTATTACTGAGCTTACCTATGGCCATACCCGCCATTAAAGCGCGCTTTAGACAGAGTCTTAAAACGCCGCTGGACGCAGAAACCAATATTCAAGCAACGGCATGGCTTGGAACATTTGCCGTATGGCTGGCCTATTTTACCTCCAGTTATACCAGTTATATCGTCGGTGCCCTCTCCTTTTCATTTTTACTTTATTTGACCGTTTTACTGCTACTTTATGAACGAAGTAAAAAACAAGCGGCTCGTTATCAAAACAAGAAAATTGATGAGCAACAGGCGCAAGCCTTGATTGAAAAACTAAAACATCAAATGGTATCAGAAAAGCGTTTCACAGATGCTAATTTGACACTGCCACAACTCGCTAAACTAACGGGCGTAAATGTACCGCAGTTGTCGCAGCTGCTGAACGACAACCTCAATAGCTCATTCAATCAGTTTGTTAACCAGTATCGCATTGAAGAAGCAAAGCGTTTATTAGGCAAAACACCACAACTGAGTCTGGAGCTGGTAGCAGAGCGCTCGGGGTTTAATTCCCAATCCACCTTTTACAATGCCTTTAAGCGACAGGAGAACACCACACCAGCTCGCTATCGACAGCAATTTAACTGAAGCCGATTCCACCTGAGAGATAAGGGGCTTCAATTGCAAGTACAAACCTCTTACTGAAAGACATTCAGCTACTGTGTTACTTCAGTTTTCTTATGAATTTATAATTCAGTAATACGGTTTTATAACCCAAAGAGATATACACTCCCGTATTCAATAACATCGCTGCAACTTCACGATAAGACTTGCAAAGGTGTTTTATGACCATCAAATCATTATTCTCGATGCTGCGACTTAGCATTTTGGTGCTGTGCAGCTGGCAAATTCAGTTTGCTTCGGCAAATACGGAAGACAAAGAACAATCCGCCATCATTGAAACCCTGAACCTGTATTTTCAGGGCACATCCTATAATCAGCCAGACGTGATCAAACAAGCGTTTAGTGACACAGCGGTTTTAAACCTGGAAAAAAAAGACGATCCCAATTGGATAGTACCTGCTGCTGAGTATATTAGTTGGTTTGAAGGGCAGATAGAGGGGCAGTACAATGGTCGTATCGGTGAAATATTGGCCATTGACATCGTAGGCAATATCGCCACAGCCAAAGCAGAAATCTTGTATCCAAAACGCAACCTGCGTCTCATTGATATGTTTTTGCTGAAAAAATTAGAAGGCCGTTGGCAAATCATCAATAAAGCTGCCACCCGTACTGAAGAAAAACGCAACGGCAAACGCATTTTGTTTATTGTTTCCAGTGCCCAATTTCACGGGGACTCTGACCTTGCTACGGGCGTGAGCTTTTCCGAGTTAGTAAATGCTTACCACACATTTGAACAAGGCGGTTACAATGTTGACTTTGTGAGTACTCAAGGCGGTTCAATCCCCCTTTCTTACATCAACACCTCCAACCCACTGCACAGAAAATATATCTACGATCAAGATTTTATGTTTGCCCTGGCCAATACCAAAGCCCCACAAGACATTAATCCAGAAAACTATGCTGCCGTACACTATGTAGGCGGAGGTAACGCCATGTACGAGGTGGCAGAGAATCAAACCCTGCAAGATATCTCGATGGCCATTTACCAAAGACAACAGGGCATTGTTTCTTCGGTGTGTCATGGCACTGCGGGTATCGTCAATTTAAAACTGGATGATGGCAGCTACCTGGTTAAAGGCAAACGCGTTAGCGGTTACCCGGATGAATATGAAAAAGTCAGCGCAGCCTATTATCAGGAGTTTCCATTCTCTATAGAACAAACCATTGAACAGCGCGGCGGAGAGTTTTTATACGGAGGACGGCACGAAGCCCATGTTGAAGTAGATGGACGCATCGTAACTGGCACCAACTATCAATCCAGCAAAGTCGTCGCAGAAAAGATAATGGCGATTTTGGATAAGGCGATGAACTAGTTTATTAAGGCTGTTTTTAAGGGGTCAGGGTGTTTGAAATTGTGTGCAAAAAATTCTTTCAAATACTCAGGCTCCTTTTTTACGACGCTTTATTAACTCCAACAGAAAATATTTTCACCTCACTTAACCCCTTTTGCTACAGTAGCCCGTTCTTACCGATAACAATAAAAACAACATCTGAGTGAGAGCGAAAGCTGAATGAGAGCGATTTTTACAATTCCCCTGCTACTGTTGCTATTGAATGGCTGTGCGCTTTTAAGTAAGCAAAAGTCCATTCACATCCCATTTCGACTGCTCAACAACCATATTCTTCTGCCGGTAACGGTTAACGGCAAATCCATGGAATTTGTATTAGATACCAGAGCGCAACACACTCGCTTGCTCACAAGCGAACACAGTCAAGCCACAGAAGCAGAGATGGATTCCGTTGCAATTGGCAACCTATCAATCCCTTTGCATAAAAGCGATAGTAAGCACCCACATAAGAACCATCTCAGTTATATTGCTGGCATCGTAGGGCAGGATTTGTTTATACACAAAATCCTGGAAATTAACTACGATACACAGCGCATCACCCTGCACCCTCCTCGCCTGTTTGATAAGGGCATCAACTCAGCAAATGAACATTGGTCAACTATGCCTTTAAAAACAGTGCAGCAGCAATTAGTTATCGAAATGCCCCTGACACTGGGTAAACAATCGCAATACCTTGAGTTCGCTTTAGATACCGGCTTTAATCAAGACTTCCTGTTGAGCAAGTCCCAATTGGGAGAGAAACTGACACCGCTGTATTCCTACATCACGCCCGACTTTGATGTGGATGGGTATCAGGAATTTGAGGTTTATCCTCTGGACAGAACTTACCTCGGCGACCATGCCATTATCTGGCCGCTGATCAACACGCCGCTCAGTGAAGTGCCAGACAAGCAGATTTCAAACGATCACCCCATCGGCAAAGTTGGCAACGCCGTACTCTCTCGGTTTAACCTCATTATTGATGCTAAGAGAGGTACTTTGTACTACCAGGAAAACAACCGCCATCATGTTAAAAACCTGCCAGATCGCAGCGGCTTAACCATCACCCCGGACGCACAAGGTGCCAGAGTCACCAGCGTAACAGCCAAAGCTACCGAGCTATTACAAATCAACGATGTTATTCAATCCTACGAAACCGTAGATATTAATCAAAATACCTTTGACGGCTTCCGCCTGATGCTGTCGTCAGAAGCAGAACGACTGTGGATTTGCTGGCTAAGAGACAATGAAAGACAGTGCGGAAATTTAGAGATGGGGTATCGGATGTGACAACTATTACCAATTTAACTGGTGATCTGTTTGCGCTATCAGACCATTTATATTACCTTTTCTCAACAAGAGCGGTAACTTTATATACCTGCAATGTTTTTTGATTTGGATTCATCGTAGATGATTTGTTATACTGAATTTGTATCACTGTTCAAAGGTATAAATAATGGTTGGCCCAAAAGTTTATTAGTCAGATCTCTACCATCATTGGCCATTTAGCCTCCCCGACATTCGAACTATTTCCCTTCGAAAACTTAACGACAAGACAGCACAGCCTTGTAACTATTTTTCCCATTGTAGCAGTCACAAGTTTAGAAGCCTCAATCTACCTGAATTCATACCCCATTTTGAATATGTTTTTCTTTTCACTTACAAGGAAGTGTGGCAAGGTAGATTTAGTTCACCTTATTAGCATGTGAGTTATTAAAATTAGAGACTTTAAAAAAAGGAATTTTTTTCCTTATCATTAAGTGAACACGATTAATCTTGATATACATACTCTAGGAAAAATGTAGGAACAAAGAGTTTTGAGTAACCCGTCAAACATTAGAAACAATCATAACTTTGAATTAAATCTAGATTGTTCAGAATTAAATAAGGACTTAGACAAGGAAGTACGCTTTAGAAGAAACAGTTTATCTACTGATAGACTGGACATGTCATTTGGCGAAATATTATCTATGTACGAGCGAGATGAAATTGTTATTCGCCCTGCTTTTCAGAGATTATTCAGGTGGTCAGACTTTCAAATGAGTCGCTTTGTAGAGTCAATCTTATTGGGCATTCCTATTCCACCTATTTTTGTTGCTGAAAACGAGCAGGGGAAATGGGAGTTAGTTGACGGACTTCAACGTGTATCCTCACTTTTATCATTTTTCGGGATATTAAAGATAAAACATGACCTTCGTAACAAAAACTTTTGGTCTTTTGATGAAACAGATTTAGTAAAAAATCTTAAAGGGTTTAGTTCTAGTACACTACCAAACAAGTATTTGTTAAATATAAAAAGAGCTACGTGTCGAATTGAAATAATACGGTGGAACAGTGATTATGACATGAGATATGAGTTATTCAACAGACTAAATACTGGTGGTTCCTCTCTAACAGACCAAGAAATACGAAATTGCATTTACAGGGGCGTAAGTGAAGACTTTAATGAAAAACTAGAAATCTATTCATTAGATCCGGTACTAGAATTTTTAGTTTCACCTTCACAAAAGCAAAAAGATACTCTTTACCTTCAAGAACTAGTATTAAGATTCATGTCAATTTTCGATTCGCCTCATACATTTGTGAACGGTTCAATCGGGGAGCACATGACAAATTATATGAGAGAGGCCGTCGGTTCTGCATTTAAATCCGATGTAGCAGATATGTTATCATCAACGCTCAGATTGATTAAACCACTAGGCCCCGAAGTATTTAAACTGGAAGGAAACAATTTCTCTACAAGTATGTTTGACGCAGTAACTGTTGGAATCTCGAAAAATTTCAATTTTATTGAAAAACTTGAATTGAGTGAGCTAGAGAAAAAGATAATTGGTCTCAAAACTAACAAAAATTTCAGAGCTTTGACTGGTTCATCGGCGTCGGGTAAAACAAGGGTCCTACAAAGAGTTAACTTAGCAGTTGATTATTTTTCACAATGCCAGGACATTTAAAAATGCCCCTATAACTACCGGTAGCTAATGATGATAGCTGAAATCCTTTTAAAAACAGCACTGGCAAGAACATTTAACAAGATTACCGATGTTTTAATAAGTAAAGGAATTGCATTAGAAACAAAAGAAGTTGACATGCACGCCTCCCTTTCCGATCACCTAACATATGTTGCCAAATGGTCTGAAGAAATTAACTTCCTAGACTTAGGAAAAAAGAAGAAAACTAGATCTGTTTATGTAAACCTTGATTTAAGTGTAATGCCTTCCCGCCAAAAGATTGAAAAATATGAAAATTTGAAAAAAAAGTCACTCAAAAATGTATTCAACAATCTGACTAATCACATCATTATTCTGGGCCAACCCGGAGCTGGTAAAACTACGTCACTCAAATTAGTTGCGTCAAAGCTTTTAAATGAGGAAAAGTATGCTCAAAATCTTCAATTCCCCATTGTACTGAGGTTAAGAGGGTTCAACTCTATCAGTAACTTCGACATTTTTAGTGAACTTGCCACGATTTTAAATATACAAACTTCATCCAATAACGAATTGAATGTTAGAAGTGAAAATAAAGAAAACACAAAAAACTACTCGACTAGGGTTAGCGTATTCACAGCATTGGAAGAATTAATGCCACTGGTCATTTTTGATGGGTTTGATGAGCTGTCGAATGTGAAGAAAGAAGCTTTTCTGGATCAGTTTGAAACACTTACAAAGTCATTAATTAAAACTAAAGTAGTCTTAACTTCACGTACAGCTGACTTCCCCTATGCACTTGATAAAGTTGACGTACTAGAAATTAGCCCATTAAGTGATCGCCAAATAGAGCAATTCGCAAAAAAATGGCTTACAAAGAACGCTGAAAACTTTCTTAGTGCAATTAAATCTACGCCGTTTTATGACACAGCGGTCAGACCATTAACAATAGCGCATCTTTGCGCTATATACGAAAGGGTAGGCAAAATTCCTGATAAACCCAAAACCGTTTATAAGAAAATCGTTCAATTACTTGTTGAAGAATGGGACGAACAAAGGAGAGTTTCAAGAAAATCTAAATTCTTGAGTTTTGAGCAGGACAGAAAACAGGACTTTCTGTCTAGGTTAGCTTATGAATTAGCAAAAGCATCAAACACTAGTTATTTTGACAGGGAGTTGATAATTAATGCATATGAAGAGATTTGCACAGACTTCGATTTAGATATTAGTGATTCAAAAGTCGTTCTAAACGAAATTGAATCTCACAATGGATTGTTTTTGCAAGTGGATTCAACCTCATACGAATTTTGTCATAAATCGATTCAAGAGTATCTAACCGCCGATTATCTTGTCAAACTCCCCTATATAGAAAGTGATCCTCATTTTCTTTTGACAATTCCTAATGAACTAGCGATTTCTATCAGTATTTCCTCAAATTCAAGTTTATATTTTTGCAGTTTAGTTGATACATTTTTTGAAAAGTTCTTAAAAACCGACACCCCAAATAGACGCGTTCAAAATATCCGAAGATCACTGCAAGGAGCGGAAAAGCTTAGAATTCAAAAAATTGAATTTATGATGACATTTATTGATAGGCTTTTATTGGAAAAGCCTACGTTCAATAGTAATAACGATGTCTGCAGAGCATTCATTTATCTATATACGGTTTATTACGAAAACTGTGTCAATGCTGACTCTTATGGGCAACTGAGCCTTTTTGCAATTGATGAACTATTGTACAACTTTGTAAAATTTTCGAGGGTAATTATAGAAAAAAATAGAAATCCGGCTTTCTTAAATTCCTTCACTATTGAGGATAAGTTATACGACAGAGAAGTTTTTAAGTTGCAAAAAAGTATTGTAGTTAATGAATCAGATCATTTACCGAATTATTTATTTGTCCCCGAGCAAATCATGAAGATAGCGAAGCCAGACCTAGTCAAAGAGTACGAAAACAGAAAGAATTCAAAGTCTTTGTCCAGCTAAAGCAGAACCTACAGATACAAAAAAGGCAGCTTGCGCGACCTTATTTAATGTGTGGTGTTAACCTTAGATATTAGTCCAAGATTTTAGATATGACCGCCATGGAAGGCGGAAATGCCGAAAACACAGGAGCAATTTTCGGCCAACACCAGCACCTACGACCGCCATTAATGGCGGAAGCGTCGAAAACGCAGGAGCAGTTTTCGACCTGTACGACCACGTTACTCCGGGCTGTCCCTGCTCAAATTACAGGGACGTAATGAATGTCGATTTTGTCGGGAACAAAAATCGACGCCGCCCCGAATAACGAGCTCCTCATCTGGAAAACAGTGGCTACCTTTAACTAATTTTGTCGAACTGGTCTTTTTTTGCTCCCTGCAAAAAAGACATTCACGCCATCCATGGCGCTCAACCCACAGATACAAAAAAGGCCGCTTGCGCGACCTTCTTTAACGTGTGGTGTTAACCTTAGAGCTATTTTTGCAGTACGGTGAACTCGTCCTTGAAGTAATCAAAAGCATCTGTCTGGCACACTCACAGGTTTAAACCATCCATGGTAAGGGCTTCCAGCTCGGCGTCCACTTGCCTCGCGTTCGACGCTGAAATTGCTCCAGGTATTACTCCGGACTCCTGTCCTTCGCCCTTCGGGCCATCCTTCGGATGTTTAAAAATGTTCCAGACATTTTTATCACAATTTCCGGGCGCGTCTCACCCACCTGTGGTCGTACAGCTGGCGCCAGACAAAAAAAAACCGCTAAAAGCGGCTTTTTTGTATGCTTCGTTCAAAAATTATTAGTCAAGAATTTTTGAAACTACGCCGGCGCCTACGACCGCCATGAATGGCGGAAGTGTCGAAAACGCAGGTGCAGTTTTCGACCTGTACGACCACGTTACTCCGGGCTGTCCCTGCCCTCCGCCCCTTCGGGGCCGCGCTAAAGCGCGTTCAAATTTGTTCCTGACAAATTTGTCACTCCATGAAGGCTCCAGAACTGTTTTGGCGGGCGCACAATCAAAAAAGGCGCTCACAGAGCGCCTTCTTACTTTAAGTGCAATCTTCGAAATTAATCAAGGATCTTGGAAACTACGCCCGCACCAACAGTTCTTCCACCTTCACGGATTGCGAAGCGCAGACCTTCGTCCA
>NZ_JBSWWX010000013.1:0-81051 GCF_056160305.1 Planctobacterium sp. AWM4_229 | reverse complement strand
CAATTAAAATCGAAAATATAAATTTTTTGGGTCGACATCAAAATCAATCGATGCCCACACAGATTGTCTTATTGCTAATTGTTAAAGAACGATGTACCTATGGTACTTCGCCGTTTCCGGCTGCTTCGTTTATCTCCCGAAGCGGAGGCGCATTCTACGCGCTTGAGTTTAAGTGTCAATCTTTTTTTCTAAAAAAATTTAACTTCTTTTCAAATCTAAGTTCTGAGAACTTTGATTTGAGCCGTTCAACTCAATGAGGCGCGCATTATAAGCAGATATTTACAGGATGCAAGCCCTAATTTAGAAATTAATGTTTTATTTTAATAAAGCACCTTAACTCTAAAACAGTTCAATAATAACAATGACTTACGGGAATTTAGCTTATTTAAACAACAAAAAAGCCGTCTTTAAGACGGCTTTTATCGTTTATTTATATAAAGCGAACATTAACTCTGTTTATTATTGTTCTCTTCGTTACTGGTAGTAGACTTTTCTTTATCGTTGGCTTCATTAAAATCGGCATCGCCTTCCTCAGCGTCACCAAGCACGTGCTCCAGCTTTACTTTTTCTACTGTTCTAAAGGTATTGATGGGACCTGCCACAGTATATAGTGCGAAAACAAGGAACAACACTAACGATGGTTCTGTTGCCACAATAATAAAGATCACACACACCAGAAGAATAGCAACGAAAGGTACCTTGCCGTGCCAGTTTACTTCTTTAAAAGAGTTGTATTTAAAGTTACTCACCATCAATATGCCGGCGGCTGCAGTAACTAAACACACAAAAACCTCGACGAAAGCCAGATTGAATATCTCTTTTACCTGATATTCTTCACCAACCCACACCATTCCCGCTACCAACGCGGCTGCTGACGGGCTTGGCAATCCCTGGAAAAAACGCTTGTCGGCAGTTTCTACAGTAGTGTTAAATCTCGCCAGACGCAGTGCGGCACCCGCCACATAAATAAATGCAGCTAACCAACCCAATTTGTTGAGGCCTGACAAAGCCCAGTTATAGGCGATTAACGCCGGAGCCATACCAAAAGACACCATATCCGCCATTGAGTCATACTCGGCACCAAAGGCACTTTGGGTGTTGGTCATCCTGGCGACGCGGCCATCAAGGCCATCGAAGATCATTGCGATGAAAATCGCTACTGCGGCAGAGGTAAACTGGCCATTCATAGAAGCCACAACGGCATAAAACCCTGAAAAAATCCCTGCGGTCGTTAACAGGTTGGGTAACAAGTAAATGCCTTTCTTTTTAGTTTCTGTCATTCATTCCTCCATCGATGAGGGTTGAAAATAGCATATTTTGCTAAATTTTTTGAGGAATATTCTCGACTTGAACTGAAAAATTAAAACACTCTATTACACAGAGCGATATAGCCAGGAATTGGCAGGTTTGCTTTTAATACTTGCTTTTATTTAATACAGTCTTGAGGTCTGAAATAATTTTCTGAGAGTTTTATGGCCATCACAAAACCCGTTTCAAATCACGAAACAGAGATGTTTATTCAAACACTTTATTGTGAGGCTTCAAACATAGCGCCGGGGGATTTTCGCAATTGGGCACTATTACAATTAACCGAATTACTGAATGTGGATGCGGCTATATGGGGAACGGGAAATCTTAACACGCTGCAATTTCATTACCTTGAGCACCTGGGGCTTGATGCCGACTATGGTAAAAAACTCATAGCAACACTAGATTTAAACCCTATCCGGGGAGCCATTCTAAACAACCTCGATAACCCAATTTCGATGAGTGAAGTTATCGATGACCCAAAATTCTATAACTCTTCATTGTACAAACAGTTATTTGAACCCTATGGCATTCAACGGATCCTCGCCACCGGCCATATAGAACAACACAGCAAACTGCACAGCCTGATTAGCCTGTACAGATTTGACCGGAATAGAGACTTCCTGGAAAAAGAAAAAACAACCATATCACGACTCATTTACCACCTTGTCAGCGCAGCTTCCCACAACTTTTTCCTGCATATAGAAGCGCGAACTGACGATGCTGCGATGGCGATTTGCGACAAACATGGATGTTATTGGCATGTACAACCTCGATTTGTTGAGTTGTTATCACAAACTCCGGTTGTTTTTAATAATGTTTTCCCGCTAGCGCAAAATTATGAGTTAAACGAAGACCTCAACGGGATTAAGATCAGCATTACACCATTAGGTGAATTGCTACAAATCACGGTGAGAAAAGTCCATCCTCTGGACCAATTATCAGCCCGGGAACAACAAATTGTTAACTGGATCATCCAGGGGTTAACCTTTAAAGAGGTTGCCAGAGAACTGGGCATAGCCCCCTCCACCATCTCCAATCATCTGTATCGTATTTATCGCAAACTAGAAATAACCAGCCGCTCAGAACTGGCTCGGCTGTTTCAAAAGCTCCCTCTCATTTGATTAGGTCATTTTTACTATAGCCATCCCGTTTGCACCACGGTAAATAAAAGAACCTTTTCTACGCTTTCGCCACTCTGGTTTTGCATAGAAAAGTTCAGAATAAATAAAAATATAATTCAGGAGCAAACATGAAAATAACAAAAGCAAAGCTATGGCTTTTAGGCATTTTACAGATACTCTTAGTTAACCCCACAGTCCATGCCGGAGACTGGATCATTGGCAGTGGCAAGTCAGACGTTACAGGCCCGGCAGCAGATCTTGGTATGGTGGGCTATGGAGATACCGGTCAGACGACAAAGGGTATCCACTCCAGGCTCTGGTCAAGAGCGTTTTACATCGAAGAACCCGGTACTGGTCAAAAGTTTGTTTTCGTCTCCGCCGACTTACAAAGTATTACACAAGGGGTTAAACAAGGGGTTATCAACAAACTAAAAGCGCAATACGGGAATCAGTTTAGCGATGCCAATGTCATGTTAACAGCTACCCACACCCATGTTGGCCCCGGTGGCTATGATCATTATGTCATGCTGAATATGAGTGCCTTGGGGTATGATTCCGACAATTACAATGCCATCACAAATGGCATTTATAATTCTATTGTTAATGCCGTATCCAGCGCCGGTCAAGGTGATATATACGTTAGTCAGGATGAATTTGATGGTATCAACATCAATCGCAACCCACAGCCCTATAACCAAAACAACGACAGTCATCAATACAGTTCCAATACTAACAAAAACATGGTGCAATTGAAGCTGGTCAAAGACAGCGGAACAGAGCTTGGTGTGATCAATTGGTTTGCTGTGCACAACGTTTCTTATGGTACTTCCCAGCGTCAGATAAGTGGCGACAATAAAGGGGCTGCCAGTCAGTATTTTGAAAACTGGAAAACCTCCCATAACCCCGACTTTGTTGCAGCCTTTGCCAACAGTAACCTGGGTGACAGTTCGCCCAATATTTGCGGTCCGGGAAATGGTTGCGGTGCCAATGAACAAGCCAGTATGGAACTTTCCGGTGGCAAACAATTTGAAGCGGCAAAACAACTTTATCAATCTGGATTGAGTCGGCTAACAGGTAGTCTGGAGTATCGACACCAGTACGTCTATCTTCCGGGCTATGAAGTTAGCAATACTTTTACTGGCAATGGTGACACCGAAATATGCGAAGGTGTTGTGGGCTGGTCCATGACTGCGGGTTCCAGCTGGGATGGTCCCAGCGATATTCCCGGCGTATTTGAAGGCATGACCGTCGACAATGAAGGCTCTTCATGGAATAAAAACAGTAACCTGTTTGCCAATGCCATCGCAGGCTACCCTATCTTCGCACTTATGAATGGTTTTTCTGACGCGACGTTATTCAATCAAAGTGCAGACGATCCTTGCCAATATCCCAAACCCACTTTTGTGAAGCGAAAGGTATTAGGGGCAGAACTGTATACCGCGCATATTCCTTTCCAACTAGTTACCATTGGCAACCTGGCCATCGTAGCCAGTGCTGGTGAGATGACCACAATGGCGGGTCGCAGACTACAAAACCAAGTTCTTCAAACTCTTGCGTCTAAGGGAATTGATACTGCCGTGATTGCCGGCCTGGCGAATGCCTATCACGGTTATATCACTACGCCAGAAGAATACCAGATGCAGCACTATGAAGGTGGGCACACTGTATATGGGCCAAATACCTTGCCGGCATACTTACAAGTTTACAACGAGTTGGCTTTAGCCATTAAAAATGGGTGGGGTGTCAGTTCGGGGCCAACACCACCTGATTTAAGTAAAGACCAGATAATCAAAACCATTGGCGTTGTCTATGACGATAAACGACTTTGGGAATCTTTTGGTAAAGTCACCAAAGACGCCAAAAGCAGTTATGAGACAGGCTCACAAGTTAAAGTAACCTTTCGCTCTGGTCACCCAAGAAACAACTTCACTAAAATCGATAGCTTTGTGGAAGTACAAAGAAAAGTGAATGGTAACTGGCAAACCTGGTTGAAGGATGATGACCTGGATACCAAGTTTGTCTGGCGCCGGGATACTTCGGCGGATTGCCTCGCTTGCTCTTATGTTGACGCCATCTGGATACCGGCGGAAAACACTCCCTCTGGTAGCTACCGCATTAAACACAAAGGTTACTGGAAAAGCGGCTGGGACCGAAAACTACGCAGTTACTCAGGTAAATCACGTACCTTCAGCATAAAATAACGGTTATCAATCAGTAGAAATAAAAAAGCACCAATCAAGGTGCTTTTCTACTGTTTTATCGGGTGGTTACCTTAAGCTTTAGTGAAACTTAGCTGGTTATTTTCAACATCCACCTTAATCTTATCGTCCTTTTTAAAGTCTCCGGACAATAATCGCTGTGCCAGTGGATTTTCGATCTCTTGCTGAATAGCGCGTTTCAGTGGTCGAGCACCAAATACCGCGTCAAAGCCCGCTTCGGAAATCTTGCTTAACGCAGCATCCGTGACGTCTAAACTCATCTCTTGCTCTTCCAGACGCTGACGCAAATGCTGCAACTGAATCGAAGCAATAGATTTAATGTGAGATTGTCCCAGCGGATGGAATACCACAGTATCATCAATACGGTTGATAAACTCCGGTCTGAAATGCTCACCCACCACTTCCATCACGGTAGTTTTCATTTGCTCGTAATCTTTTTCCAGGTGTTGCTCCTGAATAAGATCAGAGCCCAGGTTACTGGTCATGATCACCACCGTATTTTTAAAGTCTACCGTGCGACCTTTACCATCGGTAAGTCGTCCATCATCCAATAGCTGTAGCAAAATATTGAATACATCTGGATGGGCTTTTTCCACTTCATCCAACAAGATCACTGAATAAGGCTTTCTTCTGACTGCCTCGGTTAAGTAACCGCCTTCGTCGTATCCCACATAGCCCGGAGGCGCACCAACCAGTCGTGCTACTGAATGTTTTTCCATAAACTCCGACATATCAATACGCACCATAGCGCTATCAGTATCGAACATAAATTCTGCAAGGGCCTTGCACAACTCGGTTTTCCCCACCCCCGTTGGGCCCAGGAACAAGAATGAACCTATGGGTCTGTTTGGATCCGACAACCCGGCTCTGGAGCGGCGAATGGCATTGGATACCACACCTACAGCCTGCTGCTGACCAATTACTCTGGAATGAAGCTGTTCTTCCATGTGCAGCAACTTGTCTTTTTCGCCTTCCAGCATCTTATTCACCGGAATGCCTGTCCAGCGGGAGAGCACATCAGCAATTTCAATATCGGTGACTTTGTTGCGTAGTAATGTAGCGTGCTGCTGTTTTTCAGACAGATTGGCAAAATCTAGTTTTTGTTCCAGCTCGGGAATACGCCCATATTGCAACTCAGACATGCGATTGAGATCCTGTGCACGACGTGCAATCTCTAAATCCAGTTTCGCTTGCTCAAGTTCTTGCTTGATGTGCTGCGCCCCCTGCATGGCAACTTTCTCAGCCGACCAGACCTTCTCCAGTTCAGCCAAACTATTCTCTAATTTTTCGCGTTCCAGCTCCATGGCCGCCAAACGCTTAAAGCTGGCTTCATCGGTTTCTTTGGACAGCGCCTGCTCTTCCAGTTTGTACTGGATGATCTTACGCTCTAAGCGGTCCATATCTTCAGGTTTGGAATCGATTTGCAAACGAATACGCGACGCCGCTTCATCAATCAAATCAATGGCTTTATCGGGTAATTGTCGGTCGCTAATGTAACGATGAGATAAGGCCGCCGCGGCAACGATAGCCGGATCGGTAATGTCCACCGAATGGTGCAATTCATAGCGTTCTTTTAAACCACGCAAAATAGCGATAGTGTCTTCGACGCTGGGCTCTTCCACCAAAACTTTCTGGAAACGACGTTCTAAGGCGGCGTCTTTTTCAATATATTTGCGATATTCATCCAGTGTGGTGGCACCCACACAGTGCAGTTCACCACGGGCCAACGCGGGTTTTAACATGTTGCCAGCATCCATGGCACCTTCGCCACCTTTGCCCGCGCCCACCATAGTATGCAGTTCATCAATAAACAGGATGACACTGCCCTCTTCTTTGGCCAGCTCAGATAACACCGCTTTTAAACGTTCTTCGAACTCACCGCGGTATTTGGCACCCGCCACCAGCGCGCCCATATCCAGCGAGAGTACCCGCTTGTGTTTCAAACCTTCGGGCACTTCGCCATTAATGATGCGTTGCGCCAACCCTTCCACAATGGCGGTTTTACCAACACCTGGTTCACCGATAAGTACCGGGTTGTTTTTAGTACGACGCTGCAACACCTGAATGGTTCTGCGAATTTCCTCATCGCGACCAATCACCGGATCCAGTTTACCCTGCTCTGCACGCAAGGTGAGATCTGTCGTGTATTTTTCCAGCGCCTGACGCACATCTTCCGCGTTGGGATCAGTCACTTTCTGACCGCCGCGCAATTTCTCTATGGCAGCTTCAATGTTCTGCTCGGTTGCTCCCAACTTTCGTAGCAACTCGCCCAGCTTGCCTGGCTCCTTGGTGGCAGCCAGTACAAAAATTTCTGAAGTGATGTAATCATCTTTACGTTTTTGTGCCACTTTGTCGCAAAGATTCAGGGTAACTACAGCTTCCTTAGACAGCTGAACGTCGCCGCCAATACCGGAGACTCTTGGCAATTTATCTAATGCCTCGGCCAATACCGAGCGTAAACTATTCACGTTTACACCTGCGGCTTCCATCAACAATTTTACGGTACTGCCTTCCTGATTCATCAATGCCATCATAATGTGCACAGGCTCGATATATTGATGGTCACGACCTAGTGCCAAAGACTGGGCATCCGAGATGGCAATTTGAAATTTGCTGGTTAAGCGATCTAATCTCATGCTTACTTCCAAATAATACTAACTACAAAACTAGATGGGTTTGCCAAGGGCAGATTCAAGAATAGATTTAAGTAAAATGAATAACAACGTTGAAAATAGGTTTATTCGATCCAGATCAAACTCGCCATGCGCCCGGTTTGACCATCACGTCGATAGCTAAAAAAGCGCTGCCTGTCGGACCAGGTGCACAAGTTAGATGAGAACACTTGTGTAACACCCAATGCATTGAGCTTCATGGTAGCAATGGCGAAAATATCCGCCAGATATTTATCATTGAGTTGCGCTTTAAACGCTGAACTTTGCTCAGGGAATGCTGCTAGTACATCATTGCCCACTTCAAAAGCATCCGGCCCAATGGCAGGGCCTAACCAGGCGATTACCTCTTCATTTGATTGGATATGGGACCGGAGTAGCAACAAACACTGCTGAATAATATCGCCAGCTAATCCGCGCCAACCACAATGCAGTGCAGCAACAAAAGAGCCTTGTTTATTAGTTAAAAGCACCGGCAAACAATCAGCAGTCATTACTACACAGGCGCGATTTTTAAGAAAGGTAAAACTGCCATCTGCGGTAATACTCGCAGTGTCGCCTACGGTGGAGTCGTCACTGAAATCCACTACCCGGTTACTATGGATTTGCTGTAACCAAAGTCGTTTATTTGGTCCAGGGAGACTGGATCTGTTGGCAACAACTTGCTGCTCTTCATCACCCACGTGTAGGCCGAGGTTTAACGAATCATATACGCCAGAACTGGTGCCACCACTGCGCATTGTGGATATCGCTTTAACATGCGAAGGAGCTGTCCAGTCCGGTGTAATATAATGCGCTGCCACAGGTATCTTCGATTGCTTTTATGCAAACTCATCATGGGCTTCGGTATCTTCACGAAGAGCCACTAATAATGCTTTAAGATCCTCTGGCAACGGTGCCTGCCAACTCATCCATTCGCCAGTCAATGGGTGGAATAAACCCAATTGCACCGCGTGCAGCGCCTGTCGACGAAAACTGCGCAAATGAGTGACCAGTTCTTCGGTTGCGGCTTTGGGCAATTTTAGCCCTTGGCCATAAAGCTGATCGCCCACCAGGCTGTGTTTGATGTAGTCCATGTGAACCCGGATTTGGTGAGTTCGTCCGGTTTCCAGTTTCAAACGCAAGTGAGTATGTTCACGGAAACGCTCAATTACCCGGTAGTGAGTGGTTGCCTCTTTTCCCGTTTCTTTAACCGCCATCGCAGTGCGTTTAGTACTGTGACGACCAATGGGTTTATCCACGGTGCCACCGCCTACCATACTACCAATACAGATAGCTTCGTATTCGCGGCTGATTTCTCTGGCCTGGAGTTGCGTAACTAACTGGGTATGGGCCGCAATATTTTTTGCCACCACCATCAAGCCCGTGGTGTCTTTGTCTAGTCGATGAACGATGCCTGCGCGCGGTACTACAGCGCTATCGGGATAGTGAAAGAGCAAAGCGTTAAGTAAAGTTCCTGACTGATTACCCGCGCCGGGATGCACCACCAGACCTACGGGTTTGTTAACGATAATGATATCGTCGTCTTCGTAGACAATATCTATGGCGATATCTTCCGGTTGATAGCCCACTTCGTCTTCCACCTGGGCTTCCAGTTCCAGCACCTCAATGCCTTTCATTTTGTGCCGTGGCGTGGTGACTACTTCGCCGTCAACTTTGACATTGCCTTCCAATATCCAGTTTTTTAAGCGGGAACGAGAGAAATCGTCAAAACATTCAGCCAGACATTGATCTAAACGCATACCGGCATGTTCAAGCTCCAGTTCTGCACTCATTGAAACAACTTGCAAAGGAAATCCTAATAAATTCATAGAGGCTGAAAACGCTGTAGTTCTTCAGCTTTGGTTCAATTAATTACAGATATGGTAACAGAATTCGGAACTTTTATAGCAGTTAATTGTTCTTATCAGCTCTGGAATCAGATAGTATTGCGCATCGAAAGATGTATAGATGAACATAAGAAGATTAGAATTTCTATGATACGAACAAAAACCACCCGCATTTTGCTTTCTTTCACTTTGGCAGCCTTGATAAGTGCTTGTTCATCCTCACCTGATGATGAGGACCTGGTGTTAGCGAACAAAGGTGCTGAGAGCCTGTACGAAGACGCTAAAAATGCGATGAAGATAGGCAATTACAGTAATGCAGCTACAATTCTGAGTACGCTGGATTCAAGATATCCGTTTGGCCCCTATTCCAATCAAGTGCAATTAGACTTGATTTACTCCTATTATAAATCCGGTAAATACGATGAGGCACTTGCTACCATCGACAGATTTACCCGACTCAATCCAAACCACTCTGATGTGGATTACGCTTATTACATGCGCGGCTTGGTAAACATGGAGTTCGACAAGAACTTTTTCCAAGACTTCTTTGATATGGACCGGGCCGACCGTGACACCACTAAAGCTAAAGAAGCTTTCAAAGATTTTGAAAACCTGATTGGCAAATTCCCGGAAAGCAAATACGCAGCCGACGCCAAAAAACGCATGGTGTTCATCAAAGACCGATTGGCCCGCTACGAAATCGCTATTGCCCGCTACTACATCAAGCGCGAGGCTTACATAGCCGCCGCCAATCGTGGCCAATACATATTGGAGTATTTCTCAGATACGGTACACGTGCAAGAAGCGCTGGAAATTATGGTGGAGTGTTACGATTCATTGGGATTGGATGAACTCAAAAACAACGCCTTGGAAACCTTGCGCATTAACTACCCCAGCAGCGACTTACTGGGTTAGTTATAAAGCTTTATTAAGAAACGCGCTCCGGCGCGTTTTTTTGTGTCTGTTGTTTGCCGTAACTCCGGTATTCCTTATTTTTACGTTAATTGAAAAAGGTAAGTGTCACCCAATACAAGTGGTTGATTGATGAAGATTTGAAGATGAGTGGAAACTTTTGATACCAGTTCTTCGATGTTACTTCTTCGAAGGGGAGCTCCCCTTCAACCCACTTTTGGCCCGGACGCGAGACAACATAAGCCTGTAGGTCGCGCTTTAGCTCGACAACGCTGTGAGATTCAACCATCGGTGTCCGGTTGAAACCGAACCTACAAACATCCCTGTTGCCAATCTTCCGGTTTTTCCTGCCCTCTCAGCTTATCTCGCGAAAGGGCCAGTTTTGTACTTACTTAGAATAGACAATAGAAAGTTATTTAGCTGGATTAAAACTAATCTAGTTTCGTATTATTAAGATCAAGCTGCTCGATTAACCTATTGCACATATTTAGAATTCCATTGGGACTGTAGTAAGAGTTAAGCAAGTCATCGATATTTTTAAAAACACCGGCATCATCAAGATCTACATATGGTGTAAGTGGGGAACCGCAGACAGTGCAATTTGGTTTTTTCTCGCTTGCTTGAACTATCGGGTGCTCGAAGTTTATGCATCGAAAAGAGTTACTAAGCTTATCAAACGCTGATTGTTTGGTCCCCTCCACAAAATACAATATAGGAGCTTTCAATTCATCTGACTTTACCAAATCAATCAGGAGTTCCGTCTGTTGTATCGTTCTTGGAAAGTCTGTTAGCAACATGGATTGATCCAAGTTAAAAAATTTTAATTTAAGAAGTTCAAGAATTTTCTCGGCAGAAATTATATATCCAGAATCCATCTCTTTTTTTAATTGAAAGCCCGATTTTAGACAAAGATTTAATTTCTTTACGAAAGATATCACCAAGGCTTAACTGATGTGCACTATTGTCTTTTAATGTGCTTTGAATCTCCCCTCTCCAAATAGGGAAATGAGGGGAAACAAACAAAATCTTTTTTGACATAAATAAACAACCTTTGAAAGTACGGGTAGACTATACGTGTTTCTCAATCTCAGCAAATGGAGCATTTATTTGATGATTATTAACGAGCCGCTTTCTTAAAGATCAGTCATTTAGAATAATTCTTCTGTGTTCTAAATAACAACAACTTTCATCTATTGTTTCTTTCATACCCCACCTCGAACAACTGTGTCAGGTTCTCTGATGTCGAGTTCGAAGTCCATACGCATCTTGCCCATGCGCGAGATAAGTCGAAAGTGAAGATAAAACCTGAAAGAGGGACAACAGGGATGTTGTCTCAGGCAATGCTGGCGCAGGGACGCGCCATCATTGTCGGTCTTTGAGGTTCTTCAATTGCGACTTATGTTGTCTCGCGCGCTGGGCAAAAAGGGGGTTTTAGGGGAGCTCCCCTAAGAAAAAAGTACATCAGATCACAAATTTAAAAGTCTCGTAGTTGTCTAAATCAACGAGCAGGATTTTCGTATTAAAAATGGAAATTAAAACCAGAACGGTTTTGTAAAAAAGCCAGCCGCCTACAACAAAAAGCGGCTTACTTATTTGAAGAATAAATGACTAAAGGGATTGAGTAGGCGCGCCAATCCTGAGGTAAAGTGCAACGGCTCATCCACGTAGCTAAATACCAAACAGCCGTCTTCGTGGGTGGCTACAGGTGTATGAGTATTGCTGCTATCCATTTGAATAAAATCGCCGGTGTCATAACAACGCTGACCGTCCTGGAATTCGCCATTGATCACCAAGGTTAACTCATTGCCTCTGTGCGTATGCTCAGGTACGCTGCCGCCCGGCTCCATAAAAATAAAATGGCCTTTACCCATTTCACCCAGATCTACAGGTGCTTGCCATAACTTGCCCACCAGTCTCGACCAGGAATCAGTTTTACTGGCAAAGCGGCGCAAAGCTCTGGGTAATTCAAACCTGCGACCTTCCAACTCAAGATAGCTTGTTTGTGATGTTTCTTTTTCTTCCGGTGTGGTGCTCAAATCCATGATGTCGTTCATCATCAGGTTCAAGCTACTATCCATTGTCACGTTGGCATCATTGTTTAGATGTTCGTGGGATAACTCTTCACTGATAGATTCGACTTCTTTTTGGCAAAATGGACACATATCTACATGAGCAGAAATTACCAGTGACCAAGCCGGGTCGGCTTCACCAGATACAAATTTAACCAGTTGTTCGTGTTCAGGATGGTATTTAATCATTTTCCTTTAACAACTCTCTTAATCTTTGCAAGGCCAAACGGGTTCTTGATTTGACGGTTCCCAAAGGAATGTCTAACTCATCGGCCACTTCTTGCTGCGATTTACCTTTTACATAAATCGCCTCTATAACCACTTGCTGCTTGACGGGCAGCTTGTCCAAAAATTCGCCTACTTGATTCAACGTAGTTTGCTCTTCCAAATCGGCTTCATTGGGATCAGCAGTTTGCTCAAATAACACAGGCCATAAATCTTCAGAGCAGATATCTTCTTTGCGATTTTGTTGCTTACGCAGCATGTCGAAGCGAATATTTCTCGCTATGGTGAAAATCCAGGTAGAGGGAGACCCCTTTTCGTAATTGAACAAATGAGCCTTTTGCCAAACATTTGCCATTGTATCTTGCACCAACTCCATAGCTAGCGCATCGTTACCTATCTGGCGTAAGGCGTAGGATTTAACTCTGGGCGCAAAAAAGCTGAACAATCTCGAGAACGAAACTCGACACCGTTGTTCAGCGATCTTACGGAGATATTCTGACATTTCGTCAGCGCATTCCTTGGGTTCCCGAACTCGACTCTGCTCTTCTGTCACCGTCATTCCAACCAGCATACCTTTCACCTTTTACTGAGCTTAGACAAATTTACGTACGCTTTCGATAAAAAGATCAACTATCGCTGAAATTCACTCAATGAGCGAAGAGAGGAAATCCACCACCACTTTGGGATCTTCTTGTTCAAGCAGTTGCTGTTTATCTGCCGCCTTAATAGGTAACAGCTCCAGCCAGCGATATACTACCCACGACATATCAGAAACTGGTGGCTCACTATACAGCGCATGCAATTCCGGATAGCTAGCAATAATTTGTACCAGTCTTTCCTGTAGCGCTGTGGCTTCGACGTCGGGGAATGTATCGGCGTGCCAGGCGTCTATTCTCTGCACGCTACCCACTCGCAGCTCATCGCGTTCAGTCTCAATGCTGTCGATGCTGAACAGAAACTCCCCTTCAACCGTAATCCCAAGTAGGCCATCGTCCAGCATATCAAAGTCAATAACTTTGGCATAAGTTCCGACGGGATAAATGTGTTGATTCAACTCTTTATCGCCTTTGGAATTAAGCATACAAATCCCAAACCCCTGTTGAGCTTTTAATGATTCTTTCACCATGCGCACATAGCGAGGCTCAAAAATTCTAAGCGACATTTTCCCGCCCGGCAGCAGATGTGCGGACAGCGGAAATAACGGAGTTTGAAACGTTACTGACAAATTTGTAATCTCCAGAAAATCCAGGGGTTATATAATGTACTCATACTGCGCAGATATGGATTAACTTTGATCTGAAAAACTCATTGAGTTGTATAAATCGCGAAACCTAAGGAAACCACATGTCAGTATTAGACACCTTTGCTCAGTTCTACAAAACACTGCATATAGATAACCTCCATCTGCTACGGGAAATCTACCATAGAGACATTGTGTTTGTTGATCCGGTGGGCCAGCACGAAGGCTTGTCAGTTGTGGAGGCCTATTTCAGGCATTTACTGGAAACCACCACTTCCTGTGAATTTGATATTAAACATGTGGTTGTACAGGACAGCTATGCTATTGCCCGTTGGGAGATGGCCTTACGCCACCCCAAACTGTCTGGTGGCAAGGTGATCAAACTAGATGGCACCAGTGAGTTGATAATCAAAAACGATAAGATTATTCAGCAAACCGACTTTTACGACATGGGCGCAATGTTTTATGAACATATTCCCGTTTTAAGCACATTAGTGCGATTTGTTAAAAATAAAATTAAAAACTATCAGGATTCATAGTGAGCAAAAAAATTGCAATCATCGGTACCGGCATTTCCGGATTAACCTGCGGATATCTACTGAACAAAAATAACGACATTACCCTATTCGAGGCGAATGACTATATCGGTGGCCATACTGCCACAGTGGATGTTGATTTTGGCGACCGCCGCTATGCCATCGATACCGGATTTATTGTATTTAATGACTGGACCTATCCCAACTTCATCAAGCTCATGAAGCACTTAGGCGTAGCTAGCCAACCCACGGAAATGAGTTTTAGTGTTAAAAATACCGCGCAAAACCTTGAGTATAACGGCAATACCATTAACACGCTGTTCGCCCAGCGAAGAAACATACTAAGGCCTAAATTTATTCGGATCGTCAGAGACATCCTCAAATTCAATAAAATATGCAAAGCAGAGCACAGCAAAGCGACTTTCGCAGACGAAGCCACGCTAGGTGACTTGATTGAAAAACACAACCTCAGTGATGATTTTGCGCAAAACTATATCTTACCCATGTGCGCCGCCATCTGGTCTTCAAGCCTTGAGAGTGTTAAAAAATTTCCATTGCGCTTCTTTTTGCAATTTTTTATGAATCACGGGCTGCTCAACATTACCGACCGACCGCAGTGGTACACACTTATTGGTGGTTCCCGCAGTTATATTAAGCCCCTGACCCGAAACTTTTCTGACAAAATCCACCTCAACAGCGGCGTGCAATCTGTAGCCAAGGTCGCCAATGGCTACCAAATAACATCACTGAACAGCGCCCTTGATGGCATCTATGACGAGGTGATCTTTGCCTGCCACAGCGACCAGGCGCTGGCAATGTTACAACACCCCACAGCTGAGCAAAGGAATATATTAGGTGCAATCCCCTATGCTAATAATGAGGTAGTACTGCACACGGATACGGAAATTCTGCCCAAACGTCCATTGGCCTGGGCTAGCTGGAACTACATGCTAGAGGGAGGCAGCGAAGAACAATTGGCCCCTGCAACCCTGACCTACGATATGAACATTCTGCAGCGCATAGAGTCCGACACCACGTTTTGCGTTACACTGAATGCCACCAGCAAAATTAACCCCAACAAGATCTTGCGCACCTTTAACTACGCCCACCCGCAATTCAGCGAGCAAACGATTGCCGCGCAGCAAAAGCGCAACCAAATATGTGGCGTTGATGGATTGCATTTCTGCGGTGCCTATTGGTACAACGGCTTCCACGAAGACGGATTGCGCAGTGCGTTGGATGTATGTGAACGGTTCGGCGAGTCGCTCTAGTTATGACCCAAACAGTAACCTCAGCCACCTATTCAAGTGCCCTGTATATCGGTGAAACCTGGCATCAGCGCTTTGTGCCTAAAAATCACAAATTCAAATACAACATTATGATGTTTTGGCTGGACCTGGATGAGGTGGCACTGCTGGACCAAAAGCTCAGTTTGTTCAGTGCTGAAAAGTTTAACTGGGTACAGTTTCGCCGCAGTGATTTCTTAACCAACAATCAGCAAAACCTGAAACAAGAGGTATTGCAAACCATGTCGGAAAAAGCGGGCACTCCTCTATCGGGCAAGGTGTTTTTGCTGTCACCACTGCGCATTCTCGGTATGTATTTCAGCCCGGTGAATTTTTATTATCTGCAAAATGACGCGGGAGAATTCAGCCATCTATTGGCAGAGGTGAGTAATACACCCTGGAATGAGCGCCACTGTTACCTGGTGGACCTGAAAGAGCAAAAAGATAGCGACAAAGCCTTTCATGTATCACCTTACAATCCCCTCGAAATGCAATACCGATGGAATATCAAACCGCCCGGCCACAAACTATTCCTGCAACTGGACTGTTTAAAAACCGACAAACACTTTACTGCCGCGATTGGCTTAAAACGCACGGAGTTAAGCAACAAAGCTATGGGTAAATCCCTGCTACAGTTTCCCCATATCACTCTTAAAACCCTGTTTGGCATTTACTGGCAAGCGTTAAAACTGTTCGTCAAACGGGTGCCAATATACGACCATCCCAAAAGCGCAGGACGATGACTTCCACTCAGTCTTGTTAGTCGTCCTCTGCCCCGTTAATGCAATCGGAAATACGCTTTAGTCTTTGCAGAGCTTTAAAGTTGACAGTGCCTTTAGGGAACTTACCTTTGGCGGAAAGTTTACCGGCATCAGTCCCGGTTAACAGGGTAACGGCTTCATCCACAGTGGCGACACAGTAGATGTTGAATACGCCTTTTTTAACGGCTTCAACCACTTTGCTGTCTAGCACCAGGTTAATCTGGTTAGATTTGGGCACAACCACACCTTGGTTTCCGGTAAAGCCACGGTGCTGACAAAGTTTAAAAAAGCCTTCAATCTTTTCGTTGACGCCGCCGATAGATTGCACTTCACCATACTGGTTAATGGAGCCGGTTATCGCCAGTTCTTGTCTTACCGGAATTCCCGTAAGCGCAGACAACAAAGCAATAAGTTCTGCCAGCGATGCACTGTCGCCATCTACATGACCATAGGATTGTTCAATGGCAATATTGGCTGACAAGGTGAGCGGAAAATCTTGCGCATATTTATGACCAAGATAGCCAGTTAGCAACATAACACCTTTGGAGTGAATGGACTGACCCAGCTCCACTTCCCTTTCGATATCCACGACACCATTAGATCCGGCATACACCGTAGAGGTGATACGCGCAGGGGTGCCGAAGACACTATCGCCGATTTCCAGTACCGTCAGGCCATTGACCTTACCCACGGCCTCTCCTTGGGTGTCGATAAGTACCTGACCTTCTTTGATATCGTCCAGTAATGCCTGGCTAATGCGACCACTGCGGCGTTTTTTCGCATCCAGCGCCTCATTAATATGGGAAACATCTATTTCCAGTTCACCTTTTTGGCGACAGAAAAAGGCGGCTTCTTGCAATAACTCAATCACATCGGCAAAGCGCGCCGAGAGACGTTCCTGATGCTCTGCCGTGCGCAAGCTGTATTCCACTAACTTGTGCATGGCAGGGTTAGAGATACTGGTAAGTTCCAGGCGTTTAACCTGATTGCGCACCCGCCCGACAAAGTCAAACAAGTTGGTCTTATTCAGCTCAATTTCTGAATCAAAATCCACCAAAACACGGAACAATTCCTCAAATTCATCATCGTATTCCTGCAGCATGTAATACAAGTCGCGAGTACCCAGCAAAATCACTTTCACGTTCAACGGTATTTGCTGTGGGTTGAGGGTGATGGAGTTAACCATGCCATAATCGTGTTGCGAAATATCCAGCTTCACTTCGCCAAACTTTAGTGCCAGCTTCAATGACTCCCAGACAAAGGGCTGCTGAATCATTTTATCGGCATCTAACAGTAAATAACCACCATTAGCTTTGTGTAACGCACCCGGTCGTATCATGCGGAAATTAGTAAACAACGACCCTTGCACGTTGCTGTATTCAATGCGGCCGAAAATATTCTGATACGTCGGGTTAGGCTCATACACCACCGGGGCACCACTGTCGGGCTCATGAGTGGTGATTATATTCGGCAGATATTGCTCTTCTAAAATTGTGCGTTTGTCGTATTCGTCGTGCTTGTCTTCTTTGCTGTCAGGAGCCAACACCTCCACCACGATTTTCACCAAATCTGGCTTCATTTGCCGCAGGAATTTAAGGATCCCCAATTCGGCACTGTATTTGTGCTCCAGCTGCTTCAATAGCGGTTTTATCGCTTGCTCCGCTGTCTCTTTTTTGAGTTTACGCAATCGCTCGGAAGATTCACGCTTCCATTGTGGCAACTCAATGAGCTTTTCATTGAGAATTTCTTCCAGGTCATCAATCAAGTCATAAAAGTACTGACGTTTTTCATCGGATAATTTGGCAAAGTCTTCATCTTCGATGGGTTTGCCGTCAATGATGGGGGAAAAACTGATGGTGCCGTCTTCCTCATACAAGGCAACACTCTTCTTTTGGGCGTAGATTTCTATCTCATCAATAACTTTGTCGTAACGCTGATCATAATCACGGGCCACTGCCGCTTTTTTGCGCTGATAACCTGGGTTATCGTATACCGCTGGAAAGGTATCCAACAGCTCATCAATCAGGCTATTGATTTCTTTGACAAGCTGCTTGCCCTCACCCGGCGTTAAGCGCAATGCGATGGGTTCTCGCTCATCATCGAAGTTATTGATGTAACACCAGTCAAATGGTGTGTCAGTTTTGCTTACAAATTTTTCAACGTATTCATGCACCAAGGTATAGCGCCCGGTCGCATGCTCGCCCATCACATAAAGATTGTAACCACTGGCATCGATGCCAAGACCAAATTCCAGAGCTTCTCTGGCTCTCTCCTGACCAATAAAGGTACTGTGTAGCACCGCATCGTCTTTGAGTGCGTGATTGATCAAACGCTTGTGAATATTGGCGGACAGATGTTCTGGTTCCAGCGGCGCAATTGGCTTCATAATTTCCTTAGCATATCGGCATTTTGCTTATTTTCATGTCTAGTGAAACTTGATTATTTGTCGCTGTCAAACCATGATTCGCTAAAGGCAATTCTTTGCCCAATTTTCACTCGAATTTCCGGACTAAATTATGCAAATTAAAAACACAATCACTTCTCTATTGTTGTCCGTTTCTTGCTGTTTAACAGCGCAAGCAGAGGTATTAAGCGTTGCAGAGCACGGCTTTATTATTGAAAACAGCATTACTACGGATGCTTCGCAGCAGGAAGCCTGGCGAGCCCTTATCGACCATCCCGACAAATGGTGGCCAGCAGATCACACCTGGTGGGGCAAAGCAGAAAACCTCAGCATTGATGAGCAAGCGGGCGGTTGTTTTTGTGAAGTCGCAGGTAATAACTCAGCGGAACACATGCGTATCAGTTTTGTAGACCAGTACAATCTCTTGCGCATGACAGGTGGCTTGGGACCTTTGCAGGGTATGGGCATGCAAGGTGCGTTAGATTGGAGTTTTTCCGTAACCGAAGAAGGTAAAACCCAAATTAACCTGAAATACACGGTAGCGGGCATTAATCCCGGTGGTTATGACACCCTGGCCCCAATTGTTGACAAGGTGCAGGCACAACAATTGGGTGGACTGGGGGAATTCCTGAAAAAATAAGGTTTTCTTCGCCCTTTGCAGTGCAAATCACCAATATACACACGAATTGTTATTTTTAAGGCTTGAGGCACCAATTAACGGTTGTTCCGCAATAGCGCTCTGAGGTATTCTTAGCGCAATTTTATCTCTCGGAAAATGAATGCCGAGACAGCGAATAAAGTAGTTTAAACGGAATCCTGAATGACCGCAGAATACAGCCCACAAGAATTAGAATCCAACGTTCAAAAATATTGGCAAGAAAACCAGACTTTTAAAGCCACTGAAGATGACAATAAAGACAAGTTTTATTGTCTCTCCATGTTCCCCTATCCCAGTGGTCGTCTACATATGGGTCATGTGCGTAACTACAGTATCGGCGATGTAATTAGTCGCTATCAAAGAATGCAGGGTAAAAACGTGCTGCAACCTATAGGTTGGGATGCCTTTGGTTTACCAGCGGAAAATGCCGCTATCCAGAATAAAACCGCCCCCGCTAAGTGGACTTACGCCAATATCGAATACATGAAACAGCAATTGCTGTCATTGGGATTTGGCTACGATTGGGACCGCGAACTGGCCACCTGTAAAAAAGACTATTATCAGTGGGAACAGTGGTTCTTTACCCGCCTGTACGAAAAAGGTCTGGTGTACCGCAAAAATTCAACCGTGAACTGGGATCCGGTTGACCAAACTGTCCTGGCCAACGAGCAGGTTATTGATGGTCGTGGATGGCGCTCAGGTGCCCTGGTGGAACAAAAAGAGATCCCGCAGTGGTTTATTAAAATTACCGACTACGCGCAAGAGCTGTTAGATGATCTGGACAAGCTGGAAGGCTGGCCAGAGCAAGTTAAAGCCATGCAGCGCAACTGGATTGGTCGCTCAGAAGGTGTGGAAATGACTTTCCAGGTGGCGGATAGCGATGATTCCTTTGATATCTACACTACTCGCCCGGATACTCTGATGGGCGTGACTTATGTTGCTTTAGCTGCACAGCATCCGCTGGCGCTTGAAGCCGCAAAGAACAACGCTGAATTGGCGGCGTTTATCGAAGAGTGCAAAAATACCAAAGTCGCCGAAGCGGACTTGGCCACCATGGACAAAAAAGGCTGTGCTACTGGTCTGATGGCCATCCACCCACTAACCGGCGAACAAGTGCCAGTGTGGGTAGCAAACTTTGTCTTGATGGATTACGGCTCAGGCGCAGTAATGGCGGTTCCGGGACACGATCAACGAGATTGGGAATTCGCGACTAAATACGATTTGGAAATAAAGCAGGTTATCGCAGCCACTGGTGACAGCGAATGTGATTTAAGCAAAGCCGCCTACACAGAAAAAGGCCTGCTGATTAATTCCGGCGAATTCGATGGCCTGACGAGCGAAGCGGCGTTTAAAGCCATCGCTGACAAGCTCATTGCTGAGCAAAAAGGTAATATCAAGGTTAATTTCCGCTTGCGCGATTGGGGTGTTTCACGCCAACGCTATTGGGGTACGCCGATCCCTATGATCAATCTGGAAGATGGCTCCTCAGCACCCGTACCACCAGAGCAACTGCCGGTAGAATTGCCTGAAGATGTGACGATGGACGGCGTAACATCGCCAATTAAAGCCGACCCTCAATGGCGTAAAACCGAATACAACGGCCAACCAGCAGAACGTGAAACCGATACCTTTGATACCTTCATGGAATCAAGCTGGTACTACGCCAAGTACAGCTCCCCTTCCAATGAGCAAATGCTCAACCCAGAAGAGGCCAACCACTGGTTGCCGGTAGATCAATACATTGGTGGTATTGAACACGCAATCCTGCATTTGTTGTACGCCCGTTTCTTCCACAAATTGTTGCGCGATGAAGGTTTAGTTAATTCTGATGAGCCCTTCACCCGCCTGCTTTGTCAGGGCATGGTGTTAGCCGACTCCTTCCGTCGCAAAGACGAAAAAGGCGGCGATATCTGGTTTAACCCTGCCGACGTTGAAGTGCAGCGCGACGAAAAAGGTCGTGTAATCTCAGCCATTTTGAAATCTGACGGTCAGCCTGTTGAACACTGTGGCATGACTAAGATGTCGAAATCGAAAAACAACGGTGTTGATCCACAATCGGTTATCGAACTTTATGGTGCCGATACTATCCGTTTGTTTACTATGTTTGCTGCGCCACCAGAGCAAACTCTGGAATGGGTAGATTCGGCAGTTGAAGGGGCGCACCGCTTCCTGAAGCGTTTCTGGCGCTATGTCACCGAAAACGTTGCACAAGGCGAAGTTGAGGCAGTCAACCCTGAAGCATTAAATGCCAACCAGAAAGCATTGCGTCGCGACTTGCACAAAACCATTGCCAAAGTCTCTGACGATATTAACCGTCGCCAGACCTTTAACACGGCCATTGCGGCCATTATGGAACTACTCAATGGCGCTCAAAAGGCGCCTCAGGAAAGTGCTCAAGATCGCGCTGTTGCGCGAGAAGTGGCAACGGCTATGACGCAAATGCTAAACCCTATCACACCGCATATCTGTCATGAGCTTTGGAAAATTCTCGGCCATGATTCTGATATCGAATCATCTGGTTGGCCGGTGGCAGACAATGCCGCTATGGTAGAAGACGAAAAACTTATTGTTGTGCAGGTGAACGGTAAGGTTAGAGCTAAGATCACCGTGGCAGCTGATGCCAGTAAAGAAGCAGTAGAAAAGATCGGTACAGAACACGAAAACGTGAAAAACTTTACGGAAGGTAAAACCATTCGCAAGGTGATTTACGTACCGGGCAAACTACTCAATATTGTGGCCAACTAGTGACTGGCCGCAGCCCCTATCGCCTATATTGGCTATTGCTTGTTGTCGCAGCCCTGCTTACCAGCGGCTGTGGCTTCAAGCTGCGCAACGATTTCCAACTAGACTCGCGCTTTCAAAAAGTGCGGGTACTCAACGCCAGTCAAAAAACGCCGCTTACGGAAACTTTGATCAAACGCCTGGATATTTATTCCGCCGATATTATCAATCGCAGCAATCCAAAACAGCATCACGAATTTTCGGTACCTACCCTGTTTATCATGCCGGAAAGGCTAGAGCGCAAATTGCTATCGCTTTTCCCCACAGGACAGGTGGCGGAGTATGAGCTGCTGTATTATTGCCAGTACCAATTGCAAATGCCAAACGGCGATATTCAAGATTATTCATTTGAGCTTACTCGAGAATATCAAGATGATCCTGATGAGGTGCTAGCGAAGTCCAGAGAGCTGAACCTGATCTTGTCAGAAATGCGCCGTCAGGCAGCGGATCGCATTATTCGGCAGCTCAGCAAAACCCAATATCAAAACTGATGCAAGTTTACCCTAATCAGCTAAGCGCCCAGCTCAACAAACGCTTACCGAATCAAATTTTACTGTTCGGTGAAGAACCTCAGCAAAAACTGGAAGCCTTACAGAAGGTTCGCGATACCGCTCAGAAGCAGGGTTTTACTGAACGGCACAGCCTGGTGGCCGACAATCAATTCGAATGGCAACATCTGATTGATGCCTATCAAAGCATGAGTCTGTTTGCTGAACGACAACTCATAGAACTGGAAATTCCCACCGGTAAACCCGGTACCGAAGGTGCCAAAACCCTGTTGGAAATCAGCGCTAAAGACAACCCCGATATCGTTTTAGTTGTGCATGGCGGTAAAATCGGTAAAGACGTACAGAATACAAAATGGTTCAAAGCCTTGGATAAACAAGGTATTTACGTGCCTTGCTTTGTTCCAGAAGGCAACCGACTGGCGCAATGGATCTCAGGTAAACTCAGTGAAAATGGCATCAATAATACGCCAGAGTTAGTAGGCTTTTTCTGCGATTTTTTCGAAGGTAATTTGATTGCTGCTGTGCAGGAAATGGAAAAGCTAAAGCTGCTCTTCCCTGACGGTAACGTATCCAGACAAGATATTGCCAGCATGGTGTCAGAGCAATCTCGTTACAACGTATTCCAATTGACCGATGCTATATTAGCTGGCGATGCCCAGCGCAGTATTAAGTTATTGGGACGACTGGAAAGCGAAGGCATAGAGCCAGTGATTATCTGCTGGGCGCTGGTGAGAGAATGGCAAGTGCTGGACGCTTTGTCATCAGCAATGGCTCTATCCCATCCCACAGACAGGGTGTTCAGCCAGCACCGAATATGGAAAAACAAACAGTCTGGTTATCTCAATTTGCTCAGACGCCTTGATCAGCAGCAACTAATGGAGATCAGAGACAAATTATCCGCTTTTGATGTTGCCGTAAAAAGTAGTGCAATTAAGCGCCCCTATGTGGAACTGTGCCACTTGTGTTTGTTGTTTATACCGATGGCGCTAACTAACCTGCAGATGGATTACGCTTGAGGTAGTTTGGGTATATGTAATCACTTTTAATGACGTTATTTTATAAGCCATCCCATTGCGGTTGCTTTATACTAAAGTAGTAGAGTAAATGAAATCAGGAGAAAAATTGGAGCACGAAGAACTTAAACGCTTCGTTAAACACCAAATCGAAGACGTAAAAGGCAGAGACATTATTGATATTGATGTTACCGGTAAAAGTAGTGTTACCGACACCATGTTAATTTGTTCAGGCAATTCCAAACGACACGTAGTCTCAATCGCGCAAAACCTTGTGCAGCAAAGCAAACAGCTAGGCGAAAAGCCATTGAATGTCCAGGGTCAGGATACTGGCGAATGGGTATTGATAGACTATGGTGACGTTGTGGTTCATGTCATGCAAGACGAAACCCGAGATTTTTATCAGTTAGAAAAAATTTGGAATTAAATGCACATTAATGTCGTTGCCGTGGGCAACAAAATGCCAGACTGGGTCAGCCGTGGCGTAGAGGAGTATTTGCGCCGAATGCCACCTGACTATCGCGTATCATTCACCGAAATCCCACCTGGCAAACGCACGAAAAATGCTGATATAGCTCGAATTCTGCAAAAAGAAGGCGAGCTTATCCAAAACGTCATTCCCAAGGGCAACAGAGTGATCGCTTTAGAGGTAACTGGCGCTGCGTGGGACACCCATAAGCTGGCACAGAACATGGAAAAGTGGCAACTGGACGGGCGCAATGTTAGCCTTATGATCGGTGGCCCGGAAGGATTATCCAAAGATTGTTTGAACCTTGCTGAACAAAAATGGTCACTATCTCCATTGACACTTCCTCACCCTCTGGTGCGCATTATCGTTGCAGAGAGTCTTTTCCGGGGTTGGTCACTGAACAATAACCACCCATATCACAGAGAGTAAAGGATGGCGCCAAAGCGCGTAGTCATTAGAGATCATTCGGCTGAAGCTAACCTGTTTGCTCGTCGAGCCTTAATCGCCATGATAGTTATTACTATGATGGCAGGCGCATTGCTCTTTAATTTATATCACTTGCAAGTGACCCGTTACGACGATTATCAAACTCGCTCCAACGGCAATCGCATCAAGGTTTTGCCGGTCGCCCCTAATCGGGGGCTGATTTATGATCGCAATGGCGTATTACTAGCGGAAAATAAGCCCGTTTTTAGTTTGCAGCTAGTTCCAAATGAAGTTAAAGACCTCAAATCAACGGTGTCTGAATTAGCGCAATTACTCTCTATTTCAGACGCCGACGTAGAAGATTTTTATAAAGATTATCGCCGCCAAAGACGCTTTAAACCCGTCACACTGCTGAATCGCTTAAGAAAAGAAAACGTCGCTTTATTCTCCGCACAACAACACCGTTTTCCCGGCGTATCGATTGAGGCGCGCTTGACCCGCCACTATCCCTTTGGCGATACCTTCACTCACGTTTTGGGTTACGTGGCGAAAATCAACCAAAAAGACTTAAAGAAACTTCAGGAAGCCGGGCAAGAGGCCAATTACGCAGCCACTTATGACATTGGCAAACTCGGCATCGAAAAATACCACGAGAGGATTTTACACGGGCAAGTGGGCTCTCAGGAAGTAGAAGTGAATAACCAGGGCCGTATTATCCGCACCCTCAATTTTGTTCCACCAGTTCCTGGCAAGGACATCACGCTCAACATCGATGTTAAGCTACAACAGGTAGCTCAAAAAGCCCTCGAAAATAACAGAGGGGCCGTTGTGGTGATTGATGCAAGAGATGGCGGTGTACTGGCGCTATATAGTAACCCGGCTTATGATCCCAATTTGTTCGTGCATGGTATCAGCTCCAAAAATTATCGCGGCCTGCTTAACTCTGCAGATAAACCGCTGATCAACCGGGCTACCCAAGGGCAGTATCCACCGGCTTCCACGGTAAAGCCGCATTTAGCACTACTGGGCCTGGAGAAAAACTACACCCGACTCAATAGCACTATTTTCGACCGAGGCGTATTCCAATTAAAAAACGTTAGCCATAAATGGCGAGATTGGCTGTCTTGGGGTCATGGTCACGTCAATGTTACGGCAGCAATTGAACAATCCTGCGACACTTATTTTTATGATCTGGCCTACCGTATGGGAATTGATGAGATCAGTGGTTATATGGCGCAATTCGGCTTTGGTGAATACTCCGGCCTGGATCTTTATGAAGAGTCGAGTGCCATCTTACCTTCTCGAGGTTGGAAAAAAGCCCGCATGAATGAGCCCTGGTATATGGGAGATACCATTGTCGTGGGCATTGGTCAGGGCCCGTGGACGGCAACGCCAGTGCAGCTCGCAAGCTCAGTAACCGCATTGGTTAACCATGGCAAGCGCTTCGTACCGCAAATCTATAGAGGCATCTATCAGGAAGGGCAAACCATTGTTGCAGAGCCGAAAACCCGAGCTCCGATAGAAATCAATGATGTCACCAACTGGCATATTGTGTTGGATGCCATGTACGGTGTTAACCATCGCGAAAAAGGCACGGCGCGAAAGTCATTTAGTGATGCACCTTATGTTTCTGCGGGTAAAACCGGGACAGCTCAGCTAGTTTCCATTGCCCAAGGAGAAAAGTATGATGCTGAAAAACTGGACGAAAGGCATCGAGACAACGCCATGTATGTTGGATTTGCCCCCTATGACGACCCTGAAATAGTGGTAGCTGTGGCGGTAGAAAATGCGGGCAGTGGCAGCGCCGAAGCCGGTCCGGTGGCGCGCATGATTATGGACCAATATTTTGCCACTGATAATGTGACGATTGCCCAAAATACGGCTAAGGAAAACCATGAGTTCTGAGAAGTTAGACTCCCGGAATCAATCATTTCTGTACAAGATCCACATTGATGGGCCCCTGCTTTTGGGCCTTTTGACCTTGATGATTGTCGGCTTATTTACCATCTACTCTGCCGGTGGACAAGATTGGGCATTAGTGCAGCGCCAGATTATCCGATTGGGTGTCGCCACCACAGTTATGCTGGCGTTGGCACAGGTATCACCTACCGTATTTCGACGATTGTCAGTTTACATTTACCTCACAGGCATACTGCTACTCATCGCGGTATTGGTAGTGGGGGTAACCGGTAAAGGTGCCCAACGCTGGCTGGATTTGGGCTTTTTTCGCTTCCAACCTTCAGAATTATTGAAATTGGCAGTACCCATGATGATTGCCTGGTACATCGGCCGGAAAAACCTGCCCCCCAGAACGCTCAATGTATTTGTCGCTCTGATACTCGTGTTAACCCCCACATTGCTTATTGCCAAACAGCCGGATTTAGGGACTTCCTTACTTATTGCCAGCTCCGGTATTTTTGCCATATTTCTGGCGGGATTACGCTGGAAACTGCTTAGTATGTTTGCTATTGCACTATCAGCATTTACACCGATATTGTGGTTTTTCCTGATGAAGGACTATCAAAAACAGCGCGTGCTGACCTTTATGAACCCTGAGTCGGACCCATTGGGCTCGGGTTATCATATTATCCAATCAAAAATAGCTATCGGCTCGGGTGGTATGGAAGGAAAAGGCTGGCTGCAAGGTACTCAATCTCAACTTGAATTTTTACCAGAACGTCACACCGATTTTATCTTTTCTGTGTTTAGTGAAGAATTTGGCTTTTTAGGCGTGCTTTTATTGGTAGCTTTGTACTTATTTATCGTATCGCGAGGCATGCTTATCGCATTTCGTGCTCAAGAGGCCTACAGTAAATTACTCGCAGGCAGTATCACCCTCACCTTCTTTGTTTATGTGTTTGTCAATATGGGCATGGTTTCGGGTATTTTACCGGTAGTAGGTGTGCCTTTGCCTTTAGTGAGTTATGGTGGCACATCAATGGTGACATTGATGGCAGGATTTGGCATTCTAATGTCTGTAGCAACCCGACGAAAGTTGCTATCCAGAGAATAATGATAATTTTCGTTTAACAATAATCAGACCAAAGCAACGTGGAATAAAAACAAAAACAAAATTCCACTAACAACGAGGCTATTGGCATGTGTGCGCTAAAAAATATCAGCAGGCAATATCTCATTGCACTGCTTGGCTGTGTATGTCTATCCACGCCAACTTCAGCAATGGCTCAAAATACTGAGTCAAGAGATGCTGAAACCGAGGCAAAGGTGGAAGCTTTTATCAACTCTACTGTCCAGGAATACGGGTTAGATCCTGAGTTCGTGCGCAGCACAGTTAACCGGGCTCAAAAAAATAGTCAGGTGCTTGAAGCAATTGCCCGACCATGGGAAGCCAAACCCTGGCATCAATATCACCCTATTTTCCTCACCGAAAAACGCCTTGAGCGAGGTACCGCCTTCTGGCAAAAACACCGTGAAACACTGGAACGGGCCGAAGCTGAATTAGGTGTGCCTGCCCATATTATTGTGGCCATCATCGGTGTAGAAACCTTCTATGGCTCATACACGGGTAAATACTCTGTGTTAGACTCGCTGTACTCGTTAGGTTTTTATTATCCACCTCGTTCCAAATTCTTCAAAAAGGAACTGGCGCAATATCTGAAACTGGTACAAGAAGAACAGTGGGATCCCCAGGCCGCTATGGGCTCTTATGCTGGTGCTATGGGCTGGGGACAGTTTATCAGTTCCAGTTATCGTCATTACGCAATCGACTTTGATGGCGATGGCAAACGCGACCTGATGAATAACCCGGTAGATGCCATCGGCAGTGTGGCTAATTACTTCAAATTACACAAATGGCGTGCAGGACAACCTGTAGCCTACCGAGCATCGGTTACCGATAAAACAGCATTGGATTTACTGGATTCTGACCTCGCTATTAAGCACACCTGGCAAGAACTGTCAGATGCTGGTGTTGTACTGCAAGATACAGAGCTATCGTTATCTGGTTCGACTCCTGCCAAATTGCTCTCTCTGGAATTAGAAGAAGGCCAAGAATACTGGCTGGTACTGGACAATTTTTACGTGATCACCCGCTACAACCACAGCCCACTTTACGCCATGGTGGTATATCAATTCAGTGAGCAACTCAAAGCGGTAATGCAGAGGTAAGATCATGACTCGGCTATGGATTCTGACAATCATTGTTGCGCTTAGTGGCTGTGTGTCTTCCGGTCGCTATAGCCAAAAACACGATTCTGCGCCGCGCCATATTCCGGTGGAAGTGAACCTTAATGCAGCTGAGCCACAATATGTGGAGTATAAAGAAGCCAACAGTCGCCCCTACACCGTATTAGGCAAACATTACTTCCCCATGTCTGAAGGCAAAGGTTACGAAGCCGAAGGCGAAGCGTCCTGGTATGGCCAAAAGTTTCATGGCCACCTGACAGCCAACGGCGAAGTCTATAACATGTATGAGCTGACGGCGGCCCACAAAACCTTACCACTGCCCTCTTTTGTAAGAGTCACCAACACTGACAATAACAAATCCACCATTGTCAGAGTTAATGATCGCGGTCCTTTTCACAACAATCGGATTATTGACCTCTCATGGGCAGCAGCTCGTAAATTGGATATTCTTAAAACGGGCACAGCCCATGTTAAGTTAGAGGTGATCCACGTAGATAAAAACGGTACGGTCACCATTGGTCGTGAAGAAGTAAAACCTGAACCGGAGAGTAGCGACAAAGGCACCTTCATTCAGGTGGCCGCGTTAGCCGATGAACAGAGAGCCAATGAATTGGCGCGAGGCCTTGCGCAACTTTATCAAGTACCCACTTATACGCCTGAAACAGACGGAGTTTTCCGCTTGCGCCTGGGTCCATTGAGCGGTGATATCGATCCTGAGAAATTATTACAGGATCTGCGCAGCTCCGGTTTTGTGGAAGCCTTTAAATTAATACAAAATGAATGAAGCGCTAACACCACACAAAATTTAACGATTGGTTTTTCATTACACCCCGTGTATCTGTTATATTACCGCGGGTTTGCATAGTCTTCACGGAAGAGACTCAGTTTTCAACACAGATAAGTCGGATCGAAAATGACTAAAAACAAGAAACTTTTTTCTTTTATTGCAGCTGTTGCGCTCTCGGTTAGCGCCATCTCAAACACCATTGCAGCTGTTATTGTGCCTCCACCACCAGAGGTAAATGCCCAGGGCCATATTTTACTGGACTACACCACTGGTCACATTATTTCTGAGCACAATGCGGATATCAGATTGAATCCGGCCAGTTTAACCAAAATGATGACCTTGTACGTGATTGGTCAGGAGCTCAATGCCGGTAATATCCAGTTAAACGATATGGTCACCATATCCGAAAATGCCTGGGCTAAGAACTTCCCTGATTCCTCTAAAATGTTCATCGAAGTGGGCACTGAGGTGTCAGTTGAAGACTTGATCCACGGTATCGTTGTTCAAAGCGGTAACGACGCTTGTGTCGCCATGGCTGAGCATATCGCTGGTAGTGAGTCCGCGTTTGCCACTATGATGAATTCTTATGCCGCCAAACTAGGCATGAGCACCACCAATTTTGTTAACTCTCACGGCTTACACGATGAAAGCCATTATACTTCGCCTCGCGATATGTCTTTACTTGCAGCTGCACTTATCAGAGACGTACCCGATGCCTATAAGTATTATTCCGTTAAAGAGTTCACCTACAACGGCATTAAGCAATACAACCGCAATAGCTTGCTGTGGGATCGCAGCATGAGTGTTGACGGTATCAAAACTGGCTATACCTCAGATGCTGGCTACAGCTTGATCACTTCTGGTACGCAAGACAACATGCGCCTAATCAGCGTAGTAATGGGTACCGAGAGTGAAAGAGCGCGTAAAGTAGAAAACAAAAAACTCCTTAAATACGGCTTCCGCTTTTATGAAACCGTCGTTCCCTACACCGCCGGCGAGAGTTTTGTCTCCCATCGTATCTACATGGGTGACAGAGAAACCGTAGATCTGGGAATAACGGTAAATACGCCCATCACCATTCCTCGTGGTCAGCGCAAAAACCTGCAAGCGAACTTTGAACTGAACGAAAAACTGGAAGCGCCTTTAGAAAAAGGTGAAGTTGTGGGTACGCTTTACCTGCAACTGGAAGGTGAAGACATCGCGGAATACCCGCTGGTGACGCTACAGTCTGTTGCAGAAGGTGGCTTCTTTAGTCGCATGATGGACTATGCAAAACTCAAGCTAGGCTTGGAAGACTAATTCTTTAACTTCTCCCCCATCAACTCAAGTTTACAGTTATGTTGCCCCAACGGGGCAACATCGCTCTGAGATATAGCTTCTCAATATACCATTCCACTACCAGTATCAGGTATAATCCCCCGATTGTTTTAAGTTTTAGAGTTGAAGTCATGGATACACGTTTCGATGAACTATTAGAATTTCCTTGCAACCAGACCTTTAAAGTCATGGGTGTTGCCGGTGAGCAATTGCCTTTGGATGTGATCGCCTGTTTACAGAAACTGGCGCCGGGAGATTATAATCCTACGATCAAACCCAGCTCAAAAGGCAACTACCACTCGGTTTCAGTGAGTGTTCGAGTCACCAGTAAGGAGCACATGGAAACGGTTTACACAGAATTGGGTAACCTCGAATTGGTAAAGGTTGTGCTTTAATTCCATGATTATCCGAGAACTTGGCAGACAGGACTACATTCCGATTTGGAATGCCATGCAGTCTTTTACCGACGAACGAGACAAAGACACGCCAGATGAAATCTGGTTGGTTGAGCACAATCCGGTTTTTACCCAAGGTCAGGCAGGAAAAGCAGAGCACATCCTCGCTCCCGGCGATATCCCCGTAGTTCAAGTCGACCGCGGGGGGCAAGTGACCTACCACGGTCCGGGTCAGCAAATGATGTATATTTTGCTGGACATCAGACGTTTAAAAACAGGCGTCAGAGAGCTGGTTACAGCGCTGGAACAATGTATTGTGAATACCCTGGCGAAAAACAACGTAGAAGCCTATGCCAAGGCTGATGCGCCAGGTGTTTATGTCAACGAGCAAAAAGTCTGTTCCGTTGGTTTGCGCATCAGAAAAGGCTGCTCTTTTCACGGTCTGGCATTTAACGTCAATATGGATTTAGCGCCTTTTCAACGTATTAATCCGTGCGGTTACCAAGGGCTTGAGATGATTGACAGTGCCCGTTTGGGTGCGGTGGCTGAACTGCAAAGTGCCGGACGAATGATTGTAGAAGAATTTTGTGCCCTGACAGGTATTCAGGAATTCACTTATAAAGAAGGTTTCAATGAGTAATGCAAAACCAGCAGCAGGCGTAAAGCTGCGCGATGACGAAAAAGTAAAACACATTCCCATCACTATTATTCCCACTGAAAAAGCGGAAATGCTGCGCAAGCCTGAGTGGATCAAAATAAAGCTGCCCAGAACCACTGACCGCATTGAAAATATTAAAAAAACCCTGAGAGCAAACAAGCTGCACTCAGTGTGTGAAGAAGCCAGCTGCCCGAATCTGGCAGAGTGTTTCAATCACGGTACCGCCACCTTCATGATACTGGGCGATATCTGCACCAGACGTTGCCCATTCTGCGACGTGGCCCACGGTAAACCTCTACCACCTAACGCAGAAGAGCCTATTAAACTGGCTAAAACCATTGCTGAAATGCAATTGAAGTACGTGGTGATCACCTCCGTAGATAGAGATGATCTGCGCGACGGTGGCGCTCAGCATTTTGTAGATTGTATTAATGCCATCAGAGAGCACAGCCCCAGCACCAAGATTGAAGTGTTGGTACCGGATTTCAGAGGGCGCATGGACAGAGCCTTGGAAATCTTTAAAAACGGCGTGCCGGATGTATTCAACCACAACCTGGAAACCATTCCTCGTTTGTACCGAGAATGTCGCCCCGGGGCTAACTATCAATGGTCTTTAGATCTATTGAAGAAGTTCAAAGCACAACACCCAGACGTCGCGACAAAATCAGGCTTGATGATGGGTATGGGTGAAGAGATCGAAGAAATCGAAACGGTACTGGCAGACTTGCGTGCCCACGATGTGGATATGCTCACCTTGGGCCAATACTTACAGCCCAGTAAGCACCACTACCCGGTTAAACGCTATGTGCACCCTGATGAGTTTAATGCGTTAAAAGACAAAGCAGATGAACTTGGCTTTTTACATGCGGCTTGTGGCCCGCTGGTGCGCTCCAGCTACCACGCAGACAAACAAGCGGCGGGTGAAGAGGTTAAATAACCCAATAAACGGAGTCTGCGCTCGCAGGCTCCGATACTCTCACAAACTAAAGCTCTGCCTGAAGTCGTTGGGAAAACTCTTTAGCGTGAATGGCAAATTGCTCCAATAGTTTATCTTCCTCTGTAATCGGCTCCCAATGGTCCACCTCGACAGGCGCGCCATCATCATCCACCGCCACAAAAGAAATAATGCAAGTACAGGTTTCCTGTAAATTGAGCTCTTTGGGATCGCCTGCATTAACCGTGATAAAAATATGCATACTGGTTTTGCCGGTGTGTACCACTTTGGCATTCAGTACCACTTTCTGTCCCACCAGTATTGGCTTTTTGAAGCGTATCCCACCGACAGATACAGTAACACAGTAACTGCCACTCCATTGCGAAGCACAGGCGTAGCCCGCCTGGTCCAGCCACTTCATCACCATGCCGCCATGCACTTTGCCACCGAAATTTACATCAGTGGGCTCTGCCAGAAATCTAAAGTCTATTTCGCGCTTGTGTAACATCCGCCCTACTCTTTAACAAACTCTACTTCCAGTATTAGTTAGAAAGCGCCACAGAGCAATCAATCAAGGCAAAAACTTAACGCCAGTTATTATAACGCTGCCACCACTTTTGTGCGGCCGGCACATTGCCAATTTCTTCCAGAGACTGGGCGATATTGATCGCTGCAGGCCGGACGTGTTCTTTGGATAATAAGCGTTCCCGCCAGACGGATTTATAGATTGGAGGGATGTAGCCAGTGTCATGAAACTCCATAAAAGTCATTCTACCGGACAATTTATAGGCTTGGGCACTGTGATTTTTACAGGTATTGGCGCGCGACAAGGCAATATCTTGCTCAAAGCCTTGCCAATACTCGAGGTTTATCGATTCCGCAGTGCTTTCTTCGGGCACCACTATCAAGTTGGGGAACTCTCGCTGCCCATCACAATAATAATGAGCAAAATCCTCACTCAATGGGTATTCGTCAACAAAGCCCACAAAATGCGCCAACTCATGCACAAAAACCGAGTATTTGTCTGCCAGATCCAAATACATAACGCCATTAACCACATTGGCTTTGCCTTGCCTGGTAAACACGGTGAGATGGGTAAAGCTATCGGGCTCAAAGATATCATCCAGCACAAATAACGGACATTCGATGCGGTAATTGTTGCTTGCCCTATGCTGGCACTGAAATTCCGGCTGTTCCACCCACACAGGTGTATTCAGGCATATTGGTAGTGTGCTCAACTCCCTATCATCGTCAAAGCGCTGATAAAAATCATTTGCCTGTTTCATGCTATCAAGGGATGTGGCCACAAACTGCAGTTGCATGGCACATTGAGGGGCTTGTGTTGCATTGTTTTTTTGCTTCTGCCAATAGCGGGCAATCAAATTCAGATACTGCGTAGCCTCTTCACTACCCAGTGATTGGGCATGCTTGAAACTGTGTTTCGCCATTTCGCGCTTGCCCGTTCGCCACAGGTGTAACGCCAATGTTAGCGCGGCATTGCCATCTTGTTGAGCTACTTTACGCAACCAGGGCAAGGCTGACTTGTAATCCTCATGAAACCAATACCACTGATACAAGGCTTGCTGTGCCGGGAAGTAATCAAGTTGGGCCGCCTGCTCCAGGAAGTACACTTTAGAGTCGGGGGAATTATCGTGGATACCCAACTCAAACAACGCCTCCAGATGGTGTTTTTCTGCAGCGGCAATTAGGTGTCGGCGCTTTTGAGCCGGACTTTGCGTTTGCATGGCAAGATAATAGTGGGCTTGGGCAAAGCCTTTATCTGCCAACATCTGCATCCAGTGCAGATGTTGTTGCGACTCAGCTAACTTGTGTAAACGTTGTGCAGCCGCTGCAGAGCCACGCTCCGTAGCAGCAAACAGATGAATTTCAGGCGCAATGGATTGCTCCGCCCAAGCTTCTAGCCTGGGTACATAGCCACAACTAGACGCCTGTAATAGCGAACACATTAAAAAGGCTAAAACCAGATAAGCTTTAGCCTTGAGGAGTATTATTAACCTGGCGATAGCGCGTTTATCTCATATCAATTTACGTCTTGGTCACGAAGCAAGTTCAATTCCAATCGAGCGTAGCGATGTTCAACATATTGGTACACATTGGTACTCAATGTTAGCTTAAAATAATTTGAAGCCTTGCCGAATCTGTCATGTGCCGAATGATATTTGCCCAAATAAAAATAGGCTTCACACAATCTATCAGTGAGTTGCTCTTGCGAAGTCACGCCATTGACCAGCACTGACAACAGCTGGTTTTCGCTGATCTCTCCCAGATAAAAATCGACAATTTGCGTCGCCCAGTTTTCGTTGCTTAACTGGGCCCGTGCCTGACGCAGTTTTTCTTGTGCTTGCAACTCGTTCAGTTCACTGGCAATGATGTATTGCCATAAAGCTCGATAAGGATCGCGAGTATCTTTTTCATAGAAACGAGTTAAGTCATCAATGGCTAATTCCGGACGACCACCGTAATACAAGGCAATACCGCGATTGAGCAATGCAAAATCATGATCAGGTTGAATCTCCAGGGTGGAGTCAAACGCATCATAAGCTTGTAGAAAGTCGCCGTTTTGAGTGTAGTGAATCCCCATAAAATTATGGGCTTCGGCCATGTCAGGTTTAAACTTCAGGGCACTGTCAAAATCGTATTGCGCAAGACCTCGCAAACCCACACTGTCGTACAAAGTACCGCGCTGATAAAGTAACTCCGCCTTTTGCTCGTCGGTGATCTGCTCAACTTCTGCCAGTACCTGATTTAATCTGGCCAGCGCCATCTGGCTTCTGTAACTGGCAGGGGCAGGCTCAGCCAACAACAAATTACCCATTTGTTTGCGCGACTCACCATTATCCACCACGGTATTATTGGCGGCACAGCCACTGAGTAAAGAAAGTGCTAACAGCACACTCACTTTTATAGATGAAAGCTTACATTTCATTAATTGTGGAATCTCACCCTTTTTTGTTTTGTCGCGCTTCAAACGCGGCCATCTGCTCTGGTGTCGCTGGAAGTTGATGTTTATCTTTCCATTCGGAATACGGCATCCCGTAAACAATTTCCCTGGCTTGCTCATAGTCCAGCTCTACGCCCTCTTCTGCTGAGGCTTTAACATACCATTTTGACAGGCAATTTCGACAAAAATCAGCCAGAATCATTAAATCAATATTCTGAACTTCTTTATGATTGTCCAGATGTTGCAGTAATTGTCTGAAGACCTTGGATTCGATCTTATCTTGCGTTGCTTTATCCATTTGGAAAAATCCGTGTATTAATACAATACAAACAAAAATGGGAGCGTTAGCTCCCATTTCAAGTCAGGTTGTAAGCTTTATTTACTCAGCGTCTGATTCTTCAGCAGCTGGCTTAGCTTCTTCAGCCTGTGGCTTTTCAATCAGCTCTTTGATGCTAAGACGTACGCGGTTCTGACGATCAATCTCCATCACCTTAACGTCTACCATCTGACCTTCACTCAGGTAATCAGCAACTTTGTTCACTCTTTCGTGAGCGATTTGTGAAATGTGTACCAGACCTTCTTTACCAGGCAACACCTCAACAAAGGCACCAAAGTCAACGATGCGCGTTACTTTACCGTTGTATACTTTACCTACTTCGATATCAGCAGTAATCGCTTCAATGCGAGCGATGGCTTTTTCAGCCTTAGCTAATTCAGTAGCGAAGATCTTGATAGAACCATCATCTTCGATTTCGATATTACACTCAGATTCTTCGGTGATCTGGCGAATAGTCGCACCGCCTTTACCGATAACGTCGCGGATCTTGTCCTGGTCAATCTTCAGAGTATAGATGCGTGGTGCAAATTCAGACATTTCGGTTCTGTGACCACCGATAGCCTCGTCCATTACACCCAAGATGTGCAATCTGGCTTCTTTAGCTTGCTTAAGCGCAATCTGCATGATTTCTTGCGTGATACCTTCAATCTTGATATCCATCTGCAATGCAGTAATACCGTTAGACGTACCCGCTACTTTAAAGTCCATGTCGCCCAAGTGATCTTCATCACCCAAGATGTCAGACAGAACCACGAAGTTGTCATCACCTTTTACCAGCCCCATTGCAATACCAGCAACCGAAGCTTTAATCGGTACACCCGCGTCCATCAATGCCAATGAAGTACCACATACAGACGCCATAGAAGAAGAACCGTTAGACTCAGTAATTTCTGAAACAACACGAACTACATACGGGAAGTCTTCAGCACTTGGCATAACCGCTTGGATACCACGCTTAGCAAGACGACCGTGACCAATTTCACGACGCTTAGGCGAACCCACCATACCTGTTTCACCAACACAGTAAGGAGGGAAGTTATAGTGCAACATAAAGCGGCTGTTAGTTACGCCACTTAACTCATCAATCATTTGCGCATCGCGCTCAGTACCTAAGGTAGCTGCAACGATAGCCTGTGTTTCACCACGAGTGAACAAGGCAGAACCGTGAGTTCTAGGTAAGATGCCCGTTGATACGTCAAGAGCACGGATCATTTGCGGATCACGGCCATCGATACGCGGCTCACCTGCAAGGATGCGCGAGCGAACAACATCACTTTCAAGTTCGTGCAGTAAATCACGTACTTCTTTTTCTTCCAGTTCTTCATCAGCTTCTAACAAGGCTGTAGCCGCTTTGTCAGTTGCCGCATCAACTGCCGCTTTACGCTCAAGCTTGTCAGATATCTGATAAGCCGCTTCCATTTCTGCACCAGCAGCTGCTTTGATTTTGTCTTTAAGGTCGGTATTTTCTACCGGAGGCTGCCAATCCCATGCAGGTGTATTAACTTCTGCTGCAAATTCGTTTACCGCATTAACAACAGCTTGCATCTCCTGGTGACCGTACATTACCGCACCCAGCATCACTTCTTCAGACAGAATGTCTGCTTCAGATTCTACCATCAGTACAGCGTTCGACGTACCAGCGACAACCAGGTCAAGTTGACTGTTTTCTTGCTCAGAAGCTAGCGTGTTCAATACGTATTGATTGTCTTGATAACCAACACGAGCAGCACCTAGTGGACCATTAAATGGGATACCAGAAATAGCTAACGCAGCAGATGTACCAATCAACGAGATGATATCGGTAGGGATTTCCGGGTTTGCAGAAACCACGGTAATGATAACTTGTACTTCGTTTTTAAAACCGTCCGGGAACAGAGGACGAATAGGACGGTCGATTAAGCGAGCAGTAAGGGTTTCGTTTTCAGAAGGTCTTCCCTCACGCTTGAAAAAGCCACCAGGGATTTTACCAGCGGCATACGTTTTTTCCTGATAGTTTACTGTTAATGGGAAAAAATCCTGATCAGGTTTCGCATCTTTTTTACCTACAACAGTTACTAAAACTGCCGTGTCATCCATGCTAGCCATAACTGCTGCAGTGGCCTGACGAGCAATAACACCCGTTTCCAGTGTTACTGTATGTTTTCCATATTGGAAGGTCTTTGTAATAGGAGTCACAATGTATCCTTTATTTTCTTACTTTTACTTTCATTTTGCGGCGCACAGTATAGCTAGTGTTGTGCATTAAAAACAGTCAAAAAACCGATCAAACGCCTTTTTTATTTGACATTTGCTTTCACGTATTTGTAACAAAGCTCAAATGAACTCCACAACCAGCGCTAAACACACCGCTGTGCTGTGCAGATCACTTTCGAAAATAGGCTTGGCCTGTTACGATTTAACGACAATTAGCGGCTTAGAAGCGCAAACTTTTATCTAAAGCACTGTATATTATGTTTAGAACTCTTTTTTTGCTCATTCTCATCCTTTTTCCAGTGTTTAGCTCTGCCAACCTGGCCAAATACGTTCATATCAGAGAAACTGTTTTCTGGCAGCAGCTTTATAATGAGAAATATCACACCTTATACTGCGCCATTCACAAAACCGGACAACAAAATTCGGTGGTAACGCATGCCTACCCACTCTCCTGGATGGCCAATGCCATGGAGTGCTCTTCTGAAGCGCAATGCAATTACGCACGTTACAAAGATGCCGCTGCCGATCTTCACAACCTATGGCCCGTCGAAGAAAAAATTCTGGCCATGCGCAAACATTACGTCTTTTTTGATGGTGACGAATCTCAGGGAAAAAAGAGTGATTGTAACTTTGTAACTTACCCCAGAGGCGTGGAGCCGAGAGATTACGCTAAAGGCGAAATCGCCCGTTCCATGCTTTACATGATGTGGCGCTATCGCATGCCAGACTATGAGCAACTGCCACTCATGATGCAGTGGCATAAAACCTATCCAGTCAACAGCGAAGAACGCTGGCGCAATGAAAAAATCAAAGCCATCCAGGGCAATGAAAATCCTTTCATAAACAAACCTGAATACGCTGATAGCTTTTTTGGGCCAGCGCTTAAATCACGCGAAAAATGAATTATTATTCACTGGTAATACCAGAATCAAAAATGAACCAAGAACCACCTCAGTTACATTTAAGTAATTGACTAATAAGAATAATTATCGTTCAATTAACCTCAACTCTCGTGGATAAATATCCATATATTCAAAATATTTTTGTCCACACTCATGACTGAGTGTCATTTCAATATTGATGCGTTCACAAGACAAGACAGGAAAGCGGTTCATGGAAGCAAGCAATTTCAACACTGGTATTTTAAAGACGCTGAGAAAAGAAGCTGGCTTGTACCAAAAGGATCTTGCTCAGCAGTTAGGTGTAAGCCGTGAAACGGTATTGCATATTGAAAAAGGTAAGCCCGCAAGCGTACGTTCTCTCGAACTTTCACTGCTACAACGCTGGTTCCAGGTTTGCAGTGAAAAAGCCTCCCCTCTAACAAAAAAGCACTTTGCTTTAGAGATCTGCGAATACTTCAGCATTGTCTCGGAACTTGAATTAGAGCTGTAATTTTGCTTACTGCAGGTAATGCAGCGTCACCAGCCATTCTCAACTAGCAACAACTATTTAGCCAGCACCATTAAGTCGGCTACTGCGCGATTCTTCAGCTTTTCCTGTCACCTGACAGGCGATAAAAATCGCGCACAATACCATTAAAGGTATTTCTAAAATCAGAAAACCGATTGCCTTTGCTTAAGGCTCCACTGAAATGCCTTTCCCCAGTTCGCAGACACCCGATCCGAGATTTTGTTGGCTGTTACAGGTTGCGATCGTCTCAGGGATATCAGGATTAAGCAACTCACTCTGCCACGAGCCATCCGCTGCCACAGACACCGACATGTATCCAAAAGACGGATATTGCGAACCATTGAGCGTCAGGCTGTCTGAGGTGCTAAGCACCAACGCTTTTTCACCATCAACCTCTGTCGTATTGGCGCCATAAGGTGCCCCGGAAGACAAGCTTACACCACTGGAACCCACCACTATATTAGGCGCTCTATTACTGCCGGGAAAACTAACACTTTCAAAGCGATGCATGTGACCAGTAAAAATCAATTCCACCGCAGAAGGCAAGCTTTTTGACTTCATTTGATTCAGGGCAGCCTGCATCATCTGATTAATACAGCTAAAGTCATTTTTGCTGGTACAGGGTGCCGAATTCGATCCCGGGCCTTCAACTCCGTATATCGGACGATGGGTCATCAACCAGGCGGGATTTCCGCCAACGGCATTCTCAAGTTCGCTGAATACTTTTTTGTACTTTTTGGTAAATGGAGATTGACTGGAATTGTCACAAGCATTGGCAGAATCAATTACCGCGATATCCAGATGCTCAAAACTCACTACGTAATTGGGAATTTGCACCGTATTGTGTTCAGCGTCTTTTCCGGCGTCAGGGATGGGGCAACTTAATTGTTTACTGCCCGTCAGGCGGGTGTTGTGATCTAAAAAATAAAAATAGCCCGGCCCTGCCCGACTGCACAATTCATGATTACCCCGCGCCACAATCCACGGCGCGCTTGCCATCAAGCTATCGGCCGGTAAAAACAAATCGTCCTGCCAGTTTTCCCAGATATCAGGGCGATTTGAATTGCTGGCCGACTGACTCAGGAATGGTTGCCCGGGCACCTGACCACAATGTTCACCCAAAGATTCACCATCGCCAGCATCATAGGTATATTCCTCAGATTGCTGCCACTTGCCGTCCTGATAATCGGAGAAGAAGGTTTTTCCAGACGTGCCGCGATAGTTGTAATCGCCCATGTGCAAGACCAAGTCAGCTTTTTTTGAAGCGCCGGCATCGGCGAGGGTTTTAAAGGGTTCAGCCGCAGTACCCGCGGCGCAATGGCTGCAGCCAGTATCACCGTATACCAGAATGTTTTCCGGGTTGGATTTGGCCATTGGCAATACCACAGCGCCGGAAGCAAAGTTAATTTGGTAGCTTTTATCAAACTCAATCAAAGCTTCGCACACTAACACACTGAAATGATTGGGATTGTCTCGGGAAATCATTGTGATATCAGACCCACCTCCCACTTGTGATACTGTCGGACAGGTTTGATTGGTATCGATTACCGTGCGTGCGATAGCAATATTATCACCAGAAGCCCCCTCCCCTAAAATCACATAACTGCCATAACTGGTGTCGGTTGCTGAGGCATGGATAGATGCCAAAGCAGCTAAAAGCAGCGCGATTGCCGAAATAAATCGGGGTTTAAAATGATGTCGAAGTGAGTTGTTGTGCATGGAGTTCCCTTGCTGTTTTGTTTCAACAAGGTATAGCAGCAGATCGGTGCAAGAGCGAAGTTTTTTTCACGGGTGATAGTTTTATGTTTTCAGCCCTAAGCCATCTATTTCAGTAAGTGATTGTCATAAATGAGGGGCTTTGCACGCCAGGTGCCAATACTTCAACTTTTGATATTATTTTGCCGGGGCGCCGGCAGCGCCTCAAGGAATGCTGCCTGCGGCACTCCTTGAGAATCCTCCGCAGCCCTTGACACGCAAAGCGTAACCGTCGCATTCAGCACAACAATGACCATCAATGACAGCACTTCCCTGTGCTGGCATTGATTGAGGTATCTTCCCTGATACCTCTCATTGTTGTTTCATCTGAATACTTAGCTTACTGCGTGTAAAGGGAACCCCGAATAGCACTTCGAACTAAACAAAGTGCAGATTTTCAGAAGCTATCTGCAAGGTAGTGTTGAACTGTGAAAAAACTCTTTTTTGTAAAGAACAAATCAAAACAGCCGAAGGCTGGCTTGCGCAGCAAGTGGACCACAGGAGTGTGGGACATAAAATTGTTCCAGACGATTTTGTACTCGGGCTATCCCTGCCCTCGCCTTTCAGGCCATCGTCGTTCCTCCGATGTTCTGGATTGTTCCCTACAATCCAGTCGAACCGAAGGGTTCTCACCACATACTCTCTCACCGCCATATACGAAAAAACCCGCATTGGGGGTATTCAGGCTTTTGAGTTGTTTTCATTACCGTACCCGGGATTACGGAATTAAAACCACTAATAAACTACATTGGGAACATGCAGGCAGCGAGAGGGATTGTAAAATACTTCCCTGTATTTGATTTACAGGGATGTAAAGAATGCAGATTTTGCAGGAGCAAAAACCTGCGGTCGCTTCGCGACCATCGCAAGCGATGTCCACCAAGATTTGTAGGAACAAATCAGAACAGCCGAAGGCTGGCTTGCGAAGCAAGTGGACCACAGGGATGTGGGACATAAAATCGTTCCAGACGATTTTGTCGAACCGAAGGCTTCTCACCACATACTCTCTCACCGCCATATACTAAAAAACCCGCATTACGCGGGTTTTTTAGTATATGGCGGTGAGAGAGGGATTCGAACCCTCGTTAGGGGTTAACCTAAACACACTTTCCAGGCGTGCGCCTTCAGCCAGCTCAGCCATCTCACCTATTAACTTGTTCTATTTGACGTTTAAACTTCAGTGTAATCTAAACGTCGGCGCACTACTCGTGCGCGTTACTCCGGCATCCTGCCTCCGCCCTTCGGGCCATGCTTCGCATGGTCTAATTTGTTCCAGACAAATTAGTCAGCCATCTCACCTATTAACTTTTACTCTGGAGGGGTGTCCCCTCAAACAGGTCGCGTATATTAGGGTTTTCGTATTGGCGAATCAAGCCCTAATCTGCAATTAATTGCCTAACTGAGTAATTGCTCGTCAATTAAGCCATATTGGCTTTAAAATTCAGCATTCTGTTTAGTGGGATCAAGGCTTTTTCGCGCAACGCCTCATCCACAAAAATTTCGTGACCAGAAGTATCGGTTAACGCATTCTCGATCGCACCTAAGCCATTCATCGCCATCCACGGGCAATGTGCACAGCTTCTGCAGGTGGCACCGTTGCCGCCCGTGGGCGCTTCGATAAAGGTTTTTCCTGGAGCCAGTTGCTGCATTTTGTAAAAAATGCCTTTGTCGGTGGCGACGATCAACTGCTGATTAGGTAATTCTTGTGCCGCTTTGATCAGTTGTGACGTAGAACCAACTGCGTCCGCCATCTCAACTACACTGGCAGGTGATTCAGGGTGTACCAAAATCGCCGCATCAGGATAAACCTTTTTCATATCTAACAAGGCTTTAGCTGAGAACTCATCGTGAACGATACACTCCCCTTGCCACATCAGCATATCTGCACCGGTTTGCTTGGCAATATAATTACCCAGGTGACGATCAGGTCCCCAAAGGATTTTTTCACCTTGGCTGTCCAGGTGCTCAACAACTTCCAGGGCAATACTGGAGGTGACCACCCAATCTGCTCGTGCTTTAACAGCAGCAGAAGTATTGGCGTAAACCACAACGGTTCTGTCAGGATGTGCCGAACAAAACTCATCGAATTCTTTAATGGGACAACCCAAGTCCAATGAGCAGGTAGCGTCTAACGTTGGCATCAGAACAGTTTTTTCCGGGCTCAATATTTTAGCGGTTTCGCCCATGAATTTAACGCCTGCCACGATTAGTGTGTCTTGCTCTGCATTTTTACCAAATCGCGCCATTTCCAGTGAGTCAGAGATGAAACCACCGCTTTCCTCTGCCAACGCCTGGATTTCAGGATCAGTGTAATAATGCGCAATCAACACCGCATTCTTCTCTTTCAGCAAAGACTTGATGCGTTGCTTGTACTCTTGCTGCTGCACCGCAGTTAATACAGGGGGCTTCACAGGAAAAGAATAATCGATATCAATTTTGGCTGGTTGGTTCATGCAACCCTAAACTCACTTAATCAAAAATTGGGCGCGAAATTATACTTTAACAAAGAAATAATTAAAGTTAATTCTGTCTAATAAAACAGCAGTAACGGTATTAAAGATCAAAAAAGCGGCCATACGGATGCCCCAATCGAATTACATCAATAATAAAACTCGCATTCAAACTCTCAAAAACTAGCTTGCACAGCAGCTATGGCGTAACCTGACGTAAAAGTGACGTAGACAACAACAGCCTGATTAATAAGACTTCTGTTTTAATAACCAAGAGGGCTGAAAGATGGATATGAAAATAAACGCAAGCAAAATTGTAAACTATCGCAAAGAAAAAGCCTGGAGCCAGCAACACCTGGCCGATGTTTCAGGGTTAAGCTTGCGCACTGTACAACGCATTGAAAATAATGGCTCTGGCTCACCAGACTCAATCAAAGCAATTGCGATGGCGTTTGGGCTTATTCCCGGCGATCTAATGGAGTCGGTACCAGAGATTGCTCCCTCCCCTATATCCGTTATTAAACGCAAAAAAGCATTAATCGCCGTTACCTGTATGTTAGCGAGTTTAGTATTGATTGCACCGCTTACCCTACTTTCCGAAACTGGCACAACCGCAACAAGCGATGAAACGAGCACTCTTGAACTGCAAGATGACAGTAATTCAACAGAAAAAGCCATAATTCAGCAACATGCCCTGAATTGGCTTAGCCTGATTGATAATGGTGATTATGTTGCCGGTTGGCAAGTAGCTGACGCTTTAGTTCACAGTCAGGTAACAGCACAACAATGGCAAGAAGCGGTTAGTCAGGCACGCAGTGTTTTCGGAAAGAACAAACAGCGCAGCATACAATCTCTAGATGTCATGACCCAATTACCCGGTTTACCTGACGGCGAGTATGCGATGCTGGTTTTTAATTCCAAATTTGAAAACAAAGCCAACTCCATTGAGACCCTGCCCATGAGTAAGGCAAGTGGAGAGTGGAAACCCATAGGTTATTTTATCCGATAAGTCTTTCTGGTCTTTCATTATTTCCCCTCTCCTTCCTGGACCTGAAAACAGCATATTGTCTTTCGGGTTCGCGCTCGTCTATTTTTGCTCCCTGCAAAATAGACATTCACGCCATCCATGGCGCTCGTCTAATTTTGCTCCCGGCAAAATTAGACATTCACACCATCCATGGCGCTCAAGCAAGATCCACAACTCTTGTTATTAATGAGAGTAGATGATGAATGCTGATCCCCCGTTTATGGGGTAGAGCCCAAAATGGAAATGATATCCAGACGCGCTTATGGCTTCAGAAATTTTGAAAATTATCGAATAAGAGTAATGACCCATTGTGGATGGGATGGAATAATAAATAGAACTAGATGAATGCTGATCCCCCGTTTATGGGGTAGAGCCATGATGTATAAGTGGTGGGTCGTGCTGGATTCGAACCAGCGACCAATTGATTAAAAGTCAACTGCTCTACCAACTGAGCTAACGACCCACATATCAGATTGTATTAGATAGATTTTTTAGAAGAAGTGGTGGGTCGTGCTGGATTCGAACCAGCGACCAATTGATTAAAAGTCAACTGCTCTACCAACTGAGCTAACGACCCTTTTCTTCTGTGCCTCTCGGCGACGGACGCGTATAATACTTAAATCTTGGCGAGGTGCAAGGATAAATTACACAAATATTGCAGAAATAGGATCGAACGATGAATATCTCCACAATTCGACCATATTTACAGCACTAATTAGCGCCTTCTCTTATATTTTTTAAACGCGTTTCAGCCAATCGTTTTTCCGAGGCATTCGGATATTCAGCAATGACCTGCTCAAATAATTGTGTTGCTTTGGCAATATTAGAGCGCTTTTGCGCAATTACGCCCAACTTCAATATTGAATCAGCACGTTTGCCTGAATCAGGGTAGAACTTAACCACCTGTTCAAAGTGCTGCTCAGCAGCGCCCCAATCACGTTTATTAAATAATAACTGCCCTAACCAGTAATGTGCATTGGGTGCATATTCTGACTGTGGGTAGCTCTTTAAGAACGCCCGAAACTCTGGAATGGCTTCATCGTACTTCTTCTCTTTGAGAATAAGATTTACAGCACCATCGTACATCTCTGACTCTAGCTGAGTTTCGTTAACCACAGGCTCGGACACATCAACTGAAGAAACGGGGGCTTGAGCCAGAGATTCAACACGACGGTCAATCTCCAGATAAAGCTCGCGTTGCCGTTGCAGTATTTGTTCGAGCTTATGGGTATGAAGTTCAACGGCACCACGTAGCTCATTCACTTCCAACTGCATTTCATCCAGTTGAATTTGAATCACTTGCTGTGCATCGTTTCGTGCGGAGATTGTGCGCTCCAGGATCGTTAAACGTTCCATCAAGCTTTTGGAATTGAGGTTTTCAACTGGTGCTTGAGCTACTGCAGAAGCCCCCCACAGCACCAGTGAACAACAAACTAACTTGTTTAATTTCATTGGTTAGCTTAGTTGTATACCAAAACCGCTCTACGGTTTAGTTTGAAAGCGCGCTCAGTGTCACCCATCGCTACTGGCTTTTCTTCACCGTAGGAAACTACAGAGATTTGAGAAGCACTTACACCGGCGTTTTGCATGAAGGTTTCAACTGACTTAGCACGACGCTCACCCAAGGCGATGTTGTACTCTGGTGTACCGCGCTTGTCGCAGTGACCTTCGATAGTTACACGCTGTGACGGGTTGTTGCGTAAAAACTCTGCATGCTCATTTAACAAGCTGTAGAATTCGCTGTTTACACTTGAACGGTCAAAATCAAAGTACACAACTTGATTGCGCATCAAGGCTTCTTTTTGCTCCTGACGAATCTCTTCAGGTGACTTCTCTTTAACTACAGTGCCGACTTCAACACCAGAGTTTTCAGAACCGCTAGTAGAAGAGCTGGCACTGGAGTTAGACGCGTTACGTGCAGCTTCAGCGTCTGATGAACTTGGGCTGGATGAACAAGCCATAAGTGTGACGACTGGTAGAGCGATGAACACCCCTTTGATTATTTTATTTAGTTGCATCCTCTTGATCCTTATAATTTATGAATCTCATTTAAAAATCTTCGTTACAGTAGAAAGGGAGACCAACTGGGAGATTTCACCTCACCCTCTGCTGCAGGTAATCTTGCTTTAAAACGACCATCCAACGACACCAATGACAACACTTGTTGGCCTTGATGTAATGTACTGTAGATAATCATAGCTCCATTTGGTGCAATGCTCGGCGACTCATCCAGATAAGTCTTCGTTAATACTTGCATTGTACTGGTTTTAAAATCTTGTCGGGCAATATGATAGTTACCTTGAGTGCGGTTTACCATAACCATGTCCGCTCCGTCTGGAGTGACAGTTCCACCCAAGTTCATTTCGCCCTGAAAAGTTAACCTACGAACTTTACCAGATGCTAAATTTACGCGATAAATCTGAGGTTTACCACCCCGTTCTGATGTAAATATGATGCTTTTTCCATCCGGAGTCCAACTTGGTTCTGTATCTATATACCTGTTTCGGGTCAAACGACGGGTTTCTCTACTTGCAATATCCAAAAGATAAATTTCAGTATTGCCGTCTTTAGATAAAACCATGGCGATTTGGCGACCATCTGGTGAAAACACTGGTGAGCCATTAATACCATCAAAATCAGTCAGACGAGTTCTGCTGCGATTGTAGATGTCCTGCATGAAAATTTGCGGACGACGATTCTCAAAACTGACATAAACCAGTTTGTTACCATCAGGAGACCAGGAAGGCGACATCAACGGTTCTGGAGACTTCAACAAAATGCTCTCGTTTTCACCGTCATAATCGGCAACAACTAGTTGAAATGGGGTTTTATTACCCTCTTTGCGGTTCACCGTAACATAGGCAATTCGAGTTCTGAATGCCCCCTTGATGCCGGTTAACTCTTCATAGATGACATCACTAATGTAATGGGCATGGCGACGAAACTTATTGCCATCCACCACAATCTGTCGCGAGTCCAGTATATGGTCTCTGGAATCAACCAGTTTGCCTGCACTGAGTACGCGGGCGTTTCCACCGGTGATCTGTCCACGGATCACGTCGATTAGCTCAAAGCTAACAAGGTAACGATCTAAGGAATAAGGCTCTACCGTGCCAACCAGGATCACCTCAACGCCTTTTGATGCCCAAGCGGTGTAATCCACTTCGCTATCAGCCGTTGGCATTTGTGGCATATCTGCCTGGGATAGCGGATTGAATTTTCCGCTGCGCATTAAATCGGCAGAAATTACATCGGCTAACGTACCGGGCATAATGCCATCGCCCTTCCATTTAAATGGCACTATTCCCACGGGTCTCGCTGAATCTATGCCTTCGGTGATAACTATCTCTAAAGCACTGTATGCCTTGCCTGTCACCGCTAACATCGCCAGCAATAAAATTAAATTCAATTTATTTACCAGTGTCTTATGAAAACTCATTATCTTTCCAGTCACTTGCACACCATCATGGTTTTAACGTTAAATTAATTTCTTTCATTTCAGCAAACACCTCCGGATCAGATGACACAGGTAATGTATCTGACTTTAGCACCGCAGAATGGGCAGACCGGCAAACATTAGCATCGCCTTCCAGGGTAGTCACTTGAGTCACCAAACCATTGGATGCCAGGCGAATATTGAGTCGACAAGACTTGCCCTTCATAGACGGATCCACAATCCAGTTGCGCTTGATGGTTTGCTCAATCAATGCCGTATATTTACCAATCTCCGACATGACCTGTCTTTGTCGTCTGGCATTTCGAGCCGCTTGTTCAGTCTTCAATTGTTCTTCTAATATGCGCTCTTGTTCTGCCTTTTCAAGCGCTTCCTGTGCTTTTCGTTCAGCTTCCTCTCTGGCCTTTTGTTCGGCTTCCTTGCGTTTTTTTTCTGCCTCAGCTTTTTTGCGCTCAGCTTCTTTGCGCTCGCGTTCTTTGCGTTCCCGCTCAGCTTTTTCGCGTTTGGCTTTTTCTGCGGCTTCCCGCTTTTTGCGCTCAGCTTCAGCAGCTACTCGCTTTTGTTCTTCCTGCTTGCGCTTGCGCGCCTCGGCTGCTGCTTGTTCAGCACGGCGTACTTCTTCTTCCCGCTCGCGGATCCGTCGTTGTTGTTCTTCTTTCTTACGTCGCTCGGCTTCTAGCTTTTGTTGCTTTTCTTGTTCTATTTTTTGTAATTGTTGATTAATCTCCGCGGCATCCACAACCACGGCATTTATGGGTTGAGCTGTATTATTAGATTCAGGTAGCTGAGGGGTGGGTGAAAAGTGCACACTCACCACCAACACCGTGCCCAGGACAAGGTGTAAAACAAAAGATTTACCTACGGGATGCAGCAACCAGTTCATGCTTCAGGCATATCAGTCATTAATCCAACCGACGGTGCACCAGCTCGTTGTAGCAACACCATAAGTTGCACTACATTATTGTAAGGTACATTGCCGTCACCTTTAACCACCACCGGGGTATCGGGCTCTTTTTGCAGATGCTTAGCCACCAACACTGCCAAATCCTCTGCTGATAAAGGATCTTTCTGGGTGTCTCCCACATTGAGATAGTATTTACCCTCAGCATCCACAGAAGCAATAAGCGGCGGTTTGCTGTCCTCTTTTAAAGGCTCGGCTTCTGCTTTGGGCAGATCCACTTTAACGCCTTGAGTAACCAGTGGCGCTGTCACCATAAAAATGATCAGCAACACCAACATCACATCAATGTAGGGAACGACGTTAATCTCAGAAACGGGACGTCGGCGCTTTCTCACATAAACAACCATAAGGAGACTCCCGGTTATTGCCCGTCTTTACTGTTTGCCAGCGCTTGTCTGTGCAGAATACTGGAAAACTCTTCCATGAAATTGGCGTAGTTATTCTCTAACTTCTCAACTTGATGGCTGAAACGGTTGTAAGCTATCACCGCAGGAATGGCAGCAAACAAGCCCATTGCGGTGGCAATAAGCGCCTCAGCAATACCTGGCGCTACCATGGCCAGTGTCGCCTGGTGTTGACCACCTAATGCGATGAAGGAATTCATGATACCCCACACCGTTCCAAACAGGCCGATATAGGGGCTGATGGAACCTGCCGTTGCGAGGAATGGCAGATGGCTTTCAAGGCTGTCCACTTCGCGAGATAGTGATACCCGCATGGCGCGATGGGTACCGTCCATAATGGCGTCTGGATGAGTGGTAGAGCTTTTACTCAACCTGACAAATTCCTTGAATCCGGCACAGAACAAGCTGGCCAAGCCGCCAATTGATTGCCTGGCAGATAATTCTTGATAGAGTCTATTCAAGTCAGCCCCAGACCAGAAGCGGTCTTCAAATTTCTTAATTTCTTTGCTGGCTTGTGATAGCGCTTTATTGCGTTGAAAAATAAATGCCCATGAAACAACGGATATGATGAGTAGCGCCAGCATTACCAGTTGCACAAGAATACTGGCCTGCCAAAACAGGTCGAAAAAGGATAGCTCAGACGACACGAGTAAGTTCCCCTAATATTGATTTCGGTATAGCCAGAGGTCGCATCTTTTCTAAATCGACACAAGCTACCCGGATTAACGCACTGGCCAACTTATTATTGCTTTGATTGTGTATATCCTGCTGGAATACCAAGCTGGCTCGTTTTAATTCTACAATTTGGCTGGAAATACACAACAAATCATTAAATTTGCCGGGCTGTAGATTTTCAATTTCCACCTTTCTGACCACAAAACCGATAGATTGTTGCAATAAATCTGTCTGTTCAATACCGAGACTTCTCAGCCACTCCGTTCTGGCTCGCTCCATAAATTTGAGATAGTTAGCGTAATAAACAATTCCGCCCGCGTCAGTATCTTCGTAATACACCCTGACTTGCCATTTATGCATATTGCGTCTCTGACTATTTTTGTCATTAAGATTTGGCTGTAAGATAACACAGTTGTGAAAGGCTTGATTCAGTTTAAATTCATTTATCGGTGTCTTTTACTTTTAAAGGGTTAAAGGCAATCATTGCAAATGCCACCCAATAACCTGAATTTCAACATTAAAGCATTGAAATTGTTATACATATTAAAATTCCAAAGCAATTAGCCTTAGCTTCAATGGCCAAAACAAGTCCTTAATAATTAAATTTTTTGAAACAAATAACAAATAACTCAGCCACTTCCACAAACCTCACCATTAAAACAGGTAGCAAGACATTAATTCATGAGTGGACAAGCACCACAAAACATCGCAAGCCATTGTATTTAAAGGGTAATTATTATTTTTTGCGTATATTTAATACAACACTAAAGAATATTAACGAATGATTAACATTAGTTTATCTAATGCGAATGATGAATTTATTTCAGTTGAAGCATTGCTGGATCACTGTACAATGCACACAACTTCAGAGAGGCAGGTAACTGTTTAATTTGCACAGCAGTTCTTCAACTTGATTCTCATGGATATGTTCCTTGGATTTATTTTCCTTCAACACTTGTTGTTTTCGCCCGCTTAACTTTTAAGCGGGCATTTTTCTTTCTGTGTCCCTGAAAATTTCTCATCTGCTACAGCAGAAATATCCGTTAATTTGATTCGGGATTTTCGTAACTCAAGCCAAAATGACTAAAGGTGCGTTGAGTCGCAATGCGGCCTCTGGGTGTGCGCTGTAAAAATCCTTGCTGGATCAAAAAGGGCTCAATCACGTCTTCGATAGTATCTTTAGCTTCACCGATGGCTGCCGCCAGATTGTCCAAACCCACGGGCCCGCCGGCAAACTTTTCCAGAATGGCTGAAAGCAGCTTTCTATCCATATAATCAAAGCCCTCTGCATCCACATGCAGCATATCCAGCGCTTTTGCGGCAATGCTTTTATCCACAACACCAGAGCCTTTAACATCAGCGTAATCCCGTACGCGGCGCAACAGTCGATTAGCTATTCTCGGGGTACCGCGAGATCTGGCAGCGATCTCAAACGCCCCAGGCTCGTCCAGCTCCATATTTAAATAGCGCGCTGATCGGGCAATGATACTGGCTAAATCTTTAACATTATAAAATTCGAGGCGCTGAACAATGCCAAAGCGGTCTCTAAGTGGAGAAGTTAAGGAGCCGGCTCTTGTGGTGGCGCCAATCAAGGTAAAAGGCGGCAAATCAAGTTTAATGGAGCGCGCCGCAGGTCCTTCACCAATCATAATATCCAGCTGATAATCTTCCATCGCTGGATAGAGCACCTCTTCCACCACCGGGCTCAAACGATGTATCTCATCAATAAACAATACATCGTGTGCTTCCAGATTGGTTAACATAGCCGCCAGATCGCCCGCTTTTTCTAACACCGGACCGGATGTGGTTTTAATATTAACCTCAAGTTCATTGGCCACTATATTGGCCAGCGTGGTCTTTCCAAGGCCGGGCGGTCCAAAAATAAGTAGGTGATCTAATGCGTCCTGGCGTTGTCTGGCCGCCTGAATGAAAATTTCCATCTGATCACAGACGTGATCTTGTCCGGTGTAATCTGCCAGTAATTTGGGCCGTATGGCTCTATCGACTGCCTCCTCTTCATTTTTTACGTCAGAGGAGATAATACGGTCGGCTTCTATCATGTGACTATCTCAAAAATAAAATCGGGCTCAAAAATAAAATCAGGCAACGCTTTTCAGCGCGTCGCGAATAAGCTCTTCTGCCGAAGCCTCTTCGGTAAAGACAGTTTTTAGCATTTTATCTGCCTGGGGCGGTTTGTAGCCTAGCGCTAACAATGCACTCAACGCTTCATCACGAGCACTGCCAATCGCGGTTGATGGCGCGAGCTCTCCAATATCCAACGGTGTAACCGCCATAGCTTCAACATTGCCAAACACCGTTTTTAAGCGGTCCTTCATTTCCACCAATAAGCGTTCTGCCGTCTTTTTACCGACGCCAGGAAGCTTGACCAACGAGGAAACATCCCCCTGATTAACCACCTGAGCAAATTGTCCGGCGGTCATACCCGACATAATAGTCAGTGCCATTTTTGGCCCTACGCCATTGGCCTTGATGAGTTCCCGGAACAGCGCTCGCTCCTGCCGGTCGGCAAAGCCAAATAACAACTGGGCATCTTCCCGCACCACAAAGTGGGTATACACCACCACTTCGGCACCAAGCTCGGGTAACTGGTATAAGCTGGTCATGGGCATCTGTATTTCGTACCCCACCCCAGATACGTCGATCAATACTTCAGGCGGGAGTTTTTCCACTAATGTGCCACGAATACGGCCTATCATGCTCTACCTCTTTCTTAGTTATTATTATAACGAACTGTTTTTTTATACAGTATCAGTGCAGCACGCTTAGCGCAAGCGTCCTCGTACGGTTTTAGAGGCTTGCCCGGCTAGTTTAATAAGGTTTTGCTGGGTGTGGAGATGACAAAGTGCCACTGCCAAGGCATCAGCGGCATCTGACTGAGGTTTTTTATTGAGGTTCAGTAAATGCATCACCATGTGTTGCACCTGGGCTTTTTCAGCACTGCCTTTGCCCACCACTGATTGTTTTATTTGTCTGGCAGAATACTCTGCCACAGGCAAACTCTTTTGCGTTGCAGCGACAATTGCCGCGCCTCGCGCCTGGCCGAGTTTTAGCGCTGAATCGGGGTTTTTCGCCATAAACACTTGTTCAATGGCAAATTGCACCGGTTGGTACTGTTCAATGACTTGCGTCACGCCGGCAAAGATTTGCTCTAATCTCTCAGCCAGCCCCTCCCCTTGCACTCTAATGCAACCACTACCGAGATAACGAGTTTTATTGGCACTTTGCTCAATAATGCCAAATCCAGTCACTCGAGAGCCTGGATCTATCCCTAAAATGATAGCCAAAACGAGCCTCGTTTCAGGTTACTTTGCTTGAGATAAAAGTTACGGGGACACATTTGAGAAATGGTTTTCTATGGCTTCTTTATTGCTTTGTGACCAAACTTTTTTCTGCGCTTCAGCTGGGCTCAACCAACAATGGGTAATGTGTTCAGTGAGGACGATGGGCTTGGCACTGTCCACGCAAACCGTAAATACATATTCTGTATTGGTGAACTCACCTGGGGGGTATTTGTGACGCCATTGGGGGCGGATCTCAAATTGATTAATAACTCGAGTATCCACAAGCTCATAACCACAGCCAATGATATCAATCCCCGTCTCTTCCTGGACTTCTCTCGCCGCGGTTTCTATGGGCAACTCTTCCAGTTCTATGGTTCCGGTCACCGATTGCCAAAAGTCGGGATCATCCTTGCGCTGTAGCACCAGAACCCGATCTTGTGGATCATAGATCAGCACTAAAACGGATTCTGGTCGCTTGTATCCCATAGTTTATTCGCTTTCCTTGGCGATGGAAGCGATAGCCAATTCCTGCAGCTGTTGCGGATTGGCAAATCCGGGAGCATCTGTCAGAGGACAGGCAGCCGTAGTGGTTTTCGGGAATGCCATTACGTCGCGAATAGACTCAGAGCCGGTCATCAACATCACCATGCGATCCAAGCCAAATGCCAGACCCGCATGAGGTGGAGCACCAAACTTAAGCGCATCCAATAAGAAGCCAAACTTTTCGCGCGCTTCTTCTTCATCGATACCCAAGATAGAAAACACCTGTTGCTGCATATCCTGATTGTGGATACGCACCGAGCCACCACCTAATTCAACGCCATTTAAAACCATGTCATAGGCATCAGAAAGCGCTGTTCCCGGTGCCTGAGCCAGCTCAGCAGGTGTCATATTACGCGGGGCAGTAAATGGGTGATGCAAAGCGTGGAATTGGTCGTCGATTTCTTCGAACATAGGGAAATCCACAACCCATAACGGACGCCATTCACCTTGCAGTAAATCCAGATCCGTGCCTAGTTTTAAGCGCAACGCACCCAGTGCTTCACAAACTACTGTATAGGAATCAGCACCAAATAACAGAATATCGCCGGTTTCAGCGCCCGTTCTTTGCAACAAGGCTGTAGCAACCTCTTCAGGTAAGAATTTCAGGATCGGAGATTGCAAACCGTCCATGCCGGCGTCTTTGTCGTTCACTTTCAACCAGGCCAGGCCCTTCGCGCCATAGATGCCAACAAACTTGCCGTATTCATCGATGTTTTTACGGGACAAGCTAGCACCACCCGGTACGCGGATCACGGCAACACGGCCTTTGGGATCGTTAGCCGGAACACTGAAGACTTTAAAGTCAACGTCTTTAACCAGGTCAGCAACATCGACAATTTCCAGAGGATTACGCAAATCGGGCTTATCACTGCCATAACGCTGCATTGCTTCGGCATAAGACATTTTCGGAAACTCGCCCAGTTCCACGTCCAATAAATCATTGAACAAACCACGCACCATCTCTTCGGTGACGGCCATCACACCATCGGCATCCATGAAGGTGGTTTCGATATCAATTTGGGTAAACTCTGGCTGTCTGTCGGCGCGCAAGTCTTCGTCACGGAAACACTTAACGATTTGGTAATAGCGATCCATGCCCGACATCATCAGCAACTGTTTGAACAGCTGAGGGGATTGTGGCAAAGCGAAAAACTGACCTTTGTGCGTACGGCTGGGCACCAGATAGTCACGTGCACCTTCTGGGGTAGCTTTGGTCAGAATCGGCGTTTCAATATCCAGGAAACCATTTTGGTCCAGGAAATTGCGCACCGCACTGGTCACGCGCGCACGGAATTTGATTTTGTCAGACATTTCCGGACGACGTAAGTCCAGATAACGATAGCGCAAACGCTGCTCTTCTGAGTTTTCCTGATTGAAGTCCAATGGCAAAACATCAGCTTTGCTCAATATTTCCAGACCTTTACCCAGGATCTCTATTTCACCAGTGCGCATCTGCTTATTGATCTGACCTTCTGGTCTGGCGCGCACAAGCCCTTCGATTTTTACGCAAAATTCCTGACGCAAGGAGTTTGCCGTATCAAATAACTCAGGCAAATCCGGATCGTAAACCACCTGAACAATTCCTTCTCGATCCCGTAAATCAAGGAAGATCACTCCCCCCAAATCACGACGACGATTTACCCAGCCACACAATGTCACTGTCTGACCTACATAACTTGCATCTATATTTCCGCAATAATTGGTGCGCATTAAAAAACCTTTATTTCTTAACAACTGATGAATTCCGATATCACTCAGGGTGAATTTCGGCAATCAAACTTGCCCGGATAAAATGGGCGAATCAAAAATCCCCGGATTATAAACTAAAGCGCAGGCAAGCACAGCATAGAAATCCAGCGACAGCTAATTATTCTTGAATGAATACCAAAGACAGGGCTGGCCAATAGGTGATAATGACGAGCGAAATTAATAACACCGCAACGAACCCCAAAGTGGCTTTATAAATTTCAGTAATCGGCTTACCGAAACGATAACTGGCAATAAATAGGTTCATTCCCACAGGCGGAGTCAGGTAACCGATTTGCATGTTGGCCAGAAAAATCACGCCCAAGTGCACTGGATGTATACCAAAGGACAGCGCTATAGGTAACAACAGCGGTACCATGATCACAATGGCAGAGAAAATATCTAAAAATGCTCCTAGTACCAACAAGAACAGGTTGAGCATAATAAGAAAACTAAGTGGGCTATCTATCCTTTGACTCACCCAATCAAACAATTGCGTCGGCGCTTCAATCTCAATGAAATAGCTTGTGAGTACCAGTGATGCAGTGAGTATGATGAGGATTCCACCTACCATCACCATTGCTTCACATATCAGCGCAGGCAATTTCTTAAGGGAAATATCTTTGTAAACCAGCACCTGAACAATCAGCAGGTAAATCACGGTCACAACCGCCGCCTCGGACAAAGCGAAAAAGCCGGAATAAATACCTCCCAAGAGCACTATCGGCAATGGGATTTCCCACTTAGCCAACTTAGCAGCATCCACCAACTCGCGAAAAGAGAATGACTGGCGCGCTATCTGATTACCGCGCTGCATCCACATACTCCAGGCGGATAGCATCACAATCATCAATAAACCAGGTAATAACCCAGCCACCAGCAAATCTTCGATGGTCATACTGACGGGCATATCCAGTTGCAAGGCAATAACGCCAAACAGGATCAAGGGCAAAGATGGCGGGAACAATAAACCCAAGCTACCGGAAGTGGTAACTAATCCTAAGCTGAATTTTTGCTGATAACCCGCTTGCTGCAATGCCGGATACAATAGTGCACCGAGGGCTACAATCGTCACCCCAGATGCGCCAGTAAAGGCAGTAAATAACGCGCAAGTGATAAACGCCACAATAGCAAGGCCGCCAGGTATCCAACCCAACAAAGCTTGGGTTAACTTCACTAAGCGCTGTGAACTGTTACTGGCACTGAGCAAATAACCAGCGAAGGTGAACAAGGGAATAGCTTCGATGAGCGGGGTTTCAGTAATGCGATACATATCAATGGCAATAACCATCAAATCAATATCCACTGAATAAAAACCTAGCATCGCGATCGCGAGAATACCGGCAAACAACGGCATTCCCATCAATAACAGCAGTACCACCAGTAGCATTGTCAGAAGCATCATGAGGCGCCGGACTCCAGTTCTTCAGGCAGACAAACGGCTAACCATAAAAACCGTAACGCCATCAAAAGTAAGGTGACAGGGATAACCGCTTGGGTAAACCAGGTTGGCAGGGTCAGAAAAGCTAATGTTGGATCTTCAAACTCTAGCAATACAAATTGATAGCAATACCAGGCGGCCACGATGCAAACCGCGCCTGTTAGTGTAAACAATAAACGACGGGTCAGTCTTGCCAGATGTAAAGGTAAAAAACGAGAAATCACATCGATGCTGATATGACGAGCCGTGCGCGTAGCATACAGTGCCCCCGACATAGCCACCCAAAGCACCAATACTTTGATAGCATCATCAGCCCACACGATCCCTGAATCAAACAGATTGCGCAGCAGGATCTGCGCACAAGTTAAACCCACCAGCGCAACGAATAAAGCCACCAGAACCGTCTGCTCCAGTAGCTCAACAATTCGAATCACAGGATGCTTGTCTTTTCCCTTCCCTGCCATTATTAATTTATTCTGCTTTATCCGCCAAAAGACGCTCGAGTTTGTCAGCCATAGATTGTGAAACGGCACCTTGATCGATCATGGCTTGCTCGGCTTTTTTAGCAAGATTCTTCCAGGCCGCCAATTGCTGTGCATCTGGCGTGATCAAATTAATACCCTGCGCTGCCAGTGCGTCCAACGCTTTTTGGTTGTCTTTTTCACTCTCAGCATCCAACTCTTTAAAGGCTTTGCCAAACAAACTGCGCACCACTTGCTGATCTTCTGGTTTGAGCTTATCAAACGCTTTTTTCTGCACTGCCAACACCGCATACACATAGATAAGTGGTACCTGTGTGACGTGTTTTATTTGCGTATGCCACTGTAGGGTAATCGCCGCCACGGGTGAGGTCGCTACCGTATCAATCAGGCCAGTTTGCAGGCCCGCCAACACATCCCCAATCCCCAGTGGAATAGGCGAGATAGAAAAGGCATCAAATGCAGCCACCGTTGCTGCATCGGCACTTGGCGCCCAGGTTTTACGGCCTTTCAAGTCTTCAGGATGGGCAATCGGCTGCTTCGACATGATGTAAGCAAAACCACCACCGGCCAGTCCAAAGGTAACAAAGCCACCGTCTTCATAGCCTTGGGAGATATCGGCATCAATTTCATTACGCACTTTGCGTACCTGACTTAAACTGTCGAACTTCAAAGGCAATGAATAAACCTGACTATCAGCATAAAAACGCGACAGACTACCTCCAGTCATCGCACCACCATGAAGCTGGCGGATTTTGATTTTTTTCAAAACCGCTTCGTCATCTCCCATCACGCCGCCAGGGTAAAACTTAATCTTCACGCGGCCATCGGTTTGCTCTTTAACCTCACTTGCTACCTGACGAAACTTTTGCATCCAGATAGAGCCTTCAGGCGATAAAGTGGCAATTTTCAAGGTCTTGGCTGATATCGAAGCCGAGGTCACAACCAAACCAAGCAATAAAATCCTTAACAACATGGTGTATCTGCTCTCTTAAAAATAATCTTCTGCACTATCAAGCAGTGCTTTTGCTGCATCTTGCGCCAGGGTATTGTTCAACGTTAAACCGGGAACAACCGGATCAGCATTAACAACCTCTGTTAGCAATTTATCGTGTAACTCTCTGTCAAATAACATACGGGCATACTGCTGAGCGTAAGTCACTTTCATCATCAGGTTCTGCTGTCCGGATATTTCTATTGCGCGCTCAAAGTGTTTTTTTGCCAACACGGGTTTGCCACCAACCGCCGGAGGCGTCAATGTATGTATGATGCCCAAATACAAATGTCCATTGCCTTGCTGAAAATCATCATCCAGAGCCACCAAACGCTCCATTAAACGAGTAATTTTGGGTAAGTCTGCAATGGCATTAAAATCATCGCTATTGGCTTTCAACCAAGTTCCCCAAGCCGTACCGTAGGTGCCTAACACAGCGACATCCTCCAATTCTGCCTGCTCTATGATGTCTAAAAAGCTGTCATAGTCTGACGATTTTAGACCACAAAACGCCGCTTTGTGGGCGCAAATAGCAGATTTGGCATAATCAAAGCCGCGTTGGGATAATTTCTTTTGCCTGTCTGGCTCAGTAACGAACGCGCCACTATAGGCAACGTACAATTGCGCGGCACTAATGAGACTGTCCACGGAAGGATCGTCTGCATCTTGCATACTTTCCAGTAGCAACATGTAAGCGGGTAAGGCCGCTTTAACCACTTCCGGATCGTTGTGATTACTAATGGTATCTTGCAACTGAGAGGCAAGATTCTCAGTGGCACCAGAAATTAAAGAAGAACATCCTGATAACCCCAATATCGCAGCAATTAAAAGAGCACAGGATGAGCGAATACGTTTATTGAAAACCATAATAGTACTAGTAACCAGTGAAAATCGTTCTCGACACTCTGATGCCTCGCATCAGTTATAAAAGCGCGCGCACTTTACCATCAAGTGCAACTTTATTGAAGTTTACTTTAGTAGTGTTACAAACAGACTAAGCGAAAGTGTCAGCGATAAAATACGGGCTTCTATCTCAATGCTGCTTGCTCAGCTCAAGAAGCGTATTCAACGAGGGAAAACTCTGTGCCCTGCGGTGCATCAACATAAATATGACATTGCCCCCAATCTTTCGGGATAACAAAGCCTTGTTTTTCAAAGTTGCGATAAGTTGAGCGTTTGTTCTGGCAGCGAATTTCAATGCGCTCAAAAGCGTTTCCTTCGCTCACCAAATCAAACTTGTTGAGCAATAATTGATGATGCCAGGTTTTTGTTCCCTGGATTTTACCCTGCACAGCAATGGAATCTTGCTGGGCAACATAGTCTTGTATCTTAGCCACCATATCATTAATCGCGGCAAGCCCCGGTGCATCCGCGTTTACGGTATCATTTACTTGCTCCGCTAACTCAAATACCTCGGATATGCGATTTTGCTGGACATGCAGTATTAGCAGCTTGCTCACCATAGTTATGTAAGCTTCGTCGCCTAAATAACGATGGCCGTTAGTGGCGATGGCTTGCAACTCTCGCTTAAAAGCGACATGATCTTTTTTGGCTTCAAAATACATAGCTGACACCACCGAAGCATGCACTGTTTCAGCAAAGTTGTGATGAGCCTCCTGTTTAAATTCAGCATACAGGGCATCTGCTTGGGTTTGATCCCCGGCAACGATCGCGTCTCTTAACGCCTGATATTGATTGCGAAAGGAACGGGTCACGCCTTTGTCTTGATCGCCTAATCTGAAATCCAATTGGATTTTAGAATTACATTGCTCCACGGGTTTGCCATCCACCATCGCCGGGCTGTATTTCCAGTCTTTCACCGCTTTTAATGCGGCTCTTTCGAAGCGCTCTATGCCTGAAGAATCGTGCACAATGGGATCGACGACATTACCTTCCTCGTCAATAACGAAACTCAAACGCACCCAGCCTTCCTGGCCTTTTCTCGCGGCCATACGGGGGTATTTCGGCACTTTTCGCTCCAGTGGCTCAGCACTGATGAGGGTTTCTAAAGAAACAGGTTGAGTGTCTGTTGCTTGTGCAATGGGCGCTAATGCTAAAGATAAGAGAAGGGTTTTAAGTCCGTTTTTCATATAATTCCTTTTTAAATTGCCGACGCCTAAGATACCTGGCAGTAGGATAGAGGCAATAAATTACCCGGCACAAGGCCGGGATGTCAATTATTTAACGGGCTTTTTCTTGATATTGCGAGCTTTGTGTTTTTGAATCGAGCGGCGCATACGCGATAAGCGCACGTGGTCCAGTTTACCCTGCTCTTTTTTGATTTTGGTTTCTGTTTCCGGTGGTAGTTGCACCGTGGAACGCAGCTGATTGATTTCTTTCAGTTCCAGCTCTACCCATGCGCCTTGTGGCAGTCGCTTGTTGAGTTCAACACTGCCATATCGGGTACGCATCAGTCGGCTTACTTGCACTTCCTGGGATTCCCACATTCTGCGCACTTCGCGATTTCGTCCCTCGGCAATGGTCACGGAAAACCACTGATTCAGACCTGTGTCTTCCCCTTTACGGCGCTTCACATCGATAAACTTAGCTTCACCATCTTCTAACATCACGCCTTTTTTCAGTCGCCTGATCATGGCATCGTCCACTTCTCCAAATACGCGCACGGCGTATTCCCGTTCTACTACATGGCGTGGGTGCATCAATCGATTGGCCAGCTCACCATCATTGGTAAATAACAACAAGCCACTGGTATTGATGTCTAGTCGTCCAATGGAAATCCAACGGCCGTGCTTAATGTTGGGCAGACGATCGAATACTGTGGTGCGTCCTTCCGGATCTTTACGGCTACAGATTTCGCCTTCGGGTTTGTTGTACATAATCACCCGGCAAAAGGCTTCTGCAGGGTTTTGTCGCAATGGCTCACCGTCGACGCGAATATCGTCAGAGGTCTCTACTCGTGCGCCTAAGGTGGCAATGCTGCCATTTACTGAGATCCTGCCGGCTTCAATCCAGCGCTCCATTTCCCGACGGGAACCGATACCAGCATTGGCCAGTACTTTTTGTAATTTTTCACTCATGATTGTTATTTCTCAATAATAATATTGTTTAATGTAGACACCTAAGCCTCTTCTTTGACGGGTTCGTCAGGAAAAAGCGCTTGTGTGTCTTGTTTGTTTTGTTCTTCAAACAGCGCCACTGATGGCAACTCTGCCAAGGTTTTCAAGCCAAAATAATCTAAAAATTCGCTGGTAGTGGCATAAAGTGCGGGTCTTCCCGGCACCTCTTTATGACCAACAGATTTTATCCAGTCCCGCTCCATCAGGGTTTTAAGAATATTAGAGCTGACACTGACACCGCGTACCTGCTCTATTTCACCACGGGTAATGGGTTGCCGATAGGCAATTAAACTCAACGTTTCCAGCAGGGCTCGGGAATAACGCGGCACTTGTTCTTGCCATAACCGCCCCACCCAGGGATTCAAACTGGCATCCGATTGAAAACGAAAACCCGAGGCGACTTTTACCAGACGTATGCCCCTGTCGGCATAATCTTTTTCAATTTCGTTGAGCAACTGGGTCAAATACTTTTTGGATAACTCAAATTCCGCCAGAATCGACTCTTGCAACAGCTCATGGGTTACTGGCTTATCCGCCACAAAAATGGCCGCTTCAATAATTTGTTTCAGTTGTGCTTTTTTAACTTTTGCCACAATGCCCATTCACCCAATTAAAGACATACCAGAGAACGCCCGACAAAGTTAGCGGCGAATTTGGCCGATTCAGGTAAAGACTAACTGTCGGAATATTCATCATCATTGTATAGCTTAACATGGATAAGCCCGTAGGGTTCCTGTTGTTGCACCATCAACATCTTTTCTTTTACGAGTTCCAGAATAGCCAGAAATGTCACCACGACTCCAGCTTTACCTTCGTCTTTGCTAAAAAACGCTTCAAAGCCAGTGTAGCTGTGCTCTGTTACCATATCCAGAATCTGACTCATACGTTCCCGAGTAGACAGGGACTCGCGCTCAATCTGGTGGTGTTCAAACGCAGCTTCTCTTTGCAATGCCGATTGAAAACTGAATACCAGTTCCTGAAGTGTAATATCCGGCAGTATTTTGAGGGGCTCGCAGGCTTCATCAGTAACCGCTTTGGCGCGTCGGAAGTCCCGTTCCATGCGGGGAATGCCATCCAACTCTTCCGCCGCTTTTTTGATAATTTCGTATTCTCGTAATCGCCGCACAAGTTCAGCACGAGGATCCTCTTCTTCGTCATCCTCGTTGATGATCTTGGGTAATAATAAGCGACTTTTAATTTCCGCCAGTATCGCCGCCATCACCAGATATTCCGCAGCCAGTTCCAGCTTGATATCTTTCATCACCTCCACGTACTCCATGTACTGCTGGGTGATCTGCAAAATGGGCAGATTAACCACGTCGAAGCGCTGTTTGCGAATGAGATATAATAGTAAATCCAATGGCCCTTCAAACGCTTCCAGAATCACTTCCAGGGCATCGGGTGGAATATATAAATCCTCCGGTTTATCCATCAAGGCTTCGCCATTGATAAACGCCAGAGGTAAAGACTGCTGCTGGGTGATTTGTTCAGCCGACATCTGCTCTTGCGGGTCAGTTGTCAACTGCTCAGTCCCGTGCGGAATCTCCTCGCTCAACTCAGAATCCCAATGGCTCGAGAGCGCCGCTGCCTTCGCGAATTAACTCAATATTGCCATCGGACATATCCACTACGGTAGTGGGCTGCTCGCCGAGATAACCACCATGAATAATTAAGCCCACTTGTTTCTCCAGCTTGTCGCGAATTTCGTCGGGATCAAACTCGGCCATCTGGCTGCCCGGCAAAATAAGGGTGGTGGACATCAAAGGCTCACCTAACTCTTCCAGAATGGCCAAGGCGATGGCGTTATCTGGCACCCGAATCCCTATGGTTTTTTTCTTGGGATTCATCACTCGATTAGGGACATCTTTGGTGGCTTTCAGAATAAAGGTGTAAGGTCCGGGGGTATTGTTTTTGATAATGCGAAACGCATCGTTGTCGACTCTTGCGTATAACGACAGTTCCGACATGTCACGACACATCAAGGTAAAATTATGATTTTTACCAATTTGTCTGATACGACAAATTTGCTCCAGGGCGTTTTTATTATCAAGGCTGCAACCCAGCGAATAGCCAGAATCGGTGGGATAAACAATCACCTCTCCACTTTTTATCAGTTCGCAGGCCTGACGCACCAAGCGCACCTGCGGGTTATCGGGATGGATATAGAAAAATTGGCTCATGATAATGACTCATTATTATTGTGATTTTTGTCTGTGGAACTAACGTTTTTTGCAGATAAATCTTTGGCGTCGTTTATGGATTGCCAGTCATGCCAAACCGGTGTTAAATGTTCGGGAATATATAAGTGACGTCCCAATTCTGTCCAACGACCAGGCGCGTGAAAATCCGAACCGGCAGACGCTTCTAACTGGTATTCCTGTGCATAAGTCGCCATTTGACGTTGGCGATCTGGCGCTAAATGCGGATGACACACTTCCATGCCATCACCGCCCGCTTGTTTAAAATAGAGAATGAGTTTTCTCAGCCACTTAGCACTGAGATCATAGTGTCCGGGATGGGCCAGCACGGCTTTGCCTTTAGCATCGTGGATCCACTGAATGGCTTCATCAATCGTGATCCACTTAGGCGCTACATGCGCACGCTTCCCTTTACCCAGATACTTTCTAAAGGCCCCATCAAAATTATGCACGTAGCCCTTTTCCACCATAACGCGGGCAAAGTGGGCTCGGGTGATCTGGCCTTTACCAGCGTATCTGGCAGCACTTTCGTAAACGTCATCAAGGCCACATTTTGCCAGCTTTTCCGCGATAATTAATGCGCGTTCTTGTCTCGCTTCGGCTTGCTGCGCCAATCGTTCCTGAAAAAGCCCATCTTCGCGGTCAACATTTAAGCCCAGAATATGAATATCAAATCCATGCCAACTGGTAGACAACTCAATACCCGGAATAATATTTAGAGGTCGCCTTTGTGTTTCTTGAAAAGCCACGGCTTCGTCAATGGCAGCGACAGTATCGTGATCGGTAATGGCTAATGCATCCAGCTGCATGTTATGAGCGCGCAGTATCAGCTCTTGCGGACTCAGATGCCCATCTGAATAATGGGTGTGGCTATGTAAATCAATTTTCATACAGCTAATCTGTTGCGGAAATGACAGTTCGATGGCAATGAAGGCAATCTTTGAATAGTCTTAAATTCCTGCTTGACATAAATCCAGTTTTGTTTTCTTCTATACATAATAAACGTTATCCAATAACTAGAACAGAATTTAATCTCAATGCAAAACACAATCATTAACACAATTTGGTGGTGGCACGTCCTGACTAATCGCGGGTTGTGACCTTTTTGCATTGCTAAAATTTGTAAAAAACCCGCTCAAGAAGCGGGTTTTTTAGTTTTTATTCCAGGAAATTTACAGAGAACAACATGAGTCTGGCAGAACTAAGCGAACAACCAGGAAAGGTTGCCACAATAGAAACCGAGTGTCCTTACATTGAGGATCCGCTCACGACGTTCAAACGATTGTGCCACCAAAAAACCAATGCGATGTTGCTGGAGTCAGCAGAAATCGACAGTAAAAACAGTACCAATAGTTTATTACTTGTAGATGCCGCCTTGAAACTTGTATGTCGCGGACACGAGGTGAGAGTCAGTGCATTGAGCGACAACGGTTTACCTGTCTTGCAGTTTTTAGCACAGCAATTAACGGCACTTCCAGGCACCGCCATTGAGCAGCAAGAACAATCTCTATCCGTAACTTTTACCGCAACCGATGAATTACTAGATGAAGATGCACGGCTTAAATCGGCATCGGTATTTGATGTGTTGCGTATATTGCAATCGGAATTAGTGGCACTGAGCAACCACCCAATGGCGATATTTGTTGGCGGTACTTTCGCATACGACTTGCTAGCCACCTTCGAAACACTGCCTGAAGTCGCGGAAGGTGATAATGATTGCCCTGATTATGTGTTTTACCTTGCGGAAACCTTGATCACCATTGATCATCAACAAAAAAGCGCTCGTATGCTGGGTAGCGTTTTTAGTGGTCAGCAAGTAGCGCAATCTTATTTTCAGCTAAGTCAGCGTATTGAGTTTTTAAAGCAACAATTGCAAACCAATGTCGAAGACATCACAGCTTCAGCTTTAACCACCGATATTTCGAATGAACTCAAGGTTAACCAAAGCGATGCCCAATACTGCCAGCATGTATTGGATTTAAAAGAAAATATATTGGCAGGGGATATTTTCCAGGTAGTACCTTCACGTACTTTTTCCCTGCCCTGCCCGTCTACTTACAACGCCTATCACGAACTGAAAAAAAGCAATCCGAGTCCTTATATGTTTTACATTCAGGACAGTGATTTTGTGATTTTTGGCGCCAGTCCAGAATCAGCACTGAAATATCAAAAAGACAGCAACGTAGTGGAAGTGTATCCCATTGCGGGCACCCGACCTCGTGGTAAACGCGAGGATGGTAGCATCGACCATGACCTTGATAGCCGTATCGAATTAACCTTGCGGGAAGACGATAAAGAAAAGTCTGAGCACCTTATGTTAGTTGATTTGGCCCGCAACGATATTGCGCGCGTCTCCATTCCTGGCACACGGCACGTAAAAGACCTACTAAAAGTAGACCGATATTCCCATGTTATGCACCTGGTGTCTCGTGTGGTGGGACAACTACGCGAAGACCTGGACAGCTTACACGCCTACCAGGCCTGTATGAACATGGGAACCTTGGTAGGTGCCCCTAAAGTCAAGGCCGCCACCCTCATTCGCGATGTAGAGCAACATCGTCGCGGCAGTTATGGTGGCGCGGTAGGTTACATTAATGGTCATGGTGATATGGACACCTGCATTGTGATCCGATCGGCATTTGTGAAAAACGGCATGGCTTATGTTCAGGCGGGCGCGGGTGTGGTGTATGACTCAGATCCACAATCAGAAGCCGACGAAACTCGAGGCAAAGCACAAGCGGTGATCAGCGCCATTCAGCAAGCCAATCGCAAATTAACACAGGAGGTTTAAGGACATGTCCAATGTGGTGTTATTAGACAACTTCGATTCTTTCACTTATAACCTGGTGGACGAATTGCGGGCAGCAGGTATGTCGCTGACAATCTTTCGCAACAATGTGCCCGCCCAGCACGTGGTGAACAAAATGCAGGAACTGGGTGAAGATACCCTGTTATTGCTGTCCCCTGGCCCCGGCGATCCGGCCAGTGCAGGCTGCATGTTGGAACTAATATCATTGGTTCAGGGTCGTTATCCGGTGCTGGGCATTTGCCTTGGACACCAAGCAATTGTGCAACATTACGGCGGTGAGATTGTACGAGCACCGCAAGTGCTGCACGGTAAATCCTCATTGATTAATCACTGTGGCGACAAAATGTTTGCAGGCTTGCCCAATCCCTTCCCGGTGGCACGTTATCATTCACTGGTGGCCGCAGATATGCCTGCCGATTTGCAATGTATTGCCCGCTACGAGCCAGAAGATGGGCAAAGTATCATCATGGCGGTGTGGCATGCCACAGATAATATGCTGGGAATGCAGTTCCACCCGGAATCCATTTTAACTTCACAGGGTAGCCAATTGCTAAAACAGAGCATTGCCTACCTGACCAACAAGCAAAGCGGAGTATAACCATGGCAGATATTCACGCCCTTTTAGAAAAAATTTACGCTCAACAAGATTTGAGCCAAAGAGAAACGCAGTGTTTTTTCAATATGGTTATGCAAGGTGAGTTGGATGATATCGTATTATCTTCCATGCTTACCGGTTTGAAAATCAAAGGCGAGACCCCAGAAGAAATAGCCGGTGCTGCCAGTGCCATGATGGAAAACGCCGCGCCGATAGAACGTCCGGATTATCTATTTGCTGATATCGTTGGGACCGGAGGTGATGGCCACAATACCATTAATATTTCTTCTGCTTCAGCCATTGTGGCTGCCAGCTGCGGTTTACCCGTAGCCAAGCACGGTAACCGCAGTGTTTCCAGTAAATCCGGCTCCGCTGATTTGTTCCGCGAATTTGGCGTGGACCTCACCATGACACCTCAAACCGCCAGAGCTTGCCTGGATGAAAGTGGACTGTGCTTTTTATTCGCCCCCAATTACCACGCGGGAGTGCGCCACGCCATGAATGTGCGCACCACTTTAAAAACTCGCACCTTGTTTAATTTATTAGGGCCGCTGGCTAACCCTGCCAAACCCAGCCACATCATGATTGGAGTATACAGCCCTGATTTGATCTCAGCTTATGCAGAGACACTACAACTACTGGGTTATCAAAATGCCATGGTGGTGCACGGTGCCGGACTGGATGAAATTGCCCTGCACGGTGTCAGCCAGGTAGCGGAAATCCACGGTGATAAAATTAGCTATAGTGAACTATCGGCCAGGGATTTTGATTTAGAAAGCTATCCACTGGAGGCCATCAAAGGTGGTGAGCCAGAAGAAAATAAAGCCTTGATTGAGGCCGTATTGCAAGGTCAGGGGCAGCCTGCCCATATTGCCGCCGTAGCCGCCAACACAGGTGCCCTGTTAAAACTAGCTGGGTTAGCAGACAGCTTCGCCGATGGCGCTCACAAGGCAATGCAAAGCATGCAATCTGGCCGCCCTTTGCAAACCATCCATAAAGCGGCCCAAATTAGCCAAAATAATCAAATCCAGCAGGATACGGTGGAGTAAGCCCGAAACCATGAACGTACTACAAAAAATCGTTGCCGATAAAGAAGTTGAACTACAGCAGCGCAAAGCCGAACTGCCGCTTGAAAGCTTCCAGGCGCAGCTTACCGTCTCAGAAAAAAGCTTATTTGATGCCCTGAAACAGCCCAATGCCGGTTATATCCTGGAGTGCAAAAAAGCGTCTCCCTCAAAAGGGTTAATCCGTGAGCAATTCGATTTAGATGAAATCCTGCAAGCTTACACACCCCACGCTGCCGGTATTTCCGTGCTCACCGATGAAAAATATTTTCAAGGTAAGTATGAGTATCTGCAATACGTTACCCAGCGGGTAACACAACCGGTATTAAACAAAGACTTTTTCATTGACGAATACCAGGTGCACCTGGCGCGTAAATACAACGCCGATGCTATTTTGCTGATGTTATCGGTATTAGACGATAGTCAATATCAAACGCTGGCAAAGCTGGCCGACCACTATCAACTAGATGTGCTGACAGAAGTCAGCAACGAAGAAGAAGCTCATAGAGCCGTCAAACTTGGCGCTAAAATTATCGGCATTAACAATCGCAACTTGCGGGATTTAAGCACCGACCTTGCCGCGACTGAAAAGCTGGTTCCCCTGCTGAAACAGCAGCTGGATTACGATGCCGTGATCATCTCCGAATCTGGCATATACACCCACCAGGATGTATTGCGTCTGGTGCATCTGGTGGATGGCTTTTTAGTGGGCAGCTCTTTGATGGCTGAACAGGACCTGGATCAGGCAGTAAACAACCTGGTATTGGGCCGAACCAAGGTGTGCGGTATTACCCGCGCTGAGGATGCTGCAAAAGCCAAAGCACTGGGCGCTTGTTATGCCGGGTTTATCTTTGCGCCGAAATCGAAACGCTATATTGATCTTGCCACGGCAAAGCAAATAGCGGAGCAAGTGCCGTTTAATTATGTGGGTGTCTTCGTCAATGCCAGCAGCGCTGAAATAGTTAACACTGCCACCACGCTGAAACTAGCCGCGGTGCAACTGCACGGGGACGAAAACCAGGCTTTCATTAGTGAATTACGAGCACAGCTCGCTCCAGAAGTTGCCATCTGGAAAGCCAAAGGTATCTCAGATGCTCTGCCTGATTTTTTAGAAACCGAGGTGGATCTGTTTTTATTAGATTGCAAAGTCGGCAGCGAAACAGGAGGCACCGGACAGCAATTCTCCTGGCAATTGCTCAACAATTTATCCAATAAAGATCGATTTGCCTTGGCAGGCGGTATCAACCTTGAAAACATCCAGTCTGCAGTGGCACAGGGATTACACCTAATCGATATTAACTCTGGCGTGGAAAGTGCGCCGGGCGTAAAAGATCATCAAAAATTAGCCGCGGCGTTTACCGCATTAAGACAATATTAAAATAGTATCCGAGTAGTGAAACCATGAACAAACTAGACAGTAAATTTGGCGATTTTGGTGGCATGTATGTACCCGAATTGCTGATCCCCGCCCTTGATCAATTAGAAGCGGCCTTTGTAGAAGCGCAAGCGGATCCTGAGTTCCAGAAGCAATTTTATGAGTTATTAACCGATTATGCAGGTCGCCCTACCCCTTTGTTTTTAACGCGTAACCTGGTAAGCAACCCGAAGGTAAAACTGTACCTAAAACGGGAAGATTTATTGCACGGCGGTGCCCATAAAACCAATCAGGTGTTAGGACAGGCTTTGCTTACCAAACGCATGGGTAAAACTGAAGTAATCGCCGAAACTGGCGCAGGACAACACGGTGTTGCTACTGCACTGGCATGTGCCTTATTAGGCTTAAAAGCCCGTATTTACATGGGGGCCAAAGACGTTGAACGCCAGGCACCCAATGTGTTCAGAATGCGCTTGATGGGTGCAGAAGTTATTCCGGTTAATGCCGGTTCAGGTACGCTGAAGGATGCCGTTAATGAAGCCATGCGCGACTGGTCAGCAACGTATAACGATGCCCACTACCTATTGGGTACGGCCGCCGGGCCACATCCTTTCCCTACGATAGTGCGGGAATTCCATCGTATGATCGGCGAAGAAACGCGCAAGCAGATCATGGAAAAAGAAGGTCGTTTACCGGATGCCGTTGTAGCCTGTGTGGGCGGTGGCTCTAATGCCATTGGCATGTTTGCAGACTTTATTGAAGAGCCAGGCGTTCGCCTTATCGGTGTTGAACCCGGCGGTAAAGGTATCCACACCGCCGATCACGGTGCCGCTATCGCTACAGGTAGCAAAGGTATTTTGCACGGCGCGTACAGCTATATTATGCAAACGCAGGAAGGCCAGATTGAAGAATCCTATTCGGTTTCTGCAGGATTGGATTATCCGGCTGTGGGACCGCAACACGCTCACCTGCACGCTACAGGGCGCGCTGAGTATGTCGCTATCGACGACGACGAAGCCTTAAACGCTTTTCAGTTGTTAGCACAAAAAGAAGGCATTATACCGGCACTGGAATCCTCTCACGCATTGGCTCATGCCTTGAATATGGCCGATGAGGCCGAGGACGACACCATAATTGTAGTGAACCTTTCCGGTCGAGGCGATAAAGACCTCACCCATGTTCACAGTATTTTAGAAGCGCGTAATAAGGAATCTCACTAATGGCTGATAAAACACAACGCTACACGAAGCTGTTTCAGGCACTGGACGCAAAAAACCAAGGCGCATTCGTTCCTTTTGTCACTGTGGGCGATCCGGATAAACAAACCAGCATCGATATTATTTGTGCCCTAGTTGAAGGCGGCGCTGATGCGCTGGAATTAGGTATTCCGTTTTCCGATCCCATCGCCGATGGCCCCACCATACAAAAAGCCAGTATCCGGGCACTGAGCGAGAAAATCACGCCAGATGACTGCTTTGATATTATTAAAGCCGTGCGCGATAAACATGCCGATGTGCCTATTGGCCTGCTGTTATACAGCAACCTTGTGCTGGCGCAAGGAATAGAAAACTTTTACCAAAAAGCCATGACGGCTGGCGTAGATTCTATTTTGATTGCAGATGTACCCGTGCGCGAATCGGCGCCCTTTAAAGACGCTGCCGATGCCACAGGTATTCAACAAATCCTGATTGCGCCGCCCAATGCCAGTGAAGAAACCCTGGCTCATATCGCCAAGCACAGTGAAGGCTATACCTATTTACTAGGTCGTGCTGGTGTCACTGGTGCTGAAACCAAAGCAGAAATGCCAGCCTCAGAATTGGTGGAACGTTTAAGCTCATTGCAAGTGGCGCCGCCATTATTAGGCTTTGGTATCTCTCAGCCGGAACAGGTAAAAGGCGCGATTGCCGCAGGTGCTGCCGGTGCCATTTCAGGCTCTGCCACGGTTAAAATTATTGAAGACAATCTCAACGATAAAGCCGCCATGCTGGCAGCACTAAAAGGCTTTGTGGCTGAGATGAAAGCCGCTACGCAGAAGTAATCGTTGTAGGTTCGAATGTAAGTTCGACATGAGCTACAGGGACTTAGTGAATGCCGTTTATGTCGGGAACATTTAAACGGCGATGCGGACAACGGTGGTTGATTCAAACGCCGTTGTCGAACTCACCTATTTTTTGCTCCCTGCAAAATAGGCATTCACACCATCCATGGTGATCAAGTTCGACCTACAAAATATGAATGCCGTTTATGTCGGGCACATTTAAACGGCCAGCTGGACAATGTAGGTTCGGCTTTAGCCGGACAACGGTGGTTGATATAAACTCCGCTGTCCAGCTAAAGCAGGACCTACAAAAATTGGCATTCACACAATCCATGGTGATCAAGTTCGACCTACAATCACCAGCACTTTGTAACAGTTTGTAGTTTCGCTTGTTTTCACCACTCTATTTCCCTACCATCGGTAGGTATTAAAAATTCCCAAACCTACTGCTATAAAAGGAATTCGAGTCATGGATAAAGGCCGGCTGATTGGCTATTTGGCACCACTACTGCTTATCAATGGATGTGGTTCTGATAGTGTTACTAACATCACAATTATCGAAGCGCCAAAATCTCCACAAGCACCTTTAGTCTTCAGTGCCGATACCCTGAATTACTTTATCGATGATACGCCTGAAGCTAACCGTCTTTCCGGTGGTTCTGGTGCGGGCAATATCGTCTACACCAGCAGTGATAGCAGCATAGCTAGCGTCGATCCTGACACAGGATTACTCACCCTATTGGATGATGGCACTATTACTATCACAGCCACCAAAGCGGGAGATGATGTCTATACTGCCATTTCTGCAAGCTATGGGTTAACCATCAGCAAGTATGACAGATGGTATGTCTCCGACGGATTTTTTGCTGAAGAGACTTACACGGTATCCCTGGCCAGCGGTGAAGTGTCAGGTAATATATTTAAACCCACAAATCAAACTCCAGCAGCAACCACGGAAGTTGAAATCGAGGCGAACTTACCTGCAAACAATACCGCCCTCGACCCGGATGATTTTAATCCTGATGATACCACCACTTATAACGCCTCCACTTCACTCACCATCTACGACAGTTTGGGCGAGTCGCACATTCAAACAATGTACTTTATTAAGGACTCAGGCGCTGCTGCCAACGAGTGGCTAATGATCACCGCTATCGATGGCGAGTTTTATGATTTTACCAACTCGGATGGCACCGAACCGGCTGATGCAACCTTTGCCAACAACGGGCGTTTTAACCACGTTGGTTTTGGGCAAACCCTATACGGCCCCAGTAGTACGTCCATCAATAGCGGAATATGGGGCACTCGTTTAGTGTTTGATTCGTCAGGTGACTATATTGATGTTGAAGCTGCAGATGGTAACAGCCTGCCAACAGGGGTCGCTGGTGATGTCTTAATACCCACCACAATCCCGCTATGGGGTTTAACAACGGGTGCTGATACAACGCAGACGATAGCCTTTAAGATCCAGCCTAATAACATTGGCCCTTGGGATGAAGCCTTTAGTCAATACGCCAGTCCTTTTGAAATTTCCTGGTTAGCACAAGATGGTTTGCCCATAGGAACACTTGATGCCGCTATGGTTAGCTATACATCAGCAGACACCAATATCGCCCTGGTGGATAGCAATACAGGTTTGCTGACATTGGTAAGTAATGGTGAGACCACTATCACAGCGACGGTTGCAGAAGATGACTATTACGCGGAAACGCAAGTTTCATACAGGCTAGTAGTGCAATAAAAAGCGGATATAACAAGAAAATAACAAGTTAATTTAGGGGCTGTGGTTGGCACAGCCCTAATCGTTTGTAAAAGGAAAAGCTGAACAACAAAAGCAATATCCCAGAGCGAATTGTTTAGTGCTCAACCAGATTCAGATCCTTTTTTTGCTGCAGCTGCACAAAGCTAAAAGCCGCTTCAGCGGTTTCAAATACACCCACCGGATGCAAATGCACATCACTCACTAAAGCCAGGGTTTTCATTTTGTCCCCTACCCAGTCAGTTACGGGTACCACAGTAAAATCTCTCTGCTCTTCACACCACAATACCACCAACGGCAGCTCGTGAGATAAATCATCAAAACTCAGTTGTTCCGCAATCATAATACACCTTCCCCGGTTAACTAATTAACCTTAACCAAGGCGCGGGTAATTATCAAGGTTAAATATTGAACTCGTACCACTTTAGGGGTTAACTATTATCAAAGCAGCCCCACTGCACAAAGTCCTAACATGCTGGCCAAACACAGATTAAACATGCGCCGGAACATTGTTTTCTGTAGTTGCCTCATCATCAGCCGTCCTGCCACCGCCCAAAGCGCCACAGAACAAAAACAAACAATAAAATAAACCAACAAGAACAAAGCAAATTCAGTATAACTTTTGCCTAAGATAAAAGCAGAGGTTCCCGCCACGCAGGCAATCCAGGCTTTGGGATTAATCCATTGTATTAGCAGCCCGCTGGCAAACCCGTTTTGCTGCTCCATTTTTGCTTCAGCACCGGGCTTGCTGCGCAATATCACAACAGCAAGGTATAGCATGTAGAGCGCACCGGGATAGCGCAAATAATGCGAGTAATTAACCAGGTCGACGAGCACCAGGCTGGCAGAAAGACCGGTAACGAAAAGCTGCACAATAAAGCCAATCGTCGCGCCAGCCACAAAGCGCAATGCCCGATTAAATCCCAAGGTACTGCCCAGGTTCATAGAGACAATGTTTACCGGACCAGGAGAAATCGACATAGACAAAGAGAACATAAACATAGCAAACAACACAGCTTCACAACCTTTATTTGGAACTAGACCTGAAGCATAACTGTCGACATAATAAGCAACAATACAGAACATTAAGAACTCTTTGTTCGCAAATTTTACACAATCGTTACTAGTTATGATCGATAACCTAAAGTCCCTGGCCATATTTAGAGAGGTGGTAACACATGGCTCTTTTCGCGCCGCTGCACAATTTTTAAATCTCTCGCCTTCGGTGATCAGCCAACATGTCTCAACTTTGGAAGACAATCTGAGTACTAAGCTTCTGCACAGGACGACACGTAAGCTACAACTGACAGAATCCGGAAATAGCCTTTTCAAACATGCAGAAGCAATGTGTCGGCATGCAAACCAGGGGTTTGCAGAGATAGCGCAAACTACCGGGGAACTCACGGGTAAGCGCACCATTACGCTGCCCTCAGCTATGCTGCAATCCCCTTGGCTCATCAGGCTGGCTGAATTTGCCAAAGCCCACGATAGACTGACCTTGTCGCTTGAATTCAGTGATGAACAACTGGATTTGATAGAGAACAATATTGATCTGGCTTTTCGCACCGGCCAGCTCAAAGACAGTCAATTAAAGTGCAAAAAGATTGGCGGTATCGAACGCAAGCTAGTGGCTTCACCCGAGCTATTGCAAACCCTCTCAACGCCACAAGATATTCAGCAGTTATCCGATTTTCCTTGGGTATACCTCAATCGATTACCCGCCAGACGCGAATTCGTGCACAACAATGGCACTAGATCCACAATCAATTATACGGCGGCCATCTCCGTGAATAGTGTTATCGCATTAAAAGATCTAACACTACAAGGTTTGGGAGTGAGTACTCCTCCTTACTACCTGGTACAAGCAGAACTTGCCTCTGGCGCACTGGTTGAAATCTGCCAGCAGTGGCAAATCCCCGACATCCCATTGTATCTGGTGTGGCCAGATAGCCCGGAAAATAGCTTACTCGTTGAACGACTTTTGCCTTTTATTGAAGAGTAAATTTATCTGCGGCTATGGATGAAATCATAATGGCAAATCTATTAGCATCTCTTTCTACAGCTGCACCTAATGTGCTTAAATGAAAAAAAAAATTAACAGGAATACCATGTACTACCTCATATACTCCGAAGATGTTGAAAACAGCCTGCCATTGAGAAAACAAGCACGTCCTGCCCACCTCGCTCGTTTGCAAACCCTGAAAGAAGAAGGGCGTTTATTAGTGGCGGGGCCTTGCCCGGCGATTGATGCCGAGGATCCGGCCGAAGCGGGTTTTACCGGCTCTATGGTGGTGGCAGAATTTGAGAATCTGGCCGCAGCACAGGCCTGGGCCGATGCCGATCCCTATATCGAGGCGGGTGTTTATCAGAGTACCGTGGTTAAACCCTACAAAAAGGTTTTGCCGTAACCAGGCCAGCACAGTCCATTGTCCGGCTAAAGCCGAACCTACATTGTCCGGCTCGCCGATATTTGTTCCCTACAATATCGGCATTCACCGCGTCCCTCCGGGTTCTGCTTGTGCTGGACAAAGGTGTAAAACTCAACCTCTATTGTCCGGCTTAAGCCGAACCTACACCGTATTCACCGCACATTGCTTGCTGCTTAGACACAAATACGTTAAAACATTGTAAATAAATTTCAATTTTTGCCTGAAAAACAGTATATATTGTCTATAATTCATGGGCTAAGGTAAAAACCTGTAATTAACTTTCGCGCTGTTTTAAGTTCTGCCGCAATACAGACGATAACAGTAGAGACAAAATACTATTAGACGACCCGACTTATGAGATTGAATTCCGTTTTATTAATCATCATTTCTTTGTTCCTGTCCATATCCGCCAATGGGGCGAACATTGTGGTTAAACATCCCAATGTCGACCCACAATCTCCGAGAGACTATTGGCCTGTAGAATTGTTAAAAATGGCGCTGAGCTATGACACTGCCAACAACTACGACGCTTCTCCGGCTTCTGAACAAGAAGTAAACCAGGAACGCCTGAAAAGCATGATGAAAGACGGGTCCTTGAGTGTCTTTTGGATCGGTACCTCACAAGAGGTTGAACGGGAATTCAGGCCCATCCGTGTACCTCTGTTCAAAGGCTTATTAGGCCATCGTATTTTCATTATCCGCCAGGGTGACCAGGCCAAATTCAGCCGGGTTAATAGCATGTCGGATTTATTGCAATTACAGGCAGGTCAAGGCCGCTTCTGGTCAGATACCCCAATATTGGAATCGGCTGGTATTGATGTGGTTAAACCGGTGAAATATATCAACTTGTTCCATATGTTAGACGGTGGTCGTTTTGATTACTTCCCTCGCGCCGTACACGAGCCCTGGTCTGAAGTAAATCGCGATCCCAAGCTGTCACTCACTATCGAAAGTGATTTAATGTTGATATACCCGATGCCGCTTTATTTCTTTACTGCGGCCGACAATGTCGAATTGGCTTCAGCCATCGAGTCCGGACTACGCCAAAGCATTGCCGATGGTACTTTTGATCGCATGTTCCTGGAAAATCCCGACATCCGCTCCGCGCTGGAAAAAACCGATGTGGCACGGCGCAAAGTGTTCAGAATCAATAATCCCAGCCTGTCGCCAGAAACCCCTCTGGACGAAAAAGCGCTGTGGTTTGATATCGAAAGCGTGGCCAATTTGTAAACCAGCGCAGCATTTAGCACGTCTCACAAAGAAAGCCTCTCACCACAGAGGCTTTTTTAGTCTTATATGAAATTTCCTGTTAGTTTTTTCCACACAATCATAACTTAATCGTTGCGCCATTAACCTTCAACCCAACGGCAATCCAGCTACCAGGCAGCAAATCCAATGCTCTCAGTGAGATTTTTAACTAATTCGCTTTACCCCTTGCCTTCTTGTACAAGTGTCGTACACTACAACTCTTATATAAGATACATATTTAATAAATTTTGAGCGGCTAATATGACAAACCTTCGCAAAAGTAATCTGGAAAAACTAGATAACCAGGAGTTCGATGTCTTGATTATCGGTGGCGGTATCAATGGTGCCGTATCCGCATCCGCTCTGGCAGCCAAAGGCGCAAAAGTGGCTTTAATTGACAAAGGCGACTTTGCCGGTTTTACCAGTTCAAATTCTTCAAATCTGGCCTGGGGTGGCATTAAATACCTCGAGTCTCACGAATATGGACTGGTGTATAAGCTCTGCAAAAGCCGCAATCACTTGATGAGCAATTACCCTTCTACCGTGCAGGAAATTCGCTTTCTCACCAGTATTCAAAAAGGCTTTCGCTTTCCGCCTTTCTTTGTGTTTTTGGGGACTATTTTTTACTGGATCATCGGTAAATTCTTCACCCTGGCACCAAAGTTTTTAAGTGCCGCTAAAATCAAAAAACTGGAGAAGGTGATCAACACCGCAAACGTGCAAGGCGGTTTTGAATATTCCGACTGTTATCTGCACGATAACGACGCAAGATTCGTATTCAACTTTATTCGCCAGGGAATGAGTTATGGCTGTATCGCCGCTAATTACGTAGAAGCCAGTAGTGCTGATCGCATCGACGGAATGTGGCATACCAAAGCAAAAGATGGCATCAGTGGTAAAGAGTTCACCATAAGATCCAAAGTATTCATTAATGCCGCAGGCCCCTTTGTTGATAAATTAAACAAGGTAATTGCGCAACAAACTCAGCACCATCACCTTTTTTCCAAAGGCATTCACCTTATCGTGGACCAAATAACCGACAGTGGCAAAGTACTCACATTTTTTGCCGACGATGGTCGGTTGTTTTTTGTTATTCCAATGGGGCGTAAAACGTGTATTGGTACGACTGACACCCAGGTAGAATCACCTCTTTCCTATGTTACCGAGCAAGATCGGCAATTTGTTTTAGACAATGTTAATCGCCTGTTGGACTTGAAAAAAAACCTCACCACTGAAGATATTATTGCCGAGCGCTGCGGTGTCAGGCCGCTTGCTATAAAAGGAGAAAGTGGCAAAGCCGACTGGGTGCAGTTAAGCCGCAAACACGCTGTGGATATCGACAGCGGCAGCAAACACCTGTCCATTTTTGGTGGCAAACTCACCGACTGTATCAATGTTGGTGATGAAATCGCCCACGAAGTAGAAAAATTGGGCATACACCTGCCCTATCCAGAACAAAAATGGTACGGCGAGCCCGGCGACGAAGTAAAACAAGAGTTTCTGCACAGAGCACGCTTAATGGATCTGGATGGCATGACACCAGAGGGCGCTTCAGAGCCACTTACACAGCGCTTTTGGCGCAGGTATGGGCGTAATGCCATCAGCATGCTGGAAAGCATCAGGGAAGACCAATCTAAGGCAGAACGTCTTATTGAAAATGCCGAGTATCTACGGGTAGAAATCGAACATGCCGCGAAACGGGAAATGGTCACTAAGCTGGAGGATTTTTTACGTCGTCGTTCCAAAATATCCCTGGTAGTGCGGGAAGAAGAGATCCTCGCAGCTCCGGGATTAAAAGAAGCGTGTGATATTCTGTTCGGTGATGAGGCAGAGGCCAAACTGCAAGAATACAAAGCTATGCTGGCGGAACGAAAAAATCAGCAATAAAATCTGGCCTTACCTCATTTGAGGCACAGCTAATATTCTGTAACAAAAGTGTCATAAAAGCTTAATTTCACCTACACTGCAAAATCATTACAATCGTCATCGAATTTGATGATACACAAGAGTGTTAGCGGAATGGGCAAAGATCCAAAAGAAAAAAGCAAAGTTGAAAAAGAGCTAGATAAACAGGCCGCCATCGAAATTAAGCGAAACATAAAGGCTGAAATGGCCATGGCGGGGCTTACCTATAAAGATATCGCTAAGCGCATGAATAAACTGGGTCGTCCCATCTCCGAGCAAAGCTTGCGCAACAAAGTCAGTAAAGGTTCACACCGCACCACCTGGTATTGGGATCTAATGAAGATCATTCGCGCTAAATCGGCGCCAGACTTAGCCACTGACGACAGCGAATCGCCAGTAACTGATAACTCGTCCCCCAGCGAAACCGAAAGTTAATCCAAGACTAAGCAACAACCTTTTGTTGCTTAGTCATAGCAATTGCGGCTTGACAATATCTTTAAACACAAAGACCCGTGATCAAGTCACAGTGCTGAGATTAATCCTGACGTTCAATATTATGAAAATACTCGCCTTTTACTCTATTACGCCCTTCTGATTTGGCTTCATAAAGTAATTTGTCTGTGGCCGTTAGCAAAGCATGTGCTCCCTGATCTTCAGGAAACAGAGTGCAAAGCCCACAACTAAAAGTGGCAAAGTCGGCTACTGAAGAGCCCGCATGAGGAATACACTGACTTGCAAAATCCGCTAACAGCTCATTGAGAATATTGCTTGCCTGCTGCAAGTCGCAATCAAAAAGAATAACCGCAAACTCCTCACCACCATAGCGGGCAATATGATCAGCACCGCGTTTGATATTATTGCGCAAACAATTCGCCAGAGCCTTTAAACACTCATCTCCGGCCGGATGACCGTAGATATCGTTGTATTGTTTGAAAAAGTCTATATCCAACATGGCTAAGGATAAGGGCGCAGAAATGCGCCGAGCGTGGCTCCATGATTTATCCAGGTAATCATCAAAAGCGCGACGATTGGGGATCTCCGTTAAGCCATCAATTCGGGCAAGATTGGCTAACAGCTCAGTTTTGCGAATAAGCTGTGCCTGAAGGTCTACACGCGCTTTCAGCACCGATACATTAATGGGTTTGGAGATGTAATCACTGGCTCCAAGCCTGATGCCTTCAATTTCGTCGGCAGGCTTATCTCGCCCGGTAATAAATACAATATTAATTTCGCCATAAACATCGTGATTGGCTTTCACTTCACGACAAATATCCGTGCCACTGCCGTCGGGCAGGCCGATGTCTAACAGAACGATTTCGAATTGCTGTTTCAATAAAGCATCCATGGCATCAGCTTTATTGTCCACCAAGGTCAACTGATAATCTTCCTGAAGTTTTTCAGCCACAATTTGACGATTGGCAATATCGTCCTCAACTACGAGGATTCGGTATTTATAGTTATTGCTAGAGTGCATGCCGTATTCCCGGAAAAAAGAAAACAGCATACCGTACCCTATATGACAAGGAATAGTGCTTTAGTCGCAAATGTCATGATTTATCGATTTGGCGCAGGTTCGACTTAATCGACAGGGATGTCGTGAATGCCGTTTATGTCGGGAACATTTAAGCGGCGAGTCGGACAACAGTGGTTGAATGAAATCCGCTGTCGACATAAATGTCGACCTACAAAAACATCATCGAGCCTGAAATTGTAGGTTCGCTTTGAGCTGCAGGGATGCAGTGAATG
>NZ_JBSWWX010000012.1:0-106776 GCF_056160305.1 Planctobacterium sp. AWM4_229 | reverse complement strand
AAATAAACACACCTCACCAAAAAGCAAAACCTGAATCAAAAAGGCGCTTTTTAGCCCTTAAGCTCCGTTATCAGCAAACCAAAAACAAAATTACGATAACTGGTGTACACCATCTTTAAGGTGGATGTCCTTTTTAGTTCATAACTGGTGTACACCATCTTTAAGGTGGATGTCCTTTTTAGTTCCTCACACCATTTTTAAGGTGGATGTCCTTTTTAGTTCCCGGTTAACTCAAGTAATATATGAGCCAAACGGCCCATATATTACGAGGCCAGACTTCATTGAAGCTTCGAAGTCCATCTGGCTCGGTAAACTATCCAAGTAATCGGGCCAGTTTTCTTGTGCATGCTCTTCCCACGCTCTGCTATCCATTTCATTAATAGGTTGGAGAATTTCTTCTGGATGAAGCCCATCTCCTTGAAGTTTTTTTATTGATTTTTCCGTTGCTTCAACATAGTTTTCACCGCTGGTGTAACAACTAACGTAAGCACCAGATATTTCTGGCGGCATAATTGAGTTTTCCATCCCCTTTACATGAAAGGGGATGATAAATACTTTGACCATTTACTACCTTTTTTAAATCTATAAATCATTAGGATCTATAATCCGCGCACTGCCAGGAACAATAGCATCTCTAAATGCCTGAATTTGCTCTGGAGTTCTTAAACCAAACTGATCAGGAGCCGCTTCAATGTCAACCTTCAATGGTGCTTGAGGATTAAGGCTTGCGCTAGCACTGCGATCATGTACGGATGTTGACCTCAATTTGTTAAGTAGGGAGGCATTAACATCAACCGCTGTAACTGTCGCATTCCCCTGACGATTACCTAAAGCAAAGTCTCTTGCTCTTTCAGGTTGATTGAAGTTTACAAATAACGCCCTCTCTCCGCCTTTTCGAGTAGGAACAACAGGAATAGCTCCATCGCCTAAAATTCTTGGTTCAAAGCCATTAGTATCTACTCGATAAACTGTGAATAAATGGGGTCGGAGTAAAATTAATTTGTAATTCAGCCAGTAAATCAACATTTAGCCTGTTAACACAGATATTTGCCTTGCAATCAGGCTCCGTTCAACAAGCTGCGCCGATTCTGACAATTCCTCTGGCGAACTAGAATGTTTTGTTGTTTAGTTGCCTCGAATGGCCATAGTGACATTATCCATCTTACTCACCTTGTAAGCCACTAGCGAAGACGCTTTTTGATCGGCATTATTTTGTGGTGGTAAGGAACAAGTTATAAAACTATTGGGCATCGATTTGGAACGACTGGCCGTTAGCGATTTAGTTTTGAGGGTCTGTGCCCCTACACTATTACTACTTGCGGTTTCCCCCCAATAGGCCGCAAAGCCCTTTTCGGTATAACTAGACTTACCCAACTGACAAATTACATCCTGTTGTTGGTTGAGATCCGATACCTGGATTTCTGCGGAGAGATAGCCATCAAAGCTTTTATCATTGAGTATTGGGCAGTATATAAAACTACTGCCACTGAGTTGGTCCAGATAATCACCTCGATTGTTATAGTTAAATAACGCACCTGAGCGATCCATGCGCAATTCTTTTGAGCCGGAAAAATAATGACAGTTGTTGGCCAGATATAACTCTTTGGCAGAGGGTTGATTATTGTTTGCTAAACAGATCACCGCATCAGCTTGCACCGATACAAATAGCAAAAACAGTAAGTTTGTTTTTGCAAATTTTCTGGAGTTCATATCTCAATCCTCTCGTTAAGGAAGTATCTCACCGTCTCGGGCGAAAAAGATCGCGCCTTCTCCGTTGTATTCAAAAGATACAAAGGACTCTCCTTGCCAGGGTCTATTCACCATCAGCATTTGTACTTTTTCTTCAACACTTTCTCCCTCTTCCACATAGACTTCCAACTTACACAAACTCATACTGCATTGGCTTTCCTGTAAATGCACCCCAGCAAGCTGCGGTGTTTCATTTAGCATTCTGATCACCTTGGTTTCTATCGTGGTGCTCCACTGAGGATCCGGCGTTTCTTCAGTTAACTGACTTTCGTAAGCATTAATTTGTTGTTGAATGGCAAAGTATTGATTCTGAGTGTCCTGATGTTCGTAATGATCATCAGCTACGGTTTTTCGTTGCGTGCTTTTAAACTCAACTTCAGTGCTACTCAACACATTTATCTCTCGAGTGGGAGTAACTCGAACTTGGTTATCGCGATTGGCTAATTGAAGCAATTGTGTTTCGATATCAGAAAAGCGTTTTTCGTAATTTTCCTGTCGTTCTGCGAGCAAAGCTAACTGTTGATTCATCCTGTCTATTTCATTGACGTAATCAGATTTATTACGACTGTTCTCACCCGATATTGCAATGTTTTTCAGCGTTGCAATTTGCTGTTGAAGCCGAGATTCCATGTCCATTAATTCTGATAGCAATTGGTGGTCGTTATTTTGCCCTTCATCCTGAATAAGGTTTTGGTTCGATGCGGATACCAAATACACAACAACTACGACAAGCATCGTACTTAACGCTAGTAGCAGTTTTTGCGCGGTTCCAACCTGATTCATCTAAGTTATTTCCCTTATTCGCCTGGCAGTAGTTAACGAGATAACTCAGTAACCTGATATGAAACCAGGGAAACCGAATTGTATTCTGAGTAAGGAGGTAATGAGCAACTCAGGCTTGCTTTGGCGTATGAGCTGGAATGAGATTTTAATTGGCTGAGTGTCGTGGTCAGTTCTTGTCGCCCTGCGCCACCATTGCTGGAGGCAGTAGTGCCCCACCTTGAAGTAAAGCGCTGACCGTGCTGCGTACCAGAAACCTGACATGACACCCCTACACCATTTGAGTCATCGTCAATAACAATCACGCTCACTTGTAACCCTGTTAAGGCGTTTCCCTCAGAAACGACAACCGGGCACATTAACGAAACAGATTCCTCTTGATTGATGTTGGAAATGTTGCCGATGTTACTCAGCGTAACGCTATTTAAAGGGCCTGATGATTGATAGCAAAGTGAAGCTGGATAGGACTTAACATTCGTCGCAGCATGCAGCGAAACATTCGCTGACAATACCAAAACTGCAAAAAGTGTGAGGCGATTCATTTCTTACCCCTTATTGTAAATGTTCTGTAAATCCCTGACCTTTTTGTTATCTATTATTCCGCATAAAAAATCAACCACTTTTCACACTTGGCCGGTGAAGAAACCTTGTTTTAATGGTCGTAAGTCAGATGGTATAAGGGCTGAGAAAATGAAAAAAATATTACAATTGCTTTAAGTTTGAAGTTATTGGTGTGCAATTTGTTCAATATTTATGTGAGAATATCCTGTAATTTATCTTTGTATCGACGAGACAACATCAACTGCTCTCCGCTAGTCAATACTACCGTATAGTCACCTTGATAATTCGGTTGTAATTCCGCAACCGAAGAGAGCCTGACAATTGTTGAGCGGTGTATTCTGCGAAATTCTTTGGGGTCGAGGCTTTCTTCCAGATTACTTAACGTTTCTCGATAAAGAATGGAGCCCGTATCTTGTAAGTGTAATTCAGCGTAATTCCCGGCCCCTGAGATGTATTTGACGTTACTGACCTCCACAAAGCGCACCCGCTTGGGCTCGCGAATAACAATACGTTCTTTGTAATCTGTTGATTCTTTTTTTAGCTCGGAATGCAGGGCAGATATATCTCGTTGGTCCAGAAAAGACTGTTCTTCCAGTAATCGTTTAGCTTTGTCTAGTGCCTCGTAAAGACGAATATTTTTGAAGGGTTTAAGCAGGTAGTCTATGGCGTTTAGTTCAAAGGCTTTTACTGCATATTCATCGTAGGCAGTAGTAAATATCACAACTGTTTCTGGAGGGAGTTCCGCTGCCACTTCAACGCCCGTTGCTCTCGGCATCTGAATATCCAAAAATAAAAGTTGCGGACGTTCTTGCCATGCTATTTCCAGGGCTTCTTGACCGTCTTTGGCCTGATAGATTCTGTGAGTCTCATCCTCTTTATTAAGCAGTGCAACGATGCTTTCTCTCGCCAATGGCTCGTCATCGGCAACCAATATCTTTAGCATTTTTTTAGTCCTTCTTATCTATGCCCACTAGACCACATTAACAGGAATGATCAGACTAGTTAAAAAATATCGCTCGGGTAAAGCTTTGAGCTCAAGGCTGTAATTCTGCCCATAAATTCTTTCCAACCTTGCTCGATTGTTCCCTACGCCAATGCCAAAACCACTTTCAGAGGTATTTGTCGGTACCCGGTTGGTAACTTCAAAATGTAGGTTATTGTTTTCTTGAAACAACTTAATATCTATCACATTGCCAGTAGTTTCCAATTGAGCTCCATGTTGAATGGCGTTTTCCACTAGCGGCTGCATCACCATAAAGGGTAATTTGTGCTTTAAAACCTGTTTATCACAATTGAAATTCACTTCTAATTTATCATTAAAACGCATTTGTTGTAGCGCCAGATAGAGTTCAATAAAATCCAGCTCATCTTTAACCGTAACCAATTCTGCATCCCGGTTTTCAAGGATCGTACGTAGCATCACGCTCAAATCACTCAATGAATCGGTGGCATCCTCATGTCTACCGACTCTGATCAAACCGCTAATACCATTTAGGACGTTGAACAAAAAGTGGGGATTAAGCTGAGATTTTAAGGTTTGCAATTCGGCATTCACCAATTCCGTTTTTAATTTTTGGGCATCAAGCTCTTTTATTCTCAAGCGCTGCGAATAATCAAACGCATAGCCAAACGCAAATAACGCAAAAATCAGGATCAGATCGGCATGCCAGGGGGTATTGCGATAGAAATACCCCACCATATTGGTAAAACTGCCCTGTTGCCAATCTTGCGCTAAACCATAGTGTAAAATGGCCATCGACAAGATTTGAATAAACAGGGTGGCGGAAACAACAAACAAGCAGTTAAAAATTGTAAATCGAACCCACCCCAGTTCATTACTGCGAGTTAGAGGGGCAAAAGCCACTAAAAATGGCGCTGCTACAATCGCTGGCAAATACCAGTAAAAAACAGTAGCGGCTGCATTTAACCAACTATCTAGCGATTGTTGGAATATGTTTTCAGCATGGAATTTGAGATTAAAGCTCAATAACGCCTGAATGAGCAGTATCACACTGCAACCTATCCAGATCCGCCAGTTTTTTAATCGAACGATTGCGTCATTCAAGTTTTAACATCCCGTTATTGTCACTGAGGAGAATTAAGCAAAACTTGCACATTAATAATTAAATAGAGTTAAAAGCCTCTTCAATTAAAATTATGAACAAATCTGCCGAATTGAGCAATTTAAGTGATGAGTTTAAGTCGGGTTAAGCGATAAAAACTCATTGCGAACAGACGCATAAGTGCCTGATTTTCGCCATTGTGACTAAAATGACATTATAAAACATACTGTTCATCCCAGAAACAGGTGCATTCGTCACAAATCAAGCAATCTCTTCAAAATAATAGTCGTTTCCTGATGCATTTCCTTACGACAGCTTACCCCTGATTACCTCCCATTTACTGCAGTTTCCCCGCAATTGGTAACGTCGCCAATACTTTCATCCCAGAATTAAGGCCGCTTGTCACTTCCATTCCATCGGCTGCGGATCACCGCTGGTGCTACCCGGAACCAAATCTTAGTTTTGTCTTGCACAAACGCGGAGATAACTGCGGTTATCCCTATTAAAAAAATAAATATCTCGGGGAGATTCAAAATGAAGAATCAGTCTAAAATAGCCAAATCTATTCGATTGGCTCTAACCATAGGCGCAATAACGACAGCGCTTCCAGGGGCTTTTGTATTTGCTCAGGAAGCGGACGCTGAAGAAGAAGCGAGCGGCGTTGAGAAGATAGCAGTAACAGGTTCAAGGATCCGTTCTGCCAATTTAAACTCAGTTTCACCTTTGCAAAGTTTCGATGCTGGTGACATTGATGCTTCCGGTGTAGCCAATCTCCAGGAATTGTTATTAGACAATCCAACTTTTGGTACACCAACTATCAGCAGAACTAATTCTAACTTTAGTACCGCCAGCGCCGGTATTGCTACTGTTGATTTACGTAACCTGGGGACTGCCAGAACGCTGGTCCTGGTTAATGGTCGTCGTTTCGTTTCCGGTCAACCTGGTGAAATGGCCGTTGACATGAATACCATCCCGGCACAATTTATTGAGCGCGTTGAAATCTTAACCGGTGGCGCTTCTTCAGTCTATGGTTCAGATGCTGTGGCAGGTGTTGTCAACCTCATTCTTAAAAACGATTTTGAAGGCGTGGAATTTGAAGGACAGTACGGTCAAAGCTCTGAGGGTGATGATACCGAGCGTCAATTTAGTATCACTACAGGTGCGACAACGGATAGTGGCAAAGGAAACATCATGTTTCACCTGGGCTATACCGACCAAGGTGGCGTATTTTCCAGAGATCGTGAGCGTTCTGCGGTGGACCAGTTTTCCACCTTCCGTTTTACCGGCGATCCAGCTGATGCATTCACCCCTACTCGTCCATTTTTCTCGTCGTATCCGCCACAAGGTCGATTTGATGCTGGCGGAGTAAGATACACCTTTGACAGCAACAATAATTTGCAGGAAGGCTTTAGTACTAACGGCGACGGCACTATTGGCCCCGATGGCTTTAATCGCAGTGACTATCGCAGAATTGCCATCCCTACTGAGCGCTATTTGTTTGCCTCGAAAGGAAGCTATGAGCTTTCAGATAACCATGCCGTATTTTTTGAGGCGAATTATGCTGCTTCGCAAACGGTTACCGAACTGGAACCTTTCCCGTTTGCCTCTGACGACATCTATGCCGATGGTGCAGTACCTTTAGAATTTGATGTTAATGGTACAATTTTAACTAACCCTTATGTGCCTGATGAAATCCTTAACTCTGCGGTAGATGTTAATGGTGATGGGTTAAGGGATTTAGATTTCTTCGCCAAACGTCTGTTGGGTGTTGCCAATCGCGGTAATATCGCGGATAGGGACACCTTTAGATTTACCTTGGGTTTTGAAGGCGAACTGGTTAATGACTGGTTCTATGACATTTACTATGTATACGGTCAAACCAAAGAAGCTCAGATTTCCAGTGGTCAGGTTAATGTTCAAAACTTCCGCTATGCCTTGGAAGCAGTTACAGATACCTTGGATTTAGATGAAGATGGTATTACTGATGAAGCCATCTGTGTAGACGAAACGGCTCGCAGTTTCGGTTGTGTTCCCATCGATATCTACGGCTTTGGCTCCATTACGCCAGAGGCCGCGGCCTACATCAACGCACCGGGCATGCTGTCATCCTTTATCTCTCAGGAAATCTTTGGTGGTAACATCAGCGGTGATGCCTTTGAACTTCCTGCAGGTCCGCTTGGCGTCGCTGTGGGTTTTGAATATCGCGAAGAAACCAGTCGCGACGAGTTCGACGCTTTACAACAAGCTGGCTTAAACGCAGGTAACGCTATTCCGGCCACCAAAGGTGAGTTTGATGTTACCGAATTCTACATTGAGACCAACATCCCGATAATTGAAGATGTTACGGCAAGAGCAGCTTATCGAACTTCAGATTACTCTACTGTGGGTAGCACATCCAGCTGGAATGTGGGCTTTGATTGGCAGATTACCGATTGGATGCGCTTGCGTGCTATTGAGGCAGAATCTGTGCGCGCACCTAATATCAACGAACTGTTTTCACCGCCGAGTCAAACCTTCCCACCGGATCTGAACGATCCTTGTGCTGGTGTGACTGCTTCAGATACAGGCACTGTTGCCGACAGATGTAAAGCCGACCCAGGCATAGCGGCAAATATCGCGGCCAATGGCGCTTTTACCCTAAATCAATCAGATATTCAGGGTATCAGTGGTTTCAACCGCGGTAACGCCAACCTGATAGAAGAAACGGGTAAGTCTACAACCATAGGGTTGGTATTTACACCAGATGGCATGTTAGAAGATTTTGGTTTGACTATCGATTATTTTGATATCGAAATCGAAAACGCCATCGTACCTACACCAAGACAATTCATTCTTGATCAGTGTTACGGTGGTGATCAAAGCTTCTGTCAGTTTATCACTCGCCGTGCAGCACCTTTGGGCACCAATAGCGCCGGATCACTGGAGTTCATTGACAGTGCTGACTCAAACAGTGGTGGTGAAGTCAACGAAGGTGTAGATTTAACCCTAACCTATTCTGGTAACGTCGGCCCAGGCAGATTAAACAGTCGCCTTGCTTATACTTATGTAATTGAAGGTGGTGTAGTACCTCTACCCGGTACTGCAGCCGATCCTTACGTGGGTGAAATTGGCGCTTCTGAGCACCGTGCCAACCTGAATGTGTCATACGACTGGGACGCATGGTCTGTCAGTATGGGCGCAACCTATATCGGCTCTGCTGCTTTTGATGATCAGTTCCTGGCTGGTTTTGATCTTGCCCCAGGTGCAATCGAGGTGGGCTCAGAGGTCTACGTTGATACGCAGGTAACCTATCAGCTGACAGATACTGTGGAGTTGTTTGCCGGTGTAGACAACCTGTTTGACCCTGAACCGCCAGCGATTTTAAGTGGAATGGCCAGTAGCGATACCGGAACGGAAACCGAAGCGGGCACCTATGATCCTGTAGGGCGTCGCTGGTATTTGGGTGCACGAGCCCGTTTCTAACGGTTAATGAGAATTTCAAACAAAGGACTGTTTGACTATTGCAAGCCAACTGAAAAGTTGGTCTTGTACACCCCCTGACAGAGTCCAGGACGGACTCGCCTCAGGTTTCATTAAATGTTGTGTTCTTTGCCCCAATTCTATTGTAATTGGGGCTTTTTTATTGCTTTAAAAAATTTCAGGAACCCATTTTAACTCTCGTACTGGAGGGCGTTGATAGGTTTCTCTATCAATCTCCGGGAGTGTTATTGCCTCATGATTGATCTTTCGGTAATCGATTTGTTCCAGAAAATGAGATATGCAATTCAATCGAGCAGATTTTTTGCAATCCGCATTTACGATATACCAAGGAGAGGATTCAGTATCAGTGTGCTCCAGCATCGCGTCTTTTGCTTTGGAATATTCAACCCAGTGCTTACGCGCCTCAAGGTCCATTTCAGAGAACTTCCAGCGCTTTAGAGGATTGGAAAGCCGTTCTTTGAAGCGTTTTTCCTGTTCCTCATCAGAAACAGAGAACCAATACTTCAGCAACACAATTCCTGAACGCAACAACATGTTCTCAAACACAGGGCAAGAAACAAGAAAATCCTGATATTCCTTTTCCGTGCAAAACCCCATGACTTTTTCAACCCCGGCTCGGTTATACCAGCTGCGATCAAACAGCACGATTTCACCTGCTGCCGGTAAATATTGGGCATAACGCTGGAAATACCATTGGGTCTTTTCTCTATCAGAAGGCTTGCCCAGCGCCGCGATTTTCACCACTCTGGGATTTAGTCGCGCCGTAATGGCTTTGATTGCCCCGCCCTTACCCGCGGCATCTCTTCCTTCAAATAGCACCACAACTTTCAGGCCGGTACGCACCACCCAATCTTGCAGGTAGGTGAGTTCCAGCTGTAGCCTTTTGAGTTCTTTCTCGTATCTTTGTTTCTTCATTAGCCAATTAATCTGTGGATAAAAACATGCGCTTTTCAATTGTTTAAGCTTAGGGGCTGTTTTGATGAGAAAGCAAGTTCAATTAAATAGCAAACATCACTAACTTTTTTCACCACTCTGATCTACCATTGTGGCAATTGATAAGGAGAGCCTTTATGAAATTGGCAATATTGTCCCGTTCCCCCAATATTTACAGTACTCGAAGATTAAAAGAGGCAGCCAAAGACCGTGGTTTCGACGTAAAGGTGTTGGATACCCTAAAGTTTGCTATTGACCTCAAACAAGGTGATCCCGACCTGTATTACAAACAAAAAGAAATCGCCGACTTTGATGCTGTTTTGCCAAGAATTGGCGCTTCCATTACTTATTATGGCACTGCAGTAGTACGTCAATTTCAAGAGATGGATGTGTTTTGTGCCAATACCGCCCACGGCATCATTAATTCACGCGATAAACTGCGCAGTTTACAAGTGCTTGCCAGGCATCATATCGGGATCCCCGAAACCACGTTTGTGCGTGACAAGAAAGATGTTTTACCTGCCATAGAGCGTGTTGGTGGTGCCCCGGTTATTATTAAACTCATAGAGGGCACTCAAGGCATTGGGGTATTGTTGGCAGATACGGTAAAACAAGCCGAAGCTATCATTGAGCTTTTACAAAGCCAAAAGCAAAACGTACTTATTCAAAAGTTTGTTGCGGAGAGTCGTGGTAAAGACATTCGAGCTTTGGTGGTTGGCGATCGCGTCGTTGCCGCCATGCGTCGCGTGGCTCAAGGTCAAGAATTCAGAAGCAATGTGCATCGCGGAGGAATAGCAGAACAAGTCGAGCTATCCGAGGAATACGAGCAGGCGGCCATCCGTTCAGCACAAATACTGGGGCTGCGTGTCGCAGGTGTGGATATGCTTGAGAGCTCTAAGGGGCCGCAAATCATGGAAGTGAACTCTTCACCTGGACTTGAAGGCATTGAAAATTGCACTCAACTGGATATCGCTGGTGCCATCATTGATTACATTGCCGCTCAAGTGGATTTCCCGGAAATAGATATTCGTCAGCGCCTTACCGTCAGCAAAGGTTATGGGGTGAGTGAGATCTATGTCCCTGAGGGTTCAAATTACGTGGGTAAAAAGCTGGCAGAAATCGGATTGTCAGAGAAAGACCTCAATGTACTGACGTTATACCGTGGTAATAAGGTGATACCTAACCCTAAATCCGAACGTGTTCTTGAGAAAGAAGATAAATTGCTTTGCTTCGGTAAACTGGAATCCATGCGCGGCATGGTGCCGGTAAAAGCTCAGCGCAAACGTTCACCCAAAATTCAAGACTTGCCAGATACTGAAGTTACCAGAGACAGTAACGGTTAGTCATTTTTATAACGCAGCAGTACCAGCATAGAGCTGGAACTGCTGCGGTTATATTTCCCTGCACTTTACTTTCTTGTTCGCTTCGAAATTTATCTGGTCTGAATTGCCATTTAGCCCATGACAGCAGCAACGGCTTTGTTTACACTAGCTGCATCAACCGCTTGCCACCCTACTAAGCGCACAAAATCCAAATAAACCCAAATATCTCTCAGTGTTAAAGGAGACATGTAGATGTATAAACTCGTACTTATTCGTCATGGTGAAAGCACATGGAACAAAGAAAACCGCTTTACTGGCTGGCATGATGTCGATTTGACTGAAACTGGCGTGGCTCAAGCAAAAATGGCCGGTAAGCTGCTAATGGAAAATGGTTTCAGTTTTGACCTGGCTTTCACTTCAGTGTTAACTCGCGCCATGCGCACACTGTGGATTGCACTGGACGAAATGAACGAGCTGTACACTCCTGTAGTGCGTCACTGGCGTTTAAACGAACGCCACTATGGTGCATTAACTGGTTTGAACAAAGCTGAAACGGCAGAAAAGCACGGTGAAGACCAGGTAAAAATCTGGCGCCGTAGTTTTGATATTCCGCCTCCGGCCGTGGAAGAATCGGATGAGCGCTTTCCCGCACATGACAAGCGTTACGCCGGCATTGATCCACGCATATTGCCAAAAGCGGAAAGTTTAGCGCTAACCATCGACCGTGTTTTGCCTTACTGGCACGACACCATCGTTCCTGAAATCCGCGGCGGTAAAAAAGTCATTATCGCGGCCCATGGCAATAGCTTACGCGCTTTGGTTAAGTACCTGGATGACATGTCGGATCAAGAAGTGTTGGAGTTGAATATCCCGACAGGTGTACCACTGGTTTATGAACTAGACGAAAACCTGAAGCCGTTGAGCAAACAATATCTTGGCGATCCTGAACAAATTAAAAAGATGATGGATGCCGTTGCTAATCAAGGCAAATCTAAATAGCCGGTTAGAGCAATAAAAAAAGCCGCTTCAATTGAAGCGGCTTTTTAGTTTCTGCAGTAATCGTTTAATTCACTTTAAAACGAGACAGGTTGTTATCAATCTGTTCACTAAGTATGTGCAACTCATCAGACTGCGTTGTGGCCTGATGTACATTTTCTGCCAGCTGATTAGAGGCATCGTGAATGGCCGTGGCAATGCGATTTATCTCTTCTGTTGAGGTGTACTGCTCGCGAGACGCGTTGGCAATGGTATTGGCTCTTCCCGAGATATCTTCAATCGCTTCGGCAATTCGCATCAAACTACTAGTCACTTCTTGAGCGCTTGTGCCTGTTTCTGCCGTGAGGGCTTTGCTGTCTTCCATAATACTCACAGCATTTTGAGTTTGTTCCTGGAGCTCTTTGATCACATTCTGGATTTCACCTGTCGCTTCATGGGTTCTGCCTGACAGGGCTCGAACCTCATCTGCAACCACAGCAAAGCCTCGACCTTGTTCGCCGGCGCGCGCAGCCTCAATGGCGGCATTTAGCGCCAGTAAGTTGGTTTGCTCAGCAATACCTTGAATTGTGGCCAAGATACTATTGATTTGCTGTCCTTGTTCATCAAGGCGATTAATGGCAACAGTAGTGTCGTCAATCTGTTTAGTTAAGCGTTCCATACGCATCTTGTTTTCTTCTGCGTTTTTCATGCCATTATTACCTTCTTCAGCGGCACTTTGTGCAGCTGAGGCGGTGTCTGTGGCATTGTCAGCAACATGAGATGAGGTAGTAGACATCTCATTGATGGCTGCAGCAACCTGACTAATTTCAGACTGTTGCAATTGAATGGCGCTATTATTGTTTTGCGCATTGTCACGGGCTGAATTAGACAGGGCTGTCAGTTGTGTTGACGACGCCATAGTATCAGCCACAAGGTCGTGAATGATGGAAACAAAGCGATTAAAAGACTGACTCAAGCGCCCTATTTCGTCGTTACTGGCGACATCCAGACGACGGGTGAGATCGGCATCGCCTTTACAGATATCGGACATGGCTTTGTTTAGGGTGAGCAGCGGTTGCAACAGGTATGAAATCATGAAACCAGAAACCAACACGACCATGGCGATGGTAACCGCAGAAATGAGAATATTGGTGAAAGCAATCATACCCAAACCGGACATGGCATCAGACTCTTCCATAGCTAATAGTAACTTCCAATCAACACCATCAATGTCAAAGGTAGCGGCAAGCCAGTTTTTGTCTTTTATCTCTATTTCTTGAGCTGTATTGTTTAAGCGAACACCACGCCCCATGCTGGACAAGGATTTACCTACCATAGATTTATCCGGGTGAACCAGGAATTTGCCTTCGCCATCAATGAGCGCAGCGTAGCCAGACTCACCAATCTTCACCCCAAGTACTTCATTAACCACATCGCTTAACTCAACATCCGCCGCTATAACATCCGCATCCGCTGGTTGAGCAAATGTCATCACGATATTACCGGAGCTGGCATCTTGATATGGTGGGGTTACGATTTGCTTGCGCGCTTGCTGTGCTTGTTGATACCAAGGGCGAGAACGCGGATCGTAATCTGCAGGTAAATTAATCGCGGGATAAGTCAGCATCCTGCCGTCCGCCGCCCCTACATACATGACTTCAAATTTTCCCGCTAACTGTCCTTGCTGCACGGTGTTTTGAATATCGTTACCCAATTGCAACGCCTCTGCCGCACCAGAGACTATTTGGCTTTTAACTTTAAACCAGTTTGAAACGAATCGTGTCGTATTTTCGCCTGTCCTTGCGATGATTTCCGTGACACTTTCTTTCAGGCCTGAACGGGCCTGCATATAATTGACGATGCCGTTAATAGTTACCAATACGAAGACGGCAACCCCGACACTCAACATAAGCCTTGCTCGGATACTTATGGAGTTCATTGCTTGTTTCCACGTTTACATCAGCTACAGCTGATTATTGTTGTTTTATTATATGGTTATGCGTTGATTTGTCTGTTGTGACAAATTCGAACTTGGCAGATTACTCAAAGGGCGTAAGGATTAAAAGGTATTCCTGGCAAAAAAACGCTTTTTCCACCTGATTTCACCCAATATCCTTATTATCTGCTGATTTAAGTTTTTTTTGATAAGCTCTGCGCAAATTGTGTTCTATCACCTCAGACAAGGTGAGTCGGCCTCCATCCGATAACAGGCTTAGCATTTGATGAGCTTGCTCTGACACAGTTATATTTTTGCCCTTATCGCGCATCCGGGTTTTGCGAATTGAGCTATTTAACTTTTGTTTTTGCTCATCATTTAAATGGGCGGCAATCCAGTCATGCCAGGCAGCAAACTCATCGGGTAACTGATGCAAATTAGCTATCGCATCATTTTTAGTTTGATAATCAATGCCCGACCAAAACGATGGCCGGGAAACTGCTCGCAACAAATACTGCTGTACAGAAAAAAGTTCAGATGCTTTCAAAAACAAGACCTAAGAAGGGGTTGTTACCTGTCACGAATTGTATTTCGTGACAGGTAACAAATGCAAGTCAGGAATAAAATACCGAACAAAATTAATAGAAGGCGTAGGTCTGTTTTAGTTATTATTTTTAATCGTCAGGTATTGAATTTTAAAACTCAGTTTGAGGACTTTCCCTGCACAATTATGCGTTTCTGTTCTGACTAAACACTGCATAAAAACACATTGTGTAATCAATTTTTTACACCAACAGTGAATGAATCCTTTATCGCTGCTGGGCTTAGTGACAATCAATCGTTGAAAGCACGCTAAAAATCAATATTGGCCTCCACATTCTCCATATTTATCCGCGCAATATTTATACCCTTAATAGTATATTAAGGTACAACTCAGCCCCCCATAGGTATGAGTTTTGATATTTTTTTTAACCCAACTCCTGACATAGGATCCAGTTATTAACAACTGAACAGGTTTAATTGCCATGTTGGGATCGAAAAAGCCTTCAGGTATTCGATGCTTATTATTGATGGGTATCGTATCAAGCAGCTCTGGCTGGGCTGCACAATGTGAATTTAATGTAGAGAACGAATGGAACTCAGGTTTTACCTCCTCAGTTAAAATAACTAACGATGGAGAGCAAACCATAACGGGATGGCAAGTGGGACTGGCCTATTCACAAGGCTCAACAGTCACTGGAGCCTGGAACTCCAGCTTCACTGGAAGCAACCCCTACACTTTTACGAACGCCAGTTACAACCAAACCATTAACCCAGGAAGCAGTGTTACGTTTGGCTTTAACTCGCAAAAAGGAACGCCAGGAGAAAATTCTGAGAGCCCAATCCTGTCCGGTATTTGTGATAACGATAGTGTGGTAATGGCGCCGGAAGCTATCATCGAGCAAGATGTTGTAGAAGGGCAAATTCCACTTACAGTGAATTTTGATGGCGCTTCTTCGGTCTCTCAAAGTAGTGAGATATCCCAGTGGCTCTGGAATTTTGGTGATGGGCAATCTGGCAGCGGTGCTGAAATCTCTCACACATACGAAAGCGCCGGTAATTATCAGGTACAGCTCACAGTCGTTGATGACAATGGCGAATCATCTCCGGCTAGCGTTACCATTGTTGCTACAGAACCCGAGCCTGAAAGCGGTATGTGCGAATTTTTTGTTGAGCACGAGTGGAATTCAGGCTTTACCGGCAAGGTACGCATAACCAATCAAAGCCCCTATACCGCTAATTCATGGACAGTGATCATGGCTTTTTCGGACAATACCATGGTAACGGGAACGTGGAACTCGGCTTATACTGGTAACAATCCTTACAACATTCACAATGCCAGTTATAACAGCACTATTTCACCAGGTAGTTTTGTTGAATTTGGCTTCAATGCCCAAAAAGATAATAACCAAGGTGACGTAACTATACCTTCGCTAAGTGGTTTTTGTGATGGCGTAGCACCACCTCCAAATACCCCACCCGTTGCCATTGCTTCTTCATCGGCAACTTCCGGCAATGTACCACTGACGTTGGACTTTTCAGGTAGTGACTCTTCGGATGCCGACAATGACCCTCTGACCTTTCATTGGATGTTTGGTGACGGCAACAGTTCTACCAGCGCTAACCCAACCCATATTTTTACAGAACCTGGAGACTATCAAGTACAACTGACTGTCAGCGATGGCAACAGTGAAACCCACGCAGAGGCCATTAATATTAGGGTATTCGACACCATGACAGGTGAACCGCAGGATTACCAGCTTGATACAGCTAACTCTGCACTGTGGTTTGTTTCGACGAAAAAACTCCATATCCTGGAAAGTCATACTTTCACTGAAATAGCTGGAGAGTTAACCACTCAGGGTGATGCCAGTTTGAGAATTAGCCTCGCCAGTGTCGACACAGGCATTGCAACACGTGACCAGCGCATGCGCGACCACCTGTTTGACACGGCGACATTCAGTGAGGCCGAAGTACTTCTCAGTTTCGATGCCGAGCAAATCAGCGCTATGGCTGTTGGTACCAGTGAGTTTTTAACTGTTGAAGCCCTACTCAATCTGCATGGTCTATCAGTTCCAGTCTCTGCCAACTTGCGCGTGAGCAAGTTAAATAGCGGTAATTTACTGGTGGTAAATACTCAGCCCATCATTATCAACGCTACAGACTTTAACCTGGACGCACGTATCGAAACGCTTAAAGAATTGGCGGGCCTGGCTTCAATCAGCTATGCCGTGCCGGTGAACTTCCACCTGCTGTTTCAACCACAAGCTGCACAGGAGTAAGCAACATGAAATGTTTAGCATTGCAAAATAAAACGCTGTGCCTGAGTTACCTTGCGGTCAGCTTGTTCTCTTTACCCGGGTTAAGCCAGGCAGCCACTTGTTCCTGGGATGTTGTTGATGAGTGGAACAACGGATTCAAAGCTGAGATCACCATAACTAACCAAAATGAACCTGCTTTCAGTGATTGGCAGTTAGCCTGGAAATTTAGTGATGGCAGCACGCTTGTTAACAGTTGGAATGCAACATTCAACTGCAACGGCAATGAATGCACTGCGACGCCACCATCATGGCAGCCAGTGATCAACGAAGGCCAGTCGTACACCTTTGGGTTTGTTGCCAATAAAGGTGGTGATAGCGCGGATACTACTATGGTGATAAGTGGTGATGTATGCACTGATGCACCGCTGTCAGAAACTGATGCAGGCCAGTCTGATGATTGGTTATTAAATGCCGAAAACTCCCGATTAACCTATGTTTCAGTTAAAAAGGAACATACCGCTGAAATCAATAGCTTTACCGCGGCTCAAGATGAACCACCGGCACTATCGGGCTCCATTGATGAAAACGGTGAAGCGCTGTTGCGCATCGATTTAACCGATGTGGCAACAGGCGTAGACATCCGTAACAGTCGCCTGCAATCTCTATTGTTTGAGACGCTATACCTGCCAGATGCCTGGTTTAGCTTGCAGCTAGGAGAAGACTACCTTGCTCAACTCCAGTCGGGTGAAGTATCACAAGATTCCATTACCGGCGAGTTGTCTTTGCACGGGATTCGTCTTGATGTCAGCGCTCAAGTGTTGGTAAGCAAAATATCAGCCACTGAGCTATCCGTAAGCAACATTCAACCTGTCATTATTGATAGCAAAAGCTTCGATATGGATGCCGGTATCGAAGCGTTGCGCATTGTCGCCAATCTGACCTCAATCGGTGAAGCTGTGCCCGTCTATTTCAATTTAGTGTTTGAAAAAGCCAACCCTGACAATGTTCCGTTATTGATGCCGCCAGCCCCGGCAGACCCTGAGTCACTCACAGCTAACTTTAATACTGATGACCTGGAGGCTGAATTAACCTGGCAGGATAAAAGCACAAATGAATCGCAGTTTATTGTGCGTCGCAAACCAGCAGAGGGCCGTTGGCAAACCATTGCAGAACTGTCTTCCAACGTAAACCAGTTAAGTGAAGGTTTACCCGACGAAGGACAGTACAGTTATAAGGTTATCGCACTCAATGACAGTGTACCCTCCCTGGCTACAAACACTGCCACGGTTGAAGTCACCCAGGGCAACCCAATTGTGCGCGGACAATCCATTTTCATGGAGCAATGCGCGGGATGTCACGGTGTTAATGGCGAGGGTGTTGGCAGTTTCCCTGCTCTTAACACCGAAATGGATTTGTCTACCATGATCAATACCATTGTTACCTCCATGCCATTTGGCAGTCCTACCTCTTGCGGTCAGAGTTGTGCCGAGGATGTCGCCGCTTTTATTGAAACCTTATGGGTAACAGAGCTTACTTGTGACACCAGCTTAACGCCCGTTAGTTATGGTGCCAGACAGCTCAAGATATTAACGCAACAAGAGTATCAAAACAGTATTGAGGACCTTATCGGTATCGATTATGTCGTTGCAGATGGGCTATCTGCTGATAATAAAATTGGCTTTTTTACCAACAATACCCATGCTTCTTTTGTGCCTTCTTCATACAGTAACTTTTTACTGGTTGCAGAAGAAGTGGCGCACTGGTCGGCTGAACAGGATTTTGCCCCGGCACTTAGCTGCGCGGCTATCGATCTAGATTGTGCTCAATTGATGATTGATGAATTGGCGCCTAAAATATTCCGCCGTCCATTAGATGTTAATGAAAACTCTACCTGGCTTAGCATTGCCAATGGCAGCGAAACCAATGGTGATATAAAAGCCGGAATGCAACTGGCATTAGAAGGCCTGTTGTCGTCTCCACAATTCTTATACCGACATGAACTCGGTGAGCCAAATCCTGAGAATCCTTCATTGGACGCCGACGCATTCGAATTAACCTCTTGGGAAATGGCCACCTTTTTAGCCTACACCTTCACCGGCTCCACTCCAGATGAAACACTGCGCGAAGCCGCCGCAAAGGATGAATTGCGCGATACAGCAAATATCATTGCGCAAGCCAACCGACTCGCAGGCCAGGCCGAAGGTATTCTGGGACAGTTTATTGGCAGCTGGCTGGGTACTGGAGAACTTGAATTATCCGCAAAAGATACGGATGTATGGCCGGGTTTTGCCAGTTTAGTGCCTGATATGAAGCAAGAGCTAAATCAAACTTTTGCCTATGTGATGCTAGATAATGAAGAATCCTTTAACTCACTGTATGCTGGAAATTTTACCTTCCTCAATCAAACATTGGCACAGCACTATGGAATAGATGGCGTAAGCGGTGACGAATTTCGCAAAGTAACCACGTCCGATAGAGGCGGGATCTTGGCTAACGGCGCCTTCATGTCTCGCTGGGGCGAAGCGGTTGAAACCTCCCCCATCCTTCGCTCTGTTCGAGTCAGAAGAAGAATGATGTGTCAGGATCAGCCGGATCCGCCAGCAGGAACCTTTGCTGCCCGTGAAGCAAAACTGGCTGAATTGTCCGAGTTTCTGCAAGACCCTGAAACTACCAACCGAATGAAGTACCACCGACTCACTGAAGATGCGCCTTGTACCAATTGTCATACCCAATATATCAATCCTCTGGGATTCGGCATGGAAGATTTTGACACGACTGGTCGTATCAGAAGCAGCGATTTACAAGGTAATACCATAGATGCAAACGGCGAACTCTATGCGCCTGAAAGATACAGTGATATTGACCAATTTCTGCCGTTTTTGGGCGCCAAAGGCCTTGGGCAAGTGCTGACAGGATTAGACTCTGCGCAATCATGTTTACCCAAACAAATGTTTCGCTTTGTGATGGGCGTTGGTCACCAGGAAATAGACCCAAGCAATCCCGACAGCAGTGCTATGAGTGAGATGGAGCAAGCTGGCTATGCTTGCGAGGTGGAAGATTTAACCGATGCACTGATGAATGAAAGTCCCCGCGCCATGTTCGAACGTTTTGGTTCTCTTGAATCAGTGCGTTACCGAAAAGCCTGGGCTCGCGACTGAGCCCCTTTCAAATCAAGGTAGACGTAAAGAGGATTAAACCATGAAACAAGCAAAATTCAGATCGAACGTATTTAATCGCCGTGACCTGTTAAAAACCATGGCGGCAACGGGTATTACCCAAACACTGTTGCGGGCATCGCCACTGATGGCGGGTATTCTACACGCGCGAAATGTCGAAGCCCAGGCAAGCAGCACACCTGATAAAACTGTTGCTATCTACATTCCCGGCGGCGGCGTGCACAGATTATGGGCACCATCAGGCAGTGGTGAGGATATGGTCATGGCGCCCATGTCAGCGGCCTATGATTCGGTTAAAACCGAATGTAACTTTTTACTCAATATGTCTCATGCCAATGCCGGCCATGGCCGCATGCCAGTGGTACTGGCCAATAGCTGGGGTGGTGACAGTTATGATGTGGTAATGGGACGAGCTCTTGGGCCCGCTTTGCCTTTTACCTATGTTAACCTAGGCGTGCATAGTAACGGCCAGGGCGCGCTGACCAAAGACAACCGGAACCAAATACCTTTTGAAGACAACCCTTTTACCGCGTTTCGTCTTTTGTTTGGTAACGTGAATGCCAACCCGAAAACGGCGATTTTGGATGCCCATGCTCAGGCGGCAAACGCCATTAAAACTAAATTAGCCGGTTACGAGACTCAACGCCTGGATGACCACCTGGATGCCATTTCAGACACGCAACGTCGTTTAGATGATTTATCTGGCGGCAGCACCTGTTCCATCGCACCAGATGCAACTGAGTTTACCTTGTCTCATGATACGTTTACCCAGCAGGCGCACCTGCAAGCTGACATCGCAGTCGCCGCATTAACCTGTAACCTGACATCATCGGTTTCTATCGGTTTTGGCAACCATCAATCCGAGTTCCGACTGCCTGGGCTGAACTACCAAGGTATCTATCACCAGTCTATTCACGGCGGCAGCAATGGTCAGGAAAATTACCCTTATTACGTTGAAATGCGTAATCACCTGGGTAGTTTTACCGCCTATCTGATCAACAAACTCAGAGCCGCAGGAATATTAAACAGCACAGTTGTGGTAGAAACAACGGATATGGGCCATGCAGATTTACACAGTAATAGCGATGTGCCATTGATGATCGCTGGCGGCGGCAGCAGCATCAACCGAGGCGTTACGACCGCGGCAGGTAGCAGTTACGATCATTGGGATTTACTACATACTGCCGCCAAGGCCTGCAATGTTGATTTAGGTTATGGAAAGGAAATTCCCGGCGTACTAACTTAATCTTCAAATACTTGAATTTTCAAACACTTGGAAAAGATACAGTATGGTCTACAATAGGCCATGCTGCGTCGCTTTTTACTACAGGAACATCGTTTTGGAAATTCTTGACTCCATCATTTCACTTACCTTGGTACTGCTATTTGTAATCGACCCATTCGGTAACGTTCCCATTATCCTTTCCGTATTAAAAGATGTGCCCAAAGAGCGCAAACGCAAAATTATCTTTCGCGAAACTATCATAGGTTTGTGTTTATTACTTATTTTTCTGTTCTTCGGAGAAAGCTTCCTGAAATTATTTGGCCTTCAGGCTGAAGCGGTAACAATCGCCGGCGGTGTGATCTTGTTTGTAATTGGCATAAAGATGATTTTCCCACCGCCAAAAGGCCAGAGTATTTTTGGCGGTCAGGGAGAACCCTTTGTAGTGCCTATTGCCATGCCCATGATTGCCGGCCCGTCAGCGCTCGCAACACTCATGGTAATGTCGAAAACCTCACAATTAAGCCTGCCTATGTTAACGCTATCCGTCATGATAGCCTGGACCATCACCATGCTGGTTTTGCTGTCAGCACCATTTATGCTCAAAGTATTAAAAGACAAAGGGTTGTTAGCGCTTGAGCGGCTGATGGGGATGTTACTACTCATTATGTCAGTACAAATGTTTATCAACGGTGTCTTTGGGCTGTTACAAAAAGCACCGATTTAAAGGAGCTAGCGGCCTACAACCAATTGCGATAGCCAGTTACCGTTTTCAACCGTGTGACGAATGGCCAGAATTTGATAGTTGCCATCAAACCAGGCACTGCAGTTTTTTAACGCTACTTTTTGCCCCGGTAGCAAGTGGGCTTGCCCCTGCACCGTTAATTCCACTTCACAGGGAAATGTGCTTTGCTCAGTGGAACTGCCTTCAAAATGCGTGACACCATTAAAGTCCAATAGTGACTCACCATATTCAAAGCAAACAGAAACTTCATTACCCTCAGGGTATTCAGCGTCATTGACGGCGTTCAATAGCACGACTGTGCCCAAGCCTGAAGCCACTCGCGCTTCAAGTGCAATCAGTGTTCCGGAAAAGACTTTGGTTGTTGTGTCGTAGCCCAAAGCAATTTCGATGTCAGAATGAGGTTGGATGTTATCCGGGAAATGGATGCTATCAGTAGCTTGAGAAGACTCATTGATAGTCACTGTTGCCAAGCTCTCGTCATCGGTATTTAAGGTGACTTGAATACTATGGATTTGGTGACTTGCGCTGAGGGCTTTACCATCAATGGTGACTGCCGCCATTAGACTCAGTTCTTTATTGCTTTCCTTCATATCTCTCCACTTATCACTTTTTTGTTATTTTATTTACATTTGATGGTAAATATATTCTTTACCACTACACTTGAGCCTGTTGAATTAAAAAAAACACCACAAGGAACATAATAAGGAACGGTGCCATGACTCAATCTAAAAGACTCAATATTTCTGCTACTACCCCTGTACTTCATTCAGTTGAACACATGGAGCCTGATATTAAGGAGCCAATGCAACAGCGAAGAGAAGTACTTTATGTGTTTTCTGACATTGTAAACAATGCACAGTTGTTTTTTGAAGCCATGATAGCGCAGGGCTTCGATAAAAATCGACTGTTAACACCTACAAACAATGGTACCAGCCAGGTGGCAGGTTTGAATACTTATCAAACAGAATCTTTGGTTTTTAACACCCGATACCAATATCACCCATTTGCAATCGCCATGTGCCAGTCTACTCAAGACGTTGTGATGACCTATAAAACCGCCATCAAATATAACTTGCCTGTGAGAGTGCGAACAGGCGGTCATGATCATGCAGGTGAATCCAGTGGCGACAATACAGTGCTAATCGATGTCACTGGCATAAAACCAGAAATTTCTATAGATGATGACGGTATAGCAACCATTGGTGCTGGTTATCGATTCTATCAGCTAACGCCTGCTCTGGCCCATAAGGACAAAATGCTCCCTCATGGTACCTGTGCCACGGTTGCCCTTTCTGGCTTTATCCAAGGCGGGGGCTGGGGACCTTGGACCCGAAAACACGGCATGTGCTGTGAACATCTCAAAGAAGCCACTGTTGTATTAGGCGATGGTTCTGTTATTCAGGCAACGGAAGACAATCACTCTGAAATTTTGTGGGCCCTGCGAGGTGGCGGCGGTATGAGCTATGGCATAGTTACAGAGTGGAAAGTACAAACTTTCGATTTACCCAAGGAGATCCACCGCTTTACGATTGAGTGGAATATTCCCTGTACTACCAAGCTTGCAGATGACTGCCCTACTCCGAGTCACGAATATCCGACAATAGACATATTGGAGGAATGGGAAGAGGCCATCAATAAACAAAATGCGGCACTATTGGGCACTAACCTGAAAATAAACGCCATTCCCTTTGACGGTGATTTTAATAAAGAATATGAAAAAGGGTTGTATCATCATTGCCTGATGTACGGTTATTGGGAGGGCGATGAGAATACTCTGCTGGACTTTATCGACCAGAGTTTCTCTAAAACCGGAGGGAAAAGCGGACATGTTGTGATCTACCCTGCTAATGGTGCGGGCCAGACTGATCCGGCAGCCAAATATCCTTCCGATCTGATGGGCGATTGGGGCAGAAACTCACTGGCCGATGTAAGCCAATACTCGGGTTATGGTTTGGGTAAGACCGCACTTTTAGAAGGCACACCATTCACTCCTGATTACGATGCTCCAGCACCACACAAAATCAGCTCTAAACTGGTCCCCTCTTTGGCCTCGGGATTATGGACAGATGTCAGCAGAAAACAACTCATTAAAACCTTGTCATCTAACCTGTTGAGTCCTCAAAACGAGCAGCTTGGATTGTTTAGCTACGTCACCTTAGGTGCAATCACTGGTAAATATTATCAAGACATGGATATCCAGCAAGAAGAGGCTTGTCAGGGACCCAAAAAGGTAGACGGCGTATTAGGTGTGGCGTTTCCCTATCGCCCTTGCCAATACACCATTCAATATCAAACCTGGTGGAATGAATCCATCAAAAACAAAATCGAGCTGCAAACCAATGAAGTGTTTGTGGATACCAATCGAGCGATGGACTGGATTGATGTCTCTCAATCCACCAATATTGACGGCGCCTATGGCGCGTTTATCAGTTTCAAGGATCCTGGTATTGCTACCAAAATATACTTTCAGGAAAATTATGAACCACTGAAAGAAATTAAAAAGTCATATGTCAAAGACACCTACAACCATCTGCGTACTCGCAAGACCATTATCTAGCGCAGCATATTAGCCACCACCCAGCATTCGTGTTCGGGTGGTTATCTTTTCTCGTTTCTGATTTTCAAATACCAACGCTGCGGTTCTAATTAAACCAAAAACTGTTATATTTCTTGAAAAAAATAATCCGAGTAAACGATGTTAAAAACCTGGCAAATCACTAACCAAAATGGCAATCAAGCAACTATTTTAAATTATGGCGCTCGCTTGCTTGACTGGAGTGCTGATGTAACAAACGGCCGAAATATTATTGTCGGTTATGATCACGTAGAAGATTATTTGCAAGATGGTGCCTATATGGGAGCCATTGCAGGTCCTTATGCCAATCGAATTGCAGGGGCCCGGGTAAATATCGATGGTAAAACAATCAACCTGGGGGCCAATGAAGGTACCAATCATTTACATGGGGGGCAAGATGGCTTGCAAGCGGTGTATTGGCAACTGGAATCCCAAACCGAAAACGCCATCACGTTAGTGCATCAGCACCTTGGTTCATCTGATGTGGGTTATCCAGGTAACATCATCTTTAAAGTGACCTATAGGGTTACAGAAAAAGATGAACTCATTATTGATATCAAAGCACAATCTGAGCGTATCGTGCCCATAGGCCCTACAGGTCACGCCTATTTTAATCTGGGAGAGCACAGTAAAAATATCAACAACCACACTTTGCAACTGAATGCGGAAAGTTATACGCCAGTAGACGAACAAAATATCCCTACTGGCAGTATTGAAGCAGTGCCAGAGGAATATGATTTCGAAAGCGCCAAAGCCGTTACCGCAAGGTTAGATAACAATTTTGTGGTAAAGCATGGCCAAAACTCATTGCCTGTGGCCACGCTAATTAGCCCCGACGGCAAACTTACGCTTGAAGTTTGTTCTGACTACCCGGGTATCCAGGTGTACACTGCTGATCACATGAGCACGCCATTCGTATCGCGTAACGCTATATGCCTGGAGCCACAATACTTCCCTGATGCCCCAAATAAGGCCAACTTCCCTTTTGAGTTTACTGAGCCGGGAAAACCATTTCACAAATTTATTAAATATCAGCTCAAGAACGCGGAATGATAGTCTCAGAGTGTTTTGTTATTGCGCTTTTTGGTGAAGATTTTCGTTAGCCAATAAGCTATCAAAAAAAGCAGTGCCACGATGAACTGTATAATTAACAGTATACCGGCGGCAATTGATGCTTGAGGGTCACTTGCTACACCAAAGGTTAATAAAACGCTAATTGCAGCTAAAAAAAACAAGACAATACAAGCAATTGTTTTTGCGATAAGGCCATCGCTTTGTTTTAGCGTGATAAAGAAAGCACTGTAGGGTATTGCAAAAAGCAGAAAGGTGGATGGATTGTAGTAAGAAGTCATCATGGCACAAACCAGTGGAACAATTACGGCCCCCGCTCTTATCAAATTCAAAAGTGAAAGCTGCAAGTACTCGTTCCTTCTCCGTGAGACCAATATTTAACCTGACCGTATGAGTTAAGAAAATTAAAACACAAAGCCTGAGTTTTTCTCTTTCTGGCCTTCGGCCTTCATTTGGGTTTTGTGTTTGTCCAATAATTTCGCGATTGACTCATTAACTTTAACAGAGACAAACTTTTCCACCTCTTTGCTGCTAAAAGCACTATAGGCTGGTAATTGGCAACCCATTTCGATATAGCCGTGCGCCTCATTAATGCCAAAGTAGCGAGCAGCAGCATCGCTGCGGTAATAGGTATTTTTTACCTCAAACTGACACTGTGCCGACTGAACCTTAAATTGAATAGCTTGTTTCCCCTCAAGCACGCGTTTTTGAGTCTTTTTATTGAGGCTACTGAAAGCATCAATATCCACTTGATAGCGTTTTGCAATGGCCGCAAGAATAACGTCAATTCGCTCAGCATCCAGCCTTTCCACAATTTGCTCCGCTTTCAAGGACAGTATTTTACCCTGATGATCGACACTAAAGGTTAAGGTTGCGAGTTTATCAACTCCGGATTTTGATTTGAATTTCGACACCACGGTAGGTGTTTCAGCATCGGCATAGACAACAGAGTTAAAAGCCCATTGGCATTGCGGTTGAGCATACTTTTTACTGATAGTGTGAACTAACGAGTTTTGCGCAACAGTAAGATCGTCTTTTACTCGACGTTTTAAGGCTTCTTTCCTGCCGGATAAATACTCGTCTTCGCTGACCAGTTTTTGATAAGTATCGCTTACGATTTCTGTTATACCAAAACTCGTTTGCCGACAGGCGATTTGATGCCCTGCTCTTTCCCGTACCGTTGCCGCAGAGCTAAGTTGTTGGTTGCCATCTTGCAGATAAAAGCTTTGCTGCCCTACACCAAGTTGTTGTTGCAGGCTTTTATTGCCCCCCAACTCCAGTCCATAAAGCGTCATCGGGCTGTCCTTGGCAAGGACTGAATTAGATAAAATAACGAAGGTGAGCACTGCGAAAAGGGATTTAATGTATTGCATGAAGACTCCGTCAAAAAAATGTAAACCTTGCTTGAAGTTGTCATGTGTTAACGCAATTCAGCAGGTTTATGTGGTTATTGAGTTTTTTTATGCAACTTTTGCACCTGAATCAATAGCGACCTTGCAAAAATCTAATGGGTGTAAAATCTCCTTCTTCCAAAAGAGGTAAACTGCCATCTTCGAGGCATTTCGCAATCCATAATTTTGTAGATTTTGTTAGCGCCATCGGGGCAGCTGCAGTTACTTCAGTTATAAGTGATGGATTAATGTCTGCAGTAGCCAAGGCAATCGCTTGCCACACGTTATGTTCGGCTGATTCAATTTCCGCCAGTAAAGTTTGATGAGCCGTTACATCCAAATCATTTTTGCGCTCAAATTGTCGTTGTAATTGTATGGCGCGACGAAAAGCCGGAGCTACCAACTGATGAAACAGGGACTCTTCTGCAGGGCTGAGATGATGATAGTTTTTTTGAGACATAATTCCCCATCTTACAAACTAACCCGTGTGGGATAAACTGTTTTATCAGTGGCAACTTTATCGGTTTTGTCTACACTGAAGCAACGCAAGTAAACAGGATAACAAAATGACCGAGTCGGAGCTCATTGGTGTAGTGTTTCAGATCAGGGACCAAATCAACTTTCTGTGGAATTTTTACGTTACTGCCTGTGCCGTATTGATAGGCTGGATATTTTCCGACAGCATGAGTTGGACCAAAGATAAATTTTACGCCATTTGCGGTTTATTCATTGTTTTCGCCGTTATTAATGTTTCAGCGATTAACACTGAATACGGCTTGCTAGAAACCGCATTACAGGACTTGCACAACCAAATACAAAACAGCGGTCGCTTTGCAACCCAGCTTGCGAACACGCCCGGAATGGGCGCCTTCGGCGCGATTGCCGTTCACTTAGTCGTGGATTTAATGTTGTTGCGGCTAATACATTATCGTTATACACGCAAACGCATTGATACTCAGGTTTGAAAGGTTATCGCACTCGCTTTTCATATAATGCCATATAAGCAGGCATAACCTGCTGCACAACCTCCTGTTGCCAATCACTCAACTGGATTGTCTTTTCCTGGTATGGAGCGAACCCCGTAGAGCGCTCAACAGAATGATACCAATGGCTGGCCCAAACACCATCAGAGTCACGTTTTCCTGTGGGCCATTGCAGCATATTTGGCTCAAATGGTACGCTTAATCTTTCACACAGTTTACGCAACATCCGCTCAGGAGATTTGAGCACCTCATTAGAATCAATAATTGGGATTTTCTGACCGGTTTGCTGGGTCAGCAGTGTGTAGATTTCTGCTTGTCGGATGATACCAATCTCCTCAGCAGTACAGACACCACGACTGTTTGTGTAGGAAGCCACCACCTCTTTGGGGTTTCTTATTAAAAAACAATGTTTTAGCTCTTTGGCCCAATCGAAACTGTTATTCAGCATGTGATGGGTCATGTGTTTTTGATACTGCACTGGTGTTGTTACATTTCCCGAACTCAACTGTGTGGCAACCTCGTCATAATGTCTGCACTGAGAGGTCAACACCTGCTCAAACATTGGATGAGGGCTCTGAGTTTGGGCCAGGTAAAAGGCGTAAAATGGTTCATCCACGACACTACAATCGCTGCGATTTTCCCAACTGCGCATCATGGCGGTGGAAATGTTGCGTGGTCCAGACCACATAGCTATTCTGGTGGTCATGTTAACTTTCCTCACACGCGCGTTCGATCATATCAACATAAAGATGCTGTAAACGAGCTAATAGCGGTGTTTCGTCCTCTTCACCGATTGTACGGCCATCAACTTGTTTAACTCGAGTCAAGCCCGCGAACGTGCCAGTAACAAAGGCTTCATCCGCTCCATAAACGTCTGACAAGGTAAAATTTCGTTCGTATACAGGTATATTGTTTAGCTTGCAAACATTGATCACATTGCGCCGGGTTATGCCATCAAGGCAATAGTCACCGGTTGAAGTCCACACTTCGCCTTGGCGAACAATAAAAAAATGGGTGGAATTACAAGTAGCCACAAAACCATGAGGATCCAGCATCAAAGATTCATCTGCGCCCGCTTTGGCTGCCTGAATACAGGCAAAAATACAATTTAATTTGGAGTGCGTATTTAACTTGGGATCTTGCACATCGGAGTAGCCGCGACGGACGTGACTGGTAAACAGAGCAATACCGTTAAAATCGTCCTTTATCAGCGGAGTTTTGTGCTCTGCAATAATCACAATGGTGGCAGGCGTGATAGTCACTCTGGGGTCCTGATAGGGAGTTGCCTTAATGCCGCGAGTTACCATGAGGCGAATATGCACACCATCATGCATATTATTGGCATTACAAGTTTGCTGTATCCTGTCAATCAACCCCTGTTTACTTATTCCCGGCTCCATATCCAATGCTTTAAAGCCATCAAATAACCTTTTCATGTGTTGCTCAATAAAAGCTAACCGCCCGTGGTGCAACCGGATCCCTTCCCATACACCATCCCCTAAGATAAAGCCGCTATCAAATACAGAAATTTTCGCCTGCGCTCTAGGAACAAGCTTTCCATTGATATTGATGAGAATATCGGCATTGCGGGGATCATCGACATATTCATGCGTGCCTTTGGCCATATTTTTACTACCCAAGTAAACTGAATTTACCTAGTATTAGTTCAAAAATTGTGGAAGAACAACATGTTATCGTGTTTTGAGTACAAACAATGGGCAGACAAACACACCATAGAGGCGATTAAACTGCTAGCTGTGGAGAGAAAAGGTAGCACCGCGTTTTGTTTACAACAGTTAAATCATATGACCATTGTTGAAGAATTATTTATCTCCCGTATTGAACAACGCCCTGCCCCTCATGAGTCGACAAACACAGTCACTATTCCACTCTTTGAGGAATTACAAGAAAGAAACAATCGCAACAATCTGTGGTTGCAGGAATATCTTAAAAACAACGGCGAAATTCAACTGCAAACCCCAATCAGTTTTATTTTTACCGATGGTAAGCCCGGTAGATTAACCGTTCAGGAGATCTTAATGCATCTTTTGACTCATGCTAGCTACCATCGCGGTAATATTGCTCACGCCCTCGATCTTGCAGGCACTGCGCATCCTGTTGATGGCTTAGCGATGTATCTTCATCAGGCACAACCCGACAGAAGAGAGCCTAACAGGACTATGCCGCCGCAGTTTGCGACGGGGGAAAGCCGAAAAAGCGTTTGTATTCGCGACTAAACTGGGAAAAGCTGTTGTACCCCACATGATAACTGGCTTCATTGGCTTGCATACCCTGCACCAGTAAAGCCTGCGCTTTTTGCAGTTTGGTGGCTTTAATATATTGATTAGGCGGTACATGCATCAAGCGTTTAAAGGCGTTAAAAAAAGCGGTTTTACTCATATTGGAAAGACTGGCTAATTCACTTACCTGTATGGTTTTATTGAGATTGGAGTGGATAAAGTTGACCGCTTTGGCAACGGGTTGAATCTGCCCGTATTGATTCAATAATTCCCGCAAAGCAAAGCCATGGTCGCTAGTGAGTATGCGATAGTAAATTTCATCAACAATGGCATTTCCCAGCACTTTTGCATCTCGTTTATCACTGGCAGTCACCAACAGGCGATTAAATACATCAATTAGCTCTTCATTGGCGTCCCCCACTAAAACACAAGAGCTTTTTTGAAGGGACTTTTCTCCGGTTTCTTCTTCCACCCGTTCGATTTGCAAGATGATATCTGCCAACCTCACCAGGTCGATATCTAACGCGGCAGATAAAAATGGTTTTTCTGGTGATGCTTCTACTATCTCAGTTTGTACCGGCATAGGTAAGAAATTAATGAAGAAGTTACCCGCTTGATAGCGATAGACCTCTGAACCAACGTGACATACCTTTTCACCCTGAGCTATCAGACAAATAAGGGGCTCATACAGGTATGGGCTTTTGTTATGGATGTGGCTAGCCTTATAAACCCCAACACCGGTTACGTTGGTTGCGGTAAACCCCTCTTGCGATGTTTGTCTCTCAATGTAACCTTTAAAATCTTGTAACTTTTTTTGTTTTTCGATGCCCATAACAAGTCCCGACTGAATAAAAAGGGGGTATCTGAAGTTTACCCCAATCACCTTATAACAAAACAAAAACAATACACTCTTGGACGATTAGGCATAAAATAGACACTATTTTGTATCTTCTTACCCACTTCAAAACACTATAGTGAAAAAAGTAATTCTCTCTCTTGGTGCTAAAAAGGAGCAACAGATGCAAGATTTTAACTACCACAACCCTACGCAGATTGTATTCGGACAGAATCGTTTTGATGAAATAGATAAGCTCGTCCCTAAAGAAGCCAGCGTTATGATCACCTATGGCGGACAGAGCGCTAAAAAGTACGGCACTATTGATAAGGTTATTAAAGCATTAGGCAACAGAAAAATAGTGGAGTTTTCCGGTATTGAAGCCAATCCCAAATTTGAAACTTTGGTTCGTGCTGCTGAGCTGGCCAAGCAACACCAGGTAACCTATTTACTGGCAGTTGGTGGTGGCTCGGTAATGGACGGCACCAAATTTATTGCCTTAGCAGTATTAAAGCCTGATTCAGAATACCAGGACATTCTGTCACATGGTTTCGCACCCGTTCCCCAAACTGAGGCATTACCCCTCGCCTGTGTTGCCACCCTGCCCGCAACGGGATCTGAGATGAATGGCTTTGCAGTCATCACCCTGAATGAGCAAAAGTATCCAATGTTCTCACCTGAGGTATACCCACAGTTCTCTTTGCTTGACCCTGATTTAACTTTGACGCTACCCAAAGAGCAAATAGCCAATGGTGTGGCTGATGCGTTCATTCACGTTATTGAACAATATTTAACCTACCCGGTGAATGCTAAAGTGCAGGACAGGACGGCCGAAGGGATCCTGAAAACGCTTATTGAGGACGGTCCCGTCACTTATCTTGACAACAACAATATTGAAGCGCGAAAAAACTTCATGTGGTCAGCTACATCCGCTCTAAATGGCAATATTGGTGTCGGTGTCCCGCAGGATTGGTCCACCCACATGATTGGCCACGAAATGACTGCGCTGTTTGATATTGCTCATGGCCGGACACTGGCTATTGTATTGCCGCATTTGCTGAGGGCGCGTAAACAACAAAAGCATGCCAAACTGCTGCAGTATGCTGAAAGGGTCTGGAATATAAACAGCGGCACAGATGAGCAAAAAATTGACGAGGCAATTACTAAAACAGAAGCCTTCTTTAACTCACTGGATATCGTAACACAGCTATCTCATTACAATATTGATGAGCAAGGAATAGAAAAAATCATATCTAACCTAAACAAAATGGGCATGACAGCTTTGTCTGAAACACAAGACTTAGGACTGGATGAAGTGAGAAAGATTCTAATTTCAGCACTGTAATTTTAAACTTTTTTCAGGCCGCCGTAGCGGCCTGAATGACTTTTGCAAATAAATGTTATGTGAGCCTATTCACAAATAATAAACCTTTCATTTGTCACCATAGTTTCTTGTGGGTTCTTCATTTTTCTCCAGCCACAACCAAGCTTCAAACCGCTAAGGTAAAAGCAACTGACGTAGTTTTGCTGTGACATCACTGACGCAAATTACATTTTTTTGTCAACTTTGTAATTTTTGTGTCAACCAACTCAACTCCACTGCGTTGTATGAAATAAGGAACGTGATGCTGTATTTCATGTTCTGCATAAAAATAGCGCTGCAAGGCAGCAGAGAGGTTGATGATGAAAAAGGCAATTGCGATAAGTTTAATGTTGGCAACGGCATTAGCAATGGATGTTAACGCCCAACAAGGTCCTGTTAGAGAAGACGGACCTCGAACTCCCAATCCAGGTCCAGGTAACCCAAACCCTGGTCCCGGTAACCCCAATCCAGGTCCGGGTAACCCAAACCCTGGTCCCGGTAATCCCAATCCAGGTCCTGGTACCCCTAATCCCGGACCCGGCAATCCAAATCCGGATCAGGGAAACCAAAACCTGGAACAGCAACTACAACAACTGGTGCAGCAACTTGAGTTAGAGAGTATCAATGCTGAGGGCTTACCCTCCATAGATGATCCTCTTCCTCAATTGGGAAAATCATTGTTCTTTACCAAAAACCTGGGTGGTGAGGAAAGCGCAGCCTGTGTTTCATGTCATCACCCGGTTTTAGGCGGCAGTGATGAATTGTCTCTATCGGTGGGTGTTGATGCTGTCGATGAATTGGATGAATCGGCACACGATCTGCTTGGTCATGGTCGCTTTAATGGTAACGATTCAGACTATCTTCCATCAGTACCCCGGAATGCCCCCACTATCTTTAACGCTGGCTTAAATGAGCAGCGAATGTTTTGGGATGGTAGAGTAGAAAGACAAAACAACGGGCAGATCATCACGCCCGACTCCGAACCCAATCGTCGTGGTAATCTGAGGGCGGACAGCAACCTTCCGGAAGGTACCACACTCGCTGCAGCTCAAGCGCGTTTTCCAGTTACATCACCAGACGAAATGCGTGGTGATTTTGAATTTGATTTGGATAATGAAGCGTATCGCCAGGTTTTAGCTGAAAGATTAAATGATACCGACACCTTGTGGTCTGTGTCGTTTGAGCAAGCTTATAATGACGATGAGATTACCTTTGATCGTATTGCTGAAGCTATCGGTGAATACGAACGTTCAATGGTGTTTATCAATAGTCCCTGGAATCGTTACCTCTCAGGAGAAAGTGATGCACTAAATGACGAAGAAAAAGCCGGAGCGGTGCTTTTTTTCAGTAATGCCAATCAAGGTGGCGCAGGTTGCGGTACATGTCATTCAGGTTCTACGCTTTCTGGACGTGGTTTCCAACTTGTGGCCTTCCCACAATTTGGCCCCGGTAAAGGTAATCCAGGTGTAGCGACAAACAATCAAGATTTCGGTAGAGAAAATATTACAGGTGACAATGAAGATCGCTATCATTTTCGAGCACCTAGCCTGCTGAACATCGCGGTAACCGCGCCATATGGCCACACTGGAGCTTATCAAACCTTAGAGGAAGTCGTGCGACATTACAGCAACCCAAGGCAGTCTATCAATAGGTTATTTGGCGCGCGTAATGGGGAGCCATTTGCCAATAACAACGCGCCTTTCTGTGAGTTACCGCAAGTAGCCGATCTGATCTCAAAAACAGGGCAAACCTGCGAATCTCTCTACCCTGACGCCTATGACAATTCTATTCAAGTGGTTGAGCACCTTCAAAATGTAAGAAACGGCGATGCGCCGGCGCGATTCCCCTTGCGAGGCTCGCCCAATTTGAACCAACAAGAAGTAAGCCAATTAGTCGCATTTATGGAAGCTTTAACCGATCCTTGTTTGTTAGACAGAGAGTGTTTAGATCCTTGGATTGTAGATCATGATGAAGAAGCCAATTTTCCAGATGATGTTCCTTTAATAGCTGAAGACCAAAACGGTCAAAGTCTTTAGTAAAATCCTTCTAATGGTCGCAACAAGCGGCCATTTTTTTATCGATGACTATATTCTTTGATGTAATGCACTACAGTAATTCAATATTATCTTGCAGCCAATGCAATAGAACGAGTTTGAAAAGCGACTGTAGGGAAAATTGATTTGAAGGACGATAAATGTAGGGGAATACTATAGCTTTTTGGAAGTTCTCTCAGTTTAAGGTAGGTGTCAAGGCCACCTTAAACTGAGCTTATGTCATTTAAGATAACCCGTTTTACTGAATATCGAAAAATGACTTAATGTACTCTGCCCATTCCTTTTTTGTTAGAGGACATAGCTTATCCTCACAGGCAATGTACCAGTTTTTAATAACATGGATCTCTAAGGTGTCGATGGAGCCAGGCGCACCATTTTCTATATGAAGCACGGTCTCACGACTCAACCCCAAGATATCCCCTAATTGTTTTTGTGTTATCCCCGCTTCCTTGCGCATATTTCTTAAGCGCTCGGGGTTGAATTTTTCTTCTTTATCCAATGCTTGTAGTCCTCTGTCACGATGGAAACGCACCGAATAGTATCATTTAAATGACAAAGGTGTGAGTTCGAAATTTCAATTTTTTTGAATATAAAGTGGAACACGCCCCACAATATGTAATCTAATTAACACTTGCTCCTTGTTGCATTTAAAAAATGGAGATATTTACTGGATGGTACAATTTAAAAGGGCTGTGGCGCTGGTGGAGAATACCACCCCAAAATGTTGTTTACATACCACATGATAAAATTTAATAACTAATCCACAAAATATTAGTTCTATTTTTTAGAAGGTTTGAACGAAATAGTGGCAAAAATCACTCTCAAAGAGAAATGTTTAGCGATAATTGTTTTCGTTATATTTCATAAGAGCCTAACGACTCCAATTGGATAGCTTTTAAGGTTTAAGACTCTAAGTTTAAGGTGAGAAAAGAAAGTGCTTGCTGTCGGTCTTCGAATATTTGATAGCGAAGTCCGGTCTCTTGATACACCGAATGCCACCATTGCAATACTTCATCTGATGAGCCGGGCTCAAGAACTAAGGCCGTAACTTTAAGTCCAAGTTGTCGGGCATCTTTAATTGAAGCAACTAAAAAGGCGCGTATCAATGGATTCAATAACGACTCACCTCCTTTCAGAATCGCTAAACTTCCCCAGGATATTGGTTTGAGTGCTTCCCGAAGTGGCAGTATTTGCGCATGGTATTTTTCACCGAAGTCACTTTCAAAGGGCCCTGTAGCTTCTATAAAAAGTATTCTTTGAATTGCGTCTAGAGATAAGCGCAAAGTTCCTTGAACCTGTGTTTGATCATGAGTGTCAGTCACAATCATTCCCCTAACAAACTCTTTAACTCGTTGAGCTCTTTTGTTAGATGCTCCACTTGACTTTCCAACATACTAACTCGTTCAACCAATTCAGCTTCAGCCGGGCTCGTTTGTGGTGCTGTGGTTTGCTCAATGGATGATTGCGCTGCAAATGGAGCTTCACCGTTTTGAGGAGCATCGCTAAAGCACTGCCTATATCGGCTTTCCCTTTTACCTGGCTCCCTGGGTAACTTTTCGACAAGTTGTTCTTGATTAAAGTCCATCAAAGATTGCAGTGTACTTTCTACTTCGTTTACGTCAACAAATTCTGCAAGTCTGCCGCTACGAGTTCTCAGCTCCCCGGGCGTTTGCGCTCCTCTGAGTAAAAGTAAACAAACTATCGCTGTTTGCTGAGGTGTGAATTTCAGACTGCCAAACTCGGTGTTACAAAACTTATGCTTATATTTGCTTACCCGACTACCCCAGTTATCTTCGATGATTTGTCTTTTTTCTTTGAGAGAATCCAAGGCAGACTGCACTTCAACCTCTGAAAGTTGCATTACCGGCTCTCTATTGCTTTTTTGATTGCATCCGACAGTTAAGCCGTTTAAAGAAAGAGGGTATTGCTCTGGTGTGGTGATTTCTTTTTCCAGTAAAACACCAATAATGCGGCTCTCTATTTCGTTAATTTGAACAATCATTTAGCTTCTCCATTATCAGAAACAGGCTGTAATAATTCCAGCGTGAATTCAAAAGTAATCTCTAAAGATTTTAAGGCCAATAATCGCGCTTTGTTTTCCTCGTTAATACTCCAGTAATAAGGCGTCATCATAAGCAACGATCCTAAATACTGTCCCGCCACTTCGACTTTGGCTCTACAGGTTTTGTTGGAGACTTTTTGCAGTCCACTATTATGGGTATTTTGAGCAGGATTTCCCTGATGAGGTTGAACCTCAGAATAAACAAATTGGGCGAGCTCTTTTAAATGGTCCGGACCGGGTCCCACCAACAGAAAATAGCCCTGCTCTTTTGTCACCCTGATAATTTCAGTTTCACTGTAAGGCGCGAAAACATTGAGGACAAAGTCGAAAACATTGTCCACATAAGGTAAATCTGCTGCACTGGCGACGCAAAACTGCCCTTCTTTGTGTTGTTTAGCCGCCATCTGTACCGCGGGTTTTGCAATGTCGCATCCATAAAAGCTCAATGCAGAACGCTCAACACAGTATTGATTATTCAGCTGGTAACTGTAAAAACCTTCCCCACAGCCCAAATCCAATATATGACTATGCTCAGTACCAAGTACAGAATTGACAATATCCCCAACCTCATCAAGCAAAAAAGTGTAGTATCCCGCGTTCAGAAACTGTCTCCGGGCCAATAACATTTCTTTGCTGTCACCCGGAGCCTTGGTACGCTTTTTATGGACAGGCAATAAGTTTACATAGCCCTCTTTAGCCTGATCAAAGCAATGATTGTTTTCGCACTTAAACGTTTTTTGTTGATGCTGTAATGGTAAACGACAAATTGGACATCGATAGATTGGCTGTAACTCCAAGGTCATCACTTTGTTTTTTCACCTTAAACCGATTGCGCGGTTGATTCTTGGGATTTTTTTACTTAGATATGTTACTAGTTTACCTGTAAATCAGGAACTTACTACTAATTCCGGAAGGCGACGCTATTTATGAAAATCGATGTTAAACCATGGCTTTTTGCCTTCACTATATTCTGTTCCTTTACCCAAGGCCACATTATGACAGAAACACCTGAGTCCTTTCGCATTGCTACTTTTAACATTGGTCTTGATCAAGCAAGACAAAAAGGCGAACTAAAAGACAAGTTAAAAACAGGGAATTATATACCTGCAAAAAAATCCGCTGAAATTATCCAGCGTATCAACCCCGACATACTGCTCATAAATGAAATTGATGGTAATGATGGTGGTGTAACCTTAGAGGTGTACCTCGAAGACTATCTTGGCATGCCTCAGTCAGGCCAACAAGCTTTGAAATATCCTTATATTTACCAACCACATTGCAATACTGGTGTTTCCTCTGGAATGAACTTCAGGGGGCTTGAAAGTCCAATAGATAACTATGGTTTTGGTCATTATCCCGGACAATACTGCATGGTGCTTTTATCGAGATATCCAATACTAGACAACGACATACATTCCTTTCAAAAACTACTTTGGAAATCAATGCCCGGCGCCTTGCTTCCAGAAAATAATGGCGAATCCTGGTATTCGGCTGACGGGTTAAACAAGTTCAGGTTGTCCTCTAAAAACCATGTAGACGTGCCAATTACAGTAAATGATAAAAAGGTACATCTGCTCATTTCTCACCCCACTCCGCCAGTTTTTGATGGTGCAGAAGACAGAAATGGTAGAAGGAATCACGATGAGATCAAATTTTGGCAGCACTATATCAATGGCCATACTGCATGGATGCAAGATGACAACGGTAAAAAGGTCAACGGGTTAGACCTTGCTAGTCGATTTGTGATCTTAGGTGACTTAAATGCCTCGACTGTTGAAGGCGATGTTACCGAACACGATGGTAACAGAGCCATTACCTCCCTATTACACGATCCGCTGCTAGCAAAAGGATTTTCAGAACTTCAAAAAACTGACTTAACTCCAAAGCGCAACGGTAACAACACCGAAGCCAAGGATAACAACTATAGCCAGTACCACACCGCTCAGTGGGGAATGAGGGCAGACTATGTGTTGCCATCAGGGTTTGGCTTAAAAACATTAACAGGTGGCGTGTATTGGCCGGATGAATCGTCACCGCAGAGCCACTTAGTTACAGGTAGCAATGACAACCCGAGCAGTTCCGATCACAGACTTGTATGGTTGGATTTAGCTATAATTAATTGAACAAATCAAAGAGAACAGTTCGGTAATTTACTCAGAAAGTAGAGATTAAAACCCCAATATCATAGAGTTTTTGTGCATTATTCACTTTTATCTGTACGTTTTTTGACTTATTATTGACAAGATTGTATTAACATTTTATTAATGTTCGATGTATTTTTAGCCGAAAACCTCAATACGGGTAAGCTAAGAATCACGCAGTAAGTAACTTTGAATGACGTGTAGCCACTATGTTTAATAAAAAACTCCAGGTAGAAAAAGTTGAAATGGTGAAGAAGATCATACGCAAGTATGATTATGGCAATTACGAAGCCACTCACAAAGAATGCGTGGAGTTAGGGTTAAATGTTAATCGTCCTGCGTTAGACAGGTTTGGTGAAAAGTTACAAATGCTCGACTCACAGGCGAAAAGCAAATCAAAATTGCTGTTTGACGAAGTAGAAGCATCAGATGCAAAACAAGAGGCTATCCAACTTTCCCCAGAACCTCCAACGTCAATGGATGTATCCACTAATGTGTCATCTGGAGAATATGGACAGTTTGGCAACCGAGCCGATGAAATCACCTATGAACTTGGAGCATTGCGCATTCGTGAGAACGAGTTACTGAAAGAACTTAGTGTGATTAGAAAAAAAACCAGTAATTAAGAGCGCTCGCTCGATTCCCCTTTACAACTCAAAATAGTGTTCTATATCTGTAGGTAACAAACCTTCGGAGCTCTCGCCATGTCGCCGCTAGCTGAACAGCTTAAACAATACAAAAACTCTTTTGATGCCTCCACCCCAGCAGACATTCTGGAAACCATCAATCGCAGTATTTCTCTATTTCAATCTAATTCTGTCTGCAGCAGCTGCCTTCCCGTCGGTGCAAAAATTCCGGGCTTTGAGTTGAGATCGTTGTCAGGAGAAATGGTGTCCAGCGAAACGTTACTGGCTAATGGACCTCTTGTAATAGTTTTTATCCGCGGCGGCTGGTGCCCCTACTGCATCCTCGAGATGCAATTCTGGCAACGTCATTATGAAGCATCCTTCGAAAGCTTTAACATCGTAGCAATTTCACCAGAATTACCTGAATACACCTCGCAAGTAAAACAGGAAAATAATATCGGCTTCCCCATATTGATCGATGAAAACATGGATTACGCTGAAAAGCTGGGCCTCATCTGGCAATTGGATGAGGAGATGAAAGCTTTGCTGCTGAAGTGGAATATCGATTTAACTGAGCGCACTCAAGAAAAACAGTTTCAATTGCCGGTGCCGGCAACCTTCGTCATTGGTCAAAATCACACAATTCATTTTCGATTCATAGAGGAAGACTACACACTAAGGGCTGAGCCTGCTGAGGTGCTAAAAATCTACGATAAATTACTCTGAATACATGCCTGAAAAAGTATAACTTCATGTTTTTAATAAGCTTTATCTATTCCTGAACACTTTTCAAACAATAAAGACTTTTTAACGACATATTTACTTCTAATTAGCAAAATTTATGATATTTGGTGAATTTTCACCACTAGCATGTTGCAAACTGTAACATAATCATCTACTTATAATGTCTAAACATAACTATTAGCGTCGTTATGATAATCAGGGACACACAAATCAGACTCGTTTCGTTTACCGACGAGTATACAAGTTACTCCGTGGCAGAATTGCTAGGTTCGGGTCAAATTATCACCCGTTCTTATGATACAATTAGCCACGATGAGGTAGATACCAGCATTCCTATCATTTGGCTCGTCGTAGTCAATGAATGGGAACAGATCAAATCATTGGATATTCGTAAGTACCACGGTACTAATGAACAGATATTGTATTTAGTTGTTGATCAGAAGCCTCAGATTTTGCCGCCATACTTAAGCGACAATACGGTTTTCTGGCAAGCAGGTGCAAGTCAGTTAATCGACAATCTGCATTACGCTGAACAACGTATTCTGCAAAGACAACATTTCTATCCTAAAGAATTAGATGACACATTTTTGCGTCTTAATTTTTATGGCCGATCCCCTTCCTTTATCAAGGCCGTTCGCCTGATAAAGAAGGTCTCTTATGCCAATACCAATGTCTTTATTAAAGGGCAAACCGGTACAGGTAAGGAATTGACGGCCCGCGCAGTACACTATATGAGCGACCGCGCCAATGAAGCCTTTGTGCCTATTAACTGTGGTGCCTTTACGGATGACCTTATTTTAAGCGAACTATTCGGTCATGAAAAAGGCGCCTTTACTGGTGCAGCTAAAGCAAAAACAGGTTTACTGGAAATTGCCAATCGCGGCACGGTATTTCTTGATGAGGTTGATAGTTTATCGCCGAAAGCTCAGGTTGCTTTGTTAAGGTTTTTGCAAGACAGTGAAGTACGCCCTGTTGGTGGCAGTGATGTGAAACTGGTAGATGTGCGCATTGTCGCTGCCAGTAACAAAGACATGAAGGAGCTCATCAAGGCAAAAGACTTCCGCGAAGACTTAATGTATCGCCTGGACGTATTGCAAATCCCCTTACCTCCTCTGAAGAAACGCGGAGAAGATATTCAGATTCTGGCACAGCACTTTTTGTCTACGCTTAGTTTGCAAAGCAACAGTGAAGTTAAAGTATTTTCTGCCAATATGATCACGGCAATGCAAGCCTGGAATTGGGATGGTAACGTTCGAGAGCTGGAAAACTTCGTTAAACGAGCATGGTACCTGACCGAAGGATTCATCATTTCCGACACATCCTTGCTCACTGGGTCCAATGGCACAGACAACGACGTGATTAATCGTATCAATGGTGATCTTGAAGCGTTCGATGGTTTTCAAGCTGCCAAAGAAGAACTCATCGTGCAGTTCGAAAGGGACTACCTGACCCGAATCCTCGTCAAAACAGAGGGGAATATTTCTAAAGCCGCTCGTATCGCCAAAAAGGAGCGCCGTTCCTTTTGCCGACTAATGGAAAAGCACGGTCTGGAACGCAATCAGTTTTCCACCTGATAGCTGTTACCTTCTCATAAAAGGCGTGATCTTTATCACGCCTTTTTTGTTTCTTTGAAAAAATAAGCAACATTACAATTGTTGATGGCTTTCACATTACAAGGTCTTGCACACAATAAAACATGTCTAGTTGACCCTATACTCACTCAATAATGCTCACAGAAGTATTTATGGCACCAGAACGACGCCTTATCTGGACAGCTGCACGCTCTCTGCAATAAAGATGGCGAACCAAAACCATCAGACTTTTCAATCAACAACATCACATCACCAGGGCTTTTACAGCCACATTGAGGCAAATCTACCAAGCAATAAATCCTATTCGGGATTGATGGCACTTATCTCAAGAATTAGGCAATGCTCAATTCAGTGGAAAAATACCCATAATCCCCTCTAATACAGCGACTTATCCGAAACGCTCTTAAGAACACTAGCGCAAGTGTTACGCGTAATCTGTTTATTTTTACCTCAAACCCCTGTATGGATGCTTAGGGCTAATCTGCCACGTAGGTCAGTTATACCCTGGTTTTGGCTGCCCCCTTTAATTACCTGTGCCACAGCGTAATTGGTTAATTTTTGCCAGGGCAAAATACCCCTACAAGGGTTTTCTCCACATTTCAAAAAGCCAATAATATCAATAACTTAAAAACATTTAAAAGTTGGCACGCATAATGCGCTCTATTTTGTCGGACAGTCCTGAATTAACGAACAAGTGGATGAGAGATATGGCATCACAACCGGTCAAAGTAGAAAGCATTGCCAAGGACATTAGGGAATACTTCCGTGGCAATCCGCATGCCGGAGACACAGTCGAAGGTATTGCGAGTTGGTGGATAACCAAACAAAGCATGAACAACGCCAGGGATCTGGTTATGGAGGCTCTTGAAATGTTGGTCCTGGAAGGGGAACTACACAAAAGAGTATATGGAGGGCGCGTTATCTATGTTCGAGAGGCGCTACATTAGTAGCTAAACGAATTAACGCTTAATTTTTATCAACGGAGGCTAGTCGAATGTCGAATAGCATACAACATAAACTAAGCAGGGTTCGCCCACCTCGGGTACAAATTACCTATGACGTAGAAACGGGCGGCGCGTTGGAGAAAAAGGAGATCCCATTTATCGTGGGTGTTATAGCTCCTCTTTCTGCAAAATCTGATAAAGTTTTACCCCCACTTCGGGACCGTAAAATGGTTCAGATTGATCGCGATAACTTCAACAAGGTACTTGAGTCAATCGAACCTCGAGTGAAATTCAGTGTACCTAATACACTTCCTGACGAATCAGGCGAATTGTCTGTTAATGTGCCTTTCATGCACATCGACGACTTTGATCCTGTAGTCGTTGTTCAACGTGTACCTAAACTCAATGCAATCTACCTTGAGCGTAGCCGCTTGCGTGACTTTATGGCTAAGTTGGATGGTAACGATGGCCTGAACGGCATCCTTTCAGAACTTTTATCAGATTCTGAAAAAGGGGATGCGTTAAAAGCTTCAGTTGCTGGTGCCAAAGAAGCTGTAGAGACTGCTCGTACTGAACGTGCGGCAGGCAAAATTGACCAGGCTGCTTATGAAGCTGCCATTCTGGAAGCTTATGCAGCAGAACTCGAAGACGGTCAAACCATTGCGCGCATGCTGAGCGAAGGCCAGATGATTCTGGAAGATGCTCAAAAACCTTATGCAGTTGAACTGATTGCTGAATACGTTGAGCAAATCATGGTGAAAGACGATTTGATCCCTACAGGTGACAATCCGGATTACAACCATGGTGGTATGTTGACTCACCGTATCGCAGAAAAAGACGTCACTATCAGCAAGCAACTAAACCTTATTATCCATCACGATGATTTCCAGGCGCTGGAAGGCAGCTGGAGAGGTTTACACTTCCTGGTAATGAATAGTGAAACTAACAACAAGCTTAAAATCCGCCTGTTGAACGTGTCTTATGACGATTTGTTCAAAGATTTGGATAAAGCGGTTGAGTTTGACCAAAGCGCCCTATTCAAAATCATTTATGAAGAAGAATACGGTACCTTCGGTGGCGAACCCTACAGCGTATTGTTAGGTGATTTTGAATTTGGTCGTACTGCACGAGACATCAAATTCCTGGAAATGATTTCAGGTGTCGCAGCGGCAGCTCACGCGCCATTCATTGCATCAGCGTATGCGAAATTATTCGATATGGATGATTTCTCAAACCTTTACAAACCTCGTGACTTAAGCAAGTTATTTGAGAGTGCTGAACTAATTCAATGGCGCTCATTCCGCGAAAGTGAAGACTCTCGCTACGTCACATTAACGTTGCCTAAAGTTATGATGCGTCTGCCGTATCATCACGAGAACAACCCGGTAGAAGGTATCTACTTCGACGAAGATGTTGCTGTAACCTTGGTTGATACCGATGAAGATGGCAATGCCACTGAGAAAACGCTTAAGCAAGTAGACGCTCGTAAGATTTTGTGGAGTAACCCTGCCTACATCTTAGGTCAGCGTATTACTAATGCGTTCTCCCTACACGGCTGGACAGCTGCGATCCGCGGTGTTGAAGGTGGTGGTTTGGTAGAAGGCTTACCGGCTTACACATTTGAAACTGAAAGCGGCGATATCGAATTGAACTGCCCTACACAGGTAGCAATCACCGACCGTCGTGAGAAAGAGCTAAACGACTTAGGCTTCATGGCAATCTGTCACTGTAAGGGCACCAATAAGGCTGCATTCTTCGGTGGTCAAAGTACCAACAAACCTAAGATGTATCTGACTGATTCAGCCACTGCGAATGCGCGCATCTCATCAATGCTGCCATACGTAATGTCTGCATCGCGATTTGCTCACTACATCAAAGTCATCATGCGTGAAAAAATTGGTAGTTTCATGACGCGTCAAAACGTTGAAAACTATCTAAACACCTGGATCGCACAATACGTACTGCTCGACGATACGCCGCCTCAGCACATTAAGGCCAAGTATCCGTTACGTGAAGCGCGTATCGATGTAACTGATGTACCAGGAAAGCCAGGCGCGTATAGAGCGACAGTATTCCTGAAACCCCATTTTCAGTTAGAAGAACTATCCACGTCGATTCGACTGGTTGCAGATCTTCCTTCCTGATAACTAGTTAAGAGGAAATCGTTATGGATTTAGTATTATTAAAACCAGGTTTGGAAGACCTTGCTGGCGCCAGCTTAATTGATGGTGAGCTGGTAGACGCAGGTGATGATCTGTCAGGTTGTATTGAACTGGTATCCATGCATTTTGGCATGAAACAGCAAATGACAACCGACGTGAGTAACGCTGCGCGTACCTCTGGTCGTCCTAACTTGAATGATATTACTGCAGTTAAGTACCTTGATAAAACGTCACCGCTTTTATACAAGTACTGCCTGTCTGCAGCACCGATTGATGATGGTTCTGAGCCGACTCAAATCTTCCTTTGCCGCAATGCAAATATGGATGGTGACGGTAACTCAATCATCGGTAACATCATGACCGTTAAACTGTATAACTGCATGATCAGTTCAGTAGAAGCCCAGTCACATCCAAATGACATGGCAACTGAGCAAATCACGCTTAACTTTACCGATATCGAGTGGACGACTTCGCATCAAGATAGTCAAGCTCAGATCACCGGTAGCTTTGTATACAGCTGGAGCGTGGCGCGTAACAGAGGACCAATGTAATGCGTCGCTTTCTCTTTGATCGGCTTTGTCAGCCTGACCTCAAGATGCCAGAGGATACCTTTGGCAAAATGAGCGTCCTGCGGGAGTCGATCAGAGAGGAGCTTCAACGTTTAGTATCGGGTCGTTCTTGGTTTGATGGCGTGAGGAAAGGCCACAAAGGTGAGAAATCGATACTTAACTTTGGCATTGATAGTCCGGTAGACTACGCAGCTAATAGTCAAGACAGTACCCTGCTGATGGAGCAAGTACTCGAAATGGTTAAAAACTACGAGCCACGAATTATCAATCCCAAAGTTAGCCTGACAGGCAACAAAAATCCGCTAAGTCCCAAGAGAATAGCGGTTTCAGGTCAAATTAAAGTAGCAGATGTAAGAGAGGACTTTAGTCACACCCTGAGCGTCGCTGGAGTTAAGTAATGAGCAATTCACGAGATCAACTAACAGATTATTTTAAATCTGAGCTGGCTGAATTGCGCAGTGATGCCTTGGAGTTTGCCCGCGATTATCCCGCAATTGCTGACGAACTGGCGCTAAACCAAGGCAAATCCAGAGATCCGCATATTGAGTTGCTGTTGCAATCCTTCGCCTGGATGACCAGCCGTCTGCGGCAAAATATGGAAGCTGAGACTAAGCAGCTTCCAGCGATTCTATTGCAACAGCTCTACCCTCAACTCGTATCATCCATCCCTTCAATGGCGATTATGGAATGCGACGTGGATGGTTTTTCTGCCGATTTTGACAATGGCTATTTGTTCAATGGCCAACGCCAATTCGAACCCATCAATGTTTCGGGTAAAACAGAAGCAACTGCGCGCTTGAACCAGTGTCGTTTTTCTTCTTGCCACCCGGTTAACCTTTGGCCTTTGAAGGTTAACAGTATTGCTAAGTTTCCCATAAACCAGGAAGACTACGTTCGCAATCACTTTAAAACAGGCCAATCGATTATTGATATCAATTTGGTTTCATCACCAGAGGCGGCAGCCGATGGTTTGATGATGAAAAAACCGCTGCGTTTCTTCATTAATCTCGATGATAACGCCAAGTACCAGTTTTATAATGTCCTTGCCAAAGGTTTTGTCGGTGCCGTTGTATACGACGCTAATAATGAACGGGTGGCAACGCTAGGCAAGGACAACCTCAAATTCTGTGGCTACGAAGATGACGAGCGCACTATGCCTTGCACTAATCAGCAAGACTTAGGTTATTCGCTGTTATTTGACTACTTCCACTTCCCTGAGAAATTTTTGTTTTTCGAAGTGGATGGCATGGAGCAAGTACAGTTCAATCAATCTTTGCGGTTGATGCTGGTATTTGATGAGCCCATTCCAAAGAATATCAACCTGTCGCGCAACAGCCTTAAGCTTAATTGTATGCCAGTGGTAAATCTGTTTAAGAAAACCTCAGAGCCTTTACCGCTGACCCACAAAGACTATCGCTATAAATTATTCCCAAGCAGAGAAAACTACGACTGTCTGGAGATATATCGCGTTGACAAAGTGTTTTCCATGAATCGCCGTGGCGAATCTAAAGAGTTACAACCTTACTTTTCTATTGTAAGAAGTGATCACAAAGACTCGGATTTTCGCTGGCTGGCACAAACAGAGGCCAGCCACAAAACCAAAACGCCGGGAACAGAAACCTGGTTATCGGTATTCAGTGAGGCCTTTGTAAGAGATGTTCCTATTGGCGAAACTCTCTATGCAGAAACACTATGCTGCAATCGCACCTGGAGTGAACTATTTAATATTGGGCAAGAGTTTTCCGTTATTGGTAGTTCACCGATTAAGTCTGCAAAACTGCTTACCCGCCCTACCCGTTATCGTTCGCAAAAGGCCAACTCAGAACACATGTGGAAGGTGCTTTCTCACTTATCTTTGTACTATGTGTCTTTGACAGACCCTAAGCTCGCTCAGGACTCTCTAACTTCGATACTAAACCTCTATGCCGGAAAAGATAACAACGTTGCACAACGCCAAATCGAAAGCATTGAAAATTTTACTGCTGAAAATGATATGTTTCCGGTTCAAAAAAGTGGTTGGCGAGGCTACTATCACGGCGTTAACTTCAAACTCACCCTATACGGTCGCAAGTTTGAAGGCAGCAGCATGATTTTATTCGGCTCTGTTTTAAACCAGTTTTTGGCATTGTTTGCCCATATCAACTCGTTCGTCCGACTGGAATTAATGGTTGGCAATAAGAAGGTTTATCAGTGGAAACCCCTGAGCGGTCACAAATATCTTGCCTAGATCTGTTAACAGGTCAGGCAGAAGAATTCAATTTTTATCAAGCGATTCGCGTACTTGAGTGTGTTGTACGGGAAGAAGAAGGCATCCCGCAAATAAGATTTAAAGCGGTCAACGAACAGGCGTTCATGCCTAATTTCATTGCCAATCTCAAATCCGATGACCAGGTTACTGAAGTTAAGGTAAATGGTTATGCACTCACAGGTCAGCAAGGCCCACTCCCCGATGTGTATAACGATTTATTGTTAGAACAAAAGTCACGCGGTAATCGGGGTCCTGAAGCGTTCCTTGATCTGTTTAATAATCGCCTGTTGCACTTGCTATTCGACATCAAAAAACAGCTGGATCCGATGCTGTTTAACGATATCAGTATTAACAGTGAAATCTTCAATATTCTGGAGTCCTTGACGGGGCTTAGCACTTTTGATCTATTTAAACGTCTGCCTATCACTCAGGAGAAGCTTCTTACTTTCTCAGCGTTATTGATCGGTAATCGACAAAATTATTCCTCATTAAAACAAATTATTGAATGTATGTTTGATTGCAAGGTGGAAATTGAGCCTTGTAAGGGCGGTTGGCGAAAGCTACCGGAAAACTGGCAAACTCGATTAGGGAAAGAAAACGCACGTTTAGGTTCAGGTGTTGGTTTGGGCAAAAAACACTGGGATAACCAAGCAAAAATCGGGTTACTACTCACTTTAAAGAACATCGATCAATGTCGTCGTTTGATGCCCAAGGGCAATCTTCACGAAGTATTAAAATCTATGTTGGCCTATCTCACTGATGGTCGCTACGAAATAGATGTCAGACTAAAACTAGACTGGGAATGTTTACCCAAGTCACAACTCAGCCAAAAATCTTCCATGTTTTTAGGACAATCCAGTTGGTTGAAGTCAGATGTTGGCCAGGGTAAAACCCTCAACCTGCCTAAGTTTACGGTGATCCCCACTCTCAACAACCAGTTTTGGGAGGATATCGCGTGAAGTTTAACACGGGAAAAAACACCACTCAGATAGCGGAGAAAATTGATTACACCGAATATCCCGGTACTCGGCAAGCAGATACGCCGCCAGCCCCCCGCTGTAGCCTGGATTTTTATATTGAGCTGGATGACGGCACTATTATTGATGATCAGACATTGCGATTGCAGAACTTTTCTGGTCAAGAATCCTTATCTCAAATGTTTGATTTCACTTTGAATCTCAGAGCCAACACCTATTTTTCTTCTGGCATCAACAGTCCTTGGGGAAAAGAACTGGCGGGTAAGTATGGCTCTTTGCTAAGTGAGGGTGGTGTTACTTCTCAAAAATTAGATTTTCAAAAAATCCTGGGAGCAAAGGCCTGTATTCGCATGGGTCTGCCGGAAACCCAAAAAGACATGTACGAGGGAGAATACCCAAATGACCGCCCGGTACTGTATTTCAATGGCATAATCAGTAACTTCTCCATGGCTGAACGCGGTGTTTATACCGCCAACCTGAAACCGGCAGTGTTTAAACTTTCACTACAAAACAACTACCGCCTGTTCTCACAAAAAACTATTCTGGATGTCATTATCGAGATCCTCAGTGAAAACAGTATTGAGTTCAACAAAGAAGAATTAGAGAAGAAACCTTCCCGAGTGGTAAGAGGACTTGCCAGCTATCGCAAACAAGACTGGTTACAGGCAGGTGAAACCGATTTAGATTTTCTCAACAAACTGATGCAAAAAGTCAGTTTGTTTTATTATTTCGAGCATGACGATAAACATCACAAGATGATTATCACTGATCAGCCTTACTACACTGGCATCTATAAATACAAAGTGAACGATGCAGGTAAAGTAGAAGAAACCCACGATTTAAAAGAGCTGTATCTGAGCTACACCCATCAGCAATCGCTGGAGCGTGACGACTACATTACCCAGTTTAGTTACAAGCAGAACCTCACATCATCTGGTATCACCACTGTACTGGCACAAAAAGAAGCCACTTGGGAATCGCAAAACACCGCGATGGCCACCCCTGTGTTCATCAACAAGGCCAACAAAAAAGAGAAACTCAATATGGAGTTTCTCAACATGGTGCAATACGGCGCATCGGAGAAAGAAATCAACACCCTGACCGACGAACATATGAATCGCCTGGTGGCGTCACGCTTTGAATTCTCGGGGTCGTCATCTTGTCCAGAGCTTAAAGCCGGTCATAAGTTCGTGGTAAAAGAACGCTATGACGATGATCCGGAAATGCCCATATGCCCTACATTGGACGGCTTAGAATTTGTGGTTACACAAGTACAGCACCAAGGGAGCGCTGCGGGTGATTATTCAAATTCCTTTCAAGCAATGGATGCCAATGGTCTGGCGACGCCCTTTACTCCGCCACAAGAAAACCAGGGTAGTATTCTTGCGTTGGTGGTGGATCACGATGGCGAAACGGATTATGAAGGCAGCTCAGCAAAGTATCTGGAAAAAGACGGCTTCGCGTACGACAAAAAAGATTTTCAATTCGATGATAACGGTCAGCAAAAATTCAACTGTCGCGGCATTTATGTCAACTTTATCGATGATCCCGACTCGATCCACTGGGTAAAACTTGCAGAGCACATGCAAACCATACCGGAAACCGGTGCATGGGTGACCGTTTCTCGCAGCCAGGATAACAATGAAATCCCGGAAGTTACCCAGATAATGCAGAACAAGGGCAACAAAACCATCATGCCCGAGGATTACACCTGCTCCACCAATGTTGGCAATAATTACAGCACTAGCTATGGCGATAATACCAGCATTAGTTTTGGCGCCAACGTCACAACATCATTGAGCAAAGCCCGAACCATTGTAGAAAAACACAGAAACAGTGGTAACTACAATAGCGTTAACTATTCAGAAAGCAGCTCTTATGGGTATTCAGTAACAGAGCGTAGCCATTCGATTTCTCGTATGGGCGTTGGCGCCGACTTGGGTGATGATCCCGGTGATATGATGGGATACGTCAATTACAGTGACTCTGCGATTTACGGTAATACCTACAGTAAGAACCTGCATATTGGTAAGTCTGAAAACTACTCGGTTCAAACTGGAGGCACCTATTCAGAATCCACTCAAACAGGTGGTTCAGTGAGTATCAGTACGATTGATACAAGTGACAGTACCAGTACCGTAGGCACTTCAATAAGTAACAGTACCGTTGGCACCTCTACCAGTATCAGTTCAGTAGGAACTTCCAACAGTACCAGTACGTTGGGCACCAGTAACAGCATGAGTACCACGGGCACCAGTAATAGTATTTCCATTACAGATATGTCCAATGGCATAGGCATCACCACGATGTCGAACAATATCTCAATTACTGACATGTCCAGCAGTATTGGTATCACCAATATGTCCACCTCGCTGAATTTAACCAGTACTTCAAGTAGTCTAAGCTTAACCGGCGTTCAGGCTGGACTATCTTTGACAGGCGCATCTAGTAACCTGTCTTTAACCGGAGCGACATCCAGTTTATCCCTTACAGGTGCAAGCAGCGGTCTGTCACTGACTGGAGCTTCAAGTAACCTCGGGTTAACCGGCTCAAGCAGTGGTCTAAATTTAACGGGTTCCAGTAGCTCTCTTAACTTAACTGGCAGCAGCACATCACTCAATCTGACAGGAAGCAGCACCGGAATTAACCTCACAGGCAGTGCCACCGATATCAACATCACCGGTGGCGGTGCTACGCTGAGTATCGACAACAGAGCAACCTTGTCCATCGAGGGGGCCATGCTGGAGATTCTGAGCGCGGCGAAATTGGTGTTATAAACTGATGAAAGTGATCAAACCCCAAAAAATCGGTTTATTACACAAAGCTTATACTTTTAAGTTCAAACATTATTTTGTGTCTGCACCTGTTGTGTTTTTTGAGATGGGAACACAGCCTTCCGAGCCAGACCCGCATAACCCTTATGGGGTATTTACCGAAAACCTGCAATGGCCATTGGTGCAAGAACAGCTAGGCACTCAGATTTTAGACATGGTGATGCCGAAACCTACAGCAGAGTTTATGTTGGCGGGAAGCGCCTGGAATCCACAAGCAGATTCAAACAAACCGGCAATAGCTAGCATCAAGTTTGGAAACGTAGAAAAGCGTTTAAAAATCAATGGCAATCGCAACTGGCACAAAGGGTTGATGGGTTACAAGTTGACCCAAGCTGAACCATGGGAATCGGTTTTTATCAATGACCAGGCGGCCTATGGTGGCGAAGGTTACAACGACAATCCGGTCGGCACAGGTTTTAAAATTGAAGATAAAGTAGTTGCGGCTCCCAATATCGAAGACGAAAAAGTCAGCATCAAGCGCATCGGTAAAAAGTACCCCCCTGCAGGTTTTGGCAGCTTAACCATTAATCACTCACAGCGCAGTCAATACAACGGTAATTACAAAACTAAAGACTGGTTGGAAAACCACTTTCCCAATCTCGCACCCGATACCGACTTTCGACTTTTTCAGGCTGCCCGAGAAGATCAGCAGCTACCCGACTATTTGCGCGGTGATGAATCCTACACATTAACAAATCTGGTACCCGGCACTCCGATATTTAACGGTAAACTGCCGGGTGTTTATCCTCGCAGTTTTATACAAACCAACGACGCAAAAGATAATTTCCGCGAAATCCCCTTGCACCTGGATACTGTATGGCTGTTTCCCGATATTAATGTCGGCGCGGCTATCTGGCACGGACAGTTGGAAGTATCTCAACTTGATGCTCGCGACATTGCAGCTAATTTAATCGCTTATGAAGCATTAAAGGATGAAGCCAGAGATAAAAATCACTATCAGCAACAATTGGCACTTAGAACGAACCAGGATACTGCACTACAGGCCATGTCCGATGAAGCCCCAATATCTCCGCTTAAAACACCGGAGCAACTCGCTGCCGAAGAAGCCGAAATAGCCCAAGAACTTGCTGCGGCGGAAGCGCTGCAAAAAGAACAACAAGAACAGTTTCTGGAAGATGCCAAGGAAGCCAATGGTGGCACCCTGCCTCCGGGATTTGTTATGCCTGAAATGGAGCAACCGAAAGTATTAATCAGCAAGGAAGCAATTAAACGGGGATCGTTTAACGCTGGCCCTATGATGGAAGAAGTGGCTAAACAAAAAGCCGAAGCAGAAAAATTGCAAGTGGAACTACAGCAACAGTTGGATGAAGCACAAGAACTCAGTGATAAGCAGTTAGAGCAATTGGATGCCGAGCAGGTGAAAGAGATAAAGGCAAAAGGCAACGTATCCGATAAAATTGAAGATTTACAATCCCTTTCCCAGAACCAGAGTTTAGAGCTCGATGATGAGCAACTCAAAATGTTGCAAGAACAGCAGTTTAAAGCTCAACAATACAGCATGACGCCTATTTCAGACTGGCCAGAAGATGAATATGCACAGGAAAAAAGAGCAATCTTCCTCAATGCCCTGAATAACGGCGAATTACTGGCTGCCCGCAATTGGTCCGGTGCGGACTTATCCTTTTTAGATTTAAAAGGCATCAACCTGAGTCAGGCAAATCTGGAAAACTGCAATCTCGAAGGGACCCTATTGGACAAAGCCAATTTGGCTCAAACAGCGTTATTAGGGTGTAAACTCAGTAATGCCTCATTTAAAAAGGCCCGACTGAGTGAAGCCAATTTAAGCAGTGCTGTGGGTCACTACCCTGACTTCTCTGGCGCAGATATGAGCCAGGCCCTATTGATGAAAACCAACTTCGAAAACGCCAACTTTACAGGTTGTGATATGCGCATGGTTGTGGTGTTTGAATCTAACCTGATTCGAAGTCGTTTTGTTGCCAGCCAGTTTACCAAGTTAAGTATGGTCAATAGTCAATGTAACGACAGCGACTTTTCCGCCATCACTGGCGAGATGTTCGTTGCCATGACTTGTAACTTCAACCTCAGTCAATTTTGCAACGTCAAATTAAACCGTTGTGCGTTTCTGGAATCCTTGTTCCAAGTGTGCAACTTCGCACAAGCCGAATTGGAAAAATGCCAATTCAGTGGCGACGGTGACTTATCTGGCGCTTGTTTAACCCAAGTAAACGCAGAGCAATGTGGTTTCAGACGTATCAATGGAAAATATTGGCACGCTCCTGATGCAGCACTTAATCTGTGTGATCTTGGAGATTCTGATTTTCACTATGGCAATTTTAAAAATAGTAGTTTTATTCAATCAATATTGAGTGAATCGCGGTTTGTCCATTGCAGCTTTGAACAAAGTAATTTCTACACGGCACTGATGCGCGCAACCCTGCTGGATAATTGCCAACTTAAAAATGCCAACTTCTATCGCGCCGATGCCATTGCTGCCGCTGCTTTCGACAGTAACTTTAATGCAGCTGAAAACCTTGAGCCTATTATTAAGAAGAGGTGGCGCAATGCCGACAGAAAAGCTGCTTAAACTCGCCCGCCTCAATCGTATTATCACCCAAAAAGAAATCGATGGTGTGGCGTTCGGTGAACTGGAATTATCCATGGCCACCTTTCAGGATGTTGTGTTTAACGAACTGACTTTTAGTAAAACCCAGTTCGAACAATGTACGTTTTTAAGTTGTACCTTTATTGACTGTCAATTTGTAGATTGTCACTTTGACACTTGCACCTGGCATGCTGCTACTATTCAGAACTCTCGGTTTGACAACTGTACTCTTATTGGAAGTTCATTCGCATCTTGTGAACAGCAAGATGTAACCTTTGAAAACTCAACAACTCAACGTGTTGCTCTGACTCAAGGGGAAATTAAATCATTTACCTTCAAGGCTGGAAAGTGGTTAGACAGTGCTTTCATGCAGGTTCAAAGTGAATCTGTTTTGTTTGTTGGTTCCGAACTGAATAACTTTGTATTGAACGAGTCCGATTTTGAGCAAGTTAATATTGAGAACTGTAAGGTGCAACGAGGCCTGTTTCTGAAGTGTAATTTCAAGGATAAGGAGTGGACTAACTTAAGCTGGCAGGCATGCTCATTTAATGAAAGTCAGTTCACCAACTGTACTATTACCGAAGCACAGTGGCAGACCAATAATTTTATCGCAGCGAAATTTGAGATGTGCCAATTCAATCACTGCAATTTGCAGCAAACCTTATTTTTGAAAGCGCAATTTAACCAGGTTGTATTTAATGCTTGCCAGACAACAGAAGCGATTTTTAATGAGGCTAATGGCCAAAATACTCGCTTCGAACACGGCAATGCAGAAAAAAGTCAGTGGCAGGACTCAGTATGGCAAGCGTCATCCTGGCTAGATTGTAAGCTGGCATTTAGCGACTGGTCCCGGGCACAAATCAATGAGTCTACTGTGAAGAATTGTGATTTTACTGCAGCAAACTGGCATAAGCTGGCAGAAGATAATACTCTTTGGAAGAAAAACAATAAAAAAATGCTCAGGAAAACTGACGAGTTACAGGCAAAATCGGAGGCAGCAGCCTGATATGGGAACACAAATAAACGACAACATTGCGTTAGAAAGCACTTTTGAGCGCCCTTTATTCGCTGGCAAAGTCACCACTGTTAACAGCGATGGTGGCTGTATTGTTAATGGCCATATCAATACGCAAAAAGCGCTTAGCTGTTTGATTGTCCCTGTTGAAGGTGACACGGTTCTGTACTGGAAAGATGATCAAAACAAAGGCTGGATTATCAGTGTGCTGCATTCGCAGCAACAACAAGAAAGAGAGATATCGCTACCCCAAAATGCCAGTATAAAAATCAACGTAGACAACCTGACAGTGAATGCTTCAAAAAGTATTCGTCTGAACGCAATCAAAGAAATTAACCTAAATGTCGCACTGGGAAAATTGAACGAATGTGCACGTTCTGCCTGCCAAATGATACAAGGTACACTGGTTCAGTTCACAAAACACCTAATAAACAGGTCAGAATACCTTGATTTACATGCAGAAAAATTGTTAAAAAGTCATGCTACTCAACAACTTATCACTGCAGAAAAAGACATCAAGATGGATGCGGACCGGATTAACATGGGGTAAATGATGTTTTGTAAGACTCAAATGTTTGCTCTTAGCCTCGGTTTTCCCGATGTGTGTAAAATAATCACACCAGTCGGGCTTATCCCTATTCCATTGCCAAACTTTGCATTTTCAACCTTGGCAATTCCCACGATCTTTAATCATTTCATCACTTGTATGCCAGTGCACAACTTATTGACCACAACCGCACTGAGTAATGGCAATGAAGTATCAATACCTACAGGGGGAATAGTTTCCCAACAGTTTATGGGCTGTAAGCGTAACCTATTAGGTAGTTTCAGAACCTATTTCCAATGCATGCCTTGCACCAGGATGCTAGACTTAAGCGGACAAAACGGGTTACTGTCCAATATTCCCGGGCTAAATTTATCACCGAGCCAGGTGAAGGTGATGGTGTTGACATGAAAAACCTGTTTTTAGCAGCTTTAACTTTGGTGTTTCTTAACGCTTGTTCTACTGTTCAGGTAGTAAACGAGTATATGCCATGGTACAGCGGCAACTCAGTGGAAAGTGTTGGATTAAAAGTGAATACCGGAACAGCAATGAATTATGCGGTTTCGGTAGATATCATTTTCGCCTACGATGAAAACCTGGTTACTTTACTCACCAGCACCTCTTCTGATCAGTGGTTTAAGGAAAAACAAGGTTATATTGCGAGTTATGGAGTCAATATGGATGTAATCCAGCGGCAAATTGTGCCCGGATACAGTGAGTTACTAGATAAATTTTCCGACAGAAGCGCTTTGGCCAAAGGCGTTTTTGCGTTTGCTTACTATCCCAATAATCCCAATGCAAAAGCAGTCCTCACAGAGGTTGCCACACCGTGGTTAGTGTTTGATGCAGCTCAAATGACTATGGTATCAGCAGCACCCGGCGGCGCCACAGAGGACCAAGAATAATGAAGAATATTTCTCCTATGCCAGATCCGGTGCAATGGTTTGAAGGAATGCTGTTATCTCCGCAGCATTTTCAGCAAAACAATATCTACATTGAACAAGCACTGTTCCATCAACTACAACGCTCCAACCCGTTTTATTGGGGAGTTTGTGAGCTGGAGATAGATCAGGACGCGGTTACTTTCGATCAGTTAATAGTGAATAAGGTTCACGCAGTAATGCCTGATGGCACTGTGGTGAAACACGCTATTTCAAAACAACAAAGTATGGAAAACGAGGGATTAAAACAGCTTTCAATTCAGTTGTCAGAAATTCCCGATATTGAACCTCAAAAGCCATTCCACGTACATCTCGCTATACCTGCTTTAAGCGACGGCTGTGCTAGCGATGTGGATAGTGAATTAAAACGCTACGACAGCGTCAATGAAGGCAAGGTCATTGACCAAAATGATATTCAAAACAAGATAGATCTGGTCAGACTCAGAGCCAGGTTGTTATTACTTGTGGATTCGCAGCTTTCTCCAAACTTCCGCTCATTCCCCATTTTAAAAATGGAGAAAACCTATGATGGTAGTTTCCAAATATTGAATTACACCCCGCCGACCCTTTATGTACCTAAGGTCGACGCACCTTACCAGGTTAAGTTAGGAAAAGACATAGAAGCTCTGCTGGGTGATCTTCGCACTAAAGCCACGGGATTAAGAAACTTCTTCACGGATACCCAGGGACAAAATAGTATTGTTAGTGCTGTTCAAAGGCAGAGAATTCATTATCTAACAGCTTGTTTGCCAACAGTAGAAGTACTGCTTAACAGCCAGGTAACTCACCCACAACAACTATATCTGGCACTGGTGAATCTTGCTGGCAATATGGCTATTATTCATCCGGATTTATTGCCACCGTCGTTTTCTGAATATCGTCACAACGATATTGATGGTACGTTCAAAGCGCTCTTTAGTTTCATTACCGATATCACAGAAAGTATCAGATTAGACTTCACCTGTATTCCTTTCGAATTGAATGATGATCACGAGTACTCTGTAGCAATCGATCAGCTACCTGAGGATGGCGTGTTTTACTTGTCATTAAAACAAGCTCAAGGCTCCAGCCCAGACAAACTGAAGCAGTGGATTGAAAATGCGATGATAGCCACAGATAACAATTGGGAGCTATTGTTGCTGTCACGTACATTAGGTGCGGACCGCTTACCTGTTAAAGAATTTAAAAATCTGAAACTTCTGGCTGGCGATGAAGAAATCTTTATCGAGATTAAGGTAGACAGAGAGTTTATTGCACCGAAACATCGATTAATGATAAGCGGTTCTGACCAGTCCCTGGCTGAGCACCAACCGACGGTCATCAATTGGTTTATCCCGCGTAAATCAGGGTGATGGAGAGATAAATGAGTATTTCACCAGCATCAATTAAACAGAGCCAACTGATCCTCCGGGCATTCGAAGAGAGCCTGGCGTTTTGGAATCAGTTGCGTGTTGATGTTGAAGCTCATTATAAAGACAACTTAAACCTCTCTGAGCGCGAAGGCAAAGAGGTAAAAGATGTGCCGCGCTACGTGCACCGCGAAATTACTGAGCATTTAGCCGCTCAGGAGCTGCGCATAAAAACCATTGCCTCATCGGGTCAGTATATCATTTACGTACAAGCTCAATATGCTCTTGTTGCCTTGATTGATGATCAACTGCTGCGCATGGTTGCCTGGCCGCATCAAACCGATTGGTTAGGGATGCTGCTAGAGCGAACCCTTTATTCAAGCCGCAATGCGGGGCACAAGCTGGTGCAAAGGGTTGAAGAGATGATCGAATCTGACGCAACCGGTAAAACCCTGTCACCACAGGTGAAGCAGTTAGCCTATATCTATCTGACCGTTTTCTGGCAAGGTTTCAGAGGCAAGTTGATAAATAATTCCTCCAGAGTAGAACACCTGATGAACTCGCTGGTAGAAATCTCTGATTTCAACAGTGTTGATTTGTCTCACAAGCACTTATTCCATCAACCCTATTTGCACAACAGAAACAACGACAAAGCAGCAAGACTAGCACCCTTGTCCAAATGGCACCGTGTTACCCTGTTCGCCTTCATTTTGTACCTGGCTCTGGGTGCCGGGATTTGGGGCGTCTTGACCATGGATTTGAGTCAGGAGCTGTCCTCGGTTATCAGTACGAGTACCAAATAACATGAATTTAAATGAATTAAAGCGCATGTTTAACAAGCTGGATGGCTTTTTTGGGGATTACAACCTCATCTGGCTGTTAGTACTGTTAATAGTTGTGGTTTTTCTGCTGATATTAGCCAGCGGCAAACAAATCAAAATCGTTATTCCCTTCTTACCTCGCGGCTTTAATCGCATCAGCTTTTCTCGAGACGACCTGTTTCGTTGGAAGAAAAAAGCCGATGATGCTGCAGAAGAGCGAAAAGACAAACAGGTAGCTAAACCCAAAGTTAACGTTGTCGGCGGCCTGGTCAATGCGGTGCAATTGTTAAGCGGTGGGCACGAAAAACGCTACAACCTGCCCACTTATCTGATGATAAGCGGCGGTGAAATCACACCCGATAAGCAACTTCTCAGTGAACTGGAATCGCTTTTGGGAAAGAAAGAACAACGCTTATTGCAAAAAAAAGATGAATCTGACAGCTGGTACCTGTTTCAACAAGGTTGCGTTGTCCATCATGAAAAAACCCCGGAGATTGTCTCTGAGTTAAAACAGTTCCGTCCGGAAAGACCGCTTGATGGCATTATAGTTACCCTACCCATCAGCAAAATTAAAGAGTTGGATAAGCTAGAACTTGAAAACTGGGCAACAGAGATCTATCAAGAGGTCTGGCAGACACAACAAAAAGTCGGGTTTATTTTACCCGTTTATCTCATTGTTACCGGGTCTGAAGAACTGCAAGGTTTTGACGCGTTTTGGTCACAAGACAGAGTTAAGCGTTACATTCATCAGCAGTTCGGATGGGCTAATCCCTACAACGATTCACAACCCTATCAATCCAGCTGGATTTCCGAGGCGGTAAACGCAGTCTCACATCAGGTACGTAGTGCACAAATGTCGATTATCAGCAATGATAAGGCGCTGGACAAAGCTAAACCGACTGAAGCACTGTTATTAGCCAACAGTCTGGATGCGATGGAATCGCCCCTTACCATCATCTGCAATGAATTGTTCGGCAACACTGCCTTGCAAATGCCGCTGATGTTTCGTGGTGTGTATTTTGCTGGTCAAAATACTCAGACCAATACCGAGTCAGGCGAGCAGGAAAAACACTTTATTTGTTTGCAAGAGCTGTTTGAGCAGAAAATATTTGCTGAGAATCGACTGGCTTTCCCCCCGCAAAATAAATTGCTATCCAGCAACAGTCGACTAAGAGCTTACCAATACACTTCTATTATCACTTTCGCGGCGTTATCGACTTTGTTAGTGATGGATACAATGGCGTTAAATGAGCAAACGAATAGTTTGGTTAGAGCTATTGAAAACGAACCCAAAATAGAAGAAGTTACCGGACTCACGCACGTAAATAGAGTTTTAGATCACATCGCAGCAATGGATGCTAGTGAGATCAACTATCTGAGTATGCCACTGTCATGGCACAACTCCTTTAATGATCGCATTATGAATTACTTTTCTTCCCATGTTTTCGGCGAAGTGGTATTCCCCGCCTTCCAATGTAAGATGCAAAGCAAGTTGCAGGAAAAGCTCAATAATGTGCAGAACCTGGGAAAAGCCAAGCAATTTACTGATTGGTTAAAGGACCTTTCTTTAGGCTATGCTCGCTACGATGAGTTATATGATTTGATCACCAATGATCATCAATCGTCACTCGATACGGAACGCAAGATCACTGATATCGTCGATTATTTATACGAAACCAAATTACCCGACAGTTTTTATGAACACTCTTCGTTGTATATTCGCGCAATATCCAATAATAACAATGACATCGGTTTTAATACATTCTGTGACATCACGCCGCTGGAAACCCAACAACAATGGAATGAAATACTGGCTTTAGCAAACCAGGAAATTAATGTCATTGCTAACGAAGTAGCTGCGCCTAAAGAATTCTTTGAGCTAAGTGCTCAATTACAGAGCCTTCCTACGGTTATCAGTTGGTATAACAAGATCCCTGAATTCGCAGAGAGTTTGAGCACCTATAAAGAGTGGCTAGGTCACCTGGAAAATTATTGGTTAGCATCTCATGCCACCCCCAACGAGTGCATGTTAATACACGACTCACTCGCCTCTTTAAGCGATAATTTCGGTAAAGACAAAACTGCGGCTAAACAGTTTTTGGCGAACTGTCAGAAAGCTGTTTCTGATGTAATGGAAAGCGACAACCAGCAGCTTTACATGAAGATCTACGCTAAAACTGAATACCCGATGGCATTAACGCCTGATGCGGAAGCTTTATTTGAGTCAGTAGAGAAAACCAATGCTTTGAGTTATATGGACGTAGTGGCTGCAAATGATTATGTGGAAACTGGCGAAGATTTCTTCTGGTCCACAGAACAGCTAAATCGCGCCATTGAACTCTATGACGAATATGTGCGCTTTGCTGGTGCCGAATACCAGAGCGTCTGGTTACCCAACAAAAAAGTAAAAGACAACCAAAAATACTTCGCTCAAGGAATTGCCTTAAAACAACTGCAATTCGCCATGAATCGTCACGTACTGCAGGCACAAGTGGAAGAAGTGGCAGAATTCAGACCAGAATCATTGCGTCCGGTAAGTCAACAAGAGGCATACTTATCCGCGGCTGTGGGTAACTTCCGCAAATCCATGGATTCCATTCTCGCGCTGTTGTTGGCTTATCAAAAACTGGAATTCGAAGAAAGCCACGCGTGGCTGCTGAAAATCAGCCAGGAGCACGCCTTCAAACTGTTAGAACGCGTCGATAAGCTTTACCGGGACAATCGCATTTTTACGCCGCTGAAAAAGCCCAAATGGAGCGCACACCAATACAATGCCGTGCTATTTGGAATCAATGGCGATGGGCAACTACAAGATTATTTATCGGCACAGGCGGAGCGTGCCAATAACATTGCTTTTGAGTACGCGGAGCCGCTGGTTGTATTTTTGCTCAATACCAAGGGAAAATATGTGAATTATGAGTTATTTGGTAAGTGGCAAAATACCCTTATCGAACTCAATAAAGAGCAAAACAAAGACCCATCCAATAGTCTTGAGCAGCTCAATCAATTTATGACTAACCAATTGGCCGTGGTGGATCAATCAAACTGCTTCGCAACTACCGCTGAAATGGTGGTACCTGAAGGCAGTGATGCCTTTTCCTTAGGCCACAAAACCATCATTGAGCGTGCCATTCAGCACTGTAATAGTTTTAAAGCAGACCAAATCAAAAAAGAATACGCACAAATTTCCACTTTGTTCACCGACTTATTGGCTGACAAAGCGCCCTTCACTACCCGAGCCAAAGCCCGTAACGTGTCTCCTAAAGTTATGCGCGAATTTTTACAGCAGTATGAGCCGTTAGCAGACGGTCTGGTGCAGCGCATGGCAGTGTTGGCCTGGAAAGATAAATCTTACAAAGAAGCGCAAGACTTCATTCGAAAGTTAGATTCAACCGCATTGCTTTTCGAAAATATTTTACTTGCGTCGGGCAAAGATGCAGCGGGCATAGAAGTTGAAGTCGAGTTCAATGTGATGAGTGAGTACGCTCAGTTTACCGAACATCTGTCTTCATGGAGCTTTACCTCAGGAGAATATAGAACGGCATTCCCTGGTGCTCCCACGGCGGTATTCTGGACACCTAATGACCCAGTTACCATGTCACTTGGCTGGGCAACTCAATCACCCTATCGAGGTTTTGCTGTTGATGGTCGTAATTCCGGACAAGGTTTCCTTAACTACAGAATTGATGACATCTGGGGTCTATTGAGTTTCCTTAATACCTACCAAGCTAATGAGATAGACAGCGAATCTCTGGTGGCAGAATCAAGACTACTCAAGTTTGAAGCCAGCGTTTCTTCAAAATCTGGACAGCACCCTGCTCCACAGCCCAATATGATGCGTGCATTTGCCAGATTTACTCTGTATGGCATTGACCCTGAGAGCAAACAAAAGATTGCATTGAGTGTGCCAGAACATTTCCCAGAATTTGCACCGAAGGTTTTAAAAGGAAACAATTGATGAGCGATGAATATAACAACATCTTACAGGAGCGCTTTGGCCAATTGTGTGGTGTTCCCGTTGATGCCTTATTGCAACCCATCCCCGGTGACAACCCTTCTGGTGAATACTTAAAGCATCACAGTATTTATTCATCCCTTAAAGCGGCACGTACTGCTGATGATACATCTGTTCCAATGGGACAGTGGGAGCACGATCTTAAATCGGCTGATTGGGACGAAGTTACCCGTCTGTCGCTGGAAACCTTGGAAACTAAAAGCAAAGACTTACAAATTGCCATCTGGTTATTAGAAGCTCAGATTAACAAATGGGGATTTGCTGCAATTGGTCCAGTGGTGCAGTTCATCCAGGTATTGTGCGAAACCTTTTGGGATACGCTTTACCCCGAAATTGAAGATGATGACCTGGAGTATCGCACTAACCTCATCGTTTGGGTAAATCAAAAGTTACTCCCCACTGTCAAACAGCTGTCCATTACGGCCACTCGAGGTGATGCCTACTACAGTTGGTCGGATTGGGAACTGGCGGCGCAACATGAACAGTTGCCTCCTGAAACTCGTAAAAAATTGCAGAATGACTTATTGCAAACTCAGACCATCGTAAGCTCGGTTGTCGCCACACCGATAGAGTTTTACAAAGAAGTATTTACGGACTTAAAACTGGGTATCGTAGCACTAGAGCAATTTTCTGCGTCTCTAGACGATTTGTGTGGTCGTCATGCTCCGTCTCTGTCGGCCTTAACGACGCTGCTGGAAGAAATTCACGACACCCTCTATAGCCATGTAAAACACCGTGGCCTGGAAGCAGCACAAGCTTCGGAGGAAGAAGAGTTAGATGAGGCTAGTCCAGATACGCAATCTTATGGTTCAGGTGGCCCCATCCGCAACCGAGAAGCCGCCTATGCAAAATTGGCCGAGGCAGCAGAATACCTATCCCATGACGATCCCCATAGTCCTGTTCCCTACCTGGTTTACAAGGCCATAGAATGGGGTCAAATGAATACTGCTGAGCTATATCAGGAGTTATTTATTCAATATCAGGGACAACTCAACATTTTCGAAGTCATGGGGCTTGAGTTAGATCCTAAACAAGCTCAACGACGTTAGGAGCTTGCATGCCGTCAGCTAAAGAGATCGTAGCAGCGAGAAAAGCCGCACTCACCACAAACCAGCAGCTGGCGCGAGAAAATGTGAACAGCCTGATCAAACTGCGTGGTCAATCTCAAGGTAGGCGTGCAGTTGACGTTAATATTCACGGCACCTTTGCCAGAGGTGCAGACTGGGTTCAAAGTGGCTCATCCTTCAATAAAGAAAATCTCCGAGCCAGAAACACCGCTAGTACCAATTTCCAGTGGAGCGGAGGTCAAACTGAAGCGGCCCGAGTAGAAGCTGGAGGGCAACTAAACGCATTTTTAAAAGATGTTAAGCGCCCCACAATTAACCGTTCCAGCTCAAATGACGTCAACGCGATTGCCCACAGTCATGGCGGTAATGTTTTAGGTAAGGCTCTCAGCAATCAAAACTCGCAAGAAATACGCAACGCTGTAATGTTAGGGACACCTCAAATGTCAAAAGGTGGCCAAAACACCTCCTGGAGTCGCTCAGCAGCGGATAAGGTAACCGGTAATATTTACAACGTTTATGACAACAAAGACGCGGTTCAGGTAACTACGGCAAGAGCTAATGAACACGTTATGGGCAATTTGGTCTCTGTTGACAACAAATTCTCACAAAAAGATAGCATTACACCTCAAACCAACATACGAGTAGAAACTGGCGCTTGGGTTCCTTCCGTTCAGGCTCACTCCGACACTCACGATGCTAAAATTGGTGGCCTGACGAACCACCTGCTTCGCCAAGATGCGCGATCAAGTGAACGAATTAAAACAGCTATGGCAAGATCTGATAATGTTACGGCTAAATTCCAAGGCGCGCTCAACAACAGAGCAAAGAATGTTGTTTTTCACAAAAAATGACTTCATCTGACGCCACGGAACAGTATTTTGGCGAATATCAGGAAGTATTTGATGCACCTAAGCAAAAATTACTCATTGATATAGGCTTTAAAGCGCTGAAACCCCGCAACCATCCTCTGGAAGCTAAGATAGCACAGCACGAGGCCAATTTATTGGGCTATTATGCTATCGAGTACGAAGGCTACTTGAATGTATTTGCCGATGACAACGAGCTTGTGGGTGGCTTAATCCTGCAACGGCGCTGGAACGCCGTGTATATATATTCCTTTTACATTATCGAATCTTTGCGCGGTATTGGCTTGGGCAAACGCTTATTAACATTGGCAGAGCATTTAGCATTACAGATGGGAGGTAAAGCTTTAGTACTGGAGACCAGTACTCTGCATACCTATCAGTTTTACTTGAAAAATGGATTCCAACTTCTATCTGAGGTGTCGGGCTATATAGACGGCGAAAACTGGTTTCATATGTTCAAAGAAATTAATCCTGAACAATAAAACACTTGTCTATTTGTAATTGCTCTTAAGGCTAAACTTCGCCAACGACGCGTCTTAAACCTGAAGGACCATTGGGGTTTGCAGCGACCGCTACGGTTGAAGCGCGTTTTTCACTACTGCCTATCGCTTCACCTAAGTGCACCGAATCCAGCTCAGCAGGTTTAACTTGCGCACTTCGTCCCTTGTTTTCTATTGGACGTAAACCGCCACGCAGGATGTTTTGCATTTGAGGTGTAAGTTGATGAGCCAGTGCCGTTTGCTGACGAGTAGGTAAAGGCTCCTGAATAGCATTACCTGAGCTATTACGGCCTTCCATTGTAGAGCCCCCCCAAGACTGACTTGCACGGAGTCTGGGGTCGTCATTTGCGGCATATTCGCGACCAAATTGTAATGCCGGTTGAAATGGCGCATTCACACCAATCAATCTTACCGGATTTCTACCAAGTCTTTGTTCACCGTATCGCATAAAATTCTAATTCTGAGTTGCTGGTTTTTATGATTGAGTATTCATCACTTACACAATCGAACAAACAGAAGTCAATATTCTCTGTTTCGTGGCTAAACTGGCCGCTACCCCTTCACCATAGGCGCAAAACGCCTGTTTTGCAAACACTTATTGTCTTCGTCGGATATTTAATTTCCAGTGATGAAATGATAGATTTTTACCAATCAGGAACTAAAATAACGGCACTTTGAAAAAGGAAACTACATGCCCAAAATCCAACAAACATTTAGCATCAGTGAAGCGGATATCATTGCCGATATAACGCAAGATAAAGGCAAAGCCGACCTGTGTGTTTTTATCGTAAGCTCTCCGGGTATGGCCTGGAGTGACGAACGTTGGTATATCACTAATAATGATTTTGATGCCAGCAGCACAGTCTATTTTGGCAAAAGCGGAAGAGCGGCATTAACGGTTTATTTTGTAAAGAACCCAGGCGATGCTGGCTGGCAAACCAACCACAGCCTTAAAGGTAAGCTTTAGTCGTTATCCACTTCAGTCTCTGGATTGAGAATTTTTGCAAGTGCTTCTGCGGTTTCTTCTGCTTGCTGTTTCTTGGCTTCTTCTTCAGGATCTGGCAGTACGGGTTTTTTAACCACTTGCAGATTCACATCGTACTGTGACTCCCAGGATTTTTCCTGAATTTGAGCGCTTTGTTCGTCTTTAAATTCCCCAAGCAGCAGTAACAACGCTTTATTGCCAAGGGGATTCTTGTAAGGGATATAAACAGGAGCTACATCTTGAATACCTATTGATTCCAGTTGAGCATTACCAGCCTCTTGAGAGGTGTACTCCCCTAATAAAATTGAAAAGGTTACACCAGTTTCCATCGGACTGACCAGCAAATCTCTTTGAGTGGCATACTGGGTTTTATCTTCCTCCTCGGCTTCAACCTCGGCTGCCGGGTCTTCCACCACACCGACCCAATCTCCCACAAAAGAGCCGCCTATTAAGCCATCTGCTTTAAACGGTGCCTTCACTTCATCTTGCCAGGCAGGTTGCATCGGCCAGAACACAGACAGCGTGTAACCGAAACCAATCAAAAGCGCGGCGATAATTAGCTTTTTTAGCATGTTATCTAACTATATTTTTCGTTTTGTAAATCAGCAGTTTACTCCGCAAACAGGTAAATACAAACAAAAACACCTCTTGTGTTAATGATGGTCAAATGAGCTGCACAGTTGCTCTGAAGACAAATAAGAAAAGAGAACTAAATAAGAACCATTAACACTTACTATCCCATTGTTATATAAGGATTTTTCTTTATTTTTAGCAATTCTACAACTATACTTCCACTCATCAAATCGCATGGGACCTGAATAATGCAAGGTAATAAACAAATAATAGGCTTATTAAATGAAGTATTGACCATTGAATTGACATCAATTAATCAATACTTCCTGCATGCCCGTATGTTCAAAAACTGGGGCTTCGAACAACTCAATGGAGTCTGTTACAAAAAGTCTATCAAGGATATGAAACAGGCTGACAAATTAATGGAGCGAATCCTGTTTCTCGAAGGCCTGCCCAACTTACAAAACTTGGGCAAGCTTTTTATTGGTGAACATTGCGAAGAAATGCTGTCCTGTGACCTCACCTTCCAGCTACAACAAATCCCTACCCTAAAAAACGCCATTGCTGAGTGCGAATTGGCTAAAGATTTTGTATCACGGGATCTGCTCACTGATATTCTGGAATATGAAGAAGAACACATCGACTGGATTGAGGCGCAACAATACCAAATCAGCCAAATGGGTATTGAAAACTACTTACAAGCTCAAATAGGAGACGAATAATGCAAGGCAAACAAGTTATTATAGATGCACTAAATCGACTGTTGGCCAATGAGCTTACAGCCATGGATCAATACTTCATTCATTCTCGCATGTATCAAGATTGGGGCTTCAATAAGCTTTATGAACGCATTGATCACGAGTTTGATGACGAAAAACAACATGCCTCACTATTAATCGAGCGTATATTGTTTCTTGAAGGCGTACCAGACATGACCAAGCGCGACCCCATCATGGTGGGTAGCGATGTGCCTTCAATGTTAAAAAATGATCTGAAAATCGAATATCACGTGGACTCACTGTTGAAGGATACAATGGCATTGTGTGAGCAAGAACAGGACTTCGTGACCCGGAATATGCTACAGACCTTGATTGATGATACTGAGATGGATCACGCTTATTGGTTAGAGCAACAAATCGGCTTGATTGATAAAATTGGCCTACAGAATTATCTGCAAAGCCAGTTGTAAGTAAACAAGGATAACTAACTCCTGGAAGAAAATTCAGCGATACGTTGGATTTTCTTCCCTGATGTTAACCGCACATCAAGTATCAACTGCCAGCGCATAACTGGCTCGCTGCAACTCCCCAACATAAAACTGCCGATAGTTTGTCCAGATGTATCCGCCTCTGACCAGATAACCGGAATCACTCCCATATTCATGTTAACGCCCTCTACCCGAGCTGAAATAGTCTCTATTTGCTGCTTTTCGGGCAAATTCAGGGTAAACAGCAGCGTGATTTCTTCTTCGACTAAAACTGGCCATGGACTGATGTCCAACCGGAATTCCGGCTCTGTCATAAAAGCTTGATGTAGCTCAAAGTTGCTTTGATCTTTTCCTGTAAAGTAAGACACTGCAACAAGCAGCAGTATAAGCGCGGCAAATGGCGTAAATTTGGTCAAATGTAAATACCAAGTTAACAATACTAATCAATGGCTTAGCCTAGATTAAAGGATATTTGATCAAGATCAAGTTAGTTGCTTTGTAACTATCTTTTTGGCGACAAAACCCTTATTATTTGCGCGCCTATACAACCTGTTACAATTATGTAGCTTAATGTTTGTACGATTTGTACAATTTTCATTAGTTATCTATTGTTAATCGGGGACGGCTAGCATTAATTGCATAGAAATTAACACTCAACACATGTGGAAGACGGTATAAAAATGAGTGAAATGACTCAAACACATCCAGAATATAACTACGACGTAGTCCGCAAATTCGCTGTCATGGCAGTAATATGGGGTATCGTTGGCATGGGCGTTGGGGTTCTAATTGCGGCACAGCTTATCTGGCCTGCATTGAACTTTGATACGCCATGGTTAACCTTTTCGCGCTTAAGACCGCTGCACACCAACGCAGTAATATTTGCCTTTGGTGGTTGTGCGTTATTCGCGACATCTTACTATGTGGTGCAGCGCACCTCACAAGTAAGATTGTTCAGCGATAAATTGGCCAACTTTACCTTTTGGGGGTGGCAGGCCATTATTGTCGCAGCTGCAATTACCCTACCATTGGGCATCACAGCTTCAAAAGAGTATGCGGAACTTGAGTGGCCAATAGACATTCTGATTACGTTGGTTTGGGTGGCTTACCTGATAAACTTCTTCGGTACAGTCATCATCCGAAAAGTGTCACACATCTACGTAGCCAACTGGTTCTTCGGCGCCTTTATCATTACCGTCGCCGTACTTCATATTGGTAACAGTCTTGCTGTACCGGTTTCCCTTACCAAGTCTTACTCTATTTACGGCGGTGCCGTAGATGCTATGATGCAGTGGTGGTATGGCCACAACGCCGTTGGGTTCTTCCTGACAGCAGGTTTCTTGGGCATGATGTACTACTTCGTACCTAAACAAGCGGGTCGCCCGGTTTATTCTTACCGTCTCTCTGTTATCCACTTCTGGGCACTGGTTTCACTTTATATTTGGGCTGGTCCTCACCACTTACATTACACCGCATTGCCTGACTGGACTCAGTCAGTTGGTATGGTTATGTCAGTTGTTTTATTCGTGCCTTCTTGGGGCGGTATGATCAACGGTATTATGACGCTATCCGGTGCGTGGCATAAACTGCGCTCTGACCCAGTATTGCGCTTCTTGATCGTTTCTCTGTCTTTCTACGGTATGTCTACCTTTGAAGGTCCTATGATGGCAATCAAAACGGTTAATGCCTTGTCGCACTACACAGACTGGACCATCGGTCACGTTCACTCTGGCGCCTTAGGTTGGGTAGCCATGGTATCTATCGGTTCACTTTACCACCTGATCCCTGTGCTGTTTAACAAGCCAGGCATGTACAGCTTAAAACTGGTTAATGTTCACTTCTGGTTAGCAACAGTGGGTGTTGTACTGTATATCGTAGCAATGTGGATTTCAGGTGTTATGCAAGGTCTGATGTGGCGCGCTGTTAATGCCGACGGCACCTTGACCTACAGCTTCGTAGAAAGTCTTGAAGCTTCAATGCCCTTCTACTTTATTCGATTCTTAGGTGGATGCTTCGTGGTTGTTGGTATGTTAATCATGGCATACAACTGCTACAAAACCATCACGAGTGATGAAACGGTGGATACAAAAGAAGCCGACTCTGCAGAAGCTCAGCCAGCATAAGGAACGACAATGAAGAACGTACATGAACTTGTAGAAAAAAATGCTGGCTTGCTAGCGGTATTTATCTTGATTTCTATTTCATTTGGCGCGTTGGTTGAAATCACTCCTTTGATGTTTCAACAACAAACCATGAAGCCTGTAGATGGCCTTAAGCCTTACACGGCTCTGCAATTAGAAGGACGTGACATCTACATCCGCGAAGGTTGCGTAGGCTGTCACAGCCAAATGATCCGTCCGTTCCGCTCAGAGACTGAGCGTTACGGTCACTACTCCGTCGCTGGTGAATCCGTATGGGAACACCCGTTTTTGTGGGGTTCAAAGCGTACAGGTCCTGACCTGGCACGTGTAGGTGGCAGATACAGTGATGACTGGCACTATGCACACATGATGGACCCTCGCTCTGTGGTACCAGAGTCTAATATGCCCGCCTTCCCTTGGTTGGACGAAAATGTGTTAGACGGCAAGTACACTGCCAAGAAGATGGAAATCTTCAGAGGATTCGGTGTGCCATACACAGATGAAGATATTGAAGGTGCCCAGGAGGCTGTCGCTGGTAAGACTGAAATGGAAGCCCTTATTGCTTACCTTCAGTCGCTAGGTACAGCACTTAAGTAGGTGTCATTATGGATTACGGTACTATAGGCAGCATATTCACAGTTGCAGTATTTGTATTTTTTATTGGTATTGTGCTTTGGGCGTACAGTAAGCGTTCCAAGCCAGGGTTTGATGAAGCGGCCAATTTAGTTTTCGACGACGAGCCACAACACAAAGCATCAAGCACAAAACGGGAGTCTTCTGACAATGAGTAGCTTTTGGAGCATTTTCATAAGTGTTATTTCACTGGGTACAATACTAGGGTGTTTCCTGCTGTTACGCTGGTGTTTAAAGAATAAAACGGGTGTTGAGGAAGGCGATGATATGCATCATGAATTTGATGGCATCGTCGAAATCAACAATGGTTTGCCGGTATGGTGGACCTATATGTTTTACGCGGTTATCGTTTGGGCGCTTGTGTATTTCGCCTTGTATCCTGGACTAGGTAACTTCCAGGGCTTATTGGGTTGGAAAAGCTCGCACCAGGACATCCGCTCTCTAGAGGAGTCTAGAGCTGCGGTAGCGGCAGCTAAAGAATCTGGTGAGCTGGTTCAATACGACCGCGAGATGCAGTTTGCTGCAGAAAAATTCGATCCAGTTTTCAAGGAAATTGCCAGCCGTCCTATCAGCGAACTGGTTAACGACCCTGAAGCGCTGAAAGTAGGTCAAAGACTGTTCTTGCAAAACTGTTCAATGTGTCACGGTTCAGATGCCAGAGGCTCAACAGGCTTCCCTAACCTTACTGATGACGATTGGTTGTATGGCGGCTCGCCTGAAAAGATCAAAGAGACCTTACGCCTTGGTCGCCAAGGCGCCATGCCAGCTTGGCTTGATGCCATGGGTGAAAAAGGCATTGAAGAGGTTGTTGCCTACACCTTAAGTCTGAGTGGTCGCAGTGTAGATCAAGATTTACAGGAAAAAGGCCAGGCGCGATTTGCGGTTTGTGCAGCATGTCACGGTATGGACGGCAAAGGTAATCAAGCCTTGGGCGCACCTAACCTGACTGACAACATCTGGTTATATGGCGGTAGCCACAAAGCGGTAACCGAAACCTTAACCTACGGTCGAAATGGTGTTATGCCAGCATTTGACGAACGTTTAGGTGAAGATAAGATCCACGTTGTAGCAGCCTACGTATACAGCCTTTCTAATCAAGAGTAAGGCATTTAAACTTCTGCTAAAAGCCTCGGATCACCGAGGCTTTTTTATGGGTAATATTGAATTTGGAGTTTCTTCAATACTATGACTGAAAAATGGTATAAACAATTCTGGCCGTGGTTTTTAATCACCGTTCCAGCAATCTCCATTGTACTTGGATTTACTATCGTTTACCTTGCGATCACTTCAGAAAACTCCATGGTGTCCGACGATTATTACAAAGAAGGTAAAGCCATAAACCAATCTATTAGCAAAAAACGCATGGCAAAACAGCTCAATCTCATCGCTGGGCTGAGCATCGATGCAGATAGGGTTAAAGTTAATTTCAAACAGGCTCTGCCACCAGATTCTGCAGCCATTAAGTTAGATTTTTTCCACGCCACTCTGGAAGACCGTGACTTCCATGTCATGCTCACCCGTAATGCGGAGGGAGACTACAGTGGTAGCTTACCCAAATCTGTTGATGGCAAATGGCGCGTAACGCTGACTCCTTTTGATGAGTCATGGAAGATCCGACAAACCGTTGCATTTCCAAGAACTGACGAAGTTATTTTGGAGCCCTGATGTATCAAACGGCGCAGGGCCATTGTTTTCATTGCGATGAAAACATCCCCCAAGGTGAAGTTTACACGGCGAACATATTAAAAAGTGACAGACACTTTTGCTGTCCCGGTTGTAAAGAAGTCGCCCGCTCAGTCGTAGAAGCGGGCTTGGAAGATTATTACAAGTTCCGCACAGAGCCCGCCGCAAAAGCAGATGCACTTCCCACCGAGTTGCTTCAGCAAAATCAAATTTACGACCTGCCTGAGCTTAGCGACGAATACATCAGCAACAATAAAGAACTGGCAGAAGCGCAGCTAACAGTAGAAGGATTAAACTGCCCCGCTTGCGCATGGCTCATTGAGAAGCGACTCAACGGCCAGGCTGGCGTTCGTCAGGTAGGTGTTGATGTCAGTGCCAGAAGAGCAACTGTGCGCTGGTTTAAGGACCAACTGAGTTTAAGTCAGGTTCTCAATTTATTCGCTGAGATTGGCTATCGAGCACGGCCTTTTCAACCTGATCAACACGAAGCCATATTTCAGGCTGAAAATAAAACCTTTCTGAAAAAGCTAGGCCTTGCCGGGTTATTGACAATGCAAGTCATGATGCTTGCTTTTGCCTTATATTTTGGTGTGTTTGGTAATCTGGACAACGAGACTCGTAACTTTTTACATTGGGTAAGCCTGGTACTGAGTACGCCTGTGGTGTTTTATTCCGGCTCAGTGTTTTTTATTAGCGCCCTCAATGGACTCTCTGCGCGTACACTCAATATGGACCTGCCCGTTAGTATTGCCATTTTCATTACCTGGTGCAGCAGTGCATGGGCAACCTGGCATGAGTATGGCGAAGTTTATTTCGAATCCATTTGTATGTTCATCTTCTTGCTCTTAATAGGTCGCTATTTTGAGCATAGAGGTCGACAAAAAGCAGTGATCACAGGCAACAATATCACCAAGCAATTACCGCAATTTGCAAGACTCATTCACGACGACAATGCGGCGCATGAAGTACCAGCTAAATCCTTAAAAGCGGGACAGCAAATCTTGATAAAAACCGGCGATACCGTTCCGGTTGATTGTGTTTTACTATCAGATGCAGCTGAGCTGGATGAAGCCTTGCTGACCGGCGAATCTTCCCCTGTGGTTAAAAGTAAAAACGATGCGCTTTATGGCGGTAGTATCAATATTTCAAACCCCATTAATGCTCGGGTCTCAGCGACTTTAACCAACTCTACTATTAATCAGATTAGTCGCGCACAGGAGCTCGCCTTTTCAGAAAAGCCTCGGTTTGCCATTGCTGCAGACAGGTTAGCCGGTATTTTTGTTACGTTAGTATTGATAATTTCGGTCCTTACCTTCAGTTATTGGTATTACGCATCACCACAAGATGCGCTCTGGATCACAGTATCAGTATTAGTCGCCACCTGCCCTTGTGCACTGGGTTTGGCTACTCCTACGGCTTTTACGGCCGCTATGAGTAAACTCAATGAAGTGGGGTTAGTGATAAAGCGTACGGACCTGTTGGAAACCATTACTAAGGTGGATGTTTTTGCCTTTGATAAAACCGGGACCTTAACCAAGGGAACTCCGGGCATCGTTAACTGGAAAAACCACAGTTCCCTTGCAGATGAGCAGGTTCTGAGCATTGCTGCATCATTAGAAGAACACTCCGAGCACCCTATCGCCAAGGCATTTACAAGTGATGAAAAGCTAACTTGTTCAGGCATAGAAGTTCACCCGGGAGCCGGTATCGAAGGACAAATCGACAAAGAGAAATACCGTATTGGTAATCCGGAATTTACCACACAAAATCCCAATCAATTAGGTGCCGATGTTTATCTTGCTCGTCAGTCAGGTGATAACTACGAGCTGATAGCGAGTTTTTCCTTAGAAGATGCACTTCGAGAAGCCGTGCAGTCATTTTTCAATAAATTCCAAAGCAAAAACACATTGTTACTCAGCGGTGACAATGAACGCAAAGTGTCTGACCTGGCCACAAAGCTCAAACTTGCTGGTTTTCAACACAGCATGAAACCAGAGCAAAAATTAGACTACCTACAAAATTTACAGCACAACGGTAATATTGTACTAATGGTTGGTGATGGCGTTAATGATGCTCCGGTACTGGCTGGTGCTAATATTTCCGTGGCCGTAAATGGCGCCAGCGACTTTGCTCAAAATGCCGCGGATATCATTATGCTGAAAGACAACTTCTTTGCTATTTCAGCACTGTTATCAGTTGCCCAAAAAAACCAACGCATTATCAAGCAAAACTTCGCCTGGGCATTGGGTTATAATTTATTGGTATTACCTTTTGCAGTTTCCGGGCTATTACCTCCTTGGGGTGCAGTCATAGGTATGTCGTTGAGTTCACTCATTGTGACATTTAACTCGCTTAGAATTAGCAAGAAAAAAGAGACTTGATATGAGTATTATTTACGTTTTGATCCCCATTGCCATCATTCTGGTGATTGTGGCCATCGCAATTTTTTTCTGGGCTGTAAAAAGTGAGCAATTTAAGGACCTGGAACGCCACGGTCACAGTATTCTGTTTGACGATGACATTAAAGACGCCCAAGCCTCACGACCTAAAGACAAACTCTAAGTGCTACCAGAATTTGCTGCTGCCTTTCTCATAGGCATTGCTGGTAGCGTGCATTGTAGTGCCATGTGCGGAGGTGTTATTGCTGGATTAAACTATGCAATTCCAAACAACAAACCACTGCTACCTTACGCTTTGTCTTACAATCTGGGACGTATCCTGAGCTATGGTGCGGCGGGTCTAATAGCGGGTGCGCTAGGCCAGGTATTCAGCCATCAAATTGGCTCAGGCATCGCGCTACTTAAACTACTCAGTGGCATTATGCTTGTGTTACTTGGGGCTTATATCGGCAACTGGTGGCGAGTGCTTTCAAAGCTTGAATCAGCAGGCGCACGGTTGTGGCGCAAGATATCCCCCATCGCAAAACGCTTCGTTCCTTTTAAAACACCATTGCATGCACTGCCCTATGGCCTGATCTGGGGCTGGTTACCCTGTGGGCTGGTATATTCAACACTGGCATGGAGCATGGCAACAGGTGATGCCGTAAATAGTGCGTTTTTGATGATGTGTTTTGGTTTGGGCACATTACCTGCCACCTTATTACTGGCGCTGTCCGCTAAACAATTGCTGGCTGTGACACAAGCCCCCCGAACAAAACAGATAATTGCACTGGCACTTGTTGCTTATGGTGCCTTTATCATTGCACAAAGCCTACAGCATCATTTATAGTACGCTTAAATTATTGCAAGGAGCCTTTTGTTTAAATGGTAAGTCAAGCTCGCTATCCTCTAAATTGTCAAAACTGCAGTTTCAGTCAACTCTGCTTACCGTTTAATTTAAGCAATAACGAGCTAGATAAACTGGACGATATCATTCAACGCAAGCGCCCCATTCAAAAAGGCGAGCGTTTGTTTGAAACCGGCGATAAGCTTACCTCCTTGTTCGCCGTCCGTTCAGGCTCCTTTAAATCTTATGCCATCAGTCAAAGTGGTGAAGAGCAGATCACGGCTTTCCATTTACCGGGTGAAGTTATTGGTTTCGACAGCATGTCTGAAGAAGCACATCAAACTGTAACTCATGCGCTTGAAACCTCCATGGTATGTGAAATTCCCTTTGCTACGCTAGACAATCTAGCTGATGAACTGCCCGCCCTGCGCAAACAACTGATGCGCTTAATGAGTGCTGAAATTAAACAAGACCAACAGATGTTTATGTTGCTCAATCAACGTACTGCCGAAGAACGTTTGGCCTATTTTTTACATTCGTTGTCGCTGCGCTTCAATCAACGTGGTTTTTCCGCCACCCAATTTCGCTTAACCATGACTCGTAGCGAAATCGGCAACTTTCTCGGTTTAACGGTAGAAACCATTTCTCGCTTACTATCTAAATTCAACAAGGAAGGTTTGCTTTCAGTGGAAGGTAAACTTATCAATATCCTTGATACGCAACTGCTGGAAGAAAAAAGTAAAACCTTCTCTCCTGAATGCAAGTGAGAAAAATCAGCACCTAATTGATCCAGAACAAGGCTCATAGTGGCAAATTTTTGATGCTTTTCTTACACTAAGAGTGTTCGTTTATTACATCAGGAAATGGCTATGAGTGGTTTTAACAAAATTTTGGCTGTTATTGATCCGACCCAGGAGCAACAAAAGTCGCTGGCGCGAGCGCTTGAATTGGCTAACAAATGTGACGGAAGCGTCACTGCGTTTCTCAGCATCTACGATTTTTCTTATGACATGACGACTATGTTGTCTGTTGAAGAACGTGAAATGATGCGACAGGCGGTAGTTGATGATCGCACGGAGTGGTTGGTGGGCATGATTGAGCAACAATCCAATGCCCAAAGCGTCAAAGTAGATGTAAAAGTTGTCTGGCACAACCGTCCTTATGAGAGCATTATTGTGGAGGCCATGGCAGAGAACTATGATCTCATCGTCAAAGGCACGCAGCAACACGACACCTTAAAATCAGTCATATTCACCCCCACCGATTGGCACCTGTTGCGCAAAGCGCCAGTATCCGTATTACTGGTTAAAGATCATGCCTGGCCGGAAAATGGTGTTGTTCTTGGTGCGGTCAATGTCGGCACAGAAGACGAAGCTCACCAATCACTGAATAAGCGCATCACTGAAACCTGTAAAGACATGGCTACCGTTCTAAAAGGCCATGTGCATCTGGTGAATTCCTTCCCCGGCACACCCATTAATATTGCTATTGAGATCCCCGAATTCGACCCGCAAACCTACAATCAATCAGTCAACGATCATCATGTTGCCTGTATGAAACAACATGCTGAAAATTTAGGCGTGGATGTGGCACATTGCCATGTGAAAGAAGGTTTACCGGAAGACGTGATCCCAGCAATCGCGAAAAAGTTTGATGCAGAACTCGTTGTTATCGGCACGGTTGGCCGTCAAGGTATTTCAGCCGCGCTGATTGGCAATACCGCTGAACATGTCATAGATATGCTGGACTGCGATGTATTGGCTCTCAAACCCGAAGGTTTTGAATCCCCAGTAAAGCTCTAATAAATTAAACGACTTTGCAATCTCCCACAGTAGCAAATATGTTACTTTGGGGGATTTTTGCGTTATACTCTGCCGCCATTTTTACAGCATGTTTTTCATACAAGTATAGAGTAGCGGTCGATGTCCGAAGCAGTTAATCACCTCACTAAAAGTAAACAGCAATACAGTTTCAACAAATTGCAGAAACGACTGCGTCGTTGTGTTGGAAAAGCCATTGCCGACTTCAATATGATTGAAGACGGTGACAAGGTGATGGTGTGCTTATCGGGTGGAAAAGACAGTTATACCCTGCTGGATATTTTGATGTTCTTGAAAAATATCGCCCCTATCCATTTTGATATCGTGGCGGTGAACCTGGATCAAAAACAGCCAGGCTTCCCTGAGCATGTGCTACCGCAATACCTGGATAAAATCGGCGTCGAGTATTTAATAGTAAACGAAGATACTTATTCAATAGTCAAAGAAAAAATCCCAGAAGGTAAAACCACCTGCTCTTTGTGCAGCAGGCTAAGACGCGGCATTTTGTACCGCACAGCACAGGAACTTGGGGCCACCAAGATAGCTTTGGGACATCATCGTGATGACATGCTGGAAACCCTGTTACTCAACATGTTCCATGGTGGCCGCATGAAGTCTATGCCGCCCAAGTTGGTGAGCGACGATGGCAAGAATATCGTTATTCGTCCACTAGCTTATGCCAGTGAAAAAGATATCGCCAAATACGCGGAAAAAATGGAATTCCCAATCATTCCCTGCAATCTCTGCGGCTCACAGGAAAATCTGCAGCGTAAGATGATTAAAAACATGCTACAGGACTGGTCGAAACAATATCCGGGACGCATTGAGAACATGTTCCGTGCACTGCAAAATGTCACCCCATCCCACCTTGCGGATCCCAATTTGTATAATTTTGTCGACATCAGCACTACGGGCGAAGTCCCTGAAGAAGGTGATATCGCTTTTGATACGCCGGAATTTACCGATCCAGCGGTTGAATCAACGAATTCAGAAGTTGAAACGATAGAATTAAGCTAGGGTATAAATTAGGTATTAATCTGGCATCAACGCAGTGATCTGCTTGATGCCGCTCAACTGAGTATCAGCCAATAGTCGCTGAATATCCTCTTGTTTTATCTGCCAATGTTCACCATCAAACTTTGCAATGGTGGCAAAGGCTTTGGGTACAGTGTTGGGTTCGGTAAAGGTAATTTGTAGCCCCTCAGGCGATGGCATCATAAACGACAAAAAGCCCCCCATTTTGTCAAAGAATGCCTCAAAAGAATGAAAATAGCTCAGCAGCTGCGAAGCATTGACGGGCTCGGTTAACGACTCGGGTTTCACTTCCAAAAGCACCGATAAATCACATTGGTTTTGGGGCTCTTCTAACTTGACCAGTAATCTGGCCTTAGCCATTTTTAACGCTTTTTCATTGGGCAATACAAAGCGACGATTCGCCTGAACCGGAACATCGATATCTTTTTTATCAGTATCAATCAACACAGATGATACCTGACACAAATCTTTGCTTTGCACGTGTAAAAAGCCAAAGGCGAACTGTAGGGACTGTAGTTCTTCACCGTTTAGTTTTCTCAGGTGACTATAAAAATCGGCGTACTCAAGGTGCAACTCACCTGCCTGGAGAGAGTTACTACTTAATCCAATTACCAACAATAGAATCCATCTAACCATTTTCAACTGTTTGTTCCTGTGCATAGTTCATATGTTTTCGATTTACGCGGATCATGGCTTGAAGCTCTTCCACATAAGCCTGGCCGCGCTCTGAGTAATGCAACAACCCCTCAGCCAGCATTTCAGCGGTAATAGGTTGCTGTGTTTTGCGTAATACTGCGCGTATATAGCGCAAATCCTGGTAAGCAAAATGTCGATTTAGGGTATTTAAGTATTTGGCCACCCCTTGGGACAAATTCCTGTATTTAGCCACTTCATGATTCATGTCGTCGTCCCGCTGGCGCGGCACAAAACCACAACCTTTGCGATAACACCACATACCAAAAAAGTTATAACCCTGGCGCGCAAAACGAGATGTTCCCCAGGCTGACTCATTAGCCGCCTGAACCAATACCAGTTCCTTGGGAACAATGTCGACTTTAGTCAGTAGCTTGTCAAAAAAAGTGGCGCTAAGCCCCGGAAACTTAACATTGTACTCTTGCGCTAGTTCCGCCAGGCGTTTGTGCTGTGCGGGACTAAGCGCATCAGCTTTTTGACCTTTGGCAAGCCATAAACTTTGTAATGCTAAAATAAATGTACGTTGCGACAGTATGATTTCATTTTGCTTTTCTATCTCTGGTAACAGATAACTGAAAAACGCGCGCTTTTTCTCTGTCACCTGCTGAAAAGATGCAAAATCGGGGATCGGCTCCGCCGTGACTAACCGAGTAGTAACGGCTTCTGCCGGTGGTTGGGGGGGCAGCAGGAACGGATATAAAAACGCAACAACACCTATTAATGTTACGCCTCCAATCCACAACCGAGAACGCAATGACTTATGCATTGAAGTGGTCGTCTTTACCGCTCTGATCAAGTGTTTTGAACTCAGAAGATTGAGCTTCTGCGGTTGTCATAACTTCACCTTCTGATTGCGAAATCGTTTCTGCACTTTGTACTCCAAAGATATCCCGATACAAAATCCCCTTTACATTATAGTAGAAAGGAGCAACCCAGATCATTGCAATACCGAATGTAAGTGCCACCAACAACAACAGCGCAAAAAATACCGCGTATAATTTTACGAAGTTAAGCCATTGATGATTTACCACTTTAATGGAGGTAAATATGGCTTTTGCGGGCAACATGTTTTTTTCAAGCACCAATGGTATCGCAAAGCCAGTAGCTATCATTAAATATAGACCCGGCAACACCAGGAATAAAAGGCCAATTTGCACGATAGCCGTGGTCATGACCACAGTAACGGTAATGACAAGTGTGCGATTAATGAAGCCAAACAGATCCGCCAAATAATTTTTACGCCCCACACTGGATTTAATCCCCATCATCATCAATGCCGCGGTTAATGGGGCAATCAGTACTGCCATAATGATATCCAGGCCGAAGCGAAAACCAGGTTCCTCCCAGGAAATGCCTTTTGCCTCAGAAACATAAGCGGCCATTAGCATGATGGTCATGGCAATCACAATCACCACCAACATGCCCTGAACTATCGAAGATTTATCGGCTTGTGTCAGTTTCCAACCTTCATCAAAAACCGCTTTTAAATCAAACTCATAATCGCCATTAAGGGCAGACTCAACACTGGCTTGTGTTTTTTGCGTGTTTTTTTCTAACAACGATTTAAACCTTTGCTATTTTGAGGGCGACTAGTATAGCAGCAAGAAATTGGAATGCATTGCCTGAACAGCTATGACGATAAATAAATATTTCACGCCTGTTCTTATAGTTAGTGAAAACTTTAGTTTATTAGTCATATTGGCCAGAAATTAGTATTTTGATTCCATAAGACGTCCGATGAAAATCATATCTTATTGTTTTTATTGGACATTTCAATTGGCATTCAATTTGCCATAGTTAAAACTAAGTTAGAGCACATACGCGTTATTTACGAAAAAAGGTTCTGGAGAACACAATGAAAACCAAAATCGCACTCGCCATCGCTGCAACCTTATTCACATCAGCCAGTTTCGCCAAAGACCGGGTTAACCTGTCTGAGTCCATCGACTTATCTGAGAATGCTCAAGTTCACTTTGAAGTTGCAGTAGGTAGTATCCAAATCGAAACCTACGACGGCGATACCATGCAGCTGGATATCGAAGTAAAAGAAAGTGATAACGATTGGTTTAGTTCAGCAGACCTGGACGATGTAGAACTCAAAGTCCGCGGTGATGCCGATGATATTTCACTGGAAATTGACGTTGAAGACGTAGTGCAAACCTGGATTGTCAAACTACCCAAAACGGCAAATGTTGACATTGATCTTGGTGTCGGTGAAGTCGAAATTGAAGACTTTGAACGCAGTGCTTCCATCGATGTTGGTGTCGGTGAGGTGGATATTGAGTTAGCTTCTGATGACTATCGCGAAATTGAATTAGAGTCTGGCGTAGGTGGCGCAGATCTGGATGGTTTCAAAGGCGCTGAACGCGAGCGCAATATTGTTAATGAATCCATAGAGTGGCGCGGTACTGGTGAATATGAAATTGAAATCGATGTGGGCGTTGGTGACATTGACGTACGTGACTAACCCTCACATTAACTAAACGGTTGTCTCCCGTTATGCGCTAATTGGGCGTGTTCGCCCCCGAGTTTCGGGGGCTTTTTATTTTAAGTACCAAATTACCTATTTCACCAAGTGTGTAATCTTCGGAGAATAGCTTTTTGCCTGCAAAATACTAAAGTTCCAATATTTGATGTTGTCTTTGCCGGGGCGCCGGCAGCGCCTCAAGGAATGCTGCCTGCGGCACTCCTTGAGAATCCTCCGCAGCCCTTGACACGCAAAGCGTAACCTTCGTATTCAGCACAACAATGACCATCAATGACAGCACATCCTTGTGCTGGCATGATGATACCAATAAATAACTCTCTGCATTCGCTCAGCGACATCCCAGCGAGCTTAGTTCGAGGCGCGTGATTGAAATAATACTGGTGGTCTTATGAAATTACGTAACAAAGAAATAAGCCGCTGGGGTGTCGTCTTCGATGGATTTGAAATGCTTTTATACCGCGTTAGATGTTTTTGATTTGGAGCCACCAGACCTGTAAACATCTGCCTTGCCTAAAAGCATTTCAAATTCCACTGAGTAGCATGCTGAGGGCTACTTATTGGTATGGGTATCTTCCCTGATACCTCTCATTGTTGTGTCATCTGAATACTTAGCTTACTGCGTGTAAAGGGAACCCCGTACAGTACTTCGAACTAAACATAGTGCAAATTTTCAGAAATCACTTTTTAGGCATTTAATTCTAAGTCATCCTCTTAAGAAAATAGATGATTTACTATAACCAACTTAAAAATCAGAGTGTCAGCTCACCAAACTTACCAGATTGATAATCTCGAACAGCTTGCTGAAACTCTTCCTGAGTATTCATCACAAAGGGGCCCATGTGGGCTATCTTTTCTTTGATTGGCTGTCCCTTAAATAACAATATCCCGGCTCCCTCATTGTTGGTCTCCATAGTATTAACTTGCTCTGCATTGAGGATCACAAACTCCCCTTCTTTGGCTCCCCAAATACTGCCCTTGTAGATATAAGCGCCTAAAAAGCCCGCTTGTTGTGCATCGATGTTCAACACAACATTGGCCTGCAGTTGCAAATCAGCGATAGCACCATTACCTGCAAGTCCGTTCAGGTTTCCGACACAATGCTGCCCGTGCAATTGAAATTCACCGGCTAAAACACGCACTTTGCCTTGAAGTAAAGTGTATTCAGCAACCGGATTTTCAGTACTGTCCTGATACTGCGCAGGTCGCAGTTTTTCACTTGCTGGCATATTGAGCCATACTTGAAAACCATGCATGCCCTCATTTGCGTCAGCCAGTGGCATTTCTGAATGCACAACCCCAAACCCCGTACTCATCCACTGTACATCCCCGGCCTTTATGGCCTTTTTATTGCCCATCTGATCCTGATGCTCAAAGCCACCTTTTAAAATATAGGTAAAAGTTTCAATGCCTCTATGGGGATGCGGCGGAAAGCCGCCAATGTAGTCTTGCTCATCATCGGATTTGAGCTCATCTATCATCAGAAAAGGATCCAGTGCGAGAAAATTGAAATCCGCCACACGACGTATTTTCACCCCATCGCCATCTTGGGTATTCATTGCAGGGCGTTTTGAGAGTATATGCATCACAGTCTCCAGAAAAATAACTGTGACTATTATTGCGCTAAAAAGGAAATAAAAAAGCGCATTAATTGCGCTTTTTTATTCGATAAAATTGAACAATTGAACGAAACTAGTATTCAGGAAGTTAACAACTTAATCGCTAAGGCTATCAAGATGACCCCCATTACACGATCAAACCAGTGACTGTTGCTGCCAATGAAGTCTCGTACTTTGCGAGAACTTAAAACATAAGAGAGAAAACAAAACCAGACACCCGTTGCAATTGTCAGATATACGCCGTAAATCGCTTTTATGGACATCGGTGTATCAACGCTGACAATAACTGCAAACAAAGAGAGAAAGAACAACGTCGCTTTTGGGTTCAAACCATTGGTTAAGAAGCCGGTCCAAAAGGCTTTTTTATCAGAAATAGTGAGATGGGATGCTACCGGGGTCTCAGCTTCGGATGGTGCTGTTGGTGCACTTCTCAGGGCGTTTACACCAATCCAGATGAGGTAAGCCGCTGCAGCGTAGCTAAACACGGTAAACAGCCAAGGTGTCGTTTTGATCAACAAACCTATTCCAGCGAGAGAGTAAGCTACATGCAAAAGTATACCCAGCCCGACCCCAATACTGGTAATAATGCCGGCACGCCGACCAAAACTCACACTATTTTTTAATACAATAGCAAAATCTGGCCCGGGACTGGCGACCGCGACGAGGTGTGCAACAGCTATAGTGAGAAACTCTACCCAGTAGAGATTAAAAGCGTCCATTAGCAATGTGTTTCCTTATCTAATTATGATTATCAAAGTGAACTTAAAAACTCGGGAACTCGCTCAGAAGCCAGCCCGTAGTATTGTTCATCAAAATGCGATTCTACCGCACTGGGCTCCATATTAATTTCCACAGTACGAGCGCCAAAGCTGGCCGCTTGCGAGACAAAACCAGCGGCCGGGTAAACATGGCCAGATGTGCCAATGGCAATAAATATGTCTGCATTGTAAAGGGCATCATATATGGCTTCCATGTGGTATGGCATTTCTCCAAACCACACGATATCGGGACGCATTCTTCTCGCTGGATAACAACAATTGCAAGCATTACCTTGATCGAGATTCTCAGTCCAGGGAATCGATTTTCCGGTCTTACAACACTTTGCCGCTAACAACTCACCGTGCATGTGTAGTACGTTTTTGTTGCCCGCTCTTTCATGCAAATCATCTACATTCTGAGTAACAATCAGTAAATCGCGTCCTAACTTTTTTTCCAACTCCGCCAGGGCATAATGGGCGGTGTTGGGCTGCACTTCGGGAGATTGCAATTGCGCTCTGCGTAGATTGTAAAATCGATAAACCAGGTCGGGATTCAGCGCAAATGCTTCGGGCGTTGCCACTTCCTCTACACGGTGCTCTTCCCATAATCCGTCATTATCACGAAACGTTTTTAGTCCCGACTCCGCCGATATTCCGGCCCCGGTCAATACGACAACTTTGCTCATTTTGACTTCTTGCTCATTTATTTTTTCAAAGTTGAGGATCTGTAAGCCTTTGTGTTCTAATAATCCAAAAGGCTAACGAGAACAGGCATTTGAACAACACTTTGCCCTTTTTGCAACGTATAGAGCAAAACTATGGAGAATTACCCCCTAGTGCACGAGATATCGCCACCTTTTTGCAAAACGATCCACTGTTGGTGCTTAAACTGTCTACCAGTGATATTGCCGAGGCCTGTAATACTTCAAAGGCAACTGTAAGCCGCTTTTTCAGACAGCTCGGTTATGAAAACCATTTGGTGGTTAAACAAGAGCTTCGCGCGCAAGGGCAACCCATCGCGTCCAACAAAAGTGATAAACGCTTCCTGGAGGGTGAATACCAGCGCATTAAAGCGGCGTGGGAATACCTGCAGCGTTATGGCTTAGAACAAATCACCGAATCTATTTGCAACGCTGACCGCATCAGTATCTTTGGTTACCGCAATAGCTATCCTATGGCCATGCATTTGCAACGGCAACTATTGCAACTAAGGGATAGAGTCAGGCTGCTGCCTCAACCCGGACAAACCATCAGTGAAGAGCTACATGGCATCGTAAAAGGTGAAGTGGCCATTGTAGTAGGATTCAGAAGACGTCCCAGGGTTTTCAAGTCGCTATTAACCGAGTTAAAAAAGTGCACCAGTATCATCCTGCTTACCGACAGTACTGGCCAAATTTACAAAGACGATGTAGACCACCTGTTAGTGTGTTCTCTTGGAGAAGAGCTGGCTATGGACAGTTACGCGGCACCAATGAGCATGATCTCCATGCTGTGCCACTCCGTCTATAATACACTCGGCGAATCAGCTGCTGAGCGCAGTGCCGCCATCTCAGATGGCTATCGCACCCTCGGTGAATTAGAAGATATATAAAGAGAGGCTTTTCGCTGCAACAAGGCGTTGCTTTTTGTGGGACCGGACATGTCCAACCAATGAAACATTTGTTTCACAATAAAAACAATTTGTAACTTTCATTAAATTGTTCTATTGTGAGTAAATCAGATGCGCAAATACTCTTTCTTCGACTGCGTGAACTATTCTTAGCTCTACCGCTAGCCCTTAGTTGTTATATCACCGCCAGCGCATTTTATTTTTTTAATTTGAATTAACGATGAAAACCAATACAGATCCCTTTATTTATCGGCCGCCTAAGCAACACCGTGCTTCAGACAGCCAACAAAGTGACAAACTTTCGGGTTTAACTCTGGCAGTTAAAGATTTGTTCCATATTGCCGGAATACCCACAACAGCAGGTAACCCTGACTGGTTAAAAACCCACCCTACACCTGATTCAACAAGCTCGGTAGTATGCGAATTACTCTCCCATGGCGCTGATTTTGTTGGCAAAACCATTACTGACGAGCTGGCCTACAGTCTCAATGGACAAAATGTGCATTATGGCACGCCTGTCAACGTAAGGGCTTCAAATAGATTGCCGGGCGGCTCATCCAGTGGTTCGGCGACTGCCGTCGCCAATCATCAAGCGGATATTGGTTTAGGGACAGATACAGGTGGCTCCATAAGAGTCCCCGCTTCCTACAATGGTTTATTCGGTTTACGACCAACTCATGGCGTTATCTCCACAGATAACATGGTGGCACTCGCCCCTCGCTTTGATACTGTGGGCTGGATGACCAGAGATTTAAAAACACTCTATGCCGTTGCAGAGGTTTTGCTGTCATCATCCTCCAAAGGCTTAAACGGTCGCATTTGTACCGTACCAGCATTAATTAACCGCGTATCTCACGCTGCGCAGATAAAGTCTTTTATCAAAAACTGTGGTTTCACCGATTTTTCCGAAACCGCTTTTGACGAAGAAATACTCTCAAATGCCAGTGAAGCCTTCAGAGTATTACAAGGTCGAGAAATCTGGTTGCAGCACGGAGATTGGATCACCGAGCACAGTCCACTTTTTGCGCCGGATATCCAGCAGCGTTTTCAGTGGTGTAGCACCTTAACCACCGAACATGAAGAATCGGCTCAGGAAAAAGCCGATAAAATTCAGCAATTGATGAATACGCTTTTAGCTGACGGGACAACGCTTTTGCTGCCCACAACCCCCGGACCTGCGCCACTACTAAACACCACTGCGGAAGATTTGGGCCATTATCGCAATTATCTATTAGGATTAACGGCACTTGCAGGGCTTTGTGGCCTGCCGCAATTGCACATTCCATTCAATAGTGAAGACTGCGCCCCTGCCGGGTTTTCACTGATTGGCCCCGCAAATAGTGATTTAGCATTAATTGAATTGGCGGCAAACTTAACAGGAGAGCAAGCGTGATAGGATTTACGGCCCCCCATAGTGCTGCAACCGAAGCGGGCAGCGAAATATTACAACAAGGCGGTACCGCTATCGAAGCAATGGTAGCCGCAGCAGCAACCATTGCCGTGGTATACCCCCACATGAATGGCTTAGGTGGCGATGGTTTTTGGCTTATTAGTGAGCCGGGCAAAGCCCCAGTAGCGATCGATGCAGCAGGCTCTGCAGCACAAAATGCCACACCACAGTTTTATGCTGACCATCAGACAATTCCATCTCGAGGCGCGTTGGCAGCGCTTACCATGGCGGGTGCGGTTTCAGGCTGGCAAAAAGCGCTCGAAATAAGTGCGGGATGGCAAGGTACAATTCCCCTCAAAAGCCTGTTGAGTAATGCGATTAATCATGCAAAATCCGGTATTGAAGTTACTCAAAGCCTGGAGGATGCCAGTAGAAAAACGCATCCTGATTTCAAAGAGTTCAGCGAGTTTACAAAAACCTTTTTGCTTGATGGTGCAGTCCTTAAAAAAGGAAACACATTAAAACTTACGCAGCTAGGTAACACCCTGCAACAACTTGCAGATAGTGGACTTGAAGACTTCTACCAAGGAGATATTGCCCGAGCGCTGGCCAATGATTTGAGCAGCGCTGGCTCGCCAATCAATATTGAAGATTTTCGACGCTATCAGGCTAAATTAGTTGAACCACTCTCGGTCGATACCAGTACTGCCCGCTTGTATAACTTGCCCGCTCCGACTCAGGGACTGGCATCCTTAATGATTCTGGCGCTATTTGACAGGGTAAAACAGCAAGCCAATAACGAAGCACAGGCCATTCACCTGCTAGTTGAATGTACCAAGCGCGCTTTTATTGTGCGCAATGCGACGATTGGCGATGCGCAAAGACTCAAACAGCCGCAACAAGATTGGCTGAAAGACAACTACCTTGACCAACTGGCCAGTGAGATTTCCCTAAACAACACCCTGCCATGGCCACATGAGGCGAAACCCGGCGATACCATCTGGATGGGTGCCTGTGACAATCAAGGCCGGATGGTGAGCTATATCCAAAGTCTCTATTGGGAATTTGGCAGTGGCATAGTGTCAGGTCAAACAGGCATTGTTTGGAACAATCGCGGTACCTCGTTTTCGTTACAGCCAGATTCATTGCAATACCTACAACCGGGCTTAAAGCCTTTTCACACCCTCAATCCAGCTTATGCTCAATACCACAATGGTAACCGTATGGTGTATGGCACTATGGGGGGCGAAGGCCAACCGCAAACCCAGGCAGCACTCTTCAGCCGCTACAGCTGGCTAAATCGCTCACTCACAGAGTCCGTTGCTGAACCTCGCTGGCTATTGGGCAGAACCTGGGGTGATGTCAGTCACAACCTCAAAATAGAAGAAAATTTAGGGGAAAGTGTGATCAAGGAGCTCAAGAACAAAGGCCATGATATCGCCCTTGTCCCTGTTTTAAGCGAAATGATGGGGCATGCAGGTGCCGTGCATCTCGATTCGAAAAATAGTGTTACTGCAGCCACCGATCCGCGCAGTGATGGTAAAGCCATAGCGAAATAACGTAAGGAAAGTATGTTGGAATTAATCATAGAAAACTGGAGCACCATCGCCGCATTGATGGTCACGGGGGTTTTTGCCGGTTTATTGGCCGGATTGTTAGGCGTGGGTGGCGGAATAGTCATAGTCCCCGTGTTGTACTTCCTGTTTCAAAGCTTTGGCGTGTCCGCTGAAACTGCGATGGTGGTGGCTACCGCCACTTCGCTGGCAACCATTATTCCTACCTCTTTGAGTTCCATTAAAGCGCACCGCAAAAAAGGTAATGTGGATAGCGAACTGTTAAAAGCCTGGTGGCCATTTATTTTGTTTGGTGTTTTCGCTGGAAGCTATCTGGTAACGGTTGTATCCGGCTACTGGTTTACCTTGTTATTCGGGGTGATTGCCACATTATCAGCACTCAACATGCTATTTCGTACCGCCAATTCCACCATTGCAGGCTCACTGCCCGGTAAAGCCGGACAAAGTCTAATGGCTTCAATTATCGGTTTCTTTAGCTCTATGGTAGGTATTGGCGGAGGTACACTTTCGGTACCCATGTTAACTGCCTGTAGCTATCCCGCACATAGAGCGGTGGGTACCGCTGCTGCCATAGGCCTGCTTATCTCACTACCGGGGGCACTAACCATGTTAATACTAGGCCAAACGCCTGAAGACGCACCATTGGGGACATTTGGTCTGGTTAATCTACCTGGGCTGCTTTGCATTGTACCCCTTACCGTATTGTTTGCGCCTGTGGGTGCCCACATCGGCAGCAAATTAGATAGTGCCAAACTGAAAAAAGTATTTGCCATCGTGCTTTGTATCACAGGCGTGCGCATGCTCGCACAGCTTGTCATGTAAAGCGCGATAGAGGAATTGGAAGGAGTATTATGAACAGACTAAATCCCCCGCCAAGGTTGTTAATGGGTCCCGGCCCCATCAATTGTTATCCACGCGTATTATCAGCCATGTCAACACAGTTGATTGGTCAATACGATCCGGTTATGACAGGCTACATGAACGAGGTAATGTCCTTGTATCGTGAGGTTTTCAAGACCAACAATCAGGCAACTTTATTGATCGATGGCACTTCACGCGCTGGCATCGAAGCGGTATTAGTGTCCTGTATCGAACCCGGTGACAAAGTGCTGGTGCCGATTTTTGGTCGTTTTGGACACCTGTTGCAAGAAATAGCCGAGCGTGCGGGCGCTGAGGTACACACCATTGAAGTACCATGGGGGGAAGTGTTCCAACCAGAACAAGTGGAAGACGCCATAAAAAAAATCCGGCCGAAAGTATTGGCCATGGTACAAGGCGATACTTCTACCACTATGTTGCAACCGCTGGAGCACTTAGGCGAAATCTGTCGTCGTTACGACGTGCTATTTTACTCTGATGCCACCGCTTCGATTGGCGGCAACCCATTTGAAACCGATCAGTGGCAACTAGATGCCGTTTCTGTGGGCCTGCAAAAGTGTCTAGGCGGTCCATCAGGCTCCGCCCCTATCACGCTGAGTGAACGCTACGTTGAGCTTGTCAGAAAGCGTCACCACGTAGAAGCCGGTATTCGCAGCGAACATCATGAAAATGGTGAAGCCAGCCGTATTCGCTCCAATTATTTTGATATCCCTATGATCCTCGATTATTGGGGAGAAGAGCGCCTGAATCACCATACAGAGGCCACATCCATGCTTTATAGTGCGCGCGAGTGCGCCATCAACTTGTTAGAAGAAGGTATCGAGAGTTGCATAACGCGACACAAACTCCATGGCGATGCTATGGCCAAAGGCGCCCAAGGTTTGAATCTCAAATTATTTGGTGACCAAAGCAACAAAATGACCAATGTCGTGGGTGTCTACATTCCACAAAATGTTGACGGTGAGAAGATCCGCGGCCAACTACTGGAAGATTTTAACATTGAGATTGGCACCAGTTTTGGGCCGCTGCACGGCAAAATCTGGCGTTTGGGTACCATGGGCTACAATGCGCGCAAAGATGCGGTATTGCACACCCTGCAGTCTCTGGAAACGGTATTGCGTCGCGCAGGACATGCAATGTCTGCCGGAGCTGCCGTAGATAATGCCTTGGGAGTCTACAGTGGCGCCTGATATTAAAAACCTCGATATGAGTGACTATGCACAGCAGGTATTTAGCCGCTGTGACGCCCTAGCGCTACACAGTCAATCTTATGAAGGAATGGACAGACGCTATCTGACCCCCGAGCACAGCATGGCCAACCTGCAGGTGGCGCAATGGATGGCCTCTGCTGGCATGGAAACCTGGGTTGATCAAGCGGGTAATCAATGGGGCCGCTATGCTGCATCCGATCCCGACGCCAAGAGTTTTGTTATGGGTAGCCATATCGATACCGTGCCAAATGGCGGCATTTACGACGGTATACTGGGCATCATATTACCCATATCACTGGTGCAGTACCTATACGACAACAATATCAAGCTCCCCTTTCACCTGGAAATTGTCGCCTTTGGTGACGAAGAAGGCACCCGCTTTGGTACCACATTATTGGGTAGCCGTGCCATCACTGGCCTTTGGCAACAACAGTGGTCTGGTCTGATTGATGCCCAAGGGGTAACCATCGAAGATGCTCTGAAAAACTTTGGTTGCGATATCAACCGGGTCAATGAAGCTTCGAGGTTAAAAGACAAGATCCTCGGATTTTTAGAAACACATATCGAGCAAGGGCCAGTCCTGGAGGCAGAACACCTTCCTGTGGGAACAGTATCTGGTATTGCCGGAGCAAAGCGCTTTGCCCTGAAAATCCTGGGAGAAGCCGGGCACGCTGGTACAGTGCCCATGAATATGCGCACCGATGCACTGGTCGCCGCCGCTGAAATGATTCAAGCCATTGAGGAAGTCGCTTCTGAATTAGATGTAGTGGCAACAGTGGGCAAGATCACAAACTATCCCAATGCCGTCAACGTCATTCCCGGAGAAGTACAATTTACCCTGGACATCCGCAGCGAAATTGATAGCCGCCGTGATACTGTGATAGAGATTTTGCAGCAGGTACTGGGGCAAATCAGCGAAAAACGCAAAGTAACATTGGAATGGAAAATGACTCACAGTGCCAAAGCGGTGGCCTGTGATCCAAAATTGCAGCATCTGGTGTCCAATAGCATTAGCTCCGCAGGATACCGTCAGATTTCCCTGCCATCCGGTGCCGGGCACGACGCTATGGCTCTAGCTGACATTTGCCCGGTAGCCATGTTATTTGTGCGCTGCGAAAAAGGCATAAGCCACCACCCAGCTGAATCCGTATTGGTGGAAGACATCGAAGCAGCCCTGAAAGTACTGGTTAATTTCGTTGTCTTTTATCAACAACAATTAGACTAACTCTAGTAATTTAAAATTTCTAAACTGGCTCAGTGCCCGGAGCCAGCTTCCACATTTTCGAGCTTTTCTTCTGTCATCCCGAGCCAACACACGGCAGAAATCGCCAGGCAAACACCACAGATGATAAACAGCACATTTTTATCTTCAGCGTTGCCTACAATCATGCCTACCCCGAGACTGGCTACCAACTGTGGTAACACCACAGACAAATTGAACAGTCCCATATAAAGGCCCATTTTTGATTGCTCAACTTTGCGAGACATGATGGCAAAAGGCAGGCTAATTGTTGCAGACCAACCCACACCTAATAGCGCCATCAGCATGTAGATGCCATAGGTATTGGCGCCCATGAAGGTCATTACAAAATACCCTACCGCCATCGAGGCAATGCACCAGCCGTGAGTCTTAACTGCACCGAACCTGGCCGACAGCGGTTGCAATAGCAGTACCGGTAACACCGCAGCAATGGCATTGAAGATCATAAAGCTGTATCCCACCACGGAACCTAGCGCATTATCGTCAATATCCGGTTGGTTAAAGCGCACAAACGGCGTCATATAGATAAACATCGACTGGATACCCACCCAGGTGAATGAGTGAGCGGCTAACACTTTTTGAAAACCCAGGTGCTCGGTATTGTTACCACCCTGTTGCTCTTTAGCTAGCACCGTTTTGGCCACAAAAAAGAGGGTTAAAACAAAACATACGATTTCAATGTAGTAATGATCAAATTTGATATCGGCAAGGCGCGCCACTAAAGCATATAAGCCATAAATCAAAAAGCCCCACAACGGCTGAATTACCTTCAAACCAGCCAAAAATCCCATTTTTGTTTGCTCTAATTCGGGGTGTAATTCAGATTTGAGTTCTTTAGGCTCTTCGATAAACAGGTTGGGAATAACGGAAAATGCCAGCACCAAAAAGACACTAAAGTAAATCAGTGCAAAGTTATTCCAGATTGCTCCTATAGCGTAGGCCAACACCCCGAAACTTCCGGACACGGTTTGCATCCAGGTGTATCCCTTGGTGCGCTCTTCCCCTTCCGGGGTCACATCCGCAATGATACTGCGGGTTGGATTAAAGCTTACGTTTATAGATAAATCCAATACCAAAGCGACCGTGATGGCAACACCTACGATACCCTCAATCCCCAATGAGGCAGATATCACATCAATGTTGGGTAAGGCCAATAAACTCAGGGCCGCCAGTACACCGCCAATCAATATAAATGGACGGCGCCTGCCGCCCCAAAACCAAACGTTATCACTGATAGCACCAACAATGACCTGCCCGATAATCCCGGCCAGAGGACCCGCAGCCCAGACAAAACCAATGTCATGTACATCCAAACCAAACTGGGTTTGTAAAATCCAGCTCATGGCGGCTATTTGCACTGACAGTGCAAAGCCCATAGCTGTAGCGGGTAAGCTTAGAATAGCGTAGAAGCGGTTTGACAGGTTTCTCTGGATATTTAGCATTTTGATTTATCTTGGTATTTTGTGCTATTGAAGCACTTTTTATTGCTTGTTGTAATAGATAGCCCATCTGCATACGTTTGCAAACTAACAATTGTTTAACACCGAGCCCGGAACGGGAAGCGATCAGTATGATAGAAGGCAATTTTGACAACTCAACTGGTTAGACATCGGACCACTTATCTGTAATACTTTTGCCTTCTTTATCAAATGAGCAATTTTCCATGCAACCAGATGATTATATTCAGCTCATCAATGAATCTGATGATTTATCGCAATTACAACTGACTGTGCCGGGTGACTGGGCACAAGGACGTACGGTTTTTGGTGGCTTGTCTGCCGGGCTTCTCTACCAGGTTTTAAAGTGCATTGTTCCCTCAGAGCGAGTGTTGCGCTCTATTACCTTTAACTTTGTCGGGCCGTTAAATACTGAGCAGCCCTTCAGCTTTACCTGGCAACTACTGAGAGAAGGAAAAAACGCCACGCAAATTACCGCCAGTATCGTCCAGGACGAGCAAATATGTTTAACGGCTCTTGCTTGTTTCGCCCAGGACAGACAATCTAAAGTGTTGGTAGAGGCAGATGTAAAACCGCTTCCCGAGCCGCCGAAAAAAGCCAAATTTATTCCGCAAATCCCCCGCATCACGCCGAAGTTTTTGCGCCATATTGATTTGTCTATTTCTGAGGGGAAAGTGCCATTCACAGGCAGTAAGCAGTCCAGCTACAAAGGCTGGATGCGCTTGAAAAAAGCGCCCAAGGTATTTACCGACGCGCACATATTAACGCTGATTGACGCCTGGCCACCGACCATCTTGCAAATGCCCTTAGGTCCCGCGCCTGCCAGTACCATGAGTTGGAATGTAGAGTTTGTGCACCCACACAAACCATTGGCTCCTGAAGCCTGGTTAGCTTATGAGGCCCATACGGTGCAAGCCTATGGTGGCTATGGCCACGCTGAAGCACAAATCCACGATGAAGAAGGCGAACTGGTGGCGATCAGCCGTCAACTGATTGCGATTTTTGATCAATAAGATTCGCATGAAAGGGGCATTGCAGAAGTGCAATGCCCTTAGCACCTGAGTGTTACTTTTCGAACGTGCCTTTGATTAAGGCTTTGCCACCGCGCACCATGCAGCGCCCTTTGGCATAAACTTGCTCGAGCAACAACCGATCTTTTGTAGCCAGAATAAAATCGGCATCGGCTCCAACTTCAATTCGCCCTTTGTGTTTCAGCTTTAACAACTGAGCGGGTGATAGGGTAACCGAACTAATGGCATCCACAATACCGACTCCGTATTCCAGCACCGCTTCCTGGAATGCTTCGTAAAGACTGCCTACTCGCCCGACTTCCAATCCTACCAACTCGCCGGCATCATCAAATACTGGCAGGCTGGCATTACCATCCGAACTCATGGTGAGCTGAGACACTGCGACGCCCGCATCAATACAGTCCGCCAACGCTTTAGCCGCGGGAACTTCCCCTTCTTCAATGAACTTTTCATTGGTGCTGGCGGTAAAATCAATGTAACCGCCCTGCCTTGCCCACTCCATACCCGCCTCTAACAACGCGCCATTGCGGTTAATGTGAGTGGGATAAAACTGAGTAACGGGCAAGTCAGACTTCTCAATCGACTCGTGCAGCAAATACAACATGGAGTCACTGTCCCCAACATGAATACTGACGATACCCGCTTTGCCGGAAATCATGCCGCCAACTCTTGCCTCCGAGGCAACCCGCATCAGCTCACTAGAGCGCAATTGCGATGAGCGATGATCAGCAATAGCTATCTCACCAATACCAATAAATTTGTCGATTAAAATAATATCGTCGGTAACATTATCCAGCACCGTTCTGGCGGGCAATTGATAAGAACCAGTATGGCAGTAAGTACTAATGCCCTCTGTTTCCAGCGCATGCGCTTTAGCCAATAAATCAGACAAGGTGCGGGTGGTGGCATCTGTACCCAAAACACCGATAACGGTGGTCACCCCACCCAAAGTAGCGTCAGTAAGATTCATTTGCGGAGTGCGGGTATGAAAGCCCCCTTCACCACCACCACCAGAAATGTGCACTAAGGAGTCCACTAAACCGGGAAACATTAGTTTGCCGCGGCCATCGATGATTTCCATAATGGTGCCGTCAGCCGTGATTTTGTTTTTCAAACCCGGCGCAATGGCTGCAATGCGTTTATCAGCAACCAGAACATCCACTTCACCCATAGCTGCTGGAGCATAGAGTTCGACATTCGTGATAAGCGTTAACATAAAAGATCCTTATTGATATCCAACCATAACGGCGGTCACCATGGTGGCAATAGACAAAAAGAAGAAGATTAAATAGAGACGCCAGGCAAATCGCACCCAGGTACTCCAGTCTAAACGCGCGACACCAAGACAACCAATTAAGGAAGCAGAGGTTGGAATAATGATATTAGTTAATCCATCGCCCAGCTGGAAAGCAAGCACTGCTATCTGGCGGGAAACCCCCACCAAATCAGAAAGTGGTGCCATTAACGGCATGGTTAATGCTGCCTGACCCGATCCAGAGGCAAGGAAGAAGTTAAAAATTGACTGAAAAATATACATGAATATCGCAGAGCCAGTCTCAGATACACCCGACATAGCGCTACCGGCATGATGCAATATGGTATTGAGCACAGAAGGACTGGTGGCATCATCACCGCCCAGTAACAACACGATACCTTTAGCCATGCCCACGATAAGGGCCGCCGGTAACAGCTCTTTCGCCCCATTTTGAAATGACTCAGAAACGTAGTTCACCGACATACGTCCGGACACCACACAAATGATCCCCACCACAATACCCATGGCGAAAAACTGTGTCGCAATCTGTGGAATGTAATATTCATGAACGACAACTCCCCATATCACCCAGACAATGCCCGCTAACAAAGTCAATAAGATTAGGGTATCAACATTGTTGTATTGAGATTTAACCTGTGAGCTTTGCTGGCGACGAAAGTGAAAATCTGATTGATAACTCAAAGAGATTTCCGGATTAGCCTTAACTTTCGCTCCATAGCGCATTGTAAAAATGATGCCGGTTAGGGTGAAGACTACCCACATGGCGATCCTGAAATCAGCCCCGGAGAGAACCGGAACATCGGCAATGCCTTGGGCTATCGCGATACTGAACGGATTCATCCAGGAAGTGGCAAACCCCACCTGCGTGGCAACATAAGTAATGAGTACAGCAGTTATGGCGTCGTAACCCAGTGCGATAACCAAGGGGGTAAGCACAATACAAAAGGCTATCGCCTCTTCTCCCATGCCAAACACAGCACCACCCAGCGAAAACAGAAAGAACATCAGTGGAATAATCACCACATCCGCGCCTTTAGTTTTGCTGATCAATGCCATGATGCCGTTATTTACAGCTCCAGAGTGCATGATGATGCCAAATGCACCACCCACAATCAGAATAAAAGCCACAACGCCCACAGCCGAGCCCATGCGGTCGCCCGACACCATGCCCTCAAACGCATAGTTGATAAAACCGGGCTCCTTGCCACCACTAAAAATGGCGACACCGGCATTATCATCCTCAACAGTTTTAAAACTTTCCGGTTGGATTAAAGTTCGGGTAACTTCCTTGCCATCGATAATGCGGGTGGTTTCAGCGGTTTCAAAATACCCGGCAGGCACTATGTAGGTCATCAGTGCTGCAAGTAATACCACAAAAAACAAAATCACAAATGCGTCAGGCATCCTTGTTGCAAGATTGGATTCATCTTTCATAAATTTTCCGCCGTCAGGTTTCCGGTGTTGGCTTAGGGTTTCAACTGAACAAACAGTTAAAACATGAGATTAACGCGCTATTTTAGCAGAACATCACTAATATCGGCACTATGGGTGCGACTCAGTTCTACTAATCAGTCGACAGACAAATACTCTACTCGTCGAACCATTCCGACAAATAAAAGCTTTGATAGAAAAAAGCTGAATGAGAAAGTGTTTTAGTGTTCACGAAATTTTATTCACTCGTTTTTTAAAACAATCCGAAGAATTTCAACATCAAATTGAAATACCCTTTGAACAGATACTCAGAATCAGTTTCAATGTCAACACTTTTGCAACAATCATCGGAAGACATGAAACGCTTTTTAACTCAAATATCTCTCATAACGCTGCTGAGTTTTTCATTTTCAAACTTATTACAGGCTCAGTCAGATATCTCCACCACCGCAATTCAACCCTCTGATTTTAAAGAAGATTCATGGCAGCTCTTGATAGCGGGCGGCGGTCTTGAAATATGTTCCAGCAGGCAACCTGAACACTGTAACGACAACGATTTTCCCGGTAACGCGCTAAAGCAACAAAGCTATAGCTTAACCACTGAGACTCTGTCCAAGGTGCTTGCATTAAACGCTTATCAAGCGCTGGATAATCAGAGAAAATCGCAATTAAATACGCTATTTGAGTATTTTTATGCAAACCCCACTCAAGTAATTGGAACGGCCGGTATTCGCGATGCCTTTGAGCAGGCCAGCAATCAGTTTGACGGCGCCAGTTTTTTCACCAATTTACCTAATGCCCTGTATTACGCCATTGTGGATTTTACCGAGCAGGTCGATGCGCAAAAAGAACAGGTCAAATTCCTCGCCAGTAAGAGCAAAGCCAGCCTGGACATTTTTCTGAAGTTTATTGAGCAAGCCAACAGCAAACGTCAAAACGGTGAACCATTAACCTTGTTATTCACTACGGCTTCAGCAAGGGATCCCTTTGCCGCTATCGATTTTTATCAGCAAACTTTAGAACAAGCAGCTCGCCACCTGTATCCACAATCAGACATTGAAGTGAACTGGCTGCCGCTTGATGAATCCCTGGCGACCCTGGTCAATAATGGCCGCTCTTGCGATGAGCTTTTTGTATTACAGGCCAAGGCAGAGCTATACAACCGTAACCAACGTTACCCAGGGTACAGTGAAAGTTTACTCAAAGCCTGCCAACAGCCACAGAGCATTGCAAACCAGATAAAAAGGGCTCATGGCTTGTTTATCAATGGCGGTGATCAGATTAGAACCCTAAAGAGTTTTCTGATGAAAATCAGCTCCTCCACAACACTGGCATCTTTGTTAAATTCAAGAGTCAGTCAAAATAAAATGCTGCTGGCGGGCACCAGCGCTGGGGCTGCAGTTATGAGCGGTGGAGTTCATCAGAACAGGCCCGTCCCCATGATCACAAGTGGCCAATCAAACGTCGCCCTGGTGAGAGGTGCCTTTGCATTACCACCCGCACCGTTTGGCTGTGAAAAAGACGGAAACTGTCCTAATGGTCTTCTGGAAGATGATCTAACCTATCGCCCCGCAGGTGGATTAGGCTTTTTTAAAGCCGGTATCATTGATACCCACTTTTCCGAGCGAGACAGACAAGGTCGTCTGGTGACGCTGGCCGCCTTCACCAAAACCCGGCTTACTTTTGGTATTGATGAAAATACCGCGCTATTGTTCAGAGAAAACCAGCAGCTCGAAATGGAGGTATTAGGTGCTGGTGGTGTGTTTATCGCAGACATGCAAGATGCCATTTTCAAAGCCCAGTCAGGTAAACACCAGCTCATTGGGTTAAGTCATTACCTTAATCACGGCGACCGAATGAGCATCACACCAGAGCGACAACTGCAATTTTCGTTACATACCGAAGCACAAAAACTGTCAGATAAAACCATGGTTTTGATCACCGAGCCGGGAGAATATCGTCGCCAGGTTGCGCTGAATTGTGGCACACAACAATTTCATCGCTGGAGCTCGGACAATGTCGCCTGGCTGGTCAACCCTAGCGAAGATACAATCTTTACCCTGAGCAAACAGTACGACAGAGAAACTTGCAGTTATATCAACTTGTTATTTGGGGTTGAGAATTAGCGAGTGCAAATCACCCACAACTTGTACACAATTTAACCACCACAATAGGATAAGTTGTGATTAAATGAACAAAAACTGTGTATAACTTAACCAAAGCAGCTTTCAGGTGCTTGAAAATTAAACTAAAAAGTTTTTTTGAATAATCACTTTATTAATGACCGGACTTTGCGCTACACTAATATTCCTCCGGTTAATTTTTAGCAAGCTTCTGTTGCTAATCGGTAAAGATTTTAGTTAGCGCACGGCTCTTATGAGCCATTCCCCTAGCCCAGATGGTTTCATCTGGGCATTTTTCTTTCTGGCCCCGAATAATTCGCCCCGCAATTCATGGCTAACTTGCTCGCCTGGCTGTTGAATTTACAATTTTTTTAACTTTTTTCTATTGAATATCTATTCGTGTTTTTCCCTTATACATAGGTATGTATTCGCATTTCATGCAAATAATTAGCATAAATGCCCTACTTTTCGGCTCATCTATGCAATAAAGTGGTTAACAAGCTATTTACCTCTTGTTGCTTTTGCGGTATTTGTTTAAAAAGCAGCCGTTAATTTTCGGGCAATACCGAAGGTGCTGTAAGTGCAATGTTTTAGACTTAACAGAAAAACCAGTTATGTTAAAAAAAGCAATTTCATTATCACAATATACCTACTCGCCTTGGTATCTCTCTGAGTGGTTTGACGAATAAAACCCGCCTCTGCTCGGCTGCGCCCCCTGTGGTTATCCAGTCGAACTCTCAAATAAAAATCAATCCAGTAAAACAATAACAATAAAAAGTTAAGCAACTTTTTTGTTGTAGGAAAACGATCATGAACAAAACATTTCAGATGCTTTTGGGGCTTTCCTGTGCCCTGACGCCGGTCGCAGCGGCAATTGCGCAAGAAACTCAAGCCACTTCAGAAGAGCAAAACGTAGAGCGAATCCAGGTAACTGGCTCGAATATCCGCGGTGTTGACCTGGAAGGCACTCAACCCCTGCAAATCATCAATGCCGAAGATATTGCCCGATCAGGCGCAAATTCGGTGTTTGAGCTGCTGCAAAACCTCGGTCAGACACGCGGTGGCAGTGGCACATTCAGTACTACCGAATCAGGTAGTACCTCCAATTCAACGCCGGCAGGTCAGGCAGCAGCGTCGTTACGCGGGTTAGGCCCGTCTTCAACCTTAACCTTGATAAACGGTCGGCGAGTGGCTCCCAGCTCTTTTGCCGCAGGTACCGAGAACTTTGTGGATGTAAATAGTATTCCACTGGCAGCTATCGAGAGTATAGAAGTACTGGCCACGGGTGCCTCGGCAATCTACGGCGCCGACGCCGTTGCGGGTGTAATCAACTATATCCTGAAAAAGGACTACCAGGGCGCGGAACTGAATATCTCTTTTGAAGACAGCGTGCAAAGCTCCGATGAATCGAAAAAGAGTGTTAACCTGGTTTGGGGCGGTGAAGTCGCAGGTGGTAATCTAACCCTGTTTGCGGACCTGTACGACAAAAACGCCTTTGAAGCCACAGACCGTCCGATTTCTGCCGAACCTTTGCTGGTGAACAGCTACAGCTATTTACCTAAGTTGCCTTATCCCAACATCTATTATTTTTCTTCCAGAGATGGCAACGAATTAGCGAATCCAGACTGCCCTTATGCCACTACGCGCACCCAGTTTGGTGAAGACATTTGTGCCTACTACCCCAACCAGGATGTGTTGCTGGATTCAGAGCTGGAATCACAATCCGTTGGCGCGATTTACACCCTGGAAATCGGTGATCTTGAATGGAATACCGACTTCTTTTTAAGTCGCTCAAAATCTGTCGCAGTATCCACACCGGCCCCCATTAATGATGAATTTGATGAGGAAGGCCCTTTTACTTTATACAGCGCTCTGGATATCTACAGCGAAGCAGATCTTCAAGCATGGCAAGGGGTTTCCAGTCCATTTGACATCATTTGGGACGATCCCTTTACCACACAAGCAGGTCAACGACGTTTTGGTTTTCGTTACGACGCACGCTTCCAGGATCCCAGAACAATTGAAAACGAAACCCAATCCTTTCGTTTAGTGTCTTCATTGGCTGGCGATATCGGTAGTTGGCAATGGGAAGCGGCTGCCACCTGGTCAGAGTCCGAATCTGAACAAGAAGCCATAGCCGGTATTTACAACCGCTATAAATATAATGCAGCGGCACACGGTGAGTTGTGCTCCGACGGTAGCATCGCTAACTACAATTCCGATACCGATACGTTAAGTTGTAACAGCGGCAACTTGCTGGGTGCCTTTAACCCCTTCCTGATAGGTGATAGCAACAATGATGCGATTCTTGCCGTTGCGCAAGAGCGCCCCACCCGAGACGGAAAAAGTTCAGTTTTCGGGATTGATGCCCGCTTTAACGGCGAGTTAATGGAGTTCGGCGATGACTACATTCGCGCCGCCTTCGGCGTTGAATATCGACGCGAAGAATTGGAAGATATTCCATCTGATAACTCCCGCGCCAACTTTGAGAACCAGTTTTTAGTGGATGTCATGGGCTTTGGCTCCAGCCTGGCTGAAGCGGACAGAACTCAATATGGTGCTTTTGCAGAATTTTATGTGCCGTTGCACGAAACGGTAGATATGCAATTAGCAGGACGCTTCGACCATTACGATGATTTTGGTAGTACCTTTAACCCTAAAATCGGTTTATCCTGGCGCCCCAGCGATGACTTAATCTTACGCGGTAGTTTTGCCTCTTCATTCCGCGCGCCTTCGTTAACTCAGGCAGGAATTGAACTGCGTACCACAACTTCCACTTATGATTGCGCTGCTAATGCTTTGGTTTCGCAGTTTTACTGTGATGGTCAGGGTTTTGAATCAAGCCCCAATACTCTTGAGTTAGGTAATCCCAATCTTCAAGCAGAAGAGTCAGATTCATACAGCATCGGCTTTGCCTGGAGTCCGAGTGACGATACCACCATTACGCTTGATTACTGGAAGTTCGAACACAAGAAAATCGTAGATACCAATATGACCGGTGTGATGGCCCAAGCGCTTGATGATGCTGCGTTGCGGCATTGCGGTGCCCTTTCACCAGGTGAGCTGGGTATTTCTTTCGATAGTCGCTTATGTACAGGTTATGACGTCAATGACGACGGAATAATTGATGGCGATGAAGCAGAAATATTTTTTGATGAAAATGGTAATAGCATTGAAAGTGGCAATGCCAACCTGGAAACTATCTTAGCTAATTGGAATGCAGAAGGATTGGAACGTGATAATGGCTTGCCGCTATTCCGCGACCATGTGATCATGTTGGATAACACCGGCACTCAGGATGTTTCCGGTTTAGATTTGGATATCGCTCACGATATGGATTTGTGGAATGGCGTATTGTCTGTTGATTTTGACTGGACCCATTACATCAGCTTCGAGCGCAACAAGCCTGGCTCAGATGAAACCGAAGAACTGGTTGGCACTTATCGCTATCCTGAGAATATCGCTAACCTTTCCGTTTTATGGGGCAACGATGACTATTACGGTGGTTTAACTGTACGTTATGTGGATGGCTATGAAGATGACATTATTGGTTTACGCAGTCGCGAAATTAACGAGTTAGTCGACATCGGCGCAATTGCTGACATTGATAGCACCCGTAATGTATCGTCGTGGACAACAGTGGATGCGCGTTTTGGAATCTTGTTCAAAGATGCCACACTGAAGTTGAATATCGACAACCTGTTTGACCGCGATCCACCTCTGGTATACGGCTCAAGCCGTGGTTTTGACACGATAAACCACAACGCTTATGGCACAACATATCGTATCTCTTACACTCACTTTTTTGAGTAAACAGTCGAACAACCAAATCCAAGGCGCTTTACTGAGAGGGTAAGCGCCTTTTTTGTTTATTTTGCCCGGCTAATCTTTACCTACCTATCTTTGCTCCACAAATTTCTGTCAGACCAGGGCTTGCTGAATCCCAGCAATCATGACCATGGCTCATATATACAAGGATGAGCTTTGAAACAAGCCTTTTAGCCTGTAAAGTGCATGTGTGCCAATAACGCAGAAATCCAGAGTGACTCATTTGCGCCGGCGTCATTCACTATTAATTCCTCAGTAGGTGTAACGCAAAAATAAACTATGGCTCAGAATAAAAAACATATCGTAATAATAGGTGGTAACTTTGCCGGCATCAGTGCCTTGCGAGCCATTACCAAACAACTGCCCCCCAAAGTGGATGTCACCCTCATAGACAGTAGTGATAACTTTACCTGGACGCCCAACATTCACGAAATTTTGTCTGGCGCAAAAAACCCAGGTAATGTGCAACTATGCCGAAAAACCCTGGTGCACAGTCTTGGTGGGTGCTTTATTCAAGACATGGTGACGCACATTGATCACCTGGAGAAGACAATAACCTTATCCTCAGGTGCCAAACTGAAATTTGACGCTCTAATAAAAGCCACAGGCATGCCAACGAATGCCAATAATCATTCTGGTACGTACACATTTCGCAGCGCCTCAGATGCGCTGAAAATCAACGCCAAAATAGATCTGTTAACGCGTATCAAAGAGCACATTAACATCACCATCATTGGTGGCGGTTTTACCGGCGTAGAGGTGTTGGGTGAAATAATCAGAAGATACCGGCAGTCCACTAAGGTTAAGTTGGCATTGGTAGAAGCCGGCGACAGACTAGTGAAAACACTACCTGAAGTGATATCACAGGATATTGTCCGGCTATGTGATAAAAGCAACGCCACCCTTCATTTTAATCAGCGCCTGAGTAAACAGGAAAACGACGCTGTTTTTCTAACTGATGATACAAAACTGCCGTCGGATATCACCATCTACACCAGTGGTGCATTGACGGCATCAATGAATACAGAGCAATCTCCTACTATTGCAAATTACAGTCAGGTTAATGAATCTCTACAAAGCAGGGAATCTGAGCTTGTATTTTGCGCTGGTGACAGTGCCAGTTTTACTATGAACGGTTTACCCTTACCGAAGCAGTCTTATTACGCGCAGGAGATGGGCAAAATAGCGGGAGCTAATGCACTGTGTTTACTCAATGGCAAACCGTTAATCCAGTTCCATCCCAAGGTCAAACCAGTGCTACTATCGTTTGGCGATATGAACACTTACCTGATTGCGGGTGAGTTAGTTTTGGCCAGTCCGGCACTGGTATCCATGAAAGAAGCCCTATATCAATTGGGCACGCAGAAAATAATGTCCTCGATGCCATTACTCCAGCGCGGCACGGTATTGCTAAATCAATTTAAACAATCCGCTCAAAGTGCACTGCAATCTGATGGCAACCCCTATTTGCCTGGCAAGGTTTTACACAACAGTAAGGTATTGCAAGCCGGCAAGCACAGTGATATTCAGAGTCTTGCCCAAAGTGCCTTCGCGACGCTACTGGAGTAAAACATCATCGCGATGTACTCGCTAAATAACAGCCCGCCCCAACAAAGGTTGAACCCAGTATTTTACCGAGCAATTGATTGGATACCTGTTTTATTGTGAGGGTTTTGGCTTTTTGAGCCAACAAAGCATAACTGGATAGACAAATAAACGACAACATCATAAAACTGCTCACTAGCAAAGAAAACTGCGGTATCAGGGCTTGTGAAATATCAATAAACTGTGGGAACAAGGCCGTGGTAAACACTATGGCTTTAGGGTTCGTTAGTGCAACCAATACACCTTGTAGATATAAACTTTTTCTCGATTGCCGCGAGTGAGCTTTTTCCGGATTTATGTTCACCACGCCATTTTTCCAAAGCATGACTCCCATGTAAGCCAGATAAAGGGCTCCGATTACCTTAACCAAAGTAAAGGCCCAGGCTGAATGTAAGACCAGCGTACTTAAACCCAATACCGAAAAACCGGACATGACAAATAACCCGGTAACATTGCCAAGTATCGTGGCAAGGGACTTTCTGAAACCCCAAGAAACACTGTGCACTGATACCAGCAAAGCTGCAGGTCCAGGAGTAGCCGTGGCTAACAAAGCAATAGCGCAAAACGCCACCCAATTTTCAAATGCCATACTTGTCTCCTGTGATAAAAAATAAGCAATTTAAGCTAATATAAATCTCAACCAAACCAGATAGCTTTTAAATTATTTCCCGCGTCCAGATAAATGTGCCACAGCAACTCCTCATCAGTGGCTTCAAAGCTTACCTTCCACAGCACCAATATCTCGCCTGCCTTGGCTTTGTTCACCTGCCCCAGATAAGTCAATTCGCTGGAATTACCCAATGGCGCAATCGCTCTGTCTACCGCATCATAAAATTGCTCTTCACCGGGTATATGCGCGTCTTTACTACCCGCAAAGGCTTCAAGCAAGGCATTATAATCTCTTTTTGTATGGGCAAGCCAAACGCCCTCCATTAACTTACGAGAAGCTTGTTCAATTGCGTCTTGTGCCATGTATTAACCCCTGAACATGAAGTGAGTTGCTGCCCTACTCTAATCCAACTAAGCGATTAGGCAATGAGATAAATGTAAGCAAAATGAACCGCACAGTGATCAGCACACCGAATTGCTACAACAGCTCGAGCTAAAGTTAGCGCACATCCTTTTCGATGGCATAGAGGTCTTCGTCTATTGATTGCAATCGCTCTTCTAATACAACTCTGGCATCCTGCAAGCCTCGATTGTAATAATAAGCGCCCATCTCTTTTGAGATAAAATCCAGTAAAAACTCCCCATCAAACTGACCTAACTCCTGATCCAGCTCTCGCTCAAACCAGGATTGCAATTTAGCCACCATAGCTTCTTTTTGTTCTCTACTGAATTGAATATCTGACATTGACTATCGGGTTCCTGTTTTACCTTGCGTTTAACCTTTGCGTCATCATACCCCGACTAAATCACGGTTACTAAATTTCTTACCCGCTATCCATCCAATTATTGCGAGATTGGCTTCAAGTTTTTCACTTCTCATGCTTTCCTGATGCGGACATAAAAACTCTCTTATTGATTAGAAAATGAGAACTGCTTCACAACTCCTTAAAAAAGCGATTCCTCAAAATTCGGCTCAATCCGTCATTGCAGGAAAACGTGGCAAAAAAACAAATAACAAATTTGATTTTGCAGCGTTTATTGAAAGTAAGCCAGCGCATTTACGCAAGTGAACAAACCACGATGAATTTGAGCCTCAGGAGGTGAAAAGTGAAAGCCATCAACAAAAAAACAAATATTACACCGGTAAAATTTCAAAAAGCTTATTTAGGTGTTTCGGTGTTAACCAAACCGAATTTCAGAAAATCCACATTACGAACGGCAATGCTTGCCGGTTTGTATTCCTCGTTAACCGTATTTTCCCCGCAGTCATTGGCAAGTGATGCTCAATCCGCAGTGATGCAAAAGCAACCTTCCAACGGTACACCTGCCGCAGATATAAGCAATGTACTTAACAGAGTTAACAATAATGATTTTGAATGCGACAGCAACGATGCACTTTGCGAACAAGTATTAGAAATTTGTGAGGATGAAAACCTTTGTGATCTGCTGGTTCAATTGTGTCAGGCCGACCAGGAACTTTGTCAGGAAATCATCGAGGAAGAATCTGACGAAGATGAAGAATCTGACGAAGATGAAGAATCTGACGAAGATGAAGAATCTGACGAAGATGAAGACTCTGAAGAAGACGAAGAATCTGACGAAGATGAAGACTCAGATGAAGATGAAGAATCTGACGAAGATGAAGAATCTGACGAAGATGAAGACTCTGCCGAAGATGAAGACTCTGCCGAAGATGAAGACTCTGACGAAGATGAAGACTCTGACGAAGATGAAGACTCTGACGAAGATGAAGACTCTGACGAAGATGAAGACTCTGAC
>NZ_JBSWWX010000011.1:0-113992 GCF_056160305.1 Planctobacterium sp. AWM4_229 | reverse complement strand
AAAACCGTTTCCATCAGACCACAAGTTAATGGCTTTGAGTACGAAGGCTCTTATTCAGATACCATCACTATCACAGTGTCTTACAACTAAGGTAGCAGATGACTCAAAGCCCATTTTGAGTTATAAATGTGCACTAGATTTTAGCGATAAGTCGGCCTCCTGCCGACTTTTGCTTATTTCTAATTAATATCTGATAAAAATAACAAATCCAGGGTGCGCACATGCTTCATTTTCGCCATGTTAAATGGTTTAGCCTTTTCACTGTTTTACTCTTCTCTAATCAGGGCTTAGCCTATCAAGTACAACCCATGGTGGCAGAGTTGTATACCACAGGTAATCGTTCAGCCGTTACCTATCGAGTTATTAATCCCAGCGATACTCCGGTGCCCATCGAAGTTGTTGTATACAAACGCAGCTTTGATGAAAACCAGAAAGAAATTCTCACCGAAGCAGAAGATGATTTTATCGTTTTACCACCGCAGGTAGACGTACCTGCCAATGGTTATCAGGTTTTCAGGGCCCAATTCTTGGGGGACAGTGAATTTGACAAAACGCAGTCTTACCGCATCGTGTTTAAGCAGTTGCCCATCGAACAGCAAGGGCAAGCCTCGCAGGTAAATATGATTTTTAATTTCGCTACCTTGGTGTTTGTCTCTCAACCTGAAAGCCAGGGCAATTTAACTCAAACACTAGATTGCCCAGACGCTGACAACTGCACGCTTAATATTATTAATGACGGGGATGCCGTTGTGAATCTGGTGCAAAGTGGTATCCACTTCGACGGTAACCTGCAAGGCGACTGGCAGTGGTTGCAAAACAATATGCCAGTCACCTTTTTGATGCCAGAGCACAAGCTCAGTATCAATATAAAAGCATTACTCTCGGAAGATAAATTGCCCAAACTGGTAGAACTGGTTACTGCCAATAATGCGAACTAGCGCATTTTTATTCCTTTTTGTTTTTACTCTAAAAGCTCATGCCGCGTTTTACAGCATGAGCTTGCCTGTTCAATGGCAAGAACGCAAAATTGGCGAAGTGAGTTTTGTACTTGAAAATTTCAGCCTACACAGTGTTGAAGGAGACGCGCTCGCCCTACCCTTATCCGGATTACTGAATGATGAACTTCTGCGTTTTTTAAATCAGAGTCCTTCGGAAATACTCATCTCTACACTTGCGGAACGTGGCCTGTCACTGACCCTTAATACCAAAGATTTGGTGGTGCAACTAGAACTTGCACCTGAAGCCATGGCCGTGGACCAACTCACTTATGGCAACCGTAATTATCTGGCCAAGCCCAGTGATGCGGCGAAGTGGTCGGTGCTTAATGACTTCAACTTGCGTATCGATAAATCTAATATTGACGAAGACCGGCTGGCGCTAGACTGGGTTGCGCAAAGTAATTACGGCGGCCATGATGGTTACAACTTAAACTGGTCTGTTTTTTATGAGAAAGAAGATGATGACCAGGAAGTGTATCGCGGTGATATCACACTATTTAAAGATAATTTTAGTAAACCCAGACGTATTGAAATTGGCGATTTATCCAGCTTTAACAAAGGTCATTTACCAGCGGTAAATGCTGGCGGTATTGGTATATCAACACCTTATCAGCAATTACAGCCGTTAAAACGCATTAGCCCCACAAACTCACAAGAGTTTTACATGCGTCTTGCAGGTGAAGTTCAAGTGGTGGTTAATGGCAATATTGTTGCCAAAGTCAGGCTAAATCCGGGGCGCTATGATCTCAACGATTTACCACTCAGTACAGGCCAGAACGATGTGGAGGTGGTAGCTATTTACGTCAATGGTGAAAGAGAGTCTTTTACTTTTAACACCTTTTTCAACTCCCAATTGCTGGAAGAAGGGCTGACCATTTGGGCCTTTAACATCGGCTACCCCAGCCAATTCAGAGACTTTCGTTATGACTACCTGGATCCATTGGTGATGACGGGCTTTTATGAAACCGGGATCACTAACACCCTATCCGCTGGCGTCAATGCCTTGTATGTAGATGGTGATTTTCTGTTAGGCACTTCTGCGACAGCAGGAACGGCTTGGGGTAATTTCACGCTGCGTATGACCACCAGCGAATATCAAAGCACACCCGGCTCTTCTATTTCAATAGACACTGAGCATACCGTACTCGGCAGTTCGGACTTTGGTGTACCTAACTTGCGTCTTAGTTACCAGCGACGTAAAGACTTTGTGCAATCTCCCTGGCTTGAAAACCCCACAGCCGGAAACGATGAGTCATGGTCTGTCAATTACAGCTGGTTCATTACCGACAAAATTGACTTCAATCTCAACGCCAGACGCACTAAAAATAGCAGTGATGTCACCTCCGAAAACATTTCTGCTCAACTCAATTGGCGCTACAAAAGTATGCGTATCAGTGTGCAATACCAGCGACAAAAGAATGACAGGCTAGTAACCGATGACGAAGACAGTTTGTTTATCAACTTCAACTGGTCAGCCTTTGACAACCAATCTTTGACGCGAAAACGCGTGGATTATCGCAGCCAAAACAACAATCTCAGAGCCAGTTACGCCAAAATAAACAGAAATTATCAGGATGATTGGGGCTACAGTATTGAAGCCAATAAGACTGATGATCTCGAAGCCGTTACACTCAGCGGCAGCTATACCCACAATCGCTTTAGAGCCGATATGACAGCCCGCACTCAACAACGCGAAGGTCTTAGTCGCAGCAACGACTATCGACTCAACTTATCCAGTTCTGTTGCTATTGCTGACGGCAAGATAGGCATAGGTAGCAACGTGCAAACGCCCTTTGCCATCATCGACGTTCACCCAACCCTGAAAAAAGCGGAAGTACAAATCAATCCATCTCCCACCGGACAAAGTCTCGGTAGCGCCAATACAGAGCTGGCGGGTTTGGTGAATCTCGGCTCTGGCTTTACCGAAAACATTGTCAATATCAATGCGCTGAATGTACCTTTAGGTTACGACTGGGGGCCGGGCACCTACAATATTGTGGGCGGAACAAATACTGGTCACGTGATCACAATTGGCTCGGATCTTTCATATACTGCGTTAGGTTATGTCAAAGATGCAGAAAACAATCCAGTTTCGCTGCAACGAGGTACGATCACCGGAGAAGGGATATCTGCAACGCTGTTTACCAATCGCAAAGGTCGCTTTGTTGTGGAAGGTGTGGGTGTTGGTAAATACGAAATTAAATTTGGTGAGGCCACGGCCACCATAGAAATAAAAGCGTCGGAAATCAGTCTGGTGAGGCTGGGAATAGTGAAGCTGTATAAGTCTGCAACAACTGGAACGCAATGAAAACTAAAGCAACTGTAATCACTACAATTAAACAACTGGCGATACTGGCAAGCCTGGCACTTTGCAGTGGGGTAAGCAGTTTTAGCAGCTATGGGAACTCCTACTACTACGACTTCTGCCCTACCGAATTCACTGTCAATACCGATACGTTAGCCTGGCAAGCTAATCGCAATAACTTACAAACCATCCCTATTCAGGTGAATTTTTCAAAACGGACGGATACCTGCGTAACTCACATATTGTTCTACACCGACAATAATACCAGTTTGGTTCTGAGTAATGGTACAGATGACATTGAAACCGATTTAGTGGACCGTCAGCGCAACTTCTACGCCCAATACTCCATTGACGGCCGCATTGCATGGGCGGTACCAATCTACCGCAAGAAACGCTTGAAAGTATGGGCACAGTTGCGTACCACGGAAGCACAGATTGCCGGGAACTATACAGGCATCACCAGTGTTGTCGCTTCATACTATGGCTACCACATTTCGCCGGAAGTCTGGACCAGTGTAAATGCCGAAGTACCGTCAATTCTTGATGTAAGCGTGCCCACCAGTGGAGCGGTTTCAGGTTCTGGAAGTTATTACTATGTTGAATTAGGTAATTTATACAATGGTTCCAGTGCAAACTGGGATATCAATATTTATTCAAATGTGCATTACAACGTGAATGTTGCGTCAGAAAATCGTGGTTTAAAACACGAATCCAGTAATGCTCTGATCCCCTACACCGTAGAAATGGATGGTACAGTCTTCAACGCCGCAAGCGGTTATTCTAAGGGCTACACAAATTACAACCCACTATCAACCAGCTCCATTCCCTTTAAAGTGAACGTTACCGACGTCGACTTTAAGCCCGCAGGACGCTATATCGATAATCTAATCGTCACTGTCAGTGCCCGCTGATATTCTTCTGTCGTTAATACAAAAAAACCAGCGATAAAGCTGGTTTTTAAAAAGTTGATAAAGCGACATTTAACCTTTATTCAGGGTGTTGGCACCAGCTACCGCCTCTTCGGCTAGTTCAGTAATACGCTGCCAATTTCCTGCCGCCATCGCATCTTCCGGCGCTAACCAGGAGCCGCCTACACACTTGATATTAGATAATGACAAATAATCCAGATAGTTGTTTTGGCTGATGCCGCCCGTGGGACAAAAAGTCACATCGGGAAACGGGCCACTGATGGATTTAATCGCCTTAATCCCGCCCGATGCTTCAGCCGGGAAAAATTTGAAGTGGTCATAACCGTGATCTAATCCAGTCATCAACTCAGAGATAGAAGCAATACCTGGTATCAAGGCAATAGAACCTTCTTTCCCTGCCTTTAATAAATCTGGCGTTAGTCCAGGACTAATGGCGAATTGCGCTCCCGCATCAGTAACCGCTTTTAGTTGCTCAGCATTAGTAACAGTGCCTGCACCAATGACGGCCTCTGGAACTTCCTGGGCAATTTTTGCGATAACATCAATGGCAACTGGGGTGCGCAAAGTCACTTCCAATACCTTGATACCACCGGCGATCAACGCTTTAGCTAATGGCACGGCATAGTCCAAATCTTTAATCACTAAAACAGGAACTACCGGCCCTTGGGCGAAAACATCCGCTGAACTGCGGAGCCAATTATTACTCATAATGTTAACCCTTAAAATTCTGTGTCAAATATGCAGCGGTACCAATCAAACCGTGGTCCGGCTCTGTAATAACAAAAGTTGGAATATCAGCCACATATTGTTGAAACCGTCCTTTGGCTTCAAAACGTGTTCTAAAATCACTGGATTTCAAGAAATCCACAAAACGCTGTGCGATACCGCCAGCAATATATACACCACCGTGAGTTGCTGCGTTCAATGCCAGATTTCCGGCAAAAGTCCCCATAAGGGCGCAAAAACGATTGAGTGCTGCCAGGCACACATTACAACTGCCATCCAAAGCATTGCTGGTGATTTCAGCTGGTTGTGTGTAGCGCACGGCTAACTTACGGTGTTGTGCAATAGCTTCATAAATCTGCACCAGACCACGCCCGGACAGAGCCTCTTCAGCTGATGCATATCCATATTTGTCACGCAAAAACTCCCAAACAATCAGGTCGTCTTTGTTATAGATGGGCAGATCCACATGCCCACCTTCACCATCCAGACATTGCCAGCCTTCCGAAACCGGCACCAAATGTCCGACACCAAGTCCTGTTCCGGGACCGAACACAGCGATGTTTTCGCGAGGCTTGACTTCGCCGGGACCAATCTGCACTTTCTGGCTCGCGTCCAATACCGGCAACGACATCGCTACCGCAGTGTAATCGTTGATCACGTGCAACCAATCGAGTCCCAGTTCAGCTTGCAAGCCTTTAACTGAAAACCGCCACGTGTGATTAGTCATGATGATCAAATCACTGTTCACAGGACAAGCGATACCAATACAACCCGCGACAAATTGTTGTTCGGGGTAATCAGCCATATAGGCTTTGATAACATCGGCAATGGTTTCGAAATCATTGCAAAGGTACTTCTTGATGTCCTTCAACTGACCATTTTCAGTTTGCGCCAGACGAATGTTGGTGCCCCCAACATCCGCGACAAAACAGGCAGCCATTAGTTTTGCTCCTGCTCAATAAACAAGGAACACGCCCCCTCTTCTGCTTTACTCAAATGAGTACGCATCGCGCCAAACAACTCTCGTCCCATTCCTACCTGGTGATGGGCAACATTGGCCAGTTTGTTTTCACGCTTCGCCAGCTCTTCGTCAGGAACTAATAAAGTCAGTGCCCCCGTAGTGATGTTCAGTTCAATCATATCGCCATCTTGTACTTTAGCGATGAGGCCACCGTCCCAAGCTTCAGGGGTAACATGAATAGCAGCAGGTACTTTTCCTGATGCGCCAGACATACGCCCGTCAGTTACCAAAGCGACTCGATACCCTTTGTCTTGCAACACACCCAGTGGTGGCGTTAGACGATGCAATTCAGGCATACCGATTGCTTTTGGTCCCTGGAAGCGCACTACAACAATACAGTCTTTATCGAGTTCTCCAGCTTTAAATGCGGCATCCAGTTCAAATTGATCTTCAAATACCACTGCTGGCGCTTTAATTTGCTCAGTACCTGGGCGCATTGCTGAATTCTTGATCACCGCTCTACCCAGATTACCGTTTAATACCGTTAAACCGCCATCCGGCTTGAAGGGTGCAGCGACAGAGGCAACGACCTCTTTATCCAAAGACTTTGTCGGCCCATCAACCCAAGTCAATTCACCATCCAGCATTTTGGGCTCCATGCGATACTTTTCTAAGCTGTCACCACAAATAGTGCGCACATCGTTGTGCAATAAACCAGCATCCAGCAATTCTTTGAATAGCAATGACATACCACCAGCGGCGGTAAAGTGATTGATGTCAGCAGATCCATTGGGGTAAATGCGAGTAAGTAGTGGCACGGCATTAGAAATATCGGAGAAATCATCCCAGTTAATGATATAGCCCGCAGCTCTCGCTACTGCCACAAGGTGCATGGTGTGGTTAGTAGAACCACCAGTAGAGAGTAATCCTACCAAGCCATTAACAATCGACTTGGCATCAACAATGTGGCCGATAGGCAAATAGTTATCGCCCAGATCTGTTAATCTGGTTACCTGAACCGCAGCAGCATCAGTTAACGCATCACGCAATTCTGTGCCGGGATTAACAAAAGATGAACCCGGCAAGTGCAGTCCCATCATCTCAACCACTAACTGATTACTGTTGGCGGTACCATAGAAGGTACAGGTTCCCGCCGAGTGGTAGGATTCAGACTCGGCTTTTAACAATTCATCACGACCCACTTTCCCTTCTGCAAAAAGCTGTCTTATTCTGGCTTTCTCTTTATTTGGCAAACCCGAAGGCATAGGGCCTGCGGGCACAAATACGGTTGGCAAGTGCCCAAAGGCCAGAGAGCCCAAAAGCAACCCGGGTACGATTTTGTCACAAATCCCCAGCATCAGTGCGCCATCAAACATATTATGAGACAGGGCTACGGCTGCCGCTTGAGCAATGATATCGCGACTCATCAAGCTCAGATCCATGCCTGGTGTACCTTGAGTAACACCATCACACATAGCAGGCACACCACCAGCAAACTGAGCCACACTGCCCACTTTGCGCACCGCTTCTTTGATACGTTGCGGATAGTGCTCATAAGGTTGGTGCGCAGACAACATATCGTTGTAGGAAGACACAATGGCGACATTGGCCTTGGTCATGCTGGTTAAATCTGCCTTTTCTTCTTTATTACAAGCGGCAAACCCGTGCGCCAGGTTACCACAGGACAAAGCACCACGGTGCGGTCCTTGACGCCTGGCATCTTCTATTTTCTTTAGATAAGCGGCCCGCGTTTCTTTGCTGCGCTCTTCAATTCTCTGAGTGACTTCCTGAATCAGGGTATTCATGAATGCCTCCTATGGTGCCCAAACCAATTCAACGTCAGCATTTTGCAATACTGCTCGAATTGGCATTTCAAGTGCGTTATCACCAGCCAAGGCTTGTTCAAGCACCGCTTTTTTGCTTTCGCCGGTGAGGTGTAAAAAGATATGTTCGCTTTCCAGAATTGCTTTCAGGGAAAATGACATGCGTTGATGCGGTGCAGTTGTAGGTTGCACCGCCAGTAATTTATCAGCAGTATTGAGCCCCTGCTCTATCTGCTCTGAACATGGAAAAAGTGAAGCTGTATGACCATCTTCGCCCATACCTAAGATCAATACATCCACCGGCCAGCTCATGCTTGCGTAGCGTTCGTTTAATTCCGCCAAGCCATCATTTGCATCTTCATGGTTTGTCTTCATGCCGATAAAGTTGGCCACAGACGCATTACCTTGCAAAAGATTAGCCCGCACCAGCTTTTCGTTACTGGCGTCATCGTCCGCAGAAACCCAGCGCTCATCAGCCAGGCTGATAGTCACTTTTGACCAGTCCAGGTCTGACTGCGATAAGGCTTTGAACAAGGGTAGCGGTGTTCTACCACCGGAAACCAATAAACTGGCTTTGCCTTTTTGCGCTATTGCTTGCGCCAATATAGCAACAATTTTGTTGGCAAAATCCTGGTTAAGCGCATCTGTATTTGGATAAATCGACTGTTTCATAAAATTCTCTTATTCTGGCCTGCAAGGTATTACTTTTTAATTTTACTCTCGTACCAGGCGCGATCCTCTCGTGCCAACAGAGCGATAGAGGCCACAGGTCCCCATGTTCCTGCTTGATAAGGCTCAGGTTTTTCATTGCTCTTCTTCCAGGCATCGAGAATGCTATCCACCCATTTCCAGGCTTCTTCCACTTCATCGCGGCGCACAAACAAAGATTGGTCGCCAAGTAGAACTTCAAGCAGTAACTTCTCATAGGCATCAGGGATGCGTTTAGTATCAAAGGCTTCCGAGAAACTCAGGTTGAGCTTAGATTTTTGCAAATTCATAGAACCGGAACTGGTGAGTCCCGGCACTTTATTCATCACCGTTATTTCAACCCCCTCATCAGGCTGCAATCGAATGGTGAGTTTATTCGGTGGCAAATGATTAAAGCTGTCTTTGAACAAATTGTGCGGTTGTGGTTTGAAATAAATAACAATTTCACTCACTTTACGCGGCATGCGTTTACCGGTACGCAAATAGAATGGCACACCAGCCCAGCGCCAGTTATCCAGCTCTACCTTTAGGGCTACAAAAGATTCCGTCTCACTTTCAGTGTTTGCACCTTCTTCTTCCAGATACCCGGGAACCTCTTCACCTCTGACAAAGCCACTGGTGTATTGGCCGCGTACGGTATTTTCGCGAATGTTCGAGGCGTTGATAGGACGCAATGACTTGAGTACTTTCAGCTTCTCATCACGAACACTATCAGCGTCGAGACTCGCCGGCGGTTCCATGGCAATCAAGGTCAAGATTTGCAAAAGGTGATTTTGCACCATGTCACGCATTTGGCCAGCATCATCGAAGTAGCCCCAACGACCTTCAATACCCACTGATTCAGCAACAGTGATCTGCACATGATCAACGCAATTGTGATCCCAGTTAGTAGCAAATATTGAGTTTGCAAAGCGCAGCGCCATTAGATTAAGCACAGTTTCTTTGCCCAGATAATGGTCAATGCGATAAATCTGACTTTCTTTGAAAAACTCCGCTACCTGATCGTTGATGATCATGGATGTTTCAAGATCATGGCCTATGGGTTTTTCCAGTACAACTCTGACACTCGGATCGATAATGCCTGCCGCATTCAAACCTCTGCAGATGTCACCATAAATGGAAGGTGGTGTTGCCAGGTAGCACACCATGGTGCGAGACTCGTCCACACAACCTTGCAAAGCGGTGTAGCTATCATAGTCTTGCATATCAATCTGAACGTACTCAAGCTTGGCACTGAATCTTCCCCAAGTTTCCGTGCAAAGTGCTTCGCCGGTAAACTTTTCGATGTTTTCTTTAACCAGTGTAACGTACTCTTCTTGCGACATGTCATAACGCGCAACACCGATGAGATGAGTTTTTTCGTGGATCAGCCCGGCTTTTTCCAGCTCGTACAAAGAAGGAAGTAATTTACGTCGAGCCAGGTCCCCTTTGGTCCCAAACAGTACAAAATCACAAGGCTCAATTACTTTATTAGGCGCCATATAATCAACCTTTTATGTAAGAAATTAGTTAGGTACAGATATGTGCTGTAATTTTACTATATTTTAACACATTTACCCTAGCCATATCGCTACAGTAAACTATATTTGTAGTAAATTTACAACCAAATGCATATAATTTTGACGAAGCGTTCATTTCCTGTCAGCCTTAGTCTGTAATTAAGTGACATTTTGCTGTCAAATAATTACAGGGCGAATAACGCAATAAACAACAAGTATAATTAATAATTCCGAGAGCGCATGAATATTCTAGAAAAGATTGCACAGCAAAAAGGTGCATTCAGCAAATCTGAGCGAAAGGTGGCGGAGATCATTCTGGCCAATCCACAGACGGCAATTCATTCCAGTATTGCGACGTTGGCCAAGATGTCAGATGTCAGTGAGCCCACGGTTAATCGGTTCTGTCGTCGCCTGGATACCAAAGGATATCCAGATTTTAAACTGCATCTAGCGCAAAGCCTCGCCAATGGTACCCCTTATGTAAATCGCCACGTTGAAGAGCACGATACACCAGAGGAATACACCAAGAAGATATTTGAATCTACCATGGCTGCATTAGAAGTGGCACGTCAATCGGTGGATGTACTTGCAGTGAATCGCGTCGTTGACTTACTTACTCAAGCTAAGAAGATTTCTTTTTTTGGTATGGGTGCATCGGCTTCTGTCGCCCATGACGCCCTGAACAAATTCTTCCGATTCAATGTCCCGGTCATTTATTTCGAAGATATCCTGATGCAACGCATGAGCTGTATGAACTGCAGTGAAGGTGATGTGGTGGTGCTTATCTCCCATACCGGACGCACTAAGAGCTTAGTGGAATTAGCACAATTAGCCAAAGCCAATGACGCCACTGTAGTAGGGATCACCGCTCTCAACAGCCCGTTAGCTAACGAGTGTAGTATAGTTTTATCACTCGAAGTGCCAGAGGATACCGATATGTACATGCCGATGGCCTCGCGTATCGCACAGCTCACCCTGATTGATATTTTGGCCACAGGCTTTACTCTGCGTCGTGGCTCTAAATTCAGAGAAAACCTGAAACGAGTGAAAGACTCCTTGCGAGACTCTCGTTTCGACAAGCGCTAATAAATATTTATTCATCGAAACTCATCCGATGAGATGGCCTAAATTTAAGGTTTATTTCAGATGAGTTTCACAAATGCTTCATTTTAGACTAGTATTTTGTAATAAAATTACAAATCAAAAGCAGCAACAGTCAGATTGGCATCTGAAATCGTGCTGATAACCACCTAAATGAGCAGAAAATCATGTTAAGACGCACCAAAATTGTCGCTACACTCGGACCAGCGACCGACACAGAAGAGCGTATCGAAGCCGTAATTGCGGCTGGCGCCAACGTTGTCAGAATGAATTTTTCCCACGGTTCCGCAGAAGATCACATTAATCGCGCTCAAAAAGTCAGAAACGCAGCCAAAAAGCTGGGTAAATACGTCGCTATCTTAGGTGATTTACAAGGCCCAAAAATTCGGGTTGCCAAATTTAAAGAGGGCCCGGTAACACTTGCCATCGGCGACGATTTTGTTTTAGATGCCGAGCTTGAACGCGAAGCAGGAACAAAAGAAAGCGTTGGTATCGATTATAAGCAATTACCCAATGATGTAGGCCAGGGCGATATACTGTTGCTGGACGATGGACGCATTCAGTTGCAAGTTACCTCCGTAGAAGGGGCGAAGGTGCACACTAAGGTTACTGTGGGTGGCAAATTATCCAACAACAAAGGTATCAATCGTCAAGGTGGCGGGTTGTCAGCGGACGCATTAACCGATAAAGACAAGGAAGACATAAAAACCGCCGCCAAGATGAAAGTGGATTATCTGGCCGTTTCTTTCCCACGCACAGGCGCAGACCTTAACTATGCTCGCGAACTCGCAGTAGCAGCAGGTTGTCACGCCAAAATATGCTCAAAAGTTGAAAGAGCAGAAACCGTTGCTTCTGATGAAGCGATGGATGACATTATCGCCGCCAGCGATGCCGTTATGGTTGCTCGTGGTGACCTGGGAGTAGAAATCGGCGACGCAGAGCTGGTAGGCGTACAAAAGAAACTGATCTCACGCTCTCGTCAGTTGAATAAGGTGGTAATAACTGCCACACAGATGATGGAATCGATGATCACCAGTCCGATGCCAACACGTGCCGAAGTCATGGACGTGGCCAATGCCGTGCTGGATGGCACTGATGCAGTCATGCTTTCAGCAGAAACGGCAGCAGGAGAATATCCTGTAGAAACGGTAAAAGCGATGGCGCGTGTATGTGAAGGTGCCGAAACTCACCCTAGTGTAAAGATCTCCAAGCATCGAGTATCAGAAGAGTTCACTACTATCAGCGAAACGACAGCATTGTCTGCCGTGTATGCTGCAAACCATTTAAAATCCATCAAGGCTATCGTGGCGCTAACCGAGAGTGGTAATACTGCCAAGCTAATGTCGCGTATCACCAGCTATCTACCCATTTATGGACTATCTCGTCACGATAGTTCACTTAACGAAATGGCTCTGTTCCGAGGTGTTAAGCCAGTGTTTTTTGATTCCAGCTTGAGCAAGCCTGGGGAATTAGCAAGCGATGTCATTGCCTGCCTGCGCGCCAAAGGACTAGTCGATTCTGGAGACCAATTCATTATGACTTATGGGGATGCAATGGAAACCGTTGGCGCAACCAATGGTTGCAAGATTGTTACAGTGCCCTAACCCCCTAGACCGCGTTCCAGGAGCCGGGATTATCCCGGCTTTTTTGTTTCTAAATACAATTATTTTCCTTTGCGACTGTTTTGTTGCACACTTAGTCGTAAGTTAATTTCCCCGGAGTGCTATGCAAGACAGCGTGAAAACGACACATTGTCACGAATGCGCGGCAAACGTAACACTGCCACGCACTCAAAAGCCACACAAAGCATTCTGCCCGAGGTGCGGGAATTTATTGACCGTGTTACGCGCTAAAGCTCATCAAAGGACAGCGATTTTCTCACTCACGGCAATCATATTTTTATTCTTGAGTTTACCTTTTGAATTTATCTCCTTCAGTGCCGCTGGTAAAACACAATCCATCACTATTCCTTCAGGTCTCCTGGTGCTGGTAGAAAACAATTATCTGCTCTTGGCTATTATTGAGTCTTTTTTTATTTTGTTCCTTCCAGCCTTGGTATTATGTTCAATATTCCTGCTTTGCTGGCAGGTAAGCCAAAAACGCCAAAACAAAGTCAACAAACGCTTAACCCACTTCATTTTTCAGCTGCAACCTTGGTGCATGGCAGAAATTTTTCTGATCAGCGTATTAGTAAGTCTGGTGAAAATAGTCACTTTGGCGAATATTGCCTTTGGTCCCGCGTTTTTTACGTTTTGTGGCTTTGTGCTATTCAGCACACTTACTTTCATTTATTTGGACGAGCACCAATTACGCTCTGCCACAGGAGCTCAGCTTCCTGCGCACTTTCACAGTCATCCCGCAAATGTACAAAAAACCTGGGCATTATTGATTACCGCTTCACTGCTCTATATCCCAGCCAATGTCTGGCCAATTATGCAAACCAACGTGTTAGGTCAATCTGAACTATCCACTATCTTAGAAGGTGTCATTCTGCTGTGGGAATCAGGCTCCTACCCCATTGCACTAATTATTCTGGTAGCCAGTGTCGTGGTGCCTGTGGCAAAGCTTATGATACTGTGCTGGCTTAATATGAGAGTGCAAACAGGGAAGATAAAGCACCCCAGGAAAATGATGGGTTGGTATCGACTCACCGAGCTTATCGGCAAATGGTCAATGGTGGATGTGTTTGTGGTGGCCATTTTAGTTAGCCTGGTGCAGTTAGGCGGCACAATGTCGATTTACCCAGGCCCGGCAGCGTTATCTTTTACCGCGGTTGTTGTGCTCACCATGTTTGCAGCCCACAATTTTGATTCAACGCTATTATGGAAACAAAATAGGCCATGACCCAGGAAACCCAACATCAGCATGAGCAGCATCACGCTACTCCAGAAGAGTTAAACAGCATTTCCAAATTATGGCTACTTCCTATCGTCGCCGTCTTCATTGGAGCTTGGTTGATTTATTACCAAATCAGCAATCAAGGTCAGGAAATCACCATTTATTTTAGTTCTGCCGAGGGATTGGAACCGGGAAAAACCAAAATCAAGACCCGGCATGTTGATGTGGGCACCGTAACCGCCATACAACTGCGTAAAAACAATCCCGGAGTAACAGTTACCGCAAGAATAAATAAAGATGAAGAGCACCTGTTAAGAGCGGACAGTAACTTATGGATTGTCACGCCGCGCATATCGTTATCAGGCGTCTCCGGGCTCAGTACTATTTTGTCAGGCCCTTTCATAGAACTGGCCCCGGGAATGTCAGGAGAGTCTCGGTACAGTTTTGAAGGGTTAGAAACCCCACCTCTCACACCCGCGGGAACACCGGGTTTACATGTAACTTTAAATAGCGATGATGAATTTGCTTATAAAAAAGGCGATCCCATTATTTACAAAGGTATCCGAGTAGGAAAACTGGAAGATATCTATTTCAACCTGCAAGAGCGCATCGTTTACTACAATGCCTTCATCGAGGCTCCGTACCATGAACTTATCACTACCAACACACGTTTTTGGGATACCAGCGGAGTGCGCTTGGAATTAGGTGCAGAGGGGCTCATGGTGCATACAGGCTCAGTGGAAACACTGTTAACTAACGGGGTAACCTTTGGAATTCCACCAGGCTTGCCCCGCGGTGAAATCATTGATGAACGTGCCTATTTTGATATTCACGCCAGTCAGGCAGAGGCCAATGCGCGACGATTTAAACACAAGGCTAGATTTACCTTGTTAATTGAAGACTCCGTGCGAGGTTTAAAACCCGGTGCGCCAGTGGAGTATCGAGGCATCCCCATCGGTGAGGTAGAAACCATCAACCCTCACCAGAATCAAACATTTAGCCTGCTTGAAGAAGGTTACAAAATTCCGATTGTTATTGCTATCTATCCAGGGATGGTGGCATCCAATGACACCGAACAAGGGGTAGAAAGAGTGAATGACCAGGTAGCTCTGTGGGTGAAAAATGGTTTGCGCGCCACGTTGGAAACAGGCAATTTGCTCACTGGGGGACAATACGTAGATCTGCAAAATTATGAAGATGTGGAGCCAATAGAATTACAACAAGCTTTGGGCAATCCAATTATCCCAACGATCTCCAATGAGTTTGCCCAGCTCACTCAGAAAATCTCCTCTATCCTGAAAAAAATAAATGACCTGCCCTTTGAACAGCTCGGAGCCAATCTCAACGTCACCATAGAGGAACTTGCGGCTACAGCAACTGAGTTTAAACAGTCCGCTAAAGGCTTTAATAAATTGCTGTCTGAGGCCGAACAACAAAATCTGATAAAACAATTAAATCGTTCATTACGCGCTTTTGAAATATTGGCCAACACCTATGGTAGTCAATCTGCGACCAACGGTTCTATAAACGAGGTTTTATTGGATATGCAGGCGATTATGTTAGAACTAAAACCGATCCTACAGAGGATAAACGAGACACCATCCAGCCTGGTGATCCCAATGGAAGAAAAACAACCGGATCTCATTCCAAGAGTAAAAAGGAACTAATTATCATGAAAGTAGTGATAGCAATATTTTTAGCAGCATGGCTTATGGCCTGCTCCACCAAACCGGGAAGCTTCAGGTATTATCAATTTGATGCAGAAACTCGACAGTCTCAGTCTGGTTTAGAGGACCTGACCCAAAAGACAGCGGTAACCCTTAGTCTCACAGTGCCGGATTACCTAAAGCAAAACAAAATGGTTATCTTGGTTGATGACAATGAGCTGCAATTTTCACCATCACACCTTTGGGCCCAACTCCCCGCTAAAGCGCTGCACAGTCAAATGAGAAAAAGCATCAACCATTCTGCTAGTAACTGGTACGTCACTTCTGGAAATCATAGTGTCAGACAAGACAGTAACTTTCGCTTACACATCAACCTTTCCCATTTATATCCCACTGTCAACGGAGAGGTTGTAATGACTGGCGATTGGCTATTTTCAGTGGATGAAAAACCACACACAAAATCTGGTTTTAGTTATCGACGAGCATTAGATAAAAATGGATATGCAGCCGCTCTAAAGACTGAAGCCATATTAATTGAACAGCTTGCGCAAGAAATCAATGTGCAAATAGAGAGAAACTTACAGCTTAGTGAGGGACACGAAAGCAATTAAGAACTATACTATTTAACATGTATCAGAGCCTGATGGTTAAGCATCGAAATAAATAATGATTAAGCGGTTGTTGTCTCTATATTTGCGCACCGGAATGCGGTCTGATTACGATTCAGAATCTAACCGTAAAATTTTCATGGTGAATCTGTTCGGTCTGGTGGGACTAAGCATCACCGCAATGATGTCAGTATCGGCCTTTGTTAATCAGCAATTTTTGTTAGCGTCAGTATTGATTTTCGCAAGCACAGTTTATTATCTGGCCCACTACTACCAAAAATTAACCGGCAACTTTCAGCTCGCTTCAAATATCATTTTATACAGTTTATTTGCGCTCATGGTGTACCTGGTTTACTCCGGCGGAAAAGACAATACCGGGCCATTGTGGATATTTATGGTGTCACCAGTAGCTTTGTTTTTTGGTGGACTAAAACGCGGCCTGATATCCATATCAATCTTCGTTGTTACGATCAGTATTTTGATGTTTTATCCCGATAATCAATTGCTAGCAACAACCTACACTTATGAATTTAAGTCGCGTCTGATTTATTCATTCTTAACCATTACTTTTCTGTCTGGCTTTTATGAATATTCCCGTCAGCAATCTTTTGATTTTATGCAAGAAATCAGCAACAAATTTGAACAAATGGCCAAACTGGATCCATTAACTCAAATTTCGAATCGACGCGATGCAATGGACCGACTCAATTACGAGGTACGTCGAGTAGAACGCAATGATTCCGCATTGGCCATCATTCTTTGCGACGTGGACCACTTTAAAAAAGTTAATGATCAATTCGGTCACGAAGCCGGTGACAAAGCCCTTGTGTTGTTGGCGAAGTTGTTTCAACAAACACTGCGCAAGCAAGACATAGTATCCCGCTGGGGAGGCGAAGAGTTTTTATTTATACTGCCGCAAACCTCAGCTATGCAGGCACAAATTGTCGCTGACAAAGTGAGAGACAAAATTAAAGCGACCAGCATTGAACACAATGGCAATTTGTTTGATATCACCATCAGCATGGGGATCAGCGAAATCAACAAGAAAAATACCGATATCAATGCCGCAATAGCGATGGCTGATAAATACCTATATCAAGCAAAATCAAACGGTCGAGACCAATACTACCCCCCTTCTATGCGTGATAACGTGACTGCGATTTCTGCTAACGCTTAGGTTGGCATAAGCTAAATAATAATTTGAAACTAAAAGTGCCGACAATAACGCTCAAATAAACAGCAAATTCACCATTTTGGTGGCCACAAAGGTTGCCTTGTGCATGGAACTGTTTAGTATGTCCACTGATTTTTTAAGTTTATCTATTCGGAGTGGCAATGGCCAAGATTGAACAACTGAATGCTCAAGCACACAAGAACATTCGCATTAAACCCAACGCTGATGTGAGCGATCTGACAAACCAAAATATTTTACCTGTAGTGATCGCTGAATTTGCAAACGCAATGGTTGAATTTCCTATTTGTTTCGTACAAAACCCGGAAAATAAAGAATACCAGGTAGTTGCCCTGATGGGTATCGAACGTGGTGAGAACTTATTCGTTGAAGGCACTCAGTGGGATGCATCCTACATGCCTGCACGCTATACCCATGCACCTTTTGGACTGTTGAAAAACCCAGAAGATGAAAATCAGTATGGCATTGCTCTTGACGTTGAGCACAAGCAAATTTCTGATTCAGAAGGCGAGCTTCTGTTTACTGAAACTGGCGAAGAGACTGAGTTTCTGACCAAGCAAAAAGAAGCGATGACCAAGTATCTTGAACAAGAGCACATGACCAAGCGCTTTTGTAAAGAACTCGTTGACTTCGATTTGTTGACCACTCGCAACATTGCTGTATCTATCGGCGAAAAGCGCATGTCAGTGGATGGTGTTGCCATGGTTGATGAAGAAAAATTAAGCAAGCTATCCGATGAAGACTTTTTGAAGATACGTAAAAAAGGCATGTTGCCAGCAATCTACTCCCATTTAAATTCTATGAGTCAGATGACCAACTTGCTGAAAAGAAAGTCTAAGCGTTTGAACGCTGCGAACTAATTCCTTTCGGTTTCGACAAAAGCACTGCTCCTTGCAGTGCTTTTTTTTGCATGCGCAGCCCCCCAGAATCCCTTGCTACGAGCAATAACTAAAACTTCCAGCTATTCTCTATAACAATTAATAAGTAATAAACGCTTTCGAAAATTTTAGTTTTATATAAGATATCTTATTACTTTATGGTTAATCCCCATCATTTGTTCAACACCAGAATAGATGATTCAGTGAGAAGCGGAGCAAATATGCAATTTGATGCCAATGAACACCCCCATCGCAGGTATAATCCACTAACTGGTGAGTATGTTTTGGTTTCCCCCCACAGGACCAAACGCCCTTGGTCAGGTCAAACTGAAGACACCAACGAGGAGCAAAGACCACAGCACGATCCGGGTTGTTACCTATGTGCAGGAAATGTCCGCGCTGGAGGCCACCAAAACCCTGATTACCAAGACGTATTCGTTTTTACTAACGATTTTGCTGCCCTGATGCCTGATGCGCCAAGTACGCAATCAGCCGAACATCCACTTATGCGAATGGAGGCTCAAAACGGCACCTGTCGCGTTATCTGTTTTTCACCACGCCACGATTTAACCATCCCGGAAATGGCTGAAACCGATATTTTGAAAGTTGTAAAAGTCTGGGCGGAACAAGTTACCGAACTTGGAGAAAAATATCGCTGGGTGCAGGTTTTCGAAAATAAAGGGGCAGTAATGGGTTGTTCAAACCCACATCCCCATGGACAAATCTGGGCGGGTAGCTCGATACCTAACGAGCCTACAAAAGAAGACCTAAATCAAAAAACCTGGTTGCAAGAACATGGTAGCAACATGCTGCTTGAATACGCGACACTTGAATCAAAACAACAAGAACGCATCGTTGTGGAAAATGATGACTGGCTCATTGTCGTACCATTTTGGGCCACCTGGCCGTTTGAAACCTTATTGTTACCCAAATTTCCGGTGCAGCGACTCAATGATCTCAATGAGCCCCAACAAACTTCGCTAGCTAATATTTTGAAACGCGGTTTGAGCAAATACGATAATTTGTTTAAAACGTCTTTCCCTTACTCAATGGGCTGGCACGGAGCACCTTTTGATAATGCCGATCACAGCCATTGGCAACTACATGCTCACTTCTATCCCCCTCTCTTGCGCTCTGCGTCAATTAAGAAATTTATGGTGGGCTATGAAATGCTTGGTGAAGCTCAGCGGGATATCACTCCTGAGCAAGCTGCGGCGCGATTAAGAGATCTGCCAGAAAAACATTATAAGGAGCAGTAGCATGAACAACACAGAACTCGTTCAGCAGTTGGAAGCGGCTTTTGAAACACAGTTTGACGCCCCAGCTAAGCACCTTTTCCACTCCCCGGGCAGGGTAAATTTGATAGGTGAACACACAGATTATAACGATGGATTTGTTATGCCAATGGCCATTGATTATGGGATCTGGTTTGCAGTTACTCCGCGCAGCGATCAACAGGTTAACATCCACTCGCTAGAGTTTGACGATGCCTGTCAGTTCAGCTTAGACAACTTCACTAAAACAGAGATGTTCTGGGGCGAGTATGTCAAAGGTGTTGCCTGGGCGCTGCAACAGGAAGGCTATACACTTTCCGGATGGGATGGATATATCGTTGGAAATATCCCCAAAGGAGCCGGGCTGTCCTCATCAGCGGCACTTGAAGTCGGTATTGCTAAAATATTTTCAGAATTGGGCAACTTAAACATTACCCCATCACAACTGGCATTATTGAGCCAAAAAGCAGAGAACAAATGGGTTGGTGTGAATTGTGGCATTATGGATCAGATGATTGTTGCGGCAGGTCAACGAGACAACGCCCTGCTCATCGACTGTCGAGATTTGAGTGTTAAGCCGGGACCACTGCCACAGAATGCCAGTGTGGTAATACTGGACACTGCCACCCGACGCGGTCTGGTGGATTCAGCCTACAACGAGCGTAGACAACAATGTGAAGAAGCCGCCAAATTTTATAATGCAGCCATTTTGCGTGATGTCACTCAAGAGCAAATATTATCTGACAACAGACCTGAGCCGCTAACATGGCAACGAGCGAAACATGTTGTTATGGAAAATGCCAGAACCCAAAGTGCCAATCAGTTGATGGCCTCTGGTGACGCCAAAGCACTTGGACAAAAGATGTATGAAAGCCACGTAAGTTTGCGCGACGATTTTGAGGTGTCCTCTGACGCATTAAACAACATCGTTGAAATTGCAATGCAGCAGCCAGGCTGCTTTGGCGCGAGGATGACGGGAGCCGGTTTTGGTGGCTGTGCCGTTGCCCTGGTGGAAAAAGAACAGGTACAAGCATTCTGTGACACCGTTACCAGGACCTATCAACAGCAGACCGGGCTGACTCCCAACATCTATGCGTCCAACGCAGCGGCTGGCACCCACAAAATATACTAACTGCAATTTACGATTAAGCATCCGGTTCGCTTCTCCCTGCGCACTGGAAATAAAAAAGCGGCCATCACGGCCGCTTCATCTCAATCCTTATCGCAATCAGGCTTCGTCCAATACCTTGGGCCCATCTTTACCAAATCCCATGAATGTGGCTTTCTGGCCAAACAACACGCGATTCAATAACAAGGCAAAACCAATACAGGCTGCTAAGGTGAACACCATCATGTGAATGTAATGAATTGGCATCCAGACAAACGTGAAGAAGGCGTATAAAGCCACACCAAACAGCACGGCCAAAATGGCGGCATTCGCATGGACATTTTTGAACAATAAACCCACCACGAACGCCGAAAGTATAGGCATACTCACTAAGCCCCAGAGTTGTTGCAATAAATTAATAATGCTCTCTGCTTGGGCGTAGATAGGTACTAATGCAATGGCGATCAATACGAAAATAAAGGTAGCAATACCACTCAATACCGGCACATTGGGTTTTTCATTGAAATAACGCTCATGAATGTCACACACATACATGGCTGCTGAAGAGTTTATCTGGCTATTAAAGGTACTCAACACAGCCGTAGCCATTGCTGCAGCAAAGACGCCTGACAGCCATGTAGGCAACACATCACCAACAATTCTGCCATAAGCCGCATCGCCAATATCACCATATAATTTAAACGAGACGATTCCAGGAATAACGATCATGGCAGGAATGAGTAAAACTCGTATTGCCGCAGCGGCGAAAATCCCTTTTTGCGCCTCCTTTACGCTGGGCGCAGCCATAGCACGCTGAGTAATAGTTTGATTGGTACTCCAATAAAAAATCTGAATAAAAATCATTCCAGTGAGTAAAGTATGCCATGGCAGTGGTGAATCGCTGTCGCCAATCAGAGTCAAACGCTCAGCAGGAATTCCAGATAAATCATAATCAATGGCCGACAAAGACATGAACACGATTAACATGCCCATGACCATAATTAAGATGCCACTATAGGTATCGGAGACGGCAACGGCACGTAATCCTCCAAAAATAGCATAACCTGCGCCAATGAAAGCGAAAATGGTAGCAATGGTGAGTACGTTAATATCAGTGCCAAACATAGAAATCATGAACAACGCACCAGAGTAGATAACCGCGGGCTGAAATATAAACACATTGGCGAATAAAAACAGACCCGCGATCAAAGCACGAATATGCTTGCTATCATAACGCTTCTCCAACAGCTCAGTTGTGGTAGTACAGTTATACTTGTAATAAACCGGGACGAAGATTTTGGCGAGGATTAGCAATCCAAAAAAACCTGCGAATTCCCACCAGGCCAGTAATAACATTTGGTTGCCATTCATGCCCACCAACTGATCTGTACTCAAATTAGTCAAGGTGATTGAGCCCGCAATAAACATCCAGGAAAGGCCGCCCCCCGCCAAAAAATACTCTTTATTGGAGTCTGCCGAATGCCTGTTTTGACCGGCACATTTCAGATAAGTTAAAAAGGCGATAACTGCGATAATCACGCAAAATACAATTGCCTGTATGGTTTGTTCGGTCACCTGTGTTCTCCATCATTGGTATGCAACGAAAAATTATTAAAAGCGTTGCGATACATTTTTTATTAATGCGTTATTGTTTTTTGAACCCTTTCCAGATAATCCTTTCTGATGATCTCCATTTTTTTCATGGTATTGGTCACATTTCGTTTATCAATAAACTCGATCCAAACCGGAAATAATGCAGCAGACAGGCTCTCAGGAGCATCTCTATCAAAATACTGAGTTAAGCCACTGGCTTGCGATAGCGTCTGTAAGCCTTCTTGAGCGATTGCCGATTGCGGTTTGCTGGCTCCAGAGTGCAAAGCAAACTGATTTGAGCCTTGCGTCAACTTGGTTTGATTCTCGGCTGTCAGAAAAAATTGTAAGAACTGATAGCTCAATGCTTTGTTTTTACTCACTTTAGGTATCATTAAAACATCCGTGGGTGCCAGTTCATAGTTGGGCACATCCTCATTCAGTTCCGGGAATTTAAAATAATCAATGCGCTCAGCAAGGTGTTCAGGAATGAGTTGCGTCATAAAATTTCCCATGAGTGCCATACCTGCTTTTTCTCTAAATAAATCAGGTATCGCATCACGCCAAAGTAACAAACGGTGCTCTTGCGCATACTGAGCCGCATCTAATAGTTCCGCCCATTTTTTAAGTACTTCCTGAACCTCTTGCGATTCAAAGCTTTCTTCCCCTTGAGTTAAACGTTGGTGAAAAGCCAAACCATTGGTGCGCAAATTAATGTATTCAAACCAAGCGCTTACCGGCCAATGCTCTTTAGTAGCAATCGCCAATGGATTAATATTATTGGCTCTTAGTACTTTGACAGCTTGTAACAACTCATCCCATGTTTGCGGCTCTTGCAACCCTAAACGTGCGAACAGTTGTTTGTTGTAATAAAATCCCCAGTTGTAATAAGACACAGGTATCGCGTAAATATCACTACCCTCTGAAACCAGAGGAAGCACTGTTTCAGGATAAACCTCTGCTAATTTTTGTGCCCTCCAGAAGTCGTTTAGTTGTGTTACTTGCTCCTTTCGAACATATTGAAACAACCTCTCTCCCGCCTGCCACAACACCAGGTCCACATCTTGTTTACCACTCATCCACAAAGGCAGTTCTTGCTTCAAAGTGGCATCTTCAAGAAATAGTAAACGTACATATTTTTTGTGATGTTGCTGCTCAAATTCATAAGCCATCGACAACAATACTTCTCTCTGATGTCCTGAAATCCCGATAACGGCAAATTTCAAAATATCAGATGGATCTGTTTTCTTTGCCGAAGCAGAAGCAGGTCCCGCCAGCAACAAAACAGAAAAAAACACAATTCTTGTAAAAAATCGAACACCGGAAAAAGCCACCGCTGGTGACAAAAAATTAACAAGAATTCGTAACATTTTACTAACGAAAACCGAAGCTCTTACTCTCTTGCTGGCTTCGCCTGGCAAATCAAGTTTTGGGCAAAAATAACATTTATCTTTTACTATCAACAACTTAAATACTCACAACGGTTTAGACCTGCAGTCCACCTTTGCGGCAGACTTATATAAAAACATATCTTATATAAGATATCTATTGTTTTACGTAATTTTAACATGTATCTTATGCAACAGTCTTTGGTCTTATATAAGTTAAATATGATTGCAATTTGCAGAAAATTCGCAAATTGCACCTATAGTTAATAAATAAAAGATAGAAGACTTAAACGTGAAGTACCAAATACAGAGATCGGTATAAGTAAAAAGTACACTCCGTTTTTTGAGGTTGTGGAATCGCCATGATCTCGAAATTTCCAGGACGCTTTATACGAGTGTCCCGGGCAGACCCTATTAAATTGAGGACACACATATGAAGCGTAGCTATATCAATTCTGCCGTAAAAGCAGCGTTGTTAGTGCCAGCCATGGGCATGATTGCTCCAGCGGCTTTGGCCCAAGAGTCTGATGACAACGTCGAAGTCATCGAAGTTAGAGGTATCGTAAGCTCATTAAAACGAGCCATGTCTGACAAGAAAGAATCTGCGATTGTTTCTGACGGAATTGCGGCTGAAGACTTGGGTAAATTCCCAGACCTTAACGTTGCAGAGTCATTGCAGCGTATCACCGGTGTTTCAATCGACCGTGATGGCGGCGAAGGTCAGCAAGTCACGGTACGCGGCTTAGGTCCTCAATTTAATGCTGTATTAGTTAACGGTCGCCAGATAGCAACGGAAAGCCCCGGCCGCGAATTCAATTTTGATGTTTTAGCGGCAGACCAAATTACCGGAGCCAATGTTTACAAGAGCGGTAACTCTGCACTGCAAGAAGGCGGCATCGGTGCCACGATTGGCGTAACAACAGCTCGTCCATTTGATTTTGACGGTTTCCGTGCAACAGCCTCAGTCAAAGGCGTGTACGAAACCCTATCGGAAGACACCTCGCCCGCCGTATCAGGTTTAGTAAGTAATACCTGGAATGACGGTAAAATGGGTGCTTTATTGGCCGTAAGTCATCAAGAGCGTGACGTTCAGATCAATAGAATAGAAACTGCGGGCTGGCGTCCGGGTTTGACCATTTCAAACACCTTGCGTGATGCTAACGGCGCGATTATCCCAGATGCTGACGGTAATCCACAAACAACCGTGCTGGCCAGCAATGTATATCTGCCGCGTAACTGGGATCAAATTGTAGATCAGCAAGAAAGAACCCGCACTAACGCTAATCTGGTATTCCAGTTTGCCCCATCTGATGAAGTCACTGTAACTTTAGATGGTTACATCTCTAAATTTGAAGTTGACTCACTGGTGACCGACCTGGCCTCTTGGTTTGAACCAGATCGTATCAACCAGGTAGAAGTGGATGCAGCTACCAATACTGCCGTGTTCTTTACTCAGGACGTTAATGCCTTTGGAAGCAGTGGTAACCCCGCTACTGACTTTGTATCCCACACCCGTAATTCTCGTGACATCAACAACAGTGGTGTCGGCCTGAATGTAGAGTGGGCCATTAATGATCAGTTAACTGCTACCTTTGATGCCCATACTTCTGAAGCTGAAAATGACCGTGCCGGTCGTGACCGCTTCAACGTTATCGGGATTATCAATAGTTATCAGTTTGATGGTCGCGGTGGCACACCTACTGTAACCCACGATGGCTTTGGCAACGGCAACTTACCTGATGCAGGCCTTGCCCGCATGCACTACAATGAAAAAGGTAACCGTTTTACTGACGAAGACGAAATCACCGAGTTCAAAGCCGATTTCGAATATACACCTGACTCTGATACCTGGACCAAAGGTCGTTTTGGTGTGTTACGTCAAGAACGCGAAAAGAATTCCTTCCAAATCTTTGGTAACCAATGCGCATTCTGCGGATATGGTACTGCAGCACCAGATGGTGCGGTTATGCCGTTTACCGCGCAAAACTTCTTTAGTGGTTTGATTGATACCTGGTACACCTATGACGGTGATGCACACGTCGAATATCTTGCCAGTACAGGTAACCCGATTACGCCAACGCTGCAAGGTAATCGCTATTCCATTAACGAAGACGTCACCTCTTTGTACATGGACTTTGACTTCGCCTATGACTTGGGTGATATGCCATTGACCGTAAATGTAGGTGCCAGATACGCAGAAACCAGTATCGATGTTGCCGCTGTTCAGGCACCAATCGTAGACGTTGTGCCTACAACCGACTTGACGTTGTTTGCCAACGTATTTGGTGCCGAGCAAGCGATTTCTGATGGCGGTAGCTATTCAGATCTGCTTACCAACCTGAACATTAAGCTGGAAGTGGCTGATGACATGATCGTTCGCTTTGCTGCTTATGACTCTTTAACTCGTCCCACTATGGCAGAACTATCGCCAGCCACTATTTTTGGTGAGCCAAGACGTCAGAACCTGACAGCTTCAGGTGGTAACCCCAACCTGAACCCAATCGAATCAGACAACTACGATATCTCGTTCGAATGGTATTACGATGACGCCAGCGCGTTCACCATCGCCATGTTCAGAAAAGAAGTAGAAGGCTTTATATCACTAGGTACCTTCTCTGAAACCTATGCATTGACCAATCGTCAAGGACCGGATTTTTACTGTGATCCTTCAAGCTCTGCATTGTGTGACCTGACCACAACCACACCCGAAATTGCTGCCGCAATACCTACCACCGAAGAACTCAATGGTCAAAGTGAGGTGTACACGGTATCCAGACCTTCAAACGGTGTTGATGCCACCATCAACGGTTTGGAGATTGCCTGGACCCATGTTTGGGAAAACGGTTTTGGTGTTAGCTTAAACGCTACCAAAGTGGATAGTGATACCGATGACGAATCTGGTTTTGCTATCGAAGGTTTAGGTGACTCTCAAAATGCGGTTGTGTTCTATGAGAAAGACGGATTCCAGGCACGGGTTGCGTTTAACAATCGCGAAGGTTTCTTACGTCGCTTAGACAATGGCTTCAATGGCGAGCCAGTAAATACTGGCACATTTGGCCAATGGGATATCAGTGCTAGTTACGATATCAATGAAACCTTTACGGTATTCTTCGAAGGTATCAATATTACCGAAGAAGAGCTTGAGCAATACGGACGTTACGAAACTCAGGTTTACAACATTGAAGACAATGGTTCTCGTTATGCATTGGGCGTAAGAGCCAACTTCTAATCACACGATGAACCAGAAGTTTTAATACTAGAGACAATCAAAAGAGTCCGATTTTCGGACTCTTTTTTTCTGTCCAAAAGCAGCTCAACATGTTTATATTTCCGCAGCAGCATTTAAAAAAATGAATGAGTTTATGAATCAACAAAGCAACCTGAACAAACAGCTTGTTGTGGTGGGCGGTGGCACAGCAGGTTGGTTGACTGCAGCCATAGTCGCTGCACATCACAATTGCCACACTCCCGATTCCATAAAAGTCACCTTGGTAGAGTCTTCCGATATTCCCACCGTGGGGGTGGGTGAAGGTACCTGGCCTACCATGAAAAACACACTGCGCAGTATTGGTATAAAAGAAAGTGAGTTTTTTCGCGAGTGTCATGCCGCCTTCAAACAAGGGGGTAAATTTGTAAATTGGGTCAAACCCGAAAACGAGTTTTACTACCACCCTTTTACCTTTCCGTTGGGCTACGGCAATATTGATTTAGCTCCTTATGTGGCTGATATTGATAAATTTGCGGAACAATCCAATTTCCAGCACCACGTGTGCGAAGCAGGCCTGGCACCAAGAACACTGGCGGAACAGGAGTTTCAGGGACAGTGCAATTACGCATATCACTTAGATGCTGGAGCATTTGCACAATTATTGAAACGACATTGCATTGAAAGGTTGGGCGTAAAACACCTGATTGCCACCGTTAACTCGGTTGAACAGGATGTGCAAGGTAATATCCAGCGTTTGACGTTTAATGAGCAAAATATCCCGCCGCTAGAGGGAGATATTTTTGTGGACTGTACCGGCTTCTCCTCATTATTGTTAGGCAAGACCTTAGGGGTTCCATTCAAATCTACGCAAGATGTGCTATTCAATGACACAGCACTGGCAGTGCAAGTCCCCTACTCGTCCGATAATACGCCTATTGCTTCACATACCATAGCCACCGGACAAACCGCAGGCTGGACTTGGGACATCGGCTTAACCAATCGACGCGGTGTGGGATATGTATTCAGTTCTGCGTTTTGTGAAGAACAAGAAGCCCTGAAAACACTGGCAGATTATGTCGGGAAAGATGCAGATAGCCTGCAAGTAAAAAAGATCCCATTCCAATCTGGTCATCGTGAGATTTTCTGGAAAAACAACTGTATGGCCATTGGCTTAGCTGCAGGCTTCGTGGAGCCTTTGGAGGCCACAGCTTTGATGCTTATCGAGATATCCGCGCGCTTCCTGGCAGAGAATTGGCCAATTGAAAAAGCTCACAATGAATTAGCCGCAAAACGCTTTAATCAGCAAATGCTATACCGTTGGCGCAGAATACTGGATTTCCTTAAATTGCATTACATGCTAACCCAACGTCAAGAAGATTACTGGCGGACACATACAGACCCTAACACCTTGCCCGATTCACTATTGGAAGATCTTGAACGTTGGAAATATCGAGGTCCGGTGGTGGGTGATTTTGATTCAGCATTGGAACTCTTTCCCGCTGCCAGTTACCAATACGTCATCTATGGCATGGGATTCAGACCCGAATTTAATAAACAGCATTGGTTATTAGACAAAAAGCCCCAAGCCGAAAAAATATTGCAGCGCAATAGGCAAGTAACAGAACAAATGCTACGCACGCTTCCAAAACATCGAGACATGATAAAAAACTGGTTGGCACACACCAACCACTAAAGGATATTAGTTTATGAGTGAACTCATCGAATTATCAGCCCAACAACACAAGGGCTTAAGACTAGCGAAAAATAACATTGCCTTGGTGGCAGCCCGGCAACAGATTGTCAACATCACAGCCCAGGAAGTACCACAATCAGCCTGCGACCTTCCTGTGTTTTTTACCCGCAGTGCCACGACAGGACAATGGAGCATCGCCGCCTTAATGACCCTTAGAAATGGCCTCAACGCCATGGTAAGAGACGAGCAATGGCAAGGGCTTTATACCCCCGTAAGCTTGCAAACCTGCCCGGTTTTTCCTATGCGTCACGCAGACAGCAATACGTATACACTGGGAATAGATCCTGATTCGGATTTACTGCAGTCAGAAGATGGTGTAGCACTGTTTGATGATGAAGGTAAAGAATCCGAGTTGTTGGCCCAAATCCGTCATTTGATCGACGGCGATTTAAAAGCGGGTTATCAAACCTACCTGATGACCAAAGAACTGGAAGAACTTGGACTGATCAAAAGCATTGATCTGGTGCTCACGTTTGGCGACGACAGCAAACAGAACTTACATGGATTACACACAGTAGATGAAGAAAAATTGTTGGCGTTGCCCGCTGAGAAAATGGTGGAATTTCATAAAAAGGGCTACGTTACTGTGCTCCACGCTATGCTATTTTCTCTGTTTCAGCTCAACCGTTTAGTGCGCTTCGACGCACAATCAAGTTCAGAGAAAGAGCGGGTGATTAGTGTAAAAATTACCGAAGCAAAATCTAACGGCTGATCCTCGGAGTTTAATAAATGCAAGAAGCCATTCGATTATCAGGAAGCCAGAGCGAATTAATATTTAGCACTTTAAATGGCATTCCGGAGCTTATCCACTGGGGTAGCAAATTAGAAAACTTACAAGGTGTTGATGGCGCAATTAATACACCAGTACCTCAGGGGAGCCTGGACGTGGTTCCGCCACTTTCACTGACTATGGATGCTGGTACAGGTTTGTTTTGTACACCCGGATTGCAAGGCCATCGCAATGGCAAAGATTGGTCACCTGTTTTTGAATTACAAGACGCAGTTGTTAATCCACAGAGTGTGCAATTTATCTATCAGGACAAAGTGGCGCAACTGGGGCTAACTATAGACGTATGCCTTGATGAAGCCACGGGTATGGTAAGCTGGCATAGCACCCTGGAAAACCTGTCCGAGGAAGCGTATAACCTCAATCGACTGGTGCTTACCGTGCCTGTGCCACACCGTCTGAACCAACTCAGATCATTCGGTGGTCGCTGGTGCCAGGAATTTCAGGAACATGATAGCGTGCTCAAACACGGTTCTATTCGCCTCGAAAGTCGCCATGGCCGTACTTCCCATCAAAAATCACCATTCTGGTTGATTGGTTGTCCGGGGTTTTCCAATAGCTATGGTGAAGTTCTGGGTTTACACCTTGCCTGGAGTGGCGATCACAGTTTCAACTTTGAAGTAACCAGTGATGGACGCCAGATGGTACAAATCGGAGAGCTATTGCATCCCGGTGAGGTCTGTCTGAATAAAGGTGAAAAATATCAAACACCCCGCTTGTTTATGAGTCGTTCTGATCACGGCAGTAATGATATCAGTCAGGCTTTTCATCAGTTTATTCGCAGTGCCATTATCAACTGGCCAGAAAACAAACCTCGTCCGGTGATACTAAATACGTGGGAAGGCATATACTTTGATCACGACCCAGACTACATCATCAAAATGGTGGAAGCTTCAGCTAAAATTGGTGTTGAGCGCTTTGTTCTTGATGACGGCTGGTTTCGAGGACGAAATGGCGAACGTGCAGCATTAGGAGATTGGCAGCTGGATACCGTTAAATATCCCAATGGCCTGAAACCAGTTATTGATGCCGTCAAGGCCAATGGCATGGAATTTGGTATCTGGGTAGAGCCGGAAATGATCAATCCCGATTCTGATCTCTATCGCGCTCACCCTGATTGGGCTATGAAGTTGGAAGGTTATGATGCCCCATTAGGGCGTTATCAGCATGTTTTAAACCTGCAGATAAAAGAGGCTTACGACACAATCTTTAACTATCTGGATGAATTACTGACCGCCCATGATATCGCCTATGTCAAATGGGACATGAATCGCCAATTTGTGCAGGCGGCCCATGAAGGAAAGCCCGGAACCAGCGGTCAAACTCGCGCATTTTATCGCCTGATATCAGCGCTAAGGGAGAAACACCCTAAAGTGGAAATCGAAAGCTGTGCTTCCGGCGGTGGACGTGTGGATATGGGAGTTTTAAGACATACCCACCGCTTCTGGACATCCGACTGCAATGACGCCCTTGAGCGAGTAACAATTCAATCAGGATTTAGTACTTTCTTTCCCCCAGAGCTAATGGGAGCGCATATTGGTTCCGATGAAGCCCATACAACCCACAGACGCCACAACAGTCAATTCAGAGCAATTGTGGCCTTGTTTGGTCACCTGGGTCTGGAATTGGATCCTGTGAAAGCCAGTGAGCAAGAGAGTGCTGAATTTGCTGAATATGTAGCACTGCATAAGTCTTTGCGTCCAATATTACACGACACCGAGGGACGTTTTTTGCGACTCGACCACCCGGCAGATGAAACCATCAAATCCTGGCTTGCAGTCAATCACGACAGCAGTGAAGCGGTTGTGGCCTTTTTACAGACAGCCATGCCCAGATTTTCGGTACCGGGCGCTATTCCACTGCACTACCTGGATAGCAAGGCTGTTTACCGTGTTGAAGTGCTTATTCAGGAAGACAATATCGGTTATGCCATGAAGCAAAGACCAGAGTGGATGACCAAAGTTGTAGAAGTCAGTGGTGGCTGGCTAAATCAGCATGGATTACAACTGCCGGTACTTTACCCTGAAACAGGTTTATTGCTGAGGCTCAAAAAGGTTTAATTGTAATAGAGTGCCAAATAAAAAAGCCGGGATCAGTGTCACTGAATCCGGCTTTTTTGAACCATTAGCTATATCTTAAACTTCTCTACCAAGGCCGCAACTTCGCGACTCAACCCGACCATAGATTCGTTACTGGACGCACTCTTACGCGCAATCTCCAGCGTTCTGTCATTGGCAGATTTAATAAACTCAATATTGGCTTCCATGGAGGTCAATGTTTGGCTTTGCTCTTCTGCGGCTGTCGCAATCATAGTGGCACTGTCGAGGTTTCTGGTGATTGCATTTTCAATATCCGCAAAAGTTTCCCCTGCCTGAGCCACCGATTGCACATTATCTTTTGCCTGGCCCAAACCACTGTTCATTATGGCATGAGTGTCTTTCGCTTGAGATTGCAACTGGCCAATAATCTCTTCTATCTCGCCAGTAGAGGTTTGGGTACGCTGCGCCAGTGTGCGAACTTCGTCTGCAACCACTGCAAAACCTCGTCCCTGCTCACCCGCTCTGGCAGCTTCAATAGCCGCATTTAGTGCCAGTAAGTTGGTCTGCTCAGCGATACTCTTTATCACGTCCACTACAGCGCCTATAGACTGGGCATGTTCATCAAGTTTGGCGGTTTTATCTGTTGTAGCTTTAACACTCTCAGCCAACTCCTGAGTTTTGGTATTGGCCATCTTAACATCGGTTAAGCCTTGTTCAGCCATGTGAGTGGTTTCTTGCATCACGTCAGCAGAGCCTGCGGCTTGATTGGCAACGTCTTTAGAAGTGACACTCATTTCCTGCATAGACTGAACAATGTGCACCACTTTTTCATTGAGATCAGATACCAGATTATTCAATTCAACAATATCATGGCGACTGGCCTCAGAAGATTTATCCAGGGTGTTGGATACCTTACATATATCTTTAACAATGTTGTGTACATTTTCAATGAAGTGGTTAATGCCTTCTGCCAAAGCGGCCAACTCACCAGAGGAGATGACTTTAACCCGCTTAGTGAGATCACCATCTCCTTGAGCAATATCGTTCACCCGCTCAGTGATAGTTTCCAGTGGCGTAATGATCAGGAAATTAATTAGAAATCCCATCACCGTTAGCAGTATGACGGAGAGGATAACAATTTGGTAAAAACTGCGTTGCACCGAACGGCTAAAAGCGGCATCCAAGGAGTCATCAGAAAAATACAGGCGCACAGAGCCGGCTTTGAACTCTTCGTCACCATCTTCGTAGACAATGTCTTTTTCTTTGGTAAACAACACATCCCCATCGTAGGAGCCTGTGGTGGCACGATTGTTTTCAGCATCCCACTGAATGCTAAACAAAATATCTTTTTCAAGGTTGTAGGCCGTTAACCCCACCAAATCATTGGTGCCCAATTCCGCCATGGCAATTTTTTCTGCCGAAGCGACATTAAAGTTCCACATAGAATCAGCAAGAGTGATCCCGAGGCGTTTTTCCGAACTTTCCGCGTTTTGCTCAATCCGCTGCTCCAATGCACTTTGACTCAGCCAGGTATCAATAAATGCGTAGATAAAAAGTGTGCTAACCAGTGCAATCAGTAAAGCAATATTAATTCTTCTTCTTAAGCTCACTACAGAACTCCAACCTTAATTTTTGCGAATGCTGTGTTTGTTGTAGGCAAGATGCCTGTTAACTAAATGTTAAGCATAGTCCAAATTGAAATTTTCATGGAGTTTAACTCAACATTCATTTGTATCTTATATAAGACTCTGCAATGATACACTAACTCATACAAAACAAGCACTTCAGATTTAAAAAGGTGCAAAAAACAATGATGTCCTATACTTCTTTGCATCACTGTGATCGAATTGAGCATATGAAAAAAATAGTTAATGTAATCAAGACAGCTTGCTTCTTATGGCTCGCGTTGATGGCATCGCCGTCAACAGCGCAACAAATCTCCGGTCCACAACAGATAGAAGTGGGAATACTCACCAATTCAGGTGCACAACGCGCTTTCTATACGTCATTCGCCCAACAGTTTGAACGCGACAATCCCGGTATAAAAGTGAAGCTCAACTTTAAACCTGACGCGGAGTTTAAACAGTCCCTGATGGGTTGGTTTCAAAATGGTGATGGCCCGCATTTGTTAAACTGGCAAGGTGGCGAACGACTCTTTCAATATGTGCGAGAAGGCTACATTGCAGATATTTCAGACATGTGGCAAGGCAATGATTTACGCAACAAGTTTACGGCAGGTGCAACAGGAGCTGTAACCCTGAACGAAAAACAATACGGTATCCCCATCTCCTACTATCAATGGGGTTTCTATTACCGCAAATCCTTATTCGATAAGTTGAACCTTCGCCCTCCGACAAATTGGGATGAATTCCTCAATGTGTGTCGCGTACTGCAATCTAATAACATAGTGCCAATTACGGTAGGTGCCAAATACCAATGGCCTACGCTAGCCTGGTTTGACTACCTGAATCTACGCGTAAACGGTCTGGAGTTTCATCAGCGCCTGCTAAAAGGCGAAGAGTCCTTTATGGACGATAGGGTCACCCGAGTTTTGAACTTGTGGAAAGGCCTGCTAGACCAGAACTATTTCGTTACTCAATACAACAAATGGAAGTGGGACCAGGCAATGCCATTCCTTTATCATAAAATGGCAGGCATGACCTTAATGGGCAACTTCTTTGCGGGTGCCATGCCGCCCACCTTAAAAGAAGATTTTCGCTTTTTCCGCTTCCCGGTAATTGATGATTCCGTTCCTTTATATGAAGAAGCTCCCTTAGACGTCTTTATGATACCTGAGTATGCCAAAAATAATGCTGCAGCCCGCAGATTTATCGAAGTGCTGGCTGGCAGAGGCTTTCAGCAGGAATTTAACCAGATGCTCGGCACTATTCCACCCAACACTCAAAGCGCCACCAGCAATGATTATTTTATCCAGCAAGGTACTGTGACGCTGGGAGCGGCAGAAGGGGTGTCACAGTTTTTTGACCGAGATACGAACGATGACATGGCAAAAGCAGCTATGGATATCTTTACTCAATTTATGGGCTCCAGAAATGTCACACAAACACAGACACAGCTGGACAGAGCAAGACAACAATATTTGTAATATCAAGCTTTAAATAAAAGGAAAGAAATGGCTAAGTTTTTAGTGTTAGGGGGCGCCGGCTATATCGGCTCTCACATGGTGAACTACCTGCAAAATAATCAGCACCAGGTGGTGGTATTTGACAATCTGTCAACGGGCTTCGAAGGGCTGCTGTTGACTGAGCAATTCCGCAATGTTGATATTCTGGATACTACAGTATTAAAAACGGCATTTGACGATTTCGGCCCCTTCGACTGTGTTATCCACTTTTGTGCTAAATCCCTGGTGGGTGAATCTAAAACGGATCCTAAAATCTATTACCGCAACAACGTCACAGGTACTCTCAATTTACTCGATGTGATGCTACAAACTGGCCACGACAAGATTATTTTCAGCTCTACTGCTGCAACCTTTGGAATACCAGAATCTGAAGAAATTGATGAGAGTCACCCAACGAATCCTATTAACCCCTATGGCCAAAGCAAATTAATGGTAGAGAAAATCTTAAGCGATTATGCCGATGCCTACGGTATGCGTTCCGTATGTTTACGCTACTTTAATGCGGCAGGCGCTGACCCATCGGGAAAAATTGGTGAGATGCACGATCCCGAGACTCATCTGATCCCAAATATTTTAAAATCGGTATTAGGACAAACGGACGCGTCATTAAAGGTATTTGGCACCGACTACCCTACTCCGGATGGCAGTTGTATTCGCGATTACATTCATGTCAACGACTTATCCAGCGCTCACTATAAAGCCTTCGAATATATCGAAAAGCATGCCGGTGCACATCGTTATAACTTGGGTATTGGTAATGGCTTTAGCGTGTTGGATGTTATCCGCACCGCCGAAAAAGTGGTGGGTAAAGCAATACCCTTTGATTTAGGTGAACGACGCGCGGGTGATCCACCAAAACTCATTGCTGACTCAACACGCGCTCAAAAAGAGCTGGGGTGGCAGCCACAATTCCTGGACCTGGAAGAAATCATCCAGACAGCTTGGGACTTTCACAAAAACCAGTAGTCCCGTGCGGCTGTACAAGAATACAAAACGGACCTTCAGGTCCGTTTTGTAATTATAATCCACCGTTGCATCTTAACTTTGTGGTACACACTCACTCAGGCGACGGTTCATATCTTCAATCACTTGGACTTTAAATGCGTTATGTCTGGCCACCAGATCATCAGTTTTTTCACTAAACTGACGTTTATAATCCTGAATATTCACCAACTCCATGTTGGCCCGCAAGGTTTTAAAAAGATTAGGCCATTTATCTCCCGGAGCCTGGATATGATGCAGCCCACCAGAATAGACAAATAGTATCTTTCCCTCATTCAGACATTCCAATATATCAGCAACCCCGCCCCTCACTGACATTGGCTTGCCGAACTTGTCCAATCCGTTGCGGCGTTTCATACGCCCCTCTGGCAATATCGCGGTTATCTTTTGCTCATTTACCTGACTCAAAAAGTGCATCCATGAATGGTCGTTTTTACGCGTAATGGGAATGCACCCTGGCATCAATGCTTTGAGTATGCGTCCTGCCATTGGACGCTTCATGGTGATATCAGCGCCGGGAATTACCAACTTGTGAGCCAACATCCAGATCAAGCGCCACGGAGCAAATCGGATAAACAGCGGCTCAAATAAACTTGTATGGTTAAGCAGTACCAGTAACTTAACCTCTTGCATTGATTCCTCGCGCTCGCGGCTTAGCCAAACGGGCTCGCCGCGATAAAAGATATAGGAAAAAACTTTAATAAGCCCAAGACAAAGAAAACTTAAAAACTGAAAAAACCACTGCATATACAGCTAAAAACTCAATTAACATTTTAATAACATAGTGGCTGAGACCACAGATCCCCAGAAAATATCCCCATTTTTTTATAAAAATTTTCCCCCAAATTGTAAGCAAGTATGCAATTTAAGCCTTAATAAGGGCTTTAGAGATTTTAAAGTTGGCCGATACCCATATCACTATGCCTTAATTTTGAGTTGTAACAATGAACATAGTAGGGTCAATTTCAAAACAATACACAAAGTTAATCTGTATCATGTTTGTCATAGGCAGTTCACTGCTCAGTTCCGGCTGTATGCAAAGCAGCGCTGCGACACAAATTAGTTTTGACTCTGACGAAACCGTTACCGAACCTATGCTCAAGAGTGTTAACGCCGCTTTCCGCACCTCAATCCTGGGTGGGGATTGGTACTACCAAGGAGCACAAGCTGTAAATGGTACTATCAATGCGTACATTCAAATCCCCGAAAAGCTCAACATGTCCAGAGACGAACAAGAAAAGTATTTAAAGATGTCTTTGTGCCCATCATCAGCGAAACGCTATATGTGGAATAAAATTAAAGGCGTACCACTATCAGTGCACGTATATACCTTTAATAAAAAACACACTGTATTTGCCGATTGTGACAACCCAATGGGCAAAGCCTGAGCAAAGGCCTGGCAGTGTATTTAGGAGGAGTCAGGCGGCTCCTTTTTTGTTATCTGGGCAAATAAACCTCCCCCCTTCACTGATTAATAAAAGTTCAGCAGTGATTCAGTCACGTAAGCCTACACTTTCAATATCTACTGAGGAGTATGATTATGAAAAGCTTATTAATCGGTTTGGTTTCTGCGGTTTTATTATTCAGTCAATCGGCAATAGCTGGCCACGATAGTCGCTATTACGACTATGGCAGAGTGATTAAAGTTATTCCTGTTTATCATAAAACTCATGGCCATTATTCTCATCACAATCGAGATTGTAATCACTATCACAAGGGCCACTACTCATCAAGATACAAACAACACAATTCTCTGGCCACGGTAACCGGAGCCGTTGTAGGTGGTGTTATTGGCAATAAATTAGGAAAAGGCAGTAGAAATCGAGATGTGGCTACCGTTGCTGGTGCCGTCGTTGGGGGGGTTATTGGCCATGAGCTGGGCGATGATCATAAAGTATACACCCGTCATGCACACACCAGACACTATGATCACCGCTGTGAATATTCTTCACACCATGATAAACGTAAGAGAAGATTAAAAGGTTATGAAGTAACCTACCGCTACAAAGGTGAGCATTTTACCACCTTTACTCATGAGCACCCGGGTAGAAAAATCAGATTACAGGTTCACCTGATGCCCATGTACAATTGAACAGAAGTGGTTACACTAAAGGTTGATGTCAGTCCAACAGGATTAAAAATGTGAATTATCTGATGTACATCAACCTGATTTTTCGGAATATTGAATGCAGTTTTTAAAGTTTTTTTTGCTTATAACAATGCTGGTAACTGGCTTACCCGCAATGGCAAATGAAGGAGCCAGCAATAAAGCGGAAGCCGCCAAGCTGGCGCAACGACAGGTTACGGGCCGAGTTTTAAAAGTAGAAGCTCATGGCAATAGATACCGGGTCAAAATTTTACAAAGTTCTGGCAGAGTTATCTTCATCGAAATTCAACGAAAAACAACACAAGACAAGGAAAGAGGTTAATGAGGATCTTAATTGTAGAAGATGATGCCCGTTTGTTAACGCAACTGGATCAATTGATGCAAAGACAAGGGTACAGTGTTGATTTGGCAGACGATGGTAAAAAAGCGCTGTTTTTATTTGAAGAATATCCCTATGACGCCGCCATTGTGGATGTCGGATTACCTGAATTAGACGGTTTTGAGTTAGTAAAAAGGATTCGCCAAAAGGATATCGCTTGTCCGGTACTCATCCTGACCGCTCGAGATCGCTGGCAGGAAAAAGTCGAAGGCTTAGATGCGGGTGCTGATGATTATTTGACGAAGCCTTTCCAGGAAGAAGAATTATTAGCCAGAGTTAATGCCCTTATCCGACGAGCTTCCGGACAGTCCAGTCCTAAAGTGCAGGTAGGTCCAATTACACTGGACACAGTAACCCAAGAAGTATTCGTTAGCGACGAAGTCCTTGATTTAACAGCTTATGAGTACAAGGTGTTGGAATACCTGATGATGAATCCTAAGAAAATCATTTCCAAAACCGAACTTACTGAACATATTTACGATCAAGATTTTGATTTAGACAGCAACGTTATTGAAGTATTTGTGGGTAGATTACGCAAAAAGCTGGATCCGGAAAACAGCTACAAACCCATAGAAACCCTGCGTGGAAGAGGCTACCGTATCAATCGGCAATTATGAGCCCAATCTCGTTAAAAGTCAGAACTTTCGCAGCAGCGCTCATTGCGCTGCTGTTTTTCATTCCATTAATGAACTACGCGTTGCAGCAGGCCTATGCAGCCAGCATCCATCAGGCCACCTTTGAGCGTCTACGATTATTAAGCCTGACTTTGATTTCTGAATTCGAGATTGAAGGCAAAGAAGTTTACATGCCGGAACTGATGATCCACGGCGAGTTCAATCTACCTGACTCGGGTATTTACGCTGTTATTCACAATTATGACAAGGTGGTATGGAAATCCATGTCAGCTATCAATTGGCAGTGGCCGGAGATAATCTCCTTTCCAGTCCCCGGTAAGTCACGCTTTGAAACCTTACCTGATGATGAGGGCAACAGGCACTATTTCCGATACAGTTACACAGCCGAATTCGAGACGGATTTGGGATTGTCCCCAGTGGCTTTTCACGTGTTCATGGATAAATCGGCTTATGATGAAGAAATCGCCCGATTTGAATCCACCTTGTTAAACTGGCTAGCGATTATCGCAGCACTTTTACTGCTATTACTTTTGTTTACGTTAAATACCGCGCTCAAACCCATTAACCGCCTGGAAAAGGAGATCTCCGGAATTGAGAAAGGCAGCAATCGACGTATTGCTAGTCACTATCCTCCAGAACTGGAAACGTTAAAAAACAGTCTGAATCACCTGTTAAGTACCGAAGAAAATCAACGAGAACGCTATAAAAACAGTTTGGGAGACCTCGCCCATAGCCTGAAGACTCCGTTGGCCGTACTTTCGGGTATGAAGTCTTTGCCGGAAGAAGGTCGTGAACCCGTAGTTCAAATTGATCAAATCATTCAACGCCAATTAAAAAGAGCTGTGGCCGGTGCCGGTAGTCGCTGGAATCAGAGCACCCAAGTCAGCTCCGTAGTCAATAAGCTCACAGATGCTATGGAAAAAGTGTATGCCGATAAATTTATTGCGATTGAACACGATATTGAGCCTGATACTGAATTCCAGGGCGATGCCACTGATTTGATGGAGTTGCTGGGTAACTTGATGGATAACGCCTGTAAAGCGGCAAAATCACGAGTATTGGTTGAAGTGCATAAGACTGAAAAATTTTTGGAAATAGCCATTAGTGATGACGGTCCCGGCATCCCGGAAGATAAGAAACACCTGCTGCTGGAAAGAGGTCAGCGGCTGGATAGTTATGAATCTGGCCAAGGTATCGGCTTGGCTGTTGTATCGGACTTAACCGCCGCCTATCAAGGCCAGCTGGAGATCAACCAATCAGAATTGGGCGGCACGAAAGTATCCGTTAAATTTTCTGATTAAGGTTGCAATACAGAGGCACGTCACTCAACTTTTATAGCAGTGACTATGTAACGCAAATCAGTGTCAGCCATTAAGGAATCAAAGGGATAACAAGTAATTAAAGTGAGTGTTGCATCCAAGGTGTTTTCCACAGCCCACGCTTGTGACTCATGAGCAATACGCACAGAGTTTATGCGATACAGCGTTGTACCATGCAGCGTCTCTACCTCAATCAGATCGTTATCCTGAACCGATTCCAAAATGGCGAAATGGGTGTCCCGGTGTCCGACAAAAACGCTATTACCCGGTTGACCCGGATAAGCCGATTGCACGAGATGACCGGGGCCAAACGCCATAATAGCATCGGAACTACCCGCTAAGGCATAGATTGGCTTACCGTGAGCAGGAATACTTAACCTGGCGATAGGCCAGGTGTCTGCCCATGGCCAGGGCGGAACCCTTTGCTCAGTGGCCAAAGTTTCCTGCCAGGATTTCGCGATTAACAATTGTGCCACTATGGCTTTTGTATGAATCCAGGCTCCCTGGCCAAATTGCCATGCTGATAAACCCAATAACACAATAATTGCCAGCTTGCGCCAGTTCAGAAAACGCCTTTTGGCAGGGTAATAAAAATCACTTCGCAACATAAACCCGGCCCTTTGTTTTGTGAGCGGTAAACTCCATTCCATGCCAGAGTGTTAACAAAGCCGCGATGACCAGTAAAAAGATAGCAATTGCCAGGTGTTGACTCGATCCGAGTGCGGTCGCCGGCAAGTTGGCTATCAAGCGGGCATCTTCTGAACGATAACGGGCACTTTGGTGGTCAATGGCAATTAAACTGGTATAAGGGCTCACCAAACCATGCTCCAGTGCCGTTTCCAATACTCTCTTTCTCGTCTCGGCATCAGAATTTTGATGTGTTCGTTGCAACCGCATTAAACTGGTGATCTTCTGGCGCGCCCAATGTTTGGCAAGACCTGCATGCTGCGACGCAAACTCTCTGGTCAAAAGCACCTGCCATGGTTCGTTCTGAGTATCAGCCGTGACTTTGATATCCATCACCGGCATCGGCGATTTATAACTTATCATTAGTGGTTCGCCTTGATACAAGTCGGGAACGGGTTCAGGATAAATTTCGGCCTCTACGGCTAAATCAACCTCAATATTTCTTAACACAGGTTGGGCCAACTTATCGAACAACTCCCCCATTCGACTGTGCACCTGGTCTTGCTGAGCTATGTAGGTGTAGATTCCTCGTCCCGCCCTTGCCGCTTCCACCATAAAATAACTATTCGGAGCAGCACCGATACCCACAGTAAAAAGTCGGGCGTCACCCAATTGCTCATTGAGTCGCGTCAGCAAGTCATCTTCGTATCCAATGGCACCATCTGTGATAAAAACCAATTGCGGTAAATTGTCACTTATGCGCTGCACCGACAAGGCGCGATCTAATGCCTCGTAGATATTGGTGCCCCCTTCAGCTTCCAATTGCTGAACATAGTCAACAGCCGCTCGGCGATTGCGTTCACTGCCTGGCAGCACAGAAGTCCACAATGAGTCCGCATGACTGTTAAACTCCACAATATTAAAACTATCTTCTTCATTGAGCTGTTCTATGGCGCTGAGTAATGCCGATTTGGCCTGTCTGATAGCAGGCCCACCCATGGATGATGAGGTGTCTATAACAAAGGTGATGTCTCTTGCTATTGTCTGTTCAGGCCCTTTAATACCGGGTACCAACATTAATAACCCATACTCACCGTCACGCCTGGATTCGCTGAAATGCAAAATTTCCGGTTGCTGATTCTTGTAGCGCCACACAAGCTCCACATCCCTGTCAGGTGTTTGTCCTGCCTGAGCGGTTAAACGCCACTGATGATTTCCCTGAGATTCTGTCTCTGCCACATAGTGTAGGCTGCGCAGATAATCGAGTTCTGAGCCGGCATTGAGCATGAGCGTAAAATCAAACACATTCGGTTGCGCTGCCAGCTGGGATATCCCTTCTTCAAATTCAAAGTTTCCACCAAAACGCGGCGTCACCGTGGTAGGCAGGCGTAAGCGAAATTCACCAGCATCAAACTGCACCTGTTGCTGAAATTGAATTTCAATTTCCACTTCTTCATAAGGGCCAATGTTTGCCACAGCAGTGGTAAATAAGTTGGGCCGCTGTTGACTCACCAATGAAGCTTTTTTACCTGCTGCTTTAGCTCGCTGAAAGTTAGCTTTGGCTTTTTGCTTTTCCTGTATTTGTCCTACAATCTCGCGTTTTCCAATACGTATTTTCAACGCATCCACTGCTGCACTTTCTGGTAGCGGGAATTGATATTGACCAGATAACCAATCAGCACCGGGATTGCGAAAAGTCTGAGTCAGTGTAGAGCGGGCAACAATACCGGAAACCTCAGTTTGAAATCGAGATTCTGTCGCGAGCAAAAAAAGTGATGCCTGTTCTTCCTCGGCCTCTCCCGGTAAAACAAACTCTGACGCACTGTCTTCTTCAGCTGTTGTACCATCGATTTTTGCTTCGTTGTCGGTTTTATGTGTCGTAGTTTCCTGCTTAAAAACCAACATACCATTGGCGATAGACAGCTCCCATTCCGACTGTTTCTTAGTTGACTCCTCAGCCCCGGCCAAATAGGGATGGCAAAGCAATGCTATGAGGAAGAGGACGATGCCTGGCGGCATCGTCCTCCGTGGTTGCTTACAAAAAGCCCGCAAAGTGGTGGCGGACGAGTTTTTCGCCCCCCACTGATAATGAATGCAGCGCACAATAATTCCCCTATTGTTTTGCAGTCATCACCGCGTCTTCAGAAGTCAGACGCACCACCACTCTACGGTCGAAAAAGTCATTTTCCCAAGTTTGTTTTGCGGCAACGGGTTGCGCTTCGCCATAGCCTGCTGTTTCAATCTGCACCGCCTGCACACCACGAGAAAGCAAATAACGCTTAACCTGGTCCGCTCGCTTTTCAGACAATGTCAGGTTGTACTCTTCGTCACCACGGCGATCCGCGTAGCCGAATAATTGCACCACCAACTTAGGGTCGCGTTGTAGTTGCTCAGCCACTTTATCCAGTTGCTCCACATAATGTTGCTCAAGCTGCCATGATGCCGTTTTGAATTGAATGTTCGCTTTCGAATCTAATAGCTCTGAGAGTTCAACAGGAGCGACTTCGCGCTGCAATGCCGCCACTTGAATGCCGTTTTGCTGCGCTTTTAGTTGTTTAAAAGCCGTCAAAGTTTGCTCATATTCTTGCTGCAAAGCGAGCAGTTGCGATTCCGATTGCACAAGTTTTACCTGAAGGTCATCTGCGCGATTTTGGCTATTGATATCATCGCCGATAAAGATGCCAACGATGCCGCCAATAATACCCCCAACGGGACCGGCAACACTGGCACCAATGGCGGCCCCACTGCCCAACCCAATCAATACGTGTTTTTCTTCCTCTTGCGTTGATACCTCATGTAGCTCCTCGCTGGATTCAGCCACAGTGGAAAAAGAGGCGCATAAAGAAATAGCAATCAGTGTTTTATTCAAAGTCTTCAATGTCATAAGTCACCTGTTTGGTTTTGCTTGGTTTGATAACTATTTAAAACTCGACTGATGGCTAAGGCATGGAGAAAAAATGGCAATATTCAGAATAAATGTGGCGAAATAATGGAGTAGAAAAAGTGAGCCAAATCATGGCATTAACGGGCGCAAATGTGGCGAAAAAATGGAAATTGCTCCGTTCCAGCATTTATCTCTGGTTCAGACAGAATTTTTTATTATTCTTACAGTCCATACAAGAGTGTGTTGAACTTTGCAGCTTAATAATAGTGAGTGAGAAAGAGGATGAGCAATAAAGCGAGAAAAGGAGTTTGGGTATTAAGTATCATAACAGCGATTTTGCTGATGTTTTATGTCAATCTGGAAGACTATCAAGAGCAACGCATTCACATGTTAATTAATGACTTCTTGCTATCTCGATAGTAAACCCGTTACGTTAAATTGGATCCATTATTTATATGTCCAAAAGAATTGCACTGGTGGAAGATGATGCCGCCATTAGAGACAATTATCGAGCCGCTCTCAACAAGCAAGGCTACGATGTGTTGTGCTATGAAGATCGCAATAGCGCCTCACAGGCGTTCCAGCAACGACTGCCCGACCTGGCCATCATCGACATAGGCCTGAAAGAAGAAATTGATGGCGGATTTACCTTATGCCAACAACTGCGGGGGTTGTCGCCCTCATTGCCCATCATATTTTTTACCGCCAGAGACAACGATTACGACACCATTTGTGGACTGCGTATGGGGGCAGATGATTATCTGACCAAAGACATTAGTTTGCCTCATTTACTGGCCAGAATTGCCGCCCTGTTTCGCCGTACAGAATTACTTAAAATGCCAGTAAATCAAGAGGATATATTGGAAAGCGGCGCACTTTGTATGGACACCAACCGCATGACCGTTACCTGGCAGCAACAGCCCGTGGAACTCACCATCACAGAATTTTGGATGCTGCACGCCATAGCCCGCCATGCCGGGCATGTTAAAAGCCGGCAACAACTGATGGACGAGTCCCGCATGGTGGTGGATGACACCACCATCACCTCTCACATCAAGCGCATACGCCGTAAGTTTCAACAACTGGATGACAGTTTTGATCGCATTGAAACTGTGTATGGCATGGGGTATCGATGGAAAAGCCAATAATGCTGATCAGGTGTTGAGCCATGTGGCAATTTCGTATCGGCATTCGACTCAAATTACTCCTGTTGTCCTCATTCCTGTTTGCCATTCCATGGCTCGGATACAAGTACATGTGGGAGTTAGAAAATTACCTGCTATTGGGTCAGGAACAAACGCTCATGGGCACCGCCCGGGCCGTTGCGACCGCTTTACACGAGCGCCCAGCACTATTTGATACCCAGGCAAGCTATCAGCAGGATGTCAGACCCGGCACAGACTTATATGCGCATAAAATTCTCGATCCGATTCGACTTGATGGCAAACTTGCCGATTGGCTGGACTATCGTCATCTGGCAATTAATTATGACCAATCTTATTTACTGGCGGGCACCCAGAGCCACTCCATCTCCGATTTAAATTTCACCCACATGGTGGGCATTTATGATGACTATTTGTATGCCTTTTTTGAGGTAATTGATAACCAAACCGTGATGCGGAATAAAAATAGTTTACGGGTGGATCGCAACGACTTTTTGCATATCGCCATGACAGATAGAGACAAACGCTTTCACCGCTACCTGATTTCCAGTTATGCATCTGGCTGGGTAAATGCCTGGGAATTAACTCCGATTGGCGATTCATTCCGACCGCTGGGTATCGAATCCCGAATCCAAGGTCATTGGCAGCTCACAGAGCAAGGCTACAACATTGAGCTGCGTATACCACTTGCCATGCTCTCTGATAAAATTGCTTTTGAAATCAACGATGTTGACGATGCAAATGCACCGCAAGTGCAGGCCAGAATTGGCACCGCCAATCCTGCCCAACCTGACTCGTTAGGTACGGTATTAGTCCCCTCTCCAGAAATAGAGCGTATCGTAAAAGGACTGCAACACTCAGGTGCGCGAGTCTGGGTGCTGGACAAACACAAACGCGTGATGGCCCGCTCAGGAGACATTTTTTCTTCAGTGGGCCTGGAAGCCAGACTGGCACAGCCAACACCACCACAAAATATCTGGGAAGAGTTTGAGCAAAAGTATTTATTCCCTCTGTATTACAATATCTTAACTCGTCCACCAGATGACTTTGTGGATGAACTCACCGATGCATACTCATTGGAAGGCAAAGATATCGATAGTGCTTTGCGTGGCACAGCCGACAGTTTGTGGCGACTGACGCCAGATAATAAAGCAGTCATCTTATCCGCAGCTCATCCGGTTTACCTGGATGACAAAGTATTAGGCGCCGTGATTGTTGAGCAAACTACAAATGGTATTCGCAGTCTTAAAAACAAAGCCCTGGAAGAGCTGTTCAACATCATTCTGTTGGTGATGATTTTAGGGACTTTGGCGTTATTCCTCTTTGCTTCGCGAATATCTTCACGTATTCGAAAATTGCGCAATCAAACCGAAAAGGCCATTGATGGCAATGGTAAAATCTTGAGCAATATTCCGGTCTCAAACACGCAAGATGAAATTGGCGACTTGTCGCGAACCTTCCACAGTGTATTGGACAAGTTGCAGCAATATCACAACTATCTGGAGAAAATGGCTTCCCGATTGTCCCATGAACTGCGTACCCCGGTCGCCATCGTTAAATCCTCAATGGAAAACCTTAGCCTGGAGTCGCCCACGACACAACAGCAGCCCTACATCGACAGAGCGCAAGAAGGATTGGAAAGATTGAGTAAGATACTCACCAACATGAGCGAAGCAGCTCGACTGGAACACGCTTTACAAGCAACAGAACCTGAAGAGTTTGATCTGGTAGCACTGTTACAAAGCTGTGCCCACGGATACCAATTAGCCTACCCCAACAGGCGCTTTCGCTGTGACATCCAGCTGCAGGAATCAAAATTATCAGGTGCGCCTGATCTCTTTGTTCAGATGCTGGACAAGATCACGGCGAACGCGGTGGACTTTAGCCCAATGAATGGTGTGATTGATATTTCATTAACCACAGAAAACAACAAGGTATTGCTAAGAGTTGCCAACGAAGGTCGGTTGCTTCCGGATGACATGCAAGAACAGCTTTTCGATTCCATGATATCTGTGCGCAATGAAACCAGCCACAACGCACCTCATCTGGGACTGGGTTTATTTATCGCGCGAATCGTGGCGGAGTATCATTCTGCCAGGATCCGCATTCAAAATCTTAAGGATAAATCTGGTGTGGAAGTGTTATTGCAGTTTTAATACCAACAATTAGAGATGTGCGCGGGGTCACTGGTACTTGCTAAATCAGATTTATGGCAAATACTTAAGAGAGATAAAGAACATTAACTTCAATCTATGTACAAACTCGCCCTGCTTTTCATTTTTTTGCTGCTTAGCTCACAATCCAGCCATGCAGAAAAACTAAAAGTTTTTGCAGGGATCACCTACGGATTGCACCACCTTGAGGACGATACCCCCAAAGGCACTGTCACAGAAGCCGTCACCGCATTAATGGATGCCACCGGTATTCCTTATGAAATATTAATGATGAACTGGGCGCAAGCACAAAAACAAAACCGGGAAACCCCTGATTCGTTGCTATTTGCCCTGGCTCGCCAGCCGGAGCGAGAAGCCCACTTTTCATGGTTAGTTCCCTTGGGACAACTAGACTTGAAAATTGCCAGATTGACTTCGCGCCCGGAGCTAACCTTATCCAGCTTTGACGAACTTAAACAATATAAAATTGCCGCGGTCAGGACCTTATCCACCCATAAGATGCTGCTCAAAGCGGGGGTCAACGAATCAGAACAGCTGTTACTGGTAGACTCATCATCCAGATTACTCAAAGTCATCGAGGAAGGTTTAGTAGATTTTGTATTTTACGATGCAGCGCTGACGCCCGGGATTCTGCGAAAATTTAATTATCCCTCTGATTTTTTTACCCCCACAGAGGTAAAAGTCCCCTGGCAAAATCTATGGCTATACCTGGTGGCTAATCCACAACTGGATGAAGCCATCAAACAAAAAGTTATGCAAACCCACGAACGCTTGATGGCCTCAGATGCGAATTATCAACTCAAAATAAATCGTATATTAGCCAAAACCAATTAACTCTCGCGGCTTTGTTCCTGCTGCTCAGGCACGTGTTCACTGATATCCCCACCCGCCAACAACAATGCTATCCACCGGGTATCTTGATTGGACTCCAAAATGATTTTGCCAATCATGGTAAGAGGCACAGAAAGCAGCATACCCACTGTGCCCAACAGCCATCCCCAAAAGATTAATGACAAAAACACCACCAAAGTAGACAAGCCCAATCCTTTACCCATATAGCGTGGCTCTATAACATTGCCCATCACGGTATTGATCATGATGTAACCAATAGCGACAATCCCAGCAGAGGCCGAGCCTAACTGGATCAGTGCTAATAGTACGGCGGGAACCGCAGCGATGGCAGAACCAATATTAGGTACATAATTAAGCAGGAAAGCCAATACGCCCCACAAGAAATAGTGATCCAGCCCAAGTACATATAAAAAGGTGCCTGCCAATAAACCTGTGCCCAAGCTAACAACGGTTTTGATAACCAGATAGTTTTTAACAGAGGCCAGCACTTTATCCACTTGAATCATACGCATTTTAGGATCGTCCAGTGCGATATGCACTTTGTGGGGCACGCTGTCAGCTTCCATCAGCATGAAAATCACAGTAAGTAAAATCAGTAGAAAGTTTCCTAAAACCCCGGACAAACCAGAAAGCAAATTAGTAGCCACATTCATTGCCATACCCGGATCCAGGTAAGACACTAATTGCTCCTTATTGATCTGAATATTGAAGCTTTGCAGCTGTGCCACAACCCAAACGAACTCATCCTCTAGTTGCTGTTTATAAAGCGGCATTTTCTCCGAAAAGTCGTTCATGGATTGCCCCACCAAGCCACCCAACATAAATCCAAAAACCACTATGGTCAGTATAACCAGTAACACTGAAATACCTTTGGGAATGCGGTACTGACTCATCCACTTGATAATTGGGTGACTGGCCATCGCGATGAAGACCGATAACAGAAAAGGCACCACTATACTGCTTGCCGCTTTAATGCCCGCAAGGATAATAACCAATGCCGCGCAAACGAGCAGTACCTTGATGGTTGTGGGTAATCGATTTTCCATGTAGCTTTCCCGGCTAAGTGAGTATTGAGAAGTCAAACTCTGCGTCATTTTTTTGCAAAAAGTAGCAGATAGGCTCGGTGTAAACCAGTATTATTAGCGCTTAATAAAATTAAAATAAGCCCTCAGCAACAGGATAGAAAAAGCAAGTATGCAATTAAATCAAGCCGTTATCAGAATCAAAAACCTACGTCTGCGTACTTTTATCGGAATAAAAGACGATGAAATTAAAAACAAACAAGACGTAGTGATCAACGTCATCATCAACTACCCCGCTGATAGTGCCACCGAATCAGATGAGATGGATAATGCCCTGAACTATCGCACTATTACCAAGCGCATTATCGCCCATGTGGAGAATAATCGGTTTCACCTACTGGAAAAGCTCACCTCAGATGTGCTGGAAATTGCCAGTGAACACGATTGGGTCACTTTTGCCTCTGTGGAAGTGGATAAACCTCACGCGCTGCGCTTTGCAGATTCCGTCTCTTTAACCTTGAGTTGCAATAAGGAATAACCATGAAAATTCTGCTCACCGGCGCCTCGGGTTTAATCGGCCGTGAAATTATTAAACAGGCCGCCATCGAAAAACACGACATTGTCGGTATCAGCAGAAATATTCCAGCAGCCAAAAAGCAGCTGCGCAAGTTATACGGTCCGCAAATGGATGCCAAGGTGGAATGGATCTCCGGCATTGATTCTTTCAAACACCTCAACGATTTTGACGCGGTAATAAATCTGGCCGGTGAACCCATCGTCGGCAAACGCTGGAGTGATGAGCAAAAACTAAAGCTGCAAAATAGTCGCTGGCTCATCACCAAACGCTTAGCCGACCTGGTTAAGGCCAGCGAGTCACCACCTTCGGTTTTCATCAGTGGCTCAGCTATTGGCTTTTATGGCAGACAGGACGACACCCCAATTGACGAATCCTTCACTGACGTACATGACGAGTTCAGTCATCAGTTGTGTAACAAGTGGGAGCAACTGGCGCTAGGCGCACAAGAAAAGACACGGGTATGTATATTGCGTACCGGCATAGTACTAAGTAATAAAGGTGGCGCACTGGAGAAAATGCTACTGCCCTTCAAATTGGGATTGGGCGGCCCCATTGGTGATGGCAAACACTACATGCCCTGGATACACCTGGAAGACATGGCCAGAGCAGTAATGCATCTGATACACAATGCAAATTGCCAGGGCGCGTTTAACTTTACCGCCCCTACCCCGGTAACAAACAGGGAGTTCAGTAAAACCCTGGCCAGTGTATTGCACCGCCCGGCCATTTTCCCCATGCCCAAAAAAGTACTGCAAATCATCATGGGTGAAATGTCAGATCTACTAACCACCGGCCAAAACGTCATCCCGGCAAAGCTGCAAGAAAGCGGCTATCAGTTTATGTTCAGGGAACTTAAACCCGCGCTTGAAGATTTGAATTTGTGATTTGAAGCAATACTTTTAAATCAACTCTTAGGCCCAAAAAAGACAATAAAGAACTAATTTACAGGCCCACTAAGACACAGTCGCCTGATAAGCGTTTCGGATTTCTTTGGGGGTTTTGCCAATCACTTTTTTAAAGGCTCGGGAAAACGCCGCTTCTGATTGATAGCCAATATCCAGGGCAATAGCCAACATGGAATCTTTAGTTAACTGTAGCTTCGAGTAAGCCAATGACATACGCCATTCCGTTAAATAATCCATTGGCGTATTACCCACCAGCTTTTTAAACTTTTGCGCAAAACTGGTACGGGACATCCCCACCTTTTGGGCCAGCTCTTCCAATGACCAATGCTTATCCGGCGTGTCGTGGAGCAATTTTAAAGCAGCGCCGATTCGCTCATCTTCTAATGCGCCAAGCCAACCGGTTTTGTCGTCACCTAAGGTCTGTAAATGTTGTCGCAGTGCGGCAATTACCAGAATATCGGCAAGACGTGCGATCACGGCTTCAGTGCCCATCGCCACGTTACTGGCCTCTGTTTCCAGTAGCGCGGTCACATTCTCGATAATATTCAAGGCTGCAATATCCGAACCTCGTCGGATCATGATATGAGAAGGTAATATTCCTAAAAGTTTGATTGCTAATGGATGTTGAAACAACAATACGCCACATATCATGGCAGTTCTCTCGCCCTCTCCACCAAACGTCAGGGTTTCATAGCGCTCGGTTATGGATTTAATAGGCAGTTCACTTAATGGCGTGAAGGATTGACATAAACCATCGCTTAAGTTGTGCCCTTCACCTTTGGGAAAAAGCACAAAATCACCAGGGTTTAACTGCAATTGCTGCTCGCCAATATCAAAGTGAGCCTGACCATGTACTGCAATATGAAACATCATGCAATTGTGTATGGGCGGGATACTGAGTGCCCATGGTGCACTCAACGTAGATTGAGTGAAAAATGCGCTTTCCATGCGAAGACTGTCCAAAAGCTTACCAATGGGTTCGTCTTTTATTGACGTTTTGAGTCGATTTGCATAATCAAAAGTCATGGTTGCCGTGCATTGAATTATTGTCTGCCATCAAGCTACTTTGATTGTCTTCGGATTACAATGCCAATCACTCTCGGGGGGCAGGGTTAATGTGCATCAGGGCTAATGATTTAAGTTAATATACCAACACTAAACCAATAACAAAAAACCGGATACCACCGAACCTAGAGTTCGGACATGATTCCAGAACCCCCATTTCTTAAGATATTGCTCCCAAACAACCGCTTTATTTTGCTCAGAAGCATCTCGCAATTTATTGTTCAGTGGTACGTTGAACAATACAGTGACCAAGGTCGTGCCCAGAAAAAACACGACGCCAGCTAAGGATTTGGCTCCTGAAAAACTGATAAAATAATACAACCCGGCTAATCCTGAAACGATAAATCCGGCCATAAAAAGCGGATTGAGTATCACCTTGTTAATTGCAATCATGGTATCGGCGCCTTCCTTTTGCCGGGAGAACACCGGCATCAAGGTATTGCTGAAAATAAAATACAATCCCATCATCAAGAGCATAGACAACTGCAACAGCACTTCAAGTATCGAGATCACCTCTATCATTGTGCTTCTCCCTTAAAAAGATGAGCATTTTTAAGCACAAAAGATTCAAAGCTGCTTGCAGGTCTGCCAAGGGCCTGCTCAACACCGTTGACGATGTACTCATTCCGACCATCCAATACTTCGGTAAACAAGTATGCCAACATTTCGATTGCCTTTGGCTCTACGCCGCTATGCTCAAGCGTATTGATAAATTCCGCTTGCGATATCTGAATAAAACTTACGGGGCGGCCAAGAACTCGGGTAAACACACCTGCTAATTGCGCAAAGCTCAGTAACTCAGGACCGGTAACTTCATACAATATGCCGCTGTGTTTTTCGTCCGTTAGGGAAGCCACCACTACATCACAGATGTCGTCAACATCAATAAAGGGTTCGGTCATATCGCCTACAGGTAACGCAATAGTGCCCTTATCGATAAAGTCACGGAACATACCTTCACTAAAATTCTGGTTAAACCAGCTGGCCCTGACTATTGTCCAGCTCAATCCTGATGTCTTGATAATTTCTTCGCATACCTGTGCAGCAGGCTCACCACGTCCAGAAAGCAATGTGATGTGCTTTACTCCTTTTATTTTTGCCAGTGCACAAAATTTGGCGATATCTTCCGGTGCTTCAGGGACCGCCAGATCAGGATAGTAAGTCAAATAAACGGCATCGATACCCGACAAAGATTTTGCCCAAGTTTCTGGCGCTCTCCAGTCAAAGTGCACCTCGCCATGACGATGAGCCGCTTTTGCCTTCAGTCCCATTGTGCTGAGCTTTTGATAAACCCTTGCACCACTTTTTCCCGATGCGCCAATAACCAGATAAGTATTACTATTGAAATTCATGTTGCCTTTACTCCTCGTTGTTCAGTAAAGGCACTATAGATAAATGAGGCCGTTCAATATTTACTCAGCGTACCAATCTTTATACCCATCGTTCAGGTGCGCTCTACCCGCTTGTTCAGTGTGTATTTATTGTTGTCATGCTGATATAAGCTGTATTTACCACAAGGCATTGCGGCTACGTATCAACTCATATCTCCAATACAGTCCATAAGCACCATAGAATCAAGGTATCCGGGCCTGCTCAATAATCACGAATGGATTGAGTTAAAGGCGCTGCATCAGCCCAACGATGAAATCTGGCGCTACACCACTGCCCCAAAGACTTGGGAGATGATGGGCGGACGCTCTGGGTATGCCCTGGTAAGAGATGGCAAAGCAATCTTCTATTGCGTTACTTTAATGAATTGAATTTTTTGGGCTGACTATCATTTAATATGCTTGCCGCCAAGAACCGAGAAATCACTCCAGGTGTTTATCCATCCAATATTGTAATTTTTCTTTTGCCTGACCTAACTCTTTGATGCGCTGTTCAATTTCCACCAATTTGTTCTCTATCGCTTTGCGCAATTTAGGACAGCCCGGCTGAGGATTATTCACAAAGGGGATGGCGGGTTTGATCTCATTTAAGGTAAAGCCTACTGATTGCGCCAGCTTTATAAATTTAAGTTCGTTAAGGTTCGCTTTTGAATAACAGCGGTAGCCATTAGCCCCCCGAGGTGGCGCACTTAGCAGACCAATCTTTTCATAATACCGTAGTGTGTCTTTGCCCACCTGTGCTTGAGTGGCTAATTGCTCTGAACGCATAGTTTATGACTCTCTTTAAAAAAAGCATTGACTACGGAGTATACTCCACAGTTTATGATAATTCCCGTAGCTGAGTAATTAAACCACTCAAGGGAGATATCATTATGGTCAGCAGCGCGCAATTATCTATTGTCACCTCAGATCAGGTGGAGCTTGGCGCCACCCATTTTTTTACAGAATTTAAAACCGATGGGATAAAATCGGCTGCGCCACTTATTATTGTTGCGGGCGCCACAGGCACTCCTCAGCGTTTCTACAAACGTTTTGCAGAAGCGGCGGTCAATGCTGGATGCCAGGTGTTAACCTTTGATTATCGGGGAATTGGTCGCTCCCGGCCCAAAACTTTGAAGGGATATCAGGTAGATTATCTGGATTGGGCGAAACAGGATCTGGCAGCGGTTATCGCCCATAGTAAAATATACGAAGCCCCCATCTATATTGTGGGTCACTCCTACGGCGGTCATGCTGTTGGCCTGTTACCGGATTTATCTCCCATTCGCGGGGTCTGGACTTTCGGCACGGGGGCCGGATGGTCTGGCTGGATGCCAACGTTAGAGCGTATTAAAGTACAATTTATGTGGCATATTGTCGCCCCTGTACTTACTCGTTTATACGGTTATTTAGGCTGGAGTCACTTGGGTATGGGAGAAGACCTTCCGTTGAACGTATACCGACAATGGAAGCACTGGTGTAGTTATCCCAATTACTTTTTTGGCGATCCCGAATTGCCAGAACTGCCCAAACAATTTGCTCGAGTCAGATTTCCAGTAACGGCAATCAACGCCACAGACGACAAATGGGCACCGCCCGCTTCTCGCGATGCCTTTATGCAGCATTATGAAAACGCCAACCTCAACCTGCAAACGGTCAACCCCAAATCTGTGGGCAAAGGTATTGGTCACATGGGCTATTTTCGCAGTCATTGTGAATCTCTGTGGCATGAAGTGTTTTCTGCCATCACCCCAAAAGCCGCCAGCCAGCGATAAAAAAGGCCGCTAAGCAGCGGCCTGTAAAAGGGTGTTAATTACTGGCACTTTCGGCCATCGACATGCGAGTGAGTATCGGCCCGGCCAACGGGATATCCCCTGAGTTCCGACCAAACTGCAAGCGCTCAATCTCACCATCACTGCTGCGCAGAATATACTGAAATTGTGTTGATGGACGACGCACTGCGACATCGGCTTTGCCGTCTCCATCGTAATCCGCCACAATCGGAATATCTTCAGATTGCTTACCAAAGTTCAATCGGGTAATTCCGTCTGCATTATCGGAAAGCGAGTCTACGCCTGAAGAGTTTTTGATATACCAGAATTGATTAGACGCTCTTCTCACTGCCACATCCGCTTTACCATCACCGTCGTAATCCGCCGGGACAGGAATATCATCCACATCTCGACCAAATACCTTGCGGTCTATTTCACCATCGCTGGAGCGCAATATGTACCAGGTAAAATTCGACGGACGACGTACCGCAATATCAGTAATACCGTCACCGTCATAATCCGCTGGCACCGGGATATCCGCTTCCTGCAAGCCAAAATTAAAGCGTTGAATTTCACCATCACTGGAGTTCAGGATGTACCAGTATTGATTAGAGGGGCGGCGCACCGCGATATCAGTAATGCCATCACCATCGTAATCCGCGGGTACCGGAATATCCTCCGCTTGCAAACCAAAGTTAAAACGCTGTATTTCGCCATCAGAGCTGTTCTTGATATACCAGTACTGGTTAGATGGACGACGCACAGCCACATCGGCAATACCATCGCCATCAAAATCTCCCGATACCGGAATATCATTTAATGCTCTGCCAAACTGTTCGCGTATGATTTCACCATCGGAAGAGCCGCTAATGTATTGATGATAATTAGAGGGGCGTCGTACGCCCACATCCGCTTTGCCGTCTCCGTCGTAATCGAAGGCCACTGCCGCAGAAGGGCTGCCTGTATCACCACTTGAGGGCAAAGTCACATTATCGATATAAACTCTGTCATCGCCTCTAGTAGCGCTTCCATCCTTTGTGTATGTCCATGTAAGTGTCTGCTCGCCGGCGACTAGCGCATGATTGACCTGCTCAAAGTCAGTTTCACCAGACCAGCGCTCCACCAATTCACCATCAACATAGAACTCCAAGTAATCAAAGCTTTCCTCAGTAGAGGTTTTAACATAAAAACTCAATGTGCCTGCTTCAAAGTTGCCAGTATAACTCACCGAAGAACTTGCACTATTGCCGATAGCGCCAGAGCCTAAGCTGAAGTTTCCGTCCTCAGCAGACCCGGTGGCAAAGCTCCAATCATTCAGAGTCCAGTTATCAAGACCTGAAGTTGACTCAAATCCAAACGGACCAGTTGCCTCTACCTCATCCAAATCAGAAATATAGGTTTGGGTACTGATGGGCAAGGAAATGTTATCTACCCAAGCTATATCATCACCGCGACTGACAGACTCATCCTTTTCATACTGCCAGGAAATAATATGCGCCCCTGCAGTCACATCAAAGCTATAGGTTTGCCAATCAACAAAACCCGAAATTCTGGTAACTTCACTACCATCCAGATAAACCACCAGGTAATCCCATCCTTCCTCAGAAGAGACCTTAGCATCAAAGCTGACTGTGCCAGCTCCGGTGATATCCATGAGTGTGAGACTGGATGTCTCATTGTCATCGATATCGGCAGATTGCAAGCTATTAGTACCTGATGAAGCATCGTTATCCACCACAGTCCAGGCATTGCTGCCTGCTAACGCAAAGCGGGCTAGCTCCGTATCAGTTTCAATATCGTAACTTACTTCGCTTAAGAAGGGGTTTGAAGAAGCATCGTTGGGATCGGTACCTGCCAGATATTCATCCAAATTTGATACCCCGTCTCCATCGGCATCGGCACTGGCATCAGAGGCATCTCCGGGCTGTAAAAAATTGCTCACCTCAAAACTATCCGGCAAGCCATCATTGTCTGAATCAGTACTGTTGATGTCTGTTCCAAACAGAGCTTCCTCAAGATTACTCAAACCATCACCATCAAGGTCTCCTTCGGCGTCTGAAGCATCATTAATATTCAGACCATTTTCTGTTTCGAAACTATCGGACATACCGTCGCCATCAGTATCGATACTGGTGGCCTCAACGATTGCGATGGATTGCTCGGACAGGGTGAAAAATACATTGTTTGCACAATTTAATTTAAAGCGTAAATTGCCAGTTTCGGAAGGCGCTGTAATCACAGCTACGCCGTCATTTTCAATGCTCTGTTCAATCGTACTAAACGAGACACCATTATCACTTGTGGCCTCAAGGTTAATGCTGTCACAACTGATAGGAGCATTCTGTGAGCCCCCCGTATTCCAATATAACAGTGATGGCCTGCCTGCCTCCCAGTCAGTGTTAGCATCGGGAGTGATCAGGCTGAACCCGCTACCAGATGTCACGGTAGTTACTACCATCGCATCCGTCGCCACACCACCATTACTGTCCCGCACAGTCAGGCGAAAGTTGAGGTCTCTTGAGGTAGTGGGATAGGTTTCCCCGATAGTTGTTGTGCCCGCCAATACATCGGACAGCTGCGGAAAGGTGCGGCTAGCATCCGTCTGTGGTGTGAAGGAACGAAATAGCGGACGATTACCATTATCCACCATAGTGTCCAGGCTGGAAGAAGAAGATCCTGTATCCAACTGTTCCCAGATATAAGTCAAGGTATCGCCATCCGGGTCGCTACCCGAACCCGTTAGTGTAAATGGCGTATTTGCCGGGATAGTGTAATCGCTACCGGCATCAACAAGCGGTTGGGTATTATCCAGGTTAGATGTAGTGCCACAGGTGCCACCGGAACCCGTATCAATGAAATCACGGATTTCCTCAATCGAACCAATGTGGAAAATGGCATCAGAAGCTTCTTGTATGTCTTGCCCAGAGCAAATATTGGCATATCCCATTATGGTACTGCCGCTACCTGGCTCCCATGCCGTGCTACTATTTCGGTTGCCACCACATGAACCAGCTGTGCCGTTAAAGGTATGATTTCCCCCAAATTGATGACCAATTTCATGGGCTACGTAATCGATATAGAAAGCATCATTAGTGGGAAAAGGGCTACCTGTAACACCTGATGCCTTGCCACTGGTACAGACGACTCCCAAACCCGCCAATCCACCTCCGGCGGTATTGACGATGTGGCCAATATCATAGTTTTCTGCACCTATTGCGCCATCAATTACATCACCGTTTAAATCAATGTCATCTGTATCGTTATTAAATGGGTCCGCTTCAGCGTCGGTAAAAATTAACGCATCATTGCCATCCACCAATTCAAATTGCACAGCCAGGTCTACCAGGTAAACCTGGTTAACTCTGTTTACCATGGCATTAACAGCTGCGAGACCAGTCTCCACCGTACCACCATGGAACTCCGTGTATTCAGCTGCAGCTGACACAGCTAACCTGTAGGTACGCAAGGTATCTCCTGTGGCATTCATAGCCCTCTGGAGTTCACTGTCCTCGTGCTCTCTTTTTCTCAGCTTAGAAAAGTCCTCTTTAAAACCTGCTTCCAGCAAAGGTTGCGCATTTTTTCGCAAGTAACTGATATACAGAGATTTCTGATTGGTTTGATAAGGATCTAAAAATGCCCAATCGCCCTTGTAACGATACATTCCATGAATGCCCTGGGGGCCATAACTAAATCGGCCAATTTGTTCACCTTTTGAATCTAACGCTTTGTAGGACTTTATACTCGGATATTTAGCCGCTAATCCCGCAGCCATAACACTATCTTCTTGCAGTGTTAGTTTCAGATTTTTACCATCCGGCGCAGGCACAGTAAGTTCAAACGACGCCGCAGCACGCATTAAGTACTTACGCATATCTTCATCCTGGAAGCGCAGATAACGCGCATCCGAGGCACGAGCATTGACCTTATCGTCTGTCACTTGCAATTTAGCGGTTGCATCTTGCCAAAACTGGCTGGCATGAGCTCCTGATACCGCCACTAAAGACGCCATACATAGCATTTTCAAAGCAAAGGTTTTCATAAAATCCATTCCGATATTGAGTAGTAAGAATAAGGATAGTTTAAATTCACAAAAACTCGGCCCGACGAGTATTTGAATCACTCAAAATTAGTCGTGGGCAATCCCCTCTGCAGAATTAAACGTTTGTTTTGAAGAAAGTATTCCCGACATGACAATTGCAAAAGTTATGGGAAGACTTAACAATACCCACCAAACTGATGTGTATGAAACTGTAGATGAACATAGCGATATTTGGTTCTGCCTTTAATCCGCCAACCCTTGGGCATCTGGATGCGATAGAATTTGTACTGCAACAAGACATAGATGAAGTGTGGCTGGTACCTTCATTCTCTCATGCTTTTGGCAAAGTCATGTTGGATTATGATGTGCGCACGGCCATGCTAAATTGCTTCGTAACTGATATTGCTGAAATGCCGGTAAAGATACAGGCGATTGAGCAAACCATTGCCACAGAGGGACGCCCGGTTTACACCTGGGATCTAATATCCCATTTACAAAATCAGCACCCGGAACATCAATTTAGTTTTGTTATCGGTCCGGATAATCAAGCCAACTGGCATAAGTTTTATAAAGCACAAGAGATTCAGGACCGTTGGCAGCTCTTGGTGGTGCCTGAACGCAAGCCCATGCGTTCTACCCTAGTAAGAGAAGCCTGCGAGCAAGGTAAGCCCATAACCGGAATGGTCACCTCTTCGGTAGAAGCATTTATCAAACAAAAAGGGCTCTACCGGACCGCGGATTAATCGAATAACTCTGACAACCCAGCAATCTGTTTGCATTTCTCATAAAGTGGGCTTAACTAAAAATAGCATCCAGCCTCACCGGAGTTGTCAACTTGCCAGTTATCAGGAACTTAATTCGACTAGTAGTAGCGTCGACTATACTGATTGGTAATGTATCTAAAGCTGAATTCCTGGTGGTAATGGAGCCTTCACCGCCCTTTCAATTTTTTGCGGATAATCAGGTTCGTGGCTCGGTTGCTTCTCACGTTCAGCAGGTTTTCCAGCAAGCGCAAATCCCCGCTCAGTTTGAAATCTTCCCTTGGACCCGTGCTGTCAGCCTGGCAAAGTCACAGAGCAACGTTTTTATCAGTGGTATAGCACGCACTCAGGAACGTGAAAAGCAATTTAAATGGATAGCTATCGTACAGTCCTTTGACTTTGCGCTGATCACTACTAACGAGCTGATTTATGCAGAAAACCTCGATGACGCCAGACAGTTCACCATTGCCGTTCAGCGCAATGACATTTCTCATATTTACCTCAAAGAGATGGGGTTTTCTGAGCAGGAAAACTTGTTCTTGACCAGTGATATCACTGAATCTTGGCGATTATTAAACAAACAAAAAGTGGATTTTTTGGTGGAGGATGTTGCCGTAATTGAAGATATGGCCCGTGACTATCTCACCAATGGTCAAACTGTTACACAAGTGGTGCCACTACCAGACCTGCATATCGACGCCTGGCTGGCTGCCAATCCAGCAATCAGTGATGAAGTTGTTGCCCGGTTAAAACAGGCTTTTATTCGCTAATTTGGCAGTGGTAATTTTTCATTTTGTAAATAAAACTTAACAATTGTGTTCGTTGTCAAAGCGTCGCCAACTATTGTTGAAGGCGCTAAATTTCTCTATTTTTGTGGCCCCAAATTGCCTGTCAGAACTATTATTGATAAGACGCCGCAGTAAAATACAACGGTGTTCCAGTTCTCAGCAGACGGTAACAGACACTAAGTTATTTCGAGGAACTTCCGGTGTATTCACAGCAACAAATTATTGATAGTTTGCCCTCTCATTTGCGCCCCTTTATCGCGCATCAGGATTACAACTTTTACACGCCTAGAGACCAGGCTGTATGGCGCTTTTTAATGCACCAACTGGTGGAAAACCTGAGCGAGTCAGCCCACCCAATCTATCTGGAAGGATTGCGCCGTACTGGCATCAATATCGAAGAAATTCCCAAAATTGAAGTAATGAATGACCACCTCAATGAAATTGGTTGGCGAGCAGCCGTGGTAGACGGTTTCATTCCACCAGCAATTTTTATCGAGTTTCTGGCCCACCGGGTACTGGTGGTAGCGGTGAATATACGCTCTTATGCTCACATGTTGTATACGCCTGCACCGGACATCATTCACGAGTCAGCAGGTCATGCGCCATTTATCATCGATATTGATTACGCTGAATACTTGCAACGCATGGGCGAACTTGGACGTCGTGTGATCACCAATAAAGGGGATATCGAGGTTTATGAGGCAATTCGTTCACTTTCCATCGTGAAGGAAAGCCCCAATGCCACTCAACAAGAAATTGACGCTGCGGAAGCTCACTTAAAAGACGCCATAGGACGCAAGAAAGAAGATCCGATTTCAGAAGCGGCCTTGATGTCCAGATTACAATGGTGGACCACTGAATACGGTCTGGTGGGCACAGTCGACGACTACAAAATCTTTGGTGCTGGTCTGCTTTCTTCACTGGGCGAAAGCTTAAACTGCCTTGACGATCAAAAAGTCAAAAAGCTGCCATTAACCTTACAAGCTATTGCCACCGATTACGATATTACTCGCGAGCAGCCACAACTGTTTGTTGCCCGCAGTTGCCGTCATCTCAGTCAGGTAGCTGAAGAATTCGCTCGCAATCTGGCCTGCAACAAGGGGGGTAAATATGGTCTGGACATGGCTATCGCCGCTGAAACGGTTAATACAGCCGTATACAACTCAGGTCTGGAAGTCAGTGGCTTGTTAACCCATGCCATGTACGACCCTATGGGCAACCCAACTTATATTAAGACCACTGGCCCTACCCAGTTATCCTATAACGAGCGTCAATTGAGTGGCCATGGTATTGAATATCACGAGCACGGCTTCGGCAGCCCGGTCGGCAAGTTAGTGGCCATTCCCAACTGTTTATCCACTTACCATATCGATGATCTTAGAGACTTAGGCATTGAGATGGGCAAACAGGTTACACTTAACTTTTTATCCGGCGTGAAGGTAGATGGTCTTTTGAAAAACATCACCCGCCGTGATGGTAAGAACCTGTTATTCACATTCGAAAATTGTACTGTTACTGATCTGGACGGCACTGTTTTGTTTGACCCAGAATGGGGCGTCTTCGATATGGCAGTAGGTTACAGAATCGATTCTGTTTATGGGGGGTCCGCGGATCCGGCTGAATATCCGCTGTATAACAATCCATCTGACACAGCAACGGTGGCTGGTGATTACGACGCAACCACACTGGAGCTGTTCTCCCTTTACGGTCAGACCCGTGGACTGAGAGAAAATCAGGCAACCAGCGCGGCACAAGTTGAAGATTTGATCCGCTCCTGTGAAAATAAGGTACAGGAAGAGTGGTTATTGATATTTGAATTGCTGGAGCTGGCCATTAAAACCAAAGCCGATTCTGCATTGGTTTCTGCTTTGGAAGCCAGACTGGAAAGTTTATTAGCCACTGAATCACAGGAAAATCAGATTCTGATCCGTTATGGAATCAACAGAATTGCAACACAAAAGGCAAGTTTATGAATAAAATCACCATCATCTCTGGCAGTCATCGCAAAGGCTCAGAAAGCCTGAAAATGTCCAAAGTTTTGCAGGCAAGATTAGAAGCGCACTCCAGTTGTGACAAGGCTGATATCATCGATCTGGCAGAGGTCAATTTGCCCTTCTGGAGCGAGTCTTATTCTGATTCAGAACAAGCATTAATCGACAAGGTTGGTGCGCAGTTGGAAGCATCAGATGGTTTTGTGGTTGTTAGCCCCGAATGGCACGGCATGGTAACTTCAGCGCTGAAGAATCTGTTCTTGTTGTATTCCAGCAATCAGTTTGGTCACAAGCCTGGTCTCATTGTGGCGGTTTCCGCCGGTGTTGGTGGTGCCTACCCCATCAATGAGCTACGTACCAGCAGCTACAAGAACAACCGTTTGTGTTACTTACCTGAGCATCTGATTGTGCGTCATGTGGGTAGCATATTTAACGGCAAAGATGACGATGATAAGAAAACCGAAGCCTACATCGATAAACGTGCCACCGCATGTGCAGGTATGCTTCTGGCTTATGCCGATGCTTTAAAAACAGCGCGGGAAATGATGCCGGATATGAGCGAATTTCCCAACGGCATGTAATGCCCTAAGAGCATAATTTCAAATCCATAAAAAAGCACCATCCGGTGCTTTTTTATTGCTTTTCAGAAAAATCAAAATGTACGGGGTGTGGGGCATTTTGCACTAAACGCTCTTTTTCTTTTTTGGACAAACGCTTAATTTGATATTCATATTTTGATGCCAGTGAACGCCCTTCCAGCGCCATGAACCAGGCCAGTTCAAAGGGTTTATTGCGCAAGTACTTGGCTCCAGTGCCCTTTCGGTGACTGGCCATTCTGGCTTCCAGATCATTGCTGATCCCGCAATAAAGCGCCTGAGTTTGCTTTACACGCAACAGATAAACAAACCACATTATCGTTTTAGCCACCACAAAAAGCCCGCCCCTGATAACCACAATAAAGCAAACCACCAAGCTGGCACAGGTTTATAACTCGTGCTTTGGATTTGCTCAATCGAACTCTTTTGCCCATTGTAATGATCAATAGCAGCGTGCAAGGCATGCGCTCTAACCTCTTCAAAGGCATGGGACTCGTAGACATAGATGGCCGCTTCAGCGAGGCTGTCAATATTATCGTCCATCAGTCTGAGCTGGTGCCAACCGCCATGAGTTGGCCAGAAATACCCACATTTTAATGTATCTCGGTGTGGCGTAGAGGTCATGGGGATTTTAAAGTGCTCTGTTCCCCCTTGCTCACCGGCATGCAAAATAGCGGTTTGCACCCTTGGCGCGGCACTTAAACTACACACTTTTATTCTCTGTCCGATATAGGCAACATTGTCAGGTGTTTGTGGTATGAACCGGGAGCGAGATGTTAGCGGTTTTGCCGCAGATAACAGTGTTTGCCAATACACCCCATAGTCAGTCTCTTGCTGTTGTCGATTCAAAACAAAGCTGTCTGGTATCAAGGTAATGACCACACTGCCCTTGCCAAAGTTTTGCTGTATTGCCACAGCGCGACCATCAGCATCGCGAAGTAAAGTTTTGCCGTCGGTCGTTTCAGTAAAGCGCATAGACCGTAAACTAACATCAGCATCAAATTGGTATTTATCCAGCACCAATGTCTGCATGCTTTTCTTTGGGACATCATAAGAATTAAGGGTTATGCCCAACTCCCTTAACAAAGTGGTATCTTGCAGACTATCATCTGCAATCAGAATCAAGCCGGTACCCGATTCAATCCCTTCTTGTAATCGGGTCAGCTCTTTTTGACTCAATCGGGTGAGTTTCCGTCCATCCATTACAATCACATCAGAGTTATCTCGCGCTAAAGACGTTGCTGACTTTTGTACAAGCGTTTTACCCTTACTGATATCGTATTCGGATATCACGCCCTGTTGCTGCGCTAACAACCATTTTTTTAAACCGTTAAATTCAGCATTTGGAGAAGAAGCCCATAATAAGGTCTGTTGCTCAATGCCTTTTTCCACGTAAAAGTGTAAATCAGCAACCGTCTGTTCATGTTCATCAATAATTTTGTACTGCACCGGGCCGGGGGCTTTGGCTATCAAGGTAAATTCAAAGGCCTCACCGGGTTTTAGCACCACAGCAGCAAGCGTTTCACCGGTAATATCTTGCAAGCGCAATTCAGCAAGGGGGGCTCCAGTAAAATGATACTCACCGGATATACTCACTCGCTGTCCATGTGTAACCTGTTTGTCCCAGCGAAGCTGACTGATACCAACCTCAGGTTTTGCTTGCATGGCTTTAATAGTATCGACGGATAGCCCGGCAAATCCCGCTTCAGGCAAATAAGTGCCATTGATATCTAAGCGTGCAATTTGTGGGTAGCGGCTGTGTAGCGCCTGTAAGGTCATCACACTTTCCAGCTCTGGAAAATCAGGGTGATAACCCAGTGTCAATTGCGGGCCTTTAGCCGTCGTGAGAGAGCTATCTGCGTCAGGTAAATGCACTGTTACCACCGGCTCTTTAGCAGCGCGATATTCGGGTTTTATTATCAACCCCACTAGCGCCAGCAGTACGATGCATGCCGCCGATACAGCAAGTGTATTATGTCGGGTTTTATATTTGTGCCGGCTTTGAAATATCTGCCTTAAACTCAATGCACTAATCGCTGTTGTTAATAGCAAAAGTAGCCATTGCCAGGAAGAAAGTTCAGGCAGGTTAATATAACTCATTAGATCTTCATGCACGTTTAACGCACCTCCCCTGTAGCTGCTCTGTCACGCAATTCATCAAGCAGGAACGGCTGGCCGTGTGTAAAGGCCTTTGGAACAGGAGCGGAGAGTAATTGCCAGACTTTTTGTTGCACTTTTTGTCGACAATCAAAACAGACCTCTGGTTGCCAGGATTGGTTGGCCAATAGGGTTTCCAGTTGTACCTGGGTTTGGATCAGAGCAGGTCGCTCTTCTACTTGATTAGATACCCAAACTCGCAGCTCATTGAGTTTTGCTATATCCCCAGCCCCCATACTCCCCCAACCGGAGGCTAATACTTGATAGCTATTTTGCAATAACTTTTGGCTGCTATCGTCTAAAACAAAATCCAGACTTTTCTCCGCACTGAGTATGTCATCCAACTCCCCGGTTAAGCGTTTATCTTCTGATACTGGTGGTGGCTCAAAGCCCAAGCGCTTCACGTAAATACGGTCAGCCTGACGAGCGAGTTTCAGATACTTCAGGGCCTCTTCTTCAAAGGGCAATGCGCGTTCCGGCTCTCCTAACATCAGATGCAGCTCTGCACTCCACATCTGCTCCACGGAACGTTTCATGTAGGCCTTGGGATTAAACTTCAAGACAGGCCCAATATCTGCCTCACCATGGTTGTGTCCAAACTGATTTATCAGTGCCATCCTGCCACTGAGATCCGTATCAGTATGGCTATTATCTCCGCCGTGATGGTCGTGGGCACTGCCGGGAATAAAGGGCTCTGGCGCATGGTGTTCACCTTGGTGATGTCCGTGTTCATCGGCATCATGTTCTTCCTCATCTCGCTCCTCGTCAGCGTGTTCATGCTCACCATCACTATGAGCATGCATTACCGCTCCCTCAAACTCATCCCCCAGGTATTGGCCATAGCGCTGTTTTAAATCCGACTGAGCGAGCCCCAGCTGCCTTGAGGTTTCATTAAACTCTGCCAGCTCCAGCTGTTTTTTGTCCTGGATCAGCTGTTTCGTCTCAATAATGATTTGACGCTGGCTTTTAAAGTATTCCAGCTCCAGGTCCATCACAATCCCTGCCGCAGTTACCTGCTCAACTTCTTCATCCAACCATTTAACAATAATGGTGGAAGACTTACCCTCTTGCGCAATGTCAGGCTTGTTATCCCATGCGACAACGGCAAGATATAGTTCATCTCCCGGCTCCATACCCAATTGGGTTAGATCCCAATCGAGATTGACGGTTTGCTCACGCGTGTTAGCAGTAAATTCGCTTAGTGGTCGTTCGATATCCCTGAATTTAACAGCCTCGCCTGTACCTCGAGCAAGGGACATGCGCACTTTGGCATCACTTAATGCAAAGTCATCGCGCATTTGCACCGTTAAATCCAATATAGGTGTGTGTTGCCTGGCGAAGCTCATGGAAGAGGCAGTATCTGTAGTAAAGCGCACATCAGGTTTTTGGTCCGCCTTAACTAAAATGCTGTAGAAACCCTGCTGAAAAATCTCATCCGCCAAACGCAAATGATAGCTCTGACTTTGCTGCACCTGGGTATTAAAGATAGCAATATTGCCTTGCCACTCAGGTACCAAAGACTCGCCCCCAGATAACCTTAAGGTCAACAGCGCTTCCGGGCGGTTAAAAGTCAGCCGCCACTCAATTTCAGCGCCTTGCCAAGATTCAATATTTAGACTTTGTACAGTGTCTATCGGCAACTGCATGTAATCGGGTGCGCGATTGACAACTTCAATACTCTCGAGAGCCAAGAGTACTTCAGACTTTTCCGGCTGCGCTGCGATATCAGAGGACTTTATTTGCGGTGACCACAACCACCCTGATAAAAACACGCTGAAAGAAAGGGAACCCATGACAAGGATGGGCTTGTAATTAAGCGGCGACAGGGATTTAGTGAAGTCCTTTTCAGATATGTCAACCAACTCCTGGGCGACCTTTTGCCGTTGCAATGCTTCCAGTTTACTGTCAGAACGGTCTTTTGCTAACAACTGGGCACTGTATTCCAGTTGTGGGAAGTGATGATTAAGATGTCTGGCCAGCGATACAGCTGTTACCCTTTTGAATGCCCCTGTAACTGCCATGCAAAGTAAAGAAATTGCACATAACAATGCCACTTCCAGCCAGGCAAAAGAAAAAGCTAAGAGCGAAAGCACGGGCCAGTATTTCAGCGCAACAAAAAAGGCGCATAAGGACAGCCAAAGTAAAAAGGCCTCTGCCCTCAATCGCCGCTGCACAATCGCCTGAAAGCGCTGCAAATTGCTCATTCAACCACAGCCTCTTGTGCAACTCTGGCAGCTAGCATTCGCTCCAAAAACCACAACAACATAAACAGCATTGACAGCGCCCAATGCCATTCACTGGTTCTACTGGCCAGCGGTTGTGAACTGTTAAGCTGTGCCGCCACTATTTCACCAGCGACAGCTCCTTGAACCCTGTTTTGATGCATCAGACTCACCATTGACAGTGCAAACCAAGGTTGCTGCAACCAAGACTCAAATTCAGCGACAATAGCAGCGTTGTATAGCAGATGCTGTACCCCATGCCAAAGCTCATGGGAGGTAAATGGACTGTTATCTGCTTGAAAGGCCGCTTCCGGCTCTTTTGAAAACACTGACTGATAATGGGTAAAAACCTGGCCGGCATGTTGCAAGCTGGCATAATGATGCTGCCCAAGTGGCTCACCACTCAAATTTATGATGGCAGTAAATTTTTCTTCGGTTTTCAGGGCCGAGTTGATATCGCGGATGCTTAGCGTTAAGTCTGGCAAGACCTTCAACTTCTCAGTCATTTGTTGTGCCAGCAACCGCGTATCCATTGAAAACAGTATTAACCACCGTGTTTGTGGACTGATTTGAGCAGCGTTTTCGGCAACATACCAAACGGTATGACCATCACTTGCAGGCAACTGCAGCGGTAAACTAGTAACATCATTCGCCAGGAACACAGACTTTGTGGCATTTTTTGGTAGTCCTGCCAAGGCTTCCGCCACAGTCTCAAAGCCTCCGCCAATAGCCATAACTTCTGCCCCCTGAGATTGTAGCCGTTCAAATTCTGCTTGCTGCAGCTCAGAGAAATTAGCCGGCCAGTCTTGAGGTACCAGCGCATAAGATGCGTTGCTAAGATTCATAGGAAGCGTCAACCTGGCTAACAATAACGCCAGCAACACAATCAATAGACAACGCAGCAACAATAACAACCAGTGTTTAATACGATAACTGGGTTGTTGCGTGGGTTTTACTTTTTCCAGGAATTGGATACTGCCCAACAATACGCGTTTGCCTTTGTCTGGGTTTAACAGGTGAATGATGACAGGAACCGCAAGCGCCAGTAAAAACAACAACCCCAAAGGTGCCAACAAGCTCATCTTCCATGCCTCGCTCGTTGTTGCAAAAATTGTGAAATGGCCTGACTAAAGTCTTCATCCACCGCGAGGCGTTGTAAATTGATAGCGCGTTGATCACAAAGTGTGGTTAATTCTTTCAGCCAGTTTTTTTGAGCCTGCAAAAAAATCGGTTTGGCAACTTTAGCGCTGACCTTTTTAAGCTGACCGGTTTCCAGATCTTCAAATTGTACAACGCCGCTAAAGTCAAAATCCCGCTCTTGTTGTGAATGCAGGTTAAAGAACAGCACATCATTTTTCTGGTGTTTCAGCTGAGAAAGGCAATCGACAATCTCGGTGTTTTTCTGATAGCCATCACTGATAAACACCACCATACAGGCTTTGCTCACCAAGCTATTCAAGTGCTTTTGCCAGTGGCTATGAGGAAAGCTCCCTCGCCCCTCTTTTTGTTGCAAACAGTTGAGCAAGCGATACCAATGAGAACGACCTGAACCCGTTGCAATCCTTTCCAGGCCCTTGTCACTCATCAGCGTTAAGGAAAAGGGATCCCCTTGTTTTTGAGCCAGATAGGCCAAGGCTCCAGTTAGGTATTGGCCATAGGCCAGTTTGCTCAACTCCACTTCACCATCGGGAACAAAACTCATGGAGGCACTGCAATCCAGTATAAAATGAATGGCGCGTTCACTCTCGCGCTCTGCTTCTCGCACGAAGTATTTGTCACTGCGCGCAAACAACTTCCAGTCTATTTTCGAAGCCTCATCGCCCTGTTGATAAACCTTATACTGGTTAAAATCCGTGCCTACGCCTTTGCGTACACTGGGATGATGACCACTGAGGTAGCACTCGGCTATAGTGCGAGAGATAAACTCAAGATCATCGTATTGCAGCAGCGCTAGCAGGGCTTCAGGTAACAAGATTCAGCTATCCATGTTATAAAAAAGACTGAGTTTTGAGACAGCCGGTCCACAGCTGAGCAATGATCATATCGGCGTTTTGCTGATCGGCTTCAGCGTGGAAATTCAATAAAATGCGGTGGCGTAATACCCCCGCAGCCACAGCCTGTAAATCATCCAGGGTAACGGCAAAACGCCCAGCAATCAGTGCTTTCGCTTTAGCACACAAAACCAGCGCCTGCCCCGCCCGAGGGCCAGCTCCCCAAATGACATACTTTTTAATCAACTCATTGGTACTTTCAACAGGCCGGGTATTCCGCACCAAGGTTACGGCAAATTCCAGCAGCTCAGGGGCAATCACCACTTCTTTTACAAGCTGTTGCAATTCGATAATTTGGTCAGAGTTTAACAGGGTATTGAGTTGTGCTGAGTAGTTACCCGTGGTTCGCTCTAACACTTGCAACTCTTCATTAGCACTGGGGTAATCCACCTTCACTAACATCAAAAAGCGATCAAGTTGGGCTTCTGGCAGCGGATAGGTGCCCGATTGCTCCACGGGGTTTTGAGTGGCCAAAACGAAGAATGGGTCTGGTAAGGGATAGCGTTTACCCGCATACGTCACCTGTTTCTCTTGCATGGCTTCTAATAAAGCGGCCTGCGTTTTTGGTGGTGTACGGTTGATTTCATCAGCCAATAAAAAGTGGGTAAACACTGGTCCTTTAATAAAATTAAATTCCCGTTTACCAGTGGCGTGAATTTCTTCTAATAATTCGGTCCCTACGATGTCACTGGGCATCAAATCCGGCGTAAACTGCAAACGGTGAAAACTCTGCTCCAGGGTTTCCGCCAGCGAAGAAGCCAGCAGTGTTTTAGCGAGGCCAGGTGCACCTTCCAGCAAACAATGACCCCGTGCCAGTAAACAGATCAAAACCTGCTCAATGACCTCTTTCTGGCCGACAATGCGTTTACCAATTTCCTCTACCACTAATTGCAGGCTTTCCAGCGCTTTATTTTCGAGCGCATTATTATTGTTCATGTTAATTGTTCCTTATGCGGTCAGTGCGTACATCACCACGTTGACGGCAAAGCGAGTGTTGTCCACCCGCAACCAGCGTTTATTGCGAAAATCGTAATCCCATTCACAGCCATAATCTTTGTTGCTATACAACACGGCTATTTTGCCGTTGATTACGATGGCTTTCAGATATTCATGCACCAGGTCGTCGCCCCAACCATTGAGTTCGTATGAGGTTCGAGGCGGGCCATCAAACTCAAAAAAACTGGAATACAAGGCATGATCATTGGGGATTTTTTGCAGCGCTTGCTCACCAAAAATATCCGCCATTTGTTGTTCAAAACTACGGGCAAACAGGCCATCAATATCGTGATTGCAGTCATCCACAAACACAAAGCCACCGCTTTTGACGTACTGCTCAAAGTTATTGCGCTCTTCCAAATTAAACTGCACCAGTTTATGGCCTGCCATGTAACAAAACGGGCTGTTAAGCATACGCGGGTCGGCAAGCGGTAATACCCGTTCAGTAAGATCTACCCGCAAGTGTGTATACTCAATCAAAGAGTTTAATATATTGGCTGGCGTACGCTCGTCTACGTCCCAATTGCCCGATTCGTAACTGAGTCGGGTAAAATAGAAATCGTAATCGTCAGCGAAACTCATACCGCTCAAAGCAGAAGCGGCCGGTATGGCCGCTAACTGTTGCAAAAAGCGTCGTCGCTTAAAGTGCATAATGCCCTTATACAGCGTCTGACAAGCTACTGAAGGTAAAGTCGCGGATCTTCATAGGCGGTATTAAACCACCATTGATACGTACGGGTTTACCCATGGCTTCGATGTTGTTCAACATGATGATGGGACTTTCGTTGAAGCGGAAGTTTTTCACCGGATATTTAATTTCGCCGTTCTCCACATAGAAAGTTCCGTCACGGGTTAAACCTGTGTACATCAGGGATTGTGGATCCAACTGGCGGATATACCACAAACGCGTCACTAAAATCCCTTTACGGGTGTTTTTGATCATCTCTTCCAGTGACTCATTGCCGCCTTCCATAATGATTTGCGTATTGCCACCAAAAATACCGCCGCCTGTGTAATGGGTAGGTTTGTACTGGGTACCCGTTTTCTGCGCCCAGTAACGTGAATTAGGCATGTTTTTCACTACCCCTTTCTCAATCCACATGGTTTTTTCGCAGGCATGTCCATCACCAGCAAATGGTGCGGTTGGCACTTCCGGATGTTGCGGATCGCTGTATAAGGTTACACGCTCGTCAAACATCTTTTCACCCAGTTTATTGAGTGGTCCATCTTCCTTTCGATCCTGCGGTTTAATACTCAAAAAGCTACGGCCTTCGTCGGCGCTGCGCTGATCCATGGAATTAAACATGTTAGTGATCAACTGCACGGTAGCAGCAGGCTCCAGGATCACGGTGTACTTACCAGGCTCCATTTCTTTAGCATCCACCGAGCCTTTGGCCTTTTTGATGGCAATGCTGGTAGCTGACTTGGTATCTAGTTTGGATGAATCGGTAAAATCACGCGTTACCCAGCCAGAACCTTTGCCGTCTTCGGTACGCAGTGTCGCGGTAAAGTCGATGTTGGTATTGGTATCATAGGCAAATAAACCTTTGTTGTTCATGATGGCGATGAAAGATTCGCTATCATTAATGAACCCCGATACCACCAGCTTGTCTTTTTTGGACAAAGAAATACTGTCGTTGGCCATGCTGGCGCGATTGTCAGGTGTAATGGCCGCCGTGGTGGCGGAATGACCATTCACTTTCTTGTATTTCTGTGCCTCTAAAACTGGCATATATTCTGGATTTTCCGGAGCCAGTTTAGCCAGTTCCTCGGAGCGACGAACCACCTTTTTTAACGATGCGTCATCAAATTCGTTAATGGTTGCCACGCCACTTTTCTTGCCAAAGGATGACTGTACTACCAATGTTACGTCACTGACTTCACCGGAAGTACTCACGGTATTTCTGGCATAACGGATGTTACCTTCCAGACTGCCAGACAAGTTGCATTCGCACTCATCGGCTTTGGAGAAGGACAGTACTTTGACCAATAATTCTTTTGCTTCTTTTTCGCTGATAATAGCCATTTTAATAAATTCCTCTTTTCCTGTTGCCAGTGCTTACACTTTACGCGCCGTATTAATAACGTTGACATTGTTGAAACGGGTGGTGGGACAGCCGTGGGATACAGCGCTCACCTGAGAGGGTTGACCTTTACCGTCGAAGAAAGAACCACCCAGGCGATAATCTGAAACGCCAGCCATTTGGGTACAGCTATTCCAGAACTCCTGAGTGTTAGATTGATAGGCAACATCTTCAATTTGGTCGGTGATCTTGCCATCTTTGATTTCATAAAACAGCTGACCGCCAAACTGGAAGTTGTAACGCTGCTGGTCGATGGAAAACGAACCACGGCCAGCGATATAAATACCATCTTCCACATCCTTGATAACGTCTTCCGCAGACATATCCTCTTTGTTAGGACGCAGTGAAACATTGGGCATGCGCTGAAATTGCACGTCAGCCCAGCTTTGGGAATAACAGCAACCGTGAGACTCTTTTTGATCTATCATGTGTACCTGGTCACGAGTTGCCTGGTAGTTAACCAGAATGCCGTCTTTCACCAGATCCCATTCTTTGGTTTTAACCCCTTCATCGTCATAACCCACATAACCTAATGAGCCGGGCTGAGTTTTATCAGCAAACAAATTGACGATGTCTGAGCCGTATTGGAACTTGCCTGAACGCCACTTATCCAGAGTAGCAAAACTGGTGCCCGCATAGTTGGCTTCATAGCCCAAGACCCTGTCTAGTTCTAGTGGGTGACCCACCGACTCATGAATGGTCAACATCAGGTGGGCAGGATCTAATACCAGGTCATATTTACCCGGCTCCACGGATTTCGCCTTAAGCTTGGCCTTAAGTTGTTTACCCGCCTCGGCAGCATCCTCCAACATGTCGTAGGAATTTTTGTAACCGATATTCGCACCTTGAATGCGAATTTTATCTTCTTCTTTTCCATCCAGGTATTCAAAGCCCATACCTACAGGGTTGCCCAGGCTGTTACGGGTTTTAAAGCCGCCCTCGCCTACAGCTGTGGCAAAAAACGGTGCCCACAAACGATGCACATCCTGATCGATGTAGGAGCCATCACTGGAAGCAAAATACTTTTGTTCATTTACAAGGAACAAAATGGAGGTGATGTAGTTGGCGCCGTTGGCCATAGCAGCATCGTTAACAGACAACAACAAGTCGACTTTGTCTTTGATGGGAATTTCAATGGCGTTTTTCTTAATAGGTGTTTGCCATGAGACTTCACCTACGCCTTTAACTGGTGCCAGTTTTACCGGCTCATCCTGGAATTTCGAGTTAGCTTTGGCCACGGCACAGGCTTGCTCGGCCGTTTTAGCGACTGAATCGGGATCCATTCTGGAACTGGCTGCAAATCCCCAGGTGCCGTTCACGATAACGCGAATTCCCACACCTGCTGATTCAGTGTTGACGATATTGTCCACGTTCTTCTCACGTGTCGTCACAAACTGATTTAAGTAGCGACCAATACGCACATCACAATAGCTGGCGCCTTTGGCTTTGGCAGCATTAAGTGCGATATCGGCAAGACGCTTTTTAAATTGCACGTCCATCGGTTTATCCAGCAGTTGCTCTTCGGCCACCACATTACCCATTACAGGTAACATCAGGGCGCCAGTACCCACACCGGCGATTTTTACAAATTCCCGTCTGTCCATCTCCAACCTCGTTGTCGTTAAGTGTTATTTTTTTAGTGTTTTTCTAGCAGTTTGCCAGACTGTCAGGATTACCCCTTGCCGTCAACTACACGCCTTTCAAACAGCAAAGGTTAATATTTTCAAAATGTTTCGGGCTGAAATGAACTGCGCCTGAACAAGCAAGGTAACGTTGTAATTTGTTACATTTTGCAGGCCGGAGTGCGATAAACCAGGTACATCAAGTACAGGCCGAGAATGCCGTCCACTAGCCCACAAAAAAGCGGCCACCAGTCAGGCATCCCCTGATTAATGAAGAGATTGTCATGGGACAGGTCGTATCCGGCATGCAACAAATAGCCTAAAGCAAGTGTCATCGTAGCCAAAATAGGCTTCACTCTCAAAGCCAATACGACAAGCAGAAAGAACAAGATGCTCCCCCCTGCTTCCTTTGCCAATACCGAAACATTCGGAACAAAAAGCGCAAAAGCGAAGTAGTACAAAGGAAACGTTGCCAACAACCAGGCGTAATAACGCATTTGTCGTTGGCCTCGCAAGCGCTTAAATCGCCAAATAACGAAGGCTGAAATAATCAAAGCCACCACAACAGCAATTATATTGGTGATCATATCTCACTCAATCCTTTCACTAAAACCACATGATACCCTATCAAAACAATACTCTAATGCCACAAATTAAAGGGTTTGCAACACCATACTTATTCTGGGTGCCCACATCATTAAACCTGCAGACACAACCCCAATCAGGGTGATCAGTGCACCAACAAACATAATGCTAGTTGCCCACCAGATGGGTTTGCTTTGCTTTTGTTTTTTGCTCCAGAAATACAGCTCTGCCAATGCCATAGGCAGCAAATAACACGCAAAAGACAGCATGATATCAGCAGGACCATCAAGGGTTGAATTGTTGCCATAGGGTCCTTGATTCACCATATACCAGCCCATCAGATAGAGGCGGAATGTCCAAACCGCATTCACCAATAAAAAACTGTGCACAGCCCAACGCAAATGTAAATCAAAGCGTTTATTAATGGCGTGCTTCCAGGCAAAAAATATAGCAACTGGGATCAGAATACCGTTTAATGTAATCCCCAGTGAGCCAATATCGCTTAACCTGAATCCTGCTCCCCATTGCAGATACAAACCGGTAAGTGCGCCGGAAATTCCCAAGGTGAAAAATATACGACCGTTGCAACGATGAAAAGCGCGATATTTATTGCGAATAGCTGGCACCAACTGGGTACATCCCAAAAGAGATAAATAAGCAGCTGGAACAACATGTAAAAAAGCAAAAGCGAGATCCACACCATCTGCTTTTTTAAAACTTTGCGCCGGGACAACGTCGCCAAGCTCAATACCAACAAATTGCGAGACGACATAAACCAGCAAGATGTAAAAGGCAAAGGCCCATTGTCCGGTTAGCGCAATAACAAACCAACTTTTAACACTAAAATCTAAAGCAGTTTTGGCTTTATTTGCGCTTTTAAATGCGGTTTGCATCTGTGTGTCTGATAGCTGTTGCGTTGAATTCATTTTCACTTACCCCTGTTCTGAATAGAGAGGTTATTTTGCTTTTTTGGAGAGGCAGTTCTCGCCGATTTTAAAATCTGGAGCACAAAACAAGACTTAATTTGTTGCAAACTGCCATTTGCCCGAAATTTAAGCTACCGTTATCATAGCCCCTTCGGAACAAGGGTATTACGGCATTATGGGTTCACTGACCATCATTCAGCTAATATTGCTAGGCATAACATTAAGTTTATTGCTGGCACAAACCACAGTTAAGCAAAAACAAACAATGCATTTACTATTTGCTCTGTTTTGTGGCTCTGTAGCCATGGCGACGGCGCAAAAACTGTCTGTGGGTGCGATTGGTAGTTATGGTTATTTGTTGGGCATGGGTGCTTGTGCTACCTGTAACGCCTATTGGTTACTAGCTCGCTCACTATTCCGAAAACAAAATGCACTGGCTGCGCATCACATCATTTTCGCGGTGGCACTTGGCTCGCTGATCATGCTTAAACAAGGCTATTTGTTTGCCGATGGTATCTGGCAGTTTAATAACGCCGTTGAGCCTTTTGCGGTGGGTATCTTAGGAGAGCTTACCCTGATGTTCTCATCCTGTGTTTTGCTGCTCACCATCTGGGAGGGTTTGAACGGCTTTCAGCAAGCCAATAAAACCGAAAAACGGCAGCGCATGTTATTCCTTTTTACTATTATTAGCGCAATCGTCATTTGCAAAACGGTGCTGTCTTCCGCCAGCTTCAGTGCCCAAACCAACCAGATAGTGGTGGCATGTGTCAGCATCTGGGTGATCTTAACCACACAAGGTCTGATTTATTGGATTCATCAATCTCGTAATAGAGCCAGCGAAGCCAACCATCAAGAAGACGAGCACTCTGCTAACCAACGGGTGCTTGATAAAATCGCGGTCCAGTTACAGGCCCTGGTTATCGATGAGCAACAATACTTAAAGTCCGGACTTAAAGTTGCCGATCTGGCCAGACAGCTTAATGTCTCGGAATATTTGGTTGGTAGAGCCATCAGAGCTAAATTTCCGGATAAAAATTTTAATCAATATATCAATCAATTACGCGTGGAGCATGCCAAAGAGTTGTTGCGAGCCACAGACAAACAACACTGGCCAGTGTTAGTTGTGGGCCTGGAAAGTGGCTTTGCTTCAGTAGGTCCTTTCAATCGTGCTTTCAAAACTCAAACTGGCTTAACCCCCAATCAATACCGACAACAAGGTGACGTTCAGGCTCCCCTGAAGTGTGGTTAAAGGAAAGCCAGTTTCACAACCCTTTCACGCCATAAAGCGCAAACTGGTGCCTCGAAAAAAACACAAAGAGGCATTCCATGTATTTAAAACCATCCAAACTGGTAGTGCTGGCACTGATATGCAGTGTGCAAAGTACCGCAGCACTTTCCAATACCACTGAGTTTAAAGACAGTTCACAGCATTCGGGTTTGCAACAAAGCGCTGAGTCGAGTCAGGATTTTAGCAACCCGGAGGTTCTAAAGCACACTGTTGAGCAAGCCATCACGCAGTTCAGTGCAAGCAATCGCGCTAACTGGAGTTACACTCTAAGTAAATATGAAGACGAAGAAGGCGATATTTCCAGTAGTATCGAGCAACACAATGCGCTGGCGGCAAAAGGACAACGTTGGACCTTGGTGCAAATTGATGGCGACAAGCCAAGTGCCAGAGAGCAAGAGCGTTATCAGAAGAAAAGAGCCAAAAAAGACAAACAAAAACAGGAACAGAGCTATTCGTTTCGTTTGGCAGAAATTATCAAGATGGAAACCTTACAACTCATCTCTGCCTCGCCTGAACAACTGCAAATGAGTTTTAAGGTAAATCTCAGCCAATTTGGAGAAGAGGCTTCCAGTAAGCTGCAAGGTATTTTGCATTACGATTTACCAGAAAATTTCATCGAAAGCATTGAGATCAGCAATACTGACAGCTTCTCCCCGATGTTTAGTGCCGATATTACCAGGCTGTTATTGGAAATGAACTTTATCAAAATCCACGATAGCGTTTTACCCGCCCAAAATCGTATGGTGCTGCAAGGAACCTGGGCATTTTTTACTGAAATCAACGAAGTATCAGAGGCTACTTACAGTAACTATGAGGTGCCAGAGGAATTGGCGAAGAACATAGCCCAAGGTATTAGTGATGAAGTTGTCACCTCAAGCCACAACTGATCAGGAAAACACCACGGTTACCGTGGTGCCTTTCTGGCTTTCGACCGCTAAGCTCCATCCCTGATGGTCACACAGCCGCTTGACGATAGATAGGCCAAAACCAAAACCGGTGCTTTGCGCGCCTTTTACCCCAACCTCCATGATCTTATCTGATATCTCGGCTTCAATACCCGGCCCTGAATCCTGAATATGTAAACTGCCCTTTTGCCACCAGAGTCGCACCATTCCCTTACTTGTATATTGAAAGGCATTGCTGAGCAAATTGTCCAACAACACTTTTAACATTTCTGGCGTGGCCAACACCTCGACAGCGCAGCTTTCACTCACCTCAACCTCTACGTCCTTCCCTTCTAACAAAAGGCAGTTGTCCAGGATTGCGGTTTCCAATAAGGGCATGAGTTTAACCTGCTGCTTAAGTGCGCTGTTGTGTTCATCTCTTGCCAAAACCAGCAATGCTTGTACGGTTTTTTGCATTTGTGTGGCCGCATCGTATATACGGTCTAATATCGCATTGTTGTGCTCGTCTTTTGTGTTTTTGCTGCGATACAATTCAACCGCGTTCTTAATTACCGCAAGCGGTGTGCGCAGCTCATGACTGGCGTCACGAGTAAAGCACCTTTCTCGCTCCAAAGCCTCACCGATTCGTCCTAGCGTGTGCTCCAGGGTGCTGGCTAATAAGCCCACTTCGTCATTGGGAAATTGGGCTGCGAATTTGTCGGGTATTTGCTCAGGAGCGACACCATCTACGAGTTGGGCCAACTCCTGCAGGGGTTTGGTGGTTTTGCGAGCCAACAACCAGGCAATAAAACAAGCGACAAGTGTCACAATTAAGGTGGCAATAACCAAGAATATAATCACACCATTTTTGATTTTTCGCACCTGAAGCTCTGCACTCACCTCCGCTAACAGGTAAACCCCCGGATAAGCTTCAAGTTCATAGGCGTGATAGTGTTTGCCCTGCTCACCATAAAACTCGCTGCGCTCGGGTTCTTGCAAAGCAATATCTCGGATATCATCGGGAAAGCTCTGTTTTGAGTAATGTAAAGACATGGTGCTGGCTCTGGGCTCAGGCCAACTGCCGGAAGCCTGGTATTCGGCTTCCAGATAACGTGCCTCACGGGCGATATTTTTCACAATAAAGCCGTCTTCCACCACGTAGAGGAACAGAAATGACAACATGCCAAAAAACAGTGACAGGGCCACCGTCATCAAACAAAACTGCACAACAATACGCTGACTTAAACTGCGGTATTTGGGCGTTTTTGATTTCATATCAGCTCTGTTCTTTATCATCGATATCCAGGGTAAAGCCAACGCCAAATACGGTTTTCAACAGCGGGGTCTCAAAGGGCTTGTCCATAACGTTACGCAATTGATAAATGTGAGAACGCAACGCATCGGATTCGGTAGGCTCATCCCCCCAGAGTTTATGGCTCAACTCGGTGCGACTTACCACTTGCGGAAACGCGTCCATCAAAATCGTTAAGATGCGATAGCCCATGCTACTCAAATTCAGTTCAGTACCCTCCCTGGTGACCGTTTTGCGTTTGCGATTGAGCTGCAATGGCCCAAGGTTAACGCAATCCTGAACATGCAGTTGATGACGTCGTGTTAATGCCAAACAGCGCACCTCCAGTTCTTCCAGTGAGAAGGGTTTAGTGAGGTAGTCATCCGTGCCACTGTGAAAGCCAGACACCTTGTCGTCAATACTGTCTCGTGCAGTAAGCATCAAAACAGGAATGTGACGCTCGGCATTGCTCCTGATTTGCTGACAAACATCCAGCCCGTCCATTCCAGGTAAGTTTAAGTCCAGAATGATCACGTCATAATAATTTTCCAGAGCCAACTGTAGCCCTTGATCCCCGGTTGCTGCAAAATCAAAGACGTAACCTTTTGCTTCCATATATTCGGCAATATTGGACGCAATAGACAGTTGGTCTTCCACTAACAAAATATGCATGGCCGGGGATGATGTCATGGGTTCCTTCACTTATTAACTGCTGGTTTTCAAATTGCTCAACATCTTTTCAGCGGGCTCAAAATCAGGGTGCTGAACCAGGATGGCATTCAATGTGGCAACCGCTTTTTCATGCTCACCCAGTTTATGTTGAGTTTCGGCTATCTGCATATCGAGTCTTGGATTGTTAATACTTTGCTGTGCAAATTGCATCAAAGCCAGAGCTTGCTGTAACTGCTGTTCCGATTGTGCGACATTGAGGTAATAATAACCATACATACCTGCAAGTGGAATATGATAGTACTCACTATCTGCAGCCATTCTATCTAATGCAGTAGTTTCTCCGGAGAGAAATGCAGCGATTTGCGCCATGGTTCGGTCATCGCGAAACGATACCGCATTGACCTTATTCACCCCAAGCGCCTTCACCATCTCCAGCGCTACATCGACAGTGGACGAAGGATTTTGACCAGTGATCAAACGCGCATCATTCGCCACATGACTCAGCATGATATCCGAAGATTGAAAACGACCACCGCGTTCTATCAACTTATCTTGTAACAAGAAATCAAATTCAGGCAGCCATTTTTTGCCAAATAACTGTTCCTCATGGTTGGTGAATCCGTTCACCGCTTTACCTGCTACCAGGTAACTTCCATCAGCAAGCTTTACATCCACCAGCGCAGCAGGACCGTGACAAACCGCAGCGACAACCCCCTGGCGCTGGTAAATATCAGCTATCAAAGATTGTAATTTTTGGTCTTTTGGCAAGTCGAACATGGCGCCTTTACCACCAACCACGAATACGCCATGGTAATTATCCACGTCAACAGAAGCGGTGGAGAGGGTATTTGCCAGCTTGGCCATAATGGCCTTGTCTGCCAGTACGCGAGCATTAAAGGTTTTCTCTGGATCGTATTTATCTGCCTGCAACGCACCGCCTTGGGGACTGGCGATATCCACCGCGATACCGTTTTCTTTGAATACCAGATAAGCTTTTGAAAATTCGTCAAATTCATAGCCCGGACGCTCTTTTTGACCTTGTTCATCCCCTATCTGACCATAGCCACTCAACACCATCAAAACCTGTTTTTGATTTTCTACGGCTGTGGCTAGCGTGTTTGTACTCAAGGTTAAACAACACAAAAGTAATCGAAAACTGTTTTTAAGTAGTCTCATTTCCACTCTCCTTTTATTTGAGAGTGCAAGATAATAAATAGGACGTGAAACAGATGTGAAAGCAGCTAGATCACATCCGGCAATCAACTACTGACGATTAAATTCAACCTTCATAACACCACCTTTGTAAAGCCCAAGATAGAGTGTATCTGCTGTCTGAGAGCGGTGCGCTGTCAAACTATATACCCCACCTAAAAGCTCGGCATCGTCATACTCAAATGACTGCCATGTCTGTCCTGAGTCTCGACTCACTTCCACAATCAGTGGCTGTGGGCTTTCATAATTCTTATCCCAGCCCGCAGTGTAAAAGGTTTCCTCGTTTTCAGAAAAAAGTGCGAAATCAAAATAAAAGCGATAGTTATCGTTAACGTGCAAGGGCAGCCAGTTTTCTCCAGCATCGTCGCTGTAGACGATGCCTCCTTCACCACTCACATAGACTCTGTCTTGGAATAATTCAGAAAACGCAAAGCCATAAACACTGCTGGGCACCGGCAGTACATCATCAATATTGGATACTTCAAACAATGACAAATCGGTCTCTGAGTAACGTCTCAATACCGGATTTTCGAATGCGCCTTGGCCTCCATACCAAACTATCTCGTCAGTTATATTTTTTGCCAGCAATGAAGTACCTCGGGCAAAACCGTTCCAACTGCCCACGAGTTTTTGCCAGGTCTGTCCCAAATCATCCGACACAGCCAAAGCATCATAACCACTCCCGTAGAGTTTTCCCTCTTGATAAAGTAATCTAAATGCGGGCTCAACACTCTCATCCTTTGGTTCTTCATTGTACGGGCTAAAACCTCCCGGTAACGCTACCCAAGTGGCCCCACCATCAATGCTCTCACTGATATGGTTACCGCCCCGGCTTTGGTAGCTCAGAATAAAATGAAGATCATCAACAATCGCAAGGTCATAGATATCCCAATCCGTACTGCTCAATAATTGCCATTGTTGCTGCTCATCCAAAAGATATAACCCCTGTTCAGTGGCCGCAATCAACTCTTCATTGTATAAAACTAATCTCTTTATGACGTGTTCGTTTAAGCCCAGATGAGTAAATTCAGGGGTTGGGTCAACAGGAGTCGGGTCAACAGGTAGGAGCTCTGTATTAACGCTTTTGTCACTTCCGCAAGCACTGAGCATAAGCGCTGCGCATAAAAGTGAGATAGTACCCTTCAGGCGGGCTCTTGGAAGATTTTGCTGAGCATTGGAAAATTGATATATAGAGCGCATTGTTTAAATTCCCTTTTAGTTTTTTTGTTGGGAGGGCTTCACATTCAAGGTAAATATTTTACACCAGATATGATAATAAAATCCAATGGCTCTAACTGTAAAAAAGTGTACAACATTGTATTCGGTGATTTCCGTATCACCTTTCCTAAGGTCTTTAACCTGGCCAAAAGTAGTTCTGTGGCGGTTTAATCCGACATTAATTCCCTGACAGAGCTGGATAAACTGCGTTTACTGGCCATCAGCCCAAGGCCCACTACAAAAGCAACCATGGCCATAAGAGTTAGCAGTAACCAACCTATATCTGGCTGCCAGGGCATTGAGAACTGCGACTGATAAATCAAACTTCCCGCAAGCCAGGTACCCAGTATTGCGCCGCAGGCCGCAATACTGCCCGTCACAACCCACTCAATTAATGTTAGTTTTAAACAGGTATCGCGGGCAAAACCAAAGCTCAGTATCACCCCATTTTTCTTGCGCTCGTCGGCTTCCAGGGCATGAATGGTGGCCAGAATAACAATGGCAGACAACAGCAATATCAGTGAGGCGAAGGTAGCGACCACTTGTGTCACCATCTTTAAAATTGAATCAAAGCGCTCAGTCAATTCCTGCAGGGAAACCATGCGTAACGAAGGGTGTAATTGCCACAATTCAGATAACTGTTCGAACTGCGCCTGCTGAAGCTCCAGGCTGGCCATGTGGTATTGCGGTGCGGCAATATGAGCCAAGGCGGTCTCAGGCATCTGTACCCAAAAGGTAATGGAGCCGGCTCCGGGTTTAAAAGCGTGACTGGCCACAATGGTAAAATCATAAGCGTTGTCAGCGACGACTAAGCGTAAACGATCGCCGATATTTAAACCTAAGTCAGTCAGCACTTCATCTTCTACCGAAACCTGTTGCCAATTAGCGCTATCAGCTGACCACCACTGCCCTGCCACAATCCGATTGTTCTCGGGTATAGACCCGGTCCAGTGCAAACGGATAGATTGTTTTAACACCGCCAGGCTTTCACTGGGTGTTTGGGTAAACTCGTCGAGATCCAGGCCATTAATTTCAATGAGCTTGGCATGCAGGTATGGCTTGTTTTGTCGAACCTGAATGTTTTGCGCTTGCGCCCACTGCAACACATCCTGCATCTGCGCTTCACTCGCTTGCGACACCAACAAATTGCCATCATGCTGGCGTTGATAGGATGACAAGCTGCTGCCGAAATCACGCAATAACATCAAAGTAAATAACAACAGAAACGCACACAAACCGACACCTAAAATCTGGGTACATTTACTCAGCAAGCGCTGTTTCATCATATAAAGGGCAAACGGCATCAAACCTGAGACATTTCGGGTCAAAGCTTCTCCCGAGGTAAGCAACAACCAGCTTAGCGCTAAAATCAACACAATACTCACCGCCATACTGCCCAGTACCATGAAGGTTAAGAGCATATTGTCGGAATAATAAATTGCCACTGCAGATAATACCAACAGCGCGCAAAGCCATATGGTGCCTTGATGTAGCCTTTTAGTTTTGTTATGGATCAGGTTCATAATGGCGGACTGTTTCAAGGCCAACCAGACAGGCAGCTGAAACACCAAGAATACTGCCGTCACAGCAATAAGGCTGGTGAACGACAACATGATATTCAGCTGCCATTGCAATTGCGGAAAGGTCTCGTTTAACAGATTAATAGCCAGCCAATGACACAAGGTAGACAGCAATAGCACCATCGGAAAAATCGCCAAACATTGCAGGCCCCACTTCAACATCGATATCCCCAAAGACATGGCGCGATTTGCTCCAAAACTTTGGCATACCGCACTGAAAAACAGCTCCTTGCGCATTTGCACACGGGTTAGCTGTTGCATGGCAATAGCCGCCATGAAAAACAAAATAATGGAGGCCAGGCCAATAAAGTTTTCCGTGCGTTTCCAGAATAGCGCCAGCGGATGCGCCCCCTGCTTATGGTGCACACCGGCAGCTGGTATAGCCGATTTTTGCCAGGCCAAAATGGCGTCTATCTGGGATTTATCGGCCGCCACGAGATAGCGATGTTCAATAATATCAACAGCAAAGCCCATGGCGTTAAAATCCATTGGGTTAACCATGGCCCGCATCTGCACATTATGCCCCTCCATTAACCTGTCGGGTTCGTGAACCAATATCTGAGTTACCTGCAGTACTTTGTTGGCAATGCGAATCCGGTCTCCGATTTTCACAGCCAAACCCGCCAACAAGCGGGAATCCAGCCAGATTTCGCCCTGTTTCGGGACACCACTATGAGCATAAACTTTTGATTTTAAATCATCAGCCAACAAAAGCTCACCTTGCAGTGGATAACCTTGAGCAGCTGTTTTAAGCTTAACGCTTTGCCACTGATTGTTATGGGTGAGCGTGGTAGACAAACTCCGGGTTAATACTATCTGTTGTGACATTGCCGTCAGACTTTGTAATTCATCGGCATTTAGCTCCCGCCTTTCCTGCAACACCAGATCTGCGCCCAACAGATTATTGAGATTATCTGCCAGAAAACCCTGAATGGAGTTACTCACCAGGCTCAGGGTGACGATTAATGTCATCAATAACACCTGAATCAAACGCATAAACTTTTGCTGATTTTGACGCTTTTCCTCGCGATAAACCTGCCACGCGAGACTTGCTACCTGACTAAGCATAGTGTCTCTCCCCCTGCTGGCTGGTTTTGTTCTGGCTTTCCTTATGCAGGTTTTGCTCCCCAGGACTTTTCACAACCTCAGGTGATTGCCACTCAATGGGTTTGACAGACAAGATCAGACTGAATTCAGCCTGCGCTGCTAATGCTTCGCTGTGGGTAACGATCACCAAACCAGCACCGTTTTCACTGCAGCTTGATAACAATAACTGACTGATGTCGGCGGCAGACTCTGGATCCAGGTTGCCGGTGGGTTCATCGGCAAAAATAAACTCGGGATTGAACACCAACGCTCTGGCAATGGCGACTCTCTGCTGTTCACCGCCGCTCAGTTGTGCGGGTTTATGCTGCATCCGATCTGCAAGGCCAACCTTTTCTAGCCAATGCTGGGCTTTTTCCAAAGCACCTTTATGACCTCGCAGTTTTAAGGGCAAGGCCACATTATTGAGCGCATTTAGCTCCGGTAACAAATGGAACTGCTGAAAGATAAAGCCAATTTTGTCGCGGATTTGAGGCAAAGGAATGGGACCATTTTCGCCGTGATACTCACAATTGCCTGTTGTGGGCTCACACAGTCCCGACATTAAGGTCAACAAACTGGATTTACCCGAACCCGATGGGCCCGTGATAGCGTATGAGTGGCCTTTCAGGATACTCAAATCAACATCACTAAATAGTGTGATTTTTTTATCGTTACTTAAAAAAGATTGACTAACATTAGTTAATTCAATGCGATTAGACAGGATTTTTGCAACAGACATAATGGCTACTCCATGGTGAAGATAGCAGCAACATTAACAAGCAGTCTGTGAAACGGATGTGAAAGACAGTATCAGTTGCGCGCCAAAGTATGGCGTGCAACTGGAAATAAGATTAATGGCCTTTTAGTGCAGTAATAAGCGTAGTGGCATGTTCTTGCAAATCATGCCCAAGGTGAGTGAGATAACCGCCATCGGCTTGGGTAATAATGCCTTTTTGAAACAAGCGGCCCGCCGCATCCACCATAGCCGGGTCGGCGTCATGATGAATTTTCAGTCCCTGATCCAGGCTCTGGTTTGGAAATTTGAGCAACAACTCCAGTTCGTCTTTCATTTCAGGTGTTATTTGATTCATTCACACTCTCATTGGCTTTTGTAGGGTTCAAATTCAGTGTAGTGCAAATTGCTATTGAAACGCCACAAAAAATATACATTACCGGACAGCTAAGCAAAGAAAAATAAAGATAATACTGGATTGAGAAGATTAACTACCCACTACAAAAAATAACAATTTGATTACGATTTTTTGACATTTCTAAAACCTGCTACACGCGTCAAGCTTTCCTGGCCCTACACAGAAAAGAATGTTATGAAAATCCGAGTTTTATTATTGACAACTTTAGTTTGTATCACTTCCTCCTCGCTAAGTGCGACATCACTTAAAATTCCGGGTTCGTCCAGTGTATCGACCCTACCCACTGAACTATTGCACGAAGTGGTAGAACGTTCAGATAGATATACAAGGGTGGAATACGTTTATGGCGATCAAGGCGATGCCTCCTTTTCCAGGACTCAAGAAGATGTCAATCAAGGCAAGTTAGACTTAATGTGGACGGCCACGTCGAAGACTTACGAAGAACAGTTTACTGCGGTGTATTTTCCCATATACAAAGGCAGTCTGGGGATCAGAATTGGCATCATCAAGCAAGAAAATCGTCATTTATTCGAAAATATCAGGACTGAGTCAGAGTTAAAATCGTTAACTGCCTGTCAGGGCAAGCTCTGGGCAGATACGCCGATTTTGCAAGCCAACGGCGTTGATGTTGCAGCAAGTCACAAGTATTTCAACTTATTTCCTATGTTGGAGGGTGAGCGCTGCCATTACTTTCCCAGGGCTTTTTTCGAGCCTTGGGGCGAGATTGAAAGAGAGAAAGAATACAAGCTGATTGTCGATGAGCATATGCTTATCCGCTACAAACTGGCTAATTTGTTTTTCGTTAAAAAAGGCAATCACGAATTGGCGCAACACCTTTACCAAATCCTTCTAGAAATGCATGGCGATGGCCAGTTTGAGGCTATGTTTAAAGCCGATCCAGACGTACAACGCGGCTTGTCTTATGCAAAACTTAGCAATCGCAGAGTGTTTGAATTTAACAACCCTTACATTACTGAAGAAGTCCGCAACATCCCAGAAGAACTTTGGTTAGATCTGGAAGACAGAACCCTGTCTGTTGCGAACTAGTGCTTCGCCCCCTCATATTTCAATGGAGTATACTTATGCATGACAAACAACAACTGGCGCAAGAGTTCTGGCAACAGGGCTATCTGGTAATTGAGAACTTCTTTGATGAAGATTTGATGATGGCGATGCAAAACGAAATTCTATTGCATTTTGGCCAGTCTCCTGAGTTTCAACACAATGATGAGTTCATTCAAAAATCCGCCACCGAAGTGATCCCTTGGTTTCCACAGCGAGAGGGCAATACCACCTTTGACAACGTGGAATACAACAACGAGTTTCGACAACTGACCAGTGCCATCTTGGGTGAATGGCAATCTCAATACTCTATGGTCATGTTTTCCAAAGGAGGCACCAAAGGGCAAGCCTGGCATCAGGATTGTCCTCCTGAGAACAAAGAACAATTCAATTTAAATCGCCTGGTGTACACCATGGATATCAACGATGATATTGGCGGTCAGGTGGTAATTCGCCCCGGTACACATAAGCAAGGCCCTCTAACAACCGGCCCTGTGGATGAAGACTTCTCCGATCAACTGGTACTCAATCCTAAACGTGGCACCCTGGTATTACTTCATGGCCATTGTTGGCATCGCATTACCCCAATAAAAGGCAACTATCGCGTCTCTACCAACTACCGCTGTGCACCCAGTGGTGTACCAGAGGACATCACCGACATCTGCGTGTACCGCAATATGCGCTACCAATTCTCTAGCAATCTGGTGTTGGAAGAGCGCGTTTAATGGCTGCTCCAGTATGACTTTACTGGAGCTGCAACTTTTAGCTCTTGTTTCAATTCCAATTATCTGTTCAAGCCATTAATTAACTTGCTTCTAAGCTTGCGGGCCAGGCCAGGCGAAAGCTTACTAAGAATACCCAATGCGGCTTCCGGAATATGTGATAGCTTATTTTCTTCATCAGAAAAAATGTAATACTCAAAAATGCTCCGCCAGGCCTTACGTTTTTCTGGAGACAAATCCCTGATGCTTAACAAAGCATGCTCCAGGGCATCAAAAGGGTGTGTCGAATAAGGCTTGGCATCAGTCCACCAATAGTTAACCAATACGTTCAGCGGACCCGTAGACTCTACATGATGCCACCAAAGTCCAGGAAGATACAACGCATCTCCCGGTTCAAGATCAGCCACAAATGCATGTTCAAGCGCCGTTTTAAACTTTGGAAATCGTTGCAAATCCGGGTTGTGAAAATCAACCAGACTGAGAGATTGGCCGGCAGGTGTAAAATCTAAAGGGCCGACATATAGATTTTCTATTTGTTCAGTGGGAAAAAGCGTAAATCGACGTTTGCCGCTAACAACACAAGCAATATTGTCAGGAATATCATAGTGAGCAGCGATACGAGAGCGATTTCCCAACCAAATTTTTGCCGCAATTGACTCATCCAGCAAAGAAAGTCGGTTGGCTTTTTCAAATCCGGGAAGACATTGTTTGATATAAGTAGAACCCAAATAAGAGAACAGCTCTGGATGTTCAGTATTGGTATTGAGTAATGTCTGCAGTAACACATCTAAACGACTCTCGTGCTGTTTGTAATTAAAACCATTGAGGTCATCGTTATAGAAGTAACGCCCCTGCGTTTCTGCATTGGCAGTAAATGCGAAAACAGGGGTATTGTGATAAAAACCCAAAAGATAATTTACCAGCTCTTGAGGCCCTCTTTTTGCCGCAGAAACTGAAGGCCAATCAGAAACTAAACCTTTTAATATAACCGGTTTTTGGGCTGGAAAAATATCCTCATAGAATTCTTCCTTAGAGACATTTTCTCTAATCGCTACAAAGTTAGTCACGCTCAAATCATGAATCCAATTTTTTGTTCATGCGGGCCACCAAACCAGTTAACTGGGAGAGCGAGGCCAATTGCAAAAACACACACTCCAGCAAACCAACAGAATGAAAACTTGCCAATTGCTCTGCGCTGAGTTGATTTACTTTTTCCTGGTTGAGCGTATATAAGCCCTCCGTTTTCAGGCTTTCTCCATTGTTTAGTTTTACGTTAAGTTGTAAAGGTTCAATCAGATCGTTCTCAGCGAGTATTTTCGTATACTGAAAAGTCTGTTGACCGCCTTTCATCAGTTCAGACAATATGCCATTGATCTTCTGTAAATACGGAGTTTGACCACCAAATTCCTGAAACAAGGCTTCGCCTTCAAACTCATTAACTCTGGGGTTTTGCTCGTTAATACAAACCACTTGTTCTTGCTGCTGAGGATTGTTTGGATTGGTCTTCAATCCGATCGAGAAAGGCTGTCTTTGAACATGCAGCGGGACATAGTTTGCGTCCCAGCCAGTTTCGTCTAAAAACACATTCTCATTGGTCTTCAGCCCTAATAAAGCACTAAATACAAACTGTCCCGATTGAGGATCTTTCGTCAAAACTATTGGATAGTTAGCGGCTACTGGCCGGAACTCTGCGGGAATAATAGGAACAAACCCAATATTCTCACCAAATTTTGCTCCGTGCCCCATGTTTATTTTTACATTCAGGTGCGTTTCTACATCTAACATGACAGGGTCAGTCATTGCGATACCTCTATAATTTTTGCAATCCAAATTGTTGGATTTTGTTTAATAGCGCTCGATTGGATGGCATGGCACCTATCAAAGCTTCTGCTCTTGATCTGTTTTCCTGATACAAGCGCTCAGATTTTTCTTTGACCGAGACTGGAATTTGATTACTTTCTATTTGGGTTTTGAAACCCATTCCATACAACACGTATTGGTAACTAGCGGCCGGGAAGACTTCATCTTTTTGTACAAAATCATCATGCCATGGAACGTGAAAACGCCACAGTTCAAGTAACTCTTGTAAGGATTCGGGGATTCCCTTTGGATCTCGATTTTCTGTCCAGAATGGATTATCGGTTCGCTTGCTAAGTACATAATGGAGTTTAAGGAAGTCGATGATCCTGTCCCAACGATACAAAAACTTATCGTTAAATCTCTTGGCAACAATACTCATTGTTTTCTGATTTACCGGCAATTGTTCTGCGATCATGGTGGCAGACAACTCCACCAGCACAATAGCCGATGCTTCTAGTGGCTCCAGAAACCCTGCCGCCAATCCCACAGCGACACAGTTTTTATGCCAAAACTTCTCCCGATGACCGGGATTAATATCAATTTTTCTTACACTGAGTTCGTCTGCTTTTTTGTAGTCTTTGCGAATATAGTTTCTCAATTGTTGTTCTGCGCAATGCTCATCTGTATGGCTACTTGAAAAAACATGACCAACTCCACGGCGCGATTGCAAACCTATATCCCATATCCAACCAGCTTGCTGCGCAGTTGAGATAGTGTGAGAGGCTATAGGTGCTGTGGGTTCCTGATACGGCACTTGAATCGCCAACGCTTTGTCTATGAACAAGATGTCTTTACAGGATTTAAAAGGGATAGCAAAGTGCTGCCCCAACAATCGTGAGCGGAAACCACTGCAATCTACGAATAAATCCCCTTCTAATAAACCGTGATTTTGAGTAACCAGTCCAAGGATATCGCCGTCTTCGCGACTATTAACTTCAATCACATCGTCCAGGAGATGTTGAACCCCCAATTTCTGAACACAGTGTTTTTGCAAAAATTGGGAAAATTTACCCGCATCCAGGTGATAGGCATAGTTTTCAACAGCTGCATATTCAGGTGTAGTGATTTGCTTTGGCGCCAGATTTTTCTCACAAAGAAAATCTTGCGCACAAACAAACTCAGAAAATGCTTGATTTGCTTCACTTTGCAACCAATACGGCGCGGGATTAACAGCGACAAAACCGTGTGGCAGAACCAGTGGATGATAATAGGCATCCGACGCTTCACCTGTAACCCACTGTGCAAACTTTGCTCCTTGTTTGAAAGATGCATCGCATTCTCGTAAAAAATCGGACTCTGAAACCCCCATCTTTTGCAACGTATTGCGCATCGTAGGCCAGGTCCCTTCACCGACGCCAACAATGGGTACGTTTGGCGACTCTATAAGCGTTACGGAAATACTATCGAGGTTTTTGCAATCGTGTTTGGCTGCAATAATGCCCGCGGTTAACCAACCAGCAGTCCCACCACCAAGCACCACAATTCTCTTTATCCGATCTGTCATTACATTACCTCAGGCGCTGATTTTTGCGTTGCACTAAGGCACCCAACTGAACCAGGGAGGCAATCGCATAATGAATTTCACTGAGCAAGCCAGCTTGATGTAAATCCACTACTGAATCTGCAGGCAATCTGGCCAATTTAGTCTCACTAATGGTGCATAACCCGCGCAATTGACAATCACTACCATCAACAAAACTCAATGTCAGGTTTAACGGTTCTATCAAGTCGTATTGGGTCAATTTAGCGATCAGTTCGCTCGCGATTTGCGCCCCTTGAACAACATGAGTAATCACCTTTTGCATTTGCTGTAAATACTCAGCAGGACGTCCTGAATCAAATAACACTTCACCACATTCCAGACTCAATTTCGGACTAGCCTCGTCAATGCAAAGCACCGCTTTGTGAGGAGTCCCGTCTTCATTTGTGGCAAATTTGAAACCAAATGGTTGCCTTTGAATATTTAACGGCACAGCGTCACCATCCCACCCTCTGTCGGTCAAAAATAAGTTTTCTCCCGGTTCAAATCCCAGTAAGGCTGCAAACAAAAACTTACCGGTATTTTGATCCTTCGTTAAAACAATAGGGCAACGATGAAACAGCTTGCGGAACTCGTTGGGAAATACGTCGACTATATGAAGATTATCCCCTGCCTTAGCGGAGTACTCTTTTTTTACCTTTAGCGACTTATGCAATTCGGGGTTTAACTCTTTGTAGTTCTTCATCTTTCCAATATAGCCTGGTTTATAGTTCTAATATTTTTGCAACCCGAACTGCTTGATTTTATTCAACAGTTCCCGGTTCCCGGGTAAGTTGTTGCGACAATGCTGCAGCAGTTGCCGGTTTGCCCTCACCGATTCATTTACCGCATTCATATACCCACCAGAATACGCGTAATCTGGTAAGTGAGTTTTGAATCCCATTCCATATAGCACATACTGATAACCTGCTGCGGGAAACACCTCTTCCGCATGAGAAAACTCATTGTGTTCAGGTACCCTGTATTTCCACATTTCCAATGCCTGCCTCAGGCTATCAGGAATAGTTTTGCTGTCCCGATTTGCCTGCCAAAAAGGTTCGTTTCTCTTGCTTAGAACATAATGGAGTTTCAGAAAATCGATGATACGCTGCCAATGGTAAGTCATTTGGCGATTAAAGTTATTCGCCTCATACTCCATACACAGCGGATTTCGAGGTAATCGCTCACTGAGTAATTTCGCTGAATATTCAACTAATGCCAGTGCAGATGCCTCCAGGGGCTCCAGAAACCCCGCAGATAAACCTATTGCAACGCAGTTTTTGACCCAAAAAGTCTGACGGTGGCCTGCGTTTATTGCTATTTTTCTGACCGATAAAGATTCTGGATTACCATGCTTCTCACCAATGTAACTCATCAGTTGAGAGTAAGCCTCATCTTCAGACATGTAATGGCTGCAGTAAACATGTCCTACCCCTCTTCGCGATTGCAGTCCGATGTCCCATAGCCAACCCGCTGGTTGCGCAGTGGACAAGGTGGGAGACATTATCTCTTCGCTTTCATTTTGATATGGCACTTGTACCGCCAAAGCAGAATCAATAAACAAAACATCCTGCTTAGAAAGGAATGGCACATTGAAATGCTCTCCTAACAACAGTGATTTAAATCCAGTACAATCCACAAACAAGTCCGCATGAAGCTCCCCAGCCTTTTCACAGACCAGGGATTTAATATTGCCATTTTCATGCTTGTTAACCGCAATGACATCACCTAACCGGTGCGTAACTCCAAGCGTTTCCACACAATGCTTACGCAGGAAATGGCCAAACTTCCCCGCATCCAGGTGATAGGCATAGTTGACGATATCGCTGTATTCAGGGGTGGTAATTTGCTTTGGCGCCTGGTGCGCTTCGGAAATCTGTTCCTGGTGACACACAAAATTAGAAAAGGAGCATTCAGAAGAGTGCTTCAACCAACCTGGCACCATACTTCTGTCAAAATATCCTTGGGGAGGCGTAAAAGGTTGATAAAAGAAATCATTTGCATTGCCGGTTCGCCATCCCTGAAACTTAGTACCTTGCTTAAATGAAACGTCGCATTGACGAATAAACTCAGTTTCCGAAACGCCTATCTTTTGTAGAGTGCTGCGCATGGTTGGCCAGGTACCTTCCCCCACGCCAATGGTTTTGACGTTTGGAGATTCGAGTAAAATAACGCTTACTCCACCTTTACCTTCTGATTTATGTTTCGCGGCGATCATGCCAGCTGTCAACCAACCAGCGGAACCACCACCAACAATCGCTATGGTATTAATTTGTTGGGTCACTACACTACTTCTTTCTGTCTTCAGTTATGATTCCACAATACTAAAATCCGGAATTTTGTTCTCTAATTTAAGATGTTAACAGCTGTATTTTTACATTCGATTATGATTAAAAAAAAGGCGTTAACCTCCGATTGAATGAAGCGACAGGCCGCTTTAGAAAGCGGCCTTCTTATTTCACAATGAATTGCAGAACGGTCTGTTAGAACGATCCGCGAACACCAACGGCGTAGCGTGGCCCGTATTGGAACGCTTTAACAAGCTGGTTTTCCCAACGACCGTGCTGACGCTGCGATTCACCAGTAATATTCAAGCCCTCAACAAATACCGTAAAGTTTTCGTTGATGTCATAACTCACATTGGCGTCAAATTGACCAAATGCTTCGGTAAATACAGGCTCATTGGCAATTCTCAACTGATCAGTGCCAGCCAGAAAATCATCACGCCAGTTATAGGCAATACGCGCCTGAAGTCCGTCTTTATCGTAAAATGCGACCAGGTTGGCCGAATCACTCAATCCGGGAAGGGCGAATACGAAGTCAGGGTTCTCTACATCAAACTCGACATCGCTGCTCACAAATGTCGCATTTGCTTGAACACCAAAGCCAGAGTCATCGAAAAGGTGTTGCAACGCTAATTCCCAACCACTGAATGTGCCAGTCTCGTTATTGTTAGGGAACGTCACTTCAAAGATTGCAAGGGGATCACCCAATTCTGCCGAACCTAAAATCGGCCCTGTGCGTCCTGCTGCGGCTTCATTTGCCTGCATTTGTCCATACAACTGGGCTAAGTCACCCGGATTACCACCTGCAGCTAGCAGATCTGCAGCAGCCTGCGCCGCACGCGGACCTGATGCCGGATCAAGCACGCCGCCGAAAGTTTGATTAGCTGTGGAGTTGGTAATAAAGTTGTCAACTATCTTGCGGAAGTAACCAACCGCCGCATAACTACCCTCGTCATAATAATATTCGAAGGAAATATCGAAGTTTTGCGCGGTAAAGGGTTTCAATGCAGAGTTACCTCGCGAAGCGTCCAAATTACCGATTGCCTTCAAGTTATTGGGAGTAAAGGTTTCTCTCATGTCGTCCAGGAAGGGACGAGTAATGGTTTTGCTGTAGGAGAAACGAGCAATCATATCTTCCGCAACTTCCATGCTTAAATCCAGGCTGGGCAAGAAGATGTCATAACCACTTTCTACGTTGGTATAGGTGTTATCTCCGGAATTCAAAATACTCATCTGATTCCCATTATCCCAACGCAGTGTTGTATAATCAGGTAATAAGCTGGATGCAGTTACATCAGTCGATTCGTAGCGCACACCGGTGAGCAAATCAACTTGCATACCATTAAATTCAGTGCTGAAGTCGAACTGAACATACAATGAAGTTGTTTCCTCTTCAATGGTATGGTCTTGGCGAATATCAGTATCAAAAAACGTTAACAAGTAGTTATCGGTAACCGTATTACCGTATGCCGGATGGGTCTGACCGCGTAACGGATCATAAAAAGATTCAAGTTGCGCAATATGCGCCGCAACATCATATCGATACATAAATGGTGGTAATGATTCAGTACCACTGAAATCTGACAGTAATCCATCAATAGGTACCAACTGCCAATCGCTGGTGTCTATCTGGCCCGATGATTGAACCGGGAAATCAGCGTAATATCCTGTAGAACGTTGCGATTGCCAGCGCTGCGTATTGGTTTTGTAATCGGTGCGAGCTAAACCAAAACGAACCTTCTCCAAGGCTCCGGACTCTTCATTGGTCCATTCCCCATCGAACTTAAATTCATCAACATCTGTTTTTTGATGTGTGGCATTTTGCGCGACAAACAATGAGCCTATATTAGCTTGGTCGTAAACACTCCCGGTAATATTGCTGGCATCAATAGACATACCCGGCAAATCTAAGCCATTGGCATAATCCATGGTAACCCCGCTCACACCAGGTACACCGGTGATAACAAACACCTCGTTTGGAGCGCCGTTTTGTACATCGGGTTGTGCTTCTGATGATGAGCTATGGGCATCAAATTCAAAGCTTAAACTATCTGAAGCGTGCCATTTGATATTCAGGCCAATGGAATCATTTTCAGTTTCGATATGGTCCATATAGCCGAAGAAATCTACATTGCTGGCAATCTGAGTGAAATTGGTCAGTGTGCCGTTTGAATCAACAGTACCAGAAATAGAGTTTCCACCGTTAAACCAAACACCTAACTGGTTTCGCTCAATTTCATCCTCATAGGTTGAAATGGTGTAATCTAGCGTCGCCTCAACATCATCAGAAGGCGCAAATTGCAGTACCAGCTGTCCATTTACGCGCTGGCGCTGGTGATCTGAAATGTCAACGTTGTAATTCTGAGGAGTCCAAACAGGATGAGAACTGTCACCACCTACTGCAGAAAAATCAACATTGGCTGGGTCAGCGTAGTTTTGCAACCAACCATCAGTAGCACTGATTTCTTCACGACTATCACGCTCCTGGATAGAGCCGGTAATTAATACACCAAATTTGTCATCTGCGAATGTGGTACTAAACAACCCCGCAATTTCAGGTGTCACCGAGTCGCCAAAATCACTATCAACAGTTGAGTCATGAATAGCTTTTGCGCTGAAGGAAATCTTTGTTTCATCGTAGTTAAAAGGTCTGGCTGTTGTAATATTGATAGTCGAACCAATACTGCCACCGGCCATATTGGCCTTAGCAGTTTTGTACACTTCAACACCACTGACAGACTCAGATGCAATTTCTGCAAAATTGAACGCCCTTGTACTGATGACGTTTCTACTGGTTGAAGCAGAGGGCATTTGGCGCCCATTTAGCGTGACCATATTAAACTCAGGACCGAATCCACGAACAGTAACTTGATTCCCTTCATTATTAGTTCTGTCGATGGAAACCCCGGTAATGCGCTGCAAAGACTCAGCCAGGTTGGTATCTGGAAACTTACCAATGTCTTCGGCGGAGATCGCGTCTACCACACCATCAGAAGTACGCTTAATATCTACCGATTTAATCAAACTGCCTCGGATACCGCGCACTTCAATAACTTCTGTAGAATCATTCGAAGCGCTCTCCTGCGCCGAAACTGCGTGAGTGTTAGCCAAACCAAATGCCGTAGCGACGGATAGTGCTACCATACCCGGTCTGAAATTCTTTTGTATCTTCATCTAAATGTTCTCCTCCCGCTTATCCTGTACTTTCAGCTGTAGGTCTTCAACTAAAGGAAGCACGGAACCTGAATAAAAATTAAGTGTGTTCGTTAACATCGATTTTAAAATTGTGTTAAGGGTTTAACCCCCGATGTTGTGCCGTTGTAAACCAATTGTTAACGACTACACGGTAACGCGGTCAGAGAACAGGATCGATTACGATATTTTTTGCTGGATTATGTTTTTTAACAATAAGCTAAGCGACTGTATTTGTTGGCTTAAAAGCTTTTTTCGTAACGCAAAAAACAATGTTGATTATTTTTTATCAGGTATAAAAAACGCCAGTAGGAACCGGCGTTTCTTCATCTAAGCACTAGAGACTACAGCCTTTAAAAAGACCTCAGAATAGTTTCAATGTCCCGCTGGAATGCTAAGCTATCGTCAAAGCTAACCACGTCAGATTCCACCTTTCCTGCGAGAATGGCATCCACTGTATGCTGAGTTTGAAACTCAAACCCTGTCCCCTTGCGCTTATCGTCAAAGGTTTCGATGCAATCGTCCAAACGATACAACTGCGCTGTACTTGCTCGCCAAAAATCTGGAATAGCCACATAACCCTCGGTACCGATAACATAAGCCCAGTTGGGCAATTTTGCTTCGAAACTAGAGCCTAGTCTGGTGATATGTTTGCCATAATCAATCATCACCTGAATGGTTTTATCTGCCCCGTTTTCAGCCCGCTTACCTAACACTTGCCACGCCTTCGGCTGCTCGCGATTAAACAAGCGATTGAAAGCCACGGGGTAAATCCCCATTTCAAAGGTGCAGCCCCCTGCCAGCTCTGCATTCCATTCGCGTTTGTCAGGGCCGTACTCAATGGGATAACCAAAGTCAGCCTGAATCTGTTTAATTTCACCAATTCGCCCATCTCTAATCCATTTTTGAGCTTGTTGAATAGCGGGTAAAAACCAGGTCCACATGGCCTCCATCAAGAACAGACCTTTGTCTTTGGCTAACTGCGTGAGTATTTCACATTGCTCTGGTGATACCACAAAGGGCTTTTCGCAAAGCACATGCTTACCAGCCATCAAAGCACGCTGAGTTTGTTCAAAGTGCAAGGTATGAGGCGTAGAAATGTAAACAACATCAATATCGGGATCATTAAACAGCGCATCATAGCCCTCGTAGGCCTTTTCAATACCCTGCTCTTGAGCAAAAGCCTGAGCATTCGCCATTTTTCTTGCTGCGACAGCGGTGATAACTGAATTACTCACCAGAGGCATGTCCTGTACGAACGTGCGAGTTATTCTCCCGGCCCCCACTAATCCCCAGCGCACTTTTTTATCACTCATTATTTAGTTCCCAGTTCTAATTCAAGTTGTTCCAGACTTTTACCTTTAGTTTCAGGAAATAGCCTTAATACCAAGACTAAGCCCAGCACGGCGAAGCCTCCGTAGATAAAAAAGGTGATGGCTGCGCCTAAGTTTTGCAATTCCCATGGAAACAAAAACTGCACGCCGAAACTTACCATGCTGTTGATGACTCCTACAAAGGAGACCGCAATACCACGAATGTGATTGGGGAAAATCTCAGAAAACATCACCCACATCACAGGCCCCAGAGAGATTGCGAAAGAGGCTACAAACCCCAAAATACCAGTGAGGATGATAGTGGCATTGAGATCAGCTGAAATTTGCAATACATCACTTTGAATTTTGTTGTAGTTCTCATTGCCTATTTTAGCTATCACGGCCTTTTTAAATGCTACGTCAGAATCGAACTGCTCATTATCTAGTTCATTTAAGGACGACAATTCCAGGTCGGGATACTGCGTCTGTAATTGTACCACTTGTGCTTTATCAAGTTGGTATGTGGCTTTGGCAAAGCCATAGCCTATCAGTGACATGCTTAATGCTACCCCCGCCAGCCCAATGACCAATAGCGGCTTACGGCCAATTTTATCGATCAGCAGCATCGCGATAACCGTGAAAATAATATTGATAATGCCCACCCAGATCGCTTGAGCAAAGGCAGCATTGGTACCGACCCCACTTTGTTCAAAAATTGTCGGAGCATAGAAGTATACGGCATTAATGCCCGTGATCTGCTGAGCAACGCCAATGATAATGCCCAGCAACAATGCAAAACGCATCTTATTGCCGAATAAAAACTTCAGCCGCGGTAACAGAGGTTGTTTACCCGATGTACCATTATCGTGCTCCGCTCCTTCTGAGCGCATTGCCTGCAACACGGGGGCACATTCTTGCTCGCTGTCCGAGTTGACAAATTTCAGTCTGAACAAGGCTTTACGGGCCTCTGAGAACTTGCCTTTTAACATCAACCAACGTGGGCTTTTAGGAATTGTGAATAACAGCACAAACCACAATATTGCAGGAACCGCTTCAATACCAAGCATCCAGCGCCAGGTATCCTGATTGATACTGGTTAACAGCCAACTTGATGAATCAGCTTGTGCCATTTGCAAAAAGTAATAGTTAGAAAAATAGGCCACTGAAAAACCCAACATAATGTTGAGCTGATTGATGGAAACCATTTTTCCCCGATCTTTGGCGCTGCTGATTTCGGCGATATACATAGGTGCAATCATCAGAGAGCTAAATGCCAGTCCACCAACAAATCGGGCAAATACCAACATGCTATAAGTAGGCGCAAGTGCAGAAAATACGGCCGATATGGAATATAAAAATGCGATGATAATCAGAAGGTTGCGACGCCCTATTGCATCACAAATGATCCCGGCAGTCAGAGTGGCAATAATGGCACCTAAGGTAGGCGCACTTACAACCAAGCCCTGTTGTACTGGCGTCAAATTGAACTCATTAACAATAAAGTTCAATGTGCCAGAAATCACAGAAGCATCAAATCCGAAGACAAAGCCCCCCAGCGAAACGATGAGGGTATACATCAAGACTGGAGAAGGTTTCATAACAATTCTCTACTCAAGCGCCATACTGCAAGATTAATAATCACTGGTTTGTATCCACAGCGCTTCGTTATTTACCTCTTCTAACCATTTGGCTTTAATGAAAGGATGGCCTTGTACGCGGCTGTCTCCCCAATTCCCTTCAGGGCATTTAGGGTCCGGCGGACTGGTGTCTGGCGCACAGTACCAGCGCGACTGGCTTTCCCAATGGGTGTTAATATAAGCAACCGCTCGTATCACGTCGCGATTGTCATAAATAAAGTCAAAAAAGCGTTGATACCAGTCTTGCCAGATAAGCTCAGCTGAATGTGGCGTTTGGGTATTCAAAGCAATAAAACTTTTGGTCTGCTTTTCAGTGCGATAGGACTGTGGTGCCGCTTCTGAAATCATCAAAGGTTTCTGTTTTTCACGAGCAAAATCGACATACAGTTGCTGTGCCGCATTCGGATGAATGGTGAGCTCGAAGTTAAAACGACTGTCATCGCGATAAAATGACGAAATGCTGATCCAGTCAACAACATCATCCCCCGGATACCATTTGGCAATGTGATTTGGGTCGTTGTGATCATACAGGTGAGTTCTGTCGCCAGCAAATTGCGGTGCTGGCCAAGCCGCAGACTGCCAAACCATGGCAACATTGTCAGCTGCACTCATTGCCTTCGCAATATGACGAAAAGCTTGCTTATGAGTCTCTGGCTCGTAACAATTCCACATACCGTCAAATTCATAGCCTGCTCTTAACAGTACCTTGCGTGGTGCGATGGATTTTAAATAATCCACCAATGTAGCCAAGGATTTATCGTATTTACCCGCGGCGATATTGGCACTGTGATCCACATCGTTACAATCATCAAAGGCAAGCCCGATGGCTAATGCTGCCCCCGGTGCCGCATTTAACGTTTCGATGAAGTTCACATCACCGGAATTCCAGTTACCAGTGGAAAACACACCGCTAAGGGTCTTGTCAGGATCTTCGGATTTTAGCATGGTATAAAGCGTCACCCCCTCCAGATTATCCTCAGGAACAGCGTTCTGATAATCAGCAATAGTTTCGCTATCTTGCCCGATAATCATAAGGGTCTTACCCTCAGGCGGAGTAAATTTCCCAGACACAAAGTCTTTTTTGGTTGGTAGAGATTTCCCGTAACAACCGGAGGTCATCAACGTCAACGCGGCAAACAAAATAGTTAAATAGCGATTAAAGAAACACTTCATCATACTTACTCTTTAAATTTCATCTTTGTGTTTTAACCTAGTGTGAAAAGACGATCCAGTAGCAATTCGCAGATAATAAAAAATGGTTATAGTATTGATTAATATGATAATTGAGGGGCGGCGCTAAATTACTCAGTCTTCCATCATCAATACACCTTGATAGAGATATTTAATCATTATGACAGCCATAAACAACCCCATATTACCGGGTTTTCACCCAGATCCATCCATACTCAGAGTGGAAGACGATTACTACATTGCCACCTCCACGTTTGAATGGTATCCAGGGGTGTGTATTTACCACTCAAAAGACCTGGCCAATTGGGAACTGGTGGCACAACCACTCAACCGTCTCTCGCAACTCGACATGCGCGGTAATCCTGATTCATGCGGCGTGTGGGCGCCTTGTTTAAGCTACAAAGACGGGCTTTTTTACCTGGCTTTTACCGACGTAAAACGCTTTGCTGGAGACTTTAAGGATACCCATAATTATCTTATCACCAGCGACAATATCGCGGGCACATGGTCAGATCCCATCTATCTTAATTCCAGTGGCTTTGACCCATCATTTTTTCATGATGACGATGGTAAAACCTACTATCTGAATATGCACTGGAATCACTTACCCACATCTGGTCGAAATAACTTTTCACCCGCCAAATACTTTGGCGGTATGTTAATGCAAGAGTACGACCACAGCACACAAACGCTATTGGGCGAGCCCAAAATGATTTACCCGGGTTCCAGCATTGGGCTGTCAGAGGGACCACATTTATACAAGCGCAATGGCTACTACTACATCGTGGTAGCAGAAGGTGGCACTGGCATTCACCACGCTTCGACTTTTGCCCGCGCAGACAATATCTGGGGGCCTTATGAGACTGACCCACAAGGACCATTGGTAACCAGTCACTATGCACCAGAAACCTCCCTCAAGCGCGCAGGCCATGGCGACCTGGTAGAATCCGCTACTGGCGAGAGTTACTTTGTGCATTTGTGCAGTCGCCCCCTGCCCTATCGCGGACGCTCAGTGATGGGCCGCGAGACAGCTATACAACCCGTAGAGTGGACCGAAGATGGCTGGCCGCGCCTGTTAAGTGGCCGCAACTCACCCGCCGAATTTGTTGAAGTTCATCACCAAACGGAAGTTAACAGCAATCGCAATCAACGCGTTGAATTCAATGGCGAAAAATTACCATTGAACTTGCAATCGCTGCGCTATCCTTTACCTGAGAGCGTGGCTAACCAAAACGCGCGCGAAGGCTATTTACGCTTAACTGGCAGAGAATCATTAGGTTCCTGGTTTGAGCAGTCATTACTGGCAAGGCGGCAACAAAGTTTCTGCTTCAGTGCGCAAACTCAGGTGGACTTTAGCCCTAAATCCAGTCAACACATGGCGGGACTGGTGTGCTATTACAACAGCAAGAAATACTTTTATCTGCACATAACCCACGATGCCAATCTGGGCCGGGTATTAGATGTTTCCATGTGCGCTAACAATTGGCACTGCCAATATCCGATGCCAGACCCGATAGCACTACCTGCTGATGGCGAAGTAACACTCAAAGCGCAAGTGACCTATGACAAGCTCGTGTTTAGCTACTGCATCAACAGTGATTGGGTTACTTTACCGCTGGAGTTGGATTACAGCGTGTTGTGTGATGAAGTCGGTGATGGCGGCGCAGATGCCAATTTTACCGGCGCATTTGTGGGGATTTGCTGCCAGGATCTGGTGAACCAAACCCAATTCGCTGACTTTGCCTGGTTTGATTATCGGGAACAGTAATTCCCTCCAGAACAGGCCTGCTATCAGGCCTGTTTTATTACCCAATAATATCCTCGACTTTATCCTAAACAAGTAAAGCTTTAGCAAGAAAGGACACATTTGTCCTGAAGAATTAGGGGCAAAAAAAAGCCTGTCAAATGACAGGCTCTTAAAGCGCGACACACACAGCACTTTAATTAGAGTTTATGGGTACAAAATCCCATTCACCTGGTTTTCCAGCAGCTCCTGTTGGCCACTCTGATGAGATGGTGCTAAACCTTTGTCAGCCACTAGCTCACGCAAAGATTCGATAGACTGATTACCTGCGAGGATTTGCTTACCTAAATCGGCACTCCAACCGGCATAGCGAGTGGAGACAGCCTTGCCCAGGAAATCGTTTTCAATCATGGCCGCGGCTTTTTTCAGCGCGATGGCAATGGTATCCATGGCACCAATGTGACCGTAAAACAGATCATTAGGATCGGTACTTTGACGACGCAATTTGGTATCGAACATCATGCCACCAGTGGTAAAGCCACCAGATTTCAGAATTTCGTACATGATGAGCGTCATCTCTTCTACACTATTCGGGTATTGGTCGGTATCCCATCCCAATTGCGGATCACCACGGTTGGCGTCGATACTACCAAACAGTCCCAGTGAAAATGCAGTGGCAATTTCATGCTGGAAGGAATGCCCTGCCAGCGTAGCGTGATTCGCTTCAATGTTCACTTTGAATTCTTTTTCCAGCCCGAACTGTTTCAAAAACCCGTATACCGTTGCCGTATCGTAATCATACTGGTGCTTTGTGGGCTCTTGCGGTTTAGGCTCAATGAGTAAGGTACCTTTAAAGCCGATCTTTTCTTTGTGCTCTACCACCATTTGCATGAAACGGCCCAGTTGCTCACGCTCCTGGCGAAGGTCGGTGTTTAACAAGGTTTCATAGCCTTCACGGCCTCCCCACAATACATAGTTTGCGCCGCCTAAACGATGGGTTGCTTCCATTGCGTTACATACCTGACCTGCAGCATAGGCGAAAACTTCCGGATCGGGGTTAGATGCCGCACCCGCAGCGTAACGGGGGTTACTGAATACATTAGCCGTGCCCCACAATAACTTTAATCCTGTTTCTTCTTGCTTTTGGGCCAGGACATCGGTCATTTGTGCAAAGTTACTTTGATACTCGGCAAAACTATTTCCTTCCGGGCTAACATCGATGTCGTGAAAGGTGTAATACTCCACACCGAGCTTTTTAAAGAATTCAAAAGCAACGTCAGCTTTTTCTTTGGCACGTTGCATGGCGTCACCGGGTTGTAACCAAGGACGACCGAATGTAGCCTGGCCAAAGACATCGGCGCCGTCCCAACAAAAGTTATGCCAGTAACATGCCGCAAAACGCAGATGTTCGGCCATGGTTTTACCCAGTACCACTTCATCAGCTTTGTAATGCTTAAATGCAAGTGGATTGCTGCTCTGGGCACCTTCATACTGGATGGCGTCCACTTTATCAAAATATTGCGACATGACTTTTCCTCTTTTCGATTCGCCTTTTTCGTTCTCGCATAATGGAAGTAAAGTTTTGCTGTCACAATTATGATTTTTGCAATACACCATTATCTTTTTGAGCCTTAGATTTCGTTCCTTGGGTTAACTAGAACACATCTTTTAATCTCTGATACAAAACCTGAAAGCGTTGGTAACGCTGTGCGTAAACATGGCTTTTAGCTTCATCTGGTGAATGGATTTGCAAGAGCGGTGGTACGGGTGCCACTTCACTCAAAATGGTATCCGACTGATGTCCGAGCAACGCCAATCGGGCCGCCCCCAATGCCGGCCCCACTTCACCACCGGCACGACATTCCAGCGGCACTGCCAGCACATCCGCCAGCATTTGACGCCAATAACCACTTTTACTGCCGCCACCAATCAACGTTATGTGTTCTGGTTTTCCAGACGCTCCGTGCAGCACTTCGGCACCATCTTTGAGAGCAAAGCTCACTCCTTCCATCACAGCGTGTAACAGGTGAATCTGATCAGTTTCATGAGTTAATCCAAAAAACACACCTTTTGCTTGCGGGTCGTTGTGCGGTGTGCGCTCGCCAGACAGGTAGGGTAAAAATATCGGTGTTTGTTGAAGATCAATTTCGGCTTTATCTAACTCCGCTAGCAACGACTGCAGCGGCGCTTTTGCTATCGAATCGGCATACCACTGCAAACAACTGGCGGCACTCAAAACCACTGACATTAAATGCCACTTTTGGGGCAAAGCGTGACAAAAACTGTGTAAAGCGGAATCGGCATCACTTTGAAACGATTCGCTCACCGCAAAGTACACACCAGAGGTACCCAGCGATAGCATTGCCTGGCCGCTTTCAACAACCCCAACCCCAATGGCTCCAGCGGCATTGTCACCAGCACCCGCGACCACAGGTACTTGTCTCATCCCCCAACAGCTTGCAATATCGCCCTTCAGCTCTCCGGTGATTTCTGTACCTTCGTACAATGTCGGCATGTGCTCCGCGTTCAAGCCGCAAACATCCAGCATTGTCTCGCTCCAGTCACGCTTAGCCACATCTAGCCAGGCAGTGCCAGCGGCATCCGACATATCGGATGCATAATTGCCACATAAGCGAAAGCGTAGATAATCCTTGGGTAGTATTACTTTGCTGATCCGTGAGAAATGCTCAGGTTCATTTTGCTTCAACCACAATGCTTTAGGAGCGGTAAAACCGGGCATGACAATATTGCCGGTTATCTCTCTGGCATTGCTCACTTCTCGCTCGATTTGCTCACACTGCGCTGCACAACGCCCGTCATTCCACAAAATGGCGGGGCGAATAACGTCACCCTGTTGGTCTAAAAATGTCGCCCCATGCATTTGCCCCGACAATCCAATCGCTTCAACACGAGACAAGTCGCTGGCTGTAGCCAGTTGCTGCATACAATCTTGTAAAGCAGCCCACCAATCTTCTGGGTTTTGCTCCGACCAAAGAGGTTGCGGGCGAGATACGCTAAGCTCACTGCTCACCGTATTAACGATATTGCCATCAGCAGACATCAATATTACTTTGATGCCTGAAGTTCCTAAATCTATTCCAATATACATTGAGTCCTGACCATTTCTTGTTGAGTAACTGCTTGTTTTCATAGTGACGATGGAGAATAATTGCAGCAATTACGAAATTTCATAAAACGATTGTTAATTATTTGTAAAGAATTACTGCAATTCCCAACTAGAATGCAGCTTCGAAGCAAATATTAAAAAACATAATTAAGAGAAAACGTAATTGCTTCAATGTAACTTGAAGTAGACTGGCAGTAAGGCGAGGTAGATATGTTTGATACCAGACACAGTATTACATTGTTATTCAACGCAAATAAAGTATACGACCGTCAGGTCATTGAGGGGATTGGTCATTATCTGCAGTCCTCAAAGGTGGACTGGGATATCTATCTGGAAGAAGATTTTTTATGCCGTTTGGAGAATATTCAAGATTGGGCAGGTGATGGCATTATTGCCGATTTTGATGATATTGAAATCCAAAAAGCGCTGGAAAACAGCGATATGCCGGTTGTCGGAGTTGGCGGTTCATATCAAAGCCCGGAAGATTATCCGTCTGCGCCCTATATCGCAACAGACAACAACGCCATCGTGCGTGCCGCGTTTGAGCATTTACGCCACCGCGGCTTAGAGCGATTCGCTTTTTATGGTTTACCTCATGATGAGCATCACCGCTGGGCCAGAGAGCGAGAGCTGGCAATTAAACAAATAACCAAAGAAGAAGGTTATGACTGCCAATGTTATCGCGGCCACACTACCCACCCGGAAACCTGGCAATATTCGATGAATCGATTAACCGACTGGATACAGAGCCTTCCGACTCCCATAGGTATTGTGGCAGTAACAGACTCCCGCGCCAGACACGTTTTACAGGCTTGTGATCACCTGGGTATTGAGGTGCCGGACCGCATCTCAGTTATCGGTATCGACGATGATGATATTGCCCGTCACCTAAGCCGTATTAGCTTAAGTTCCGTGACCCAGGGCTGTTTTGAAATGGGCTACCGTGCCGCCAAATTACTACACAAACGACTCAACAACATCGATGTAAAAGGCAAAAAGATTATGGTGCCACCTGTAGGTGTCGCCTGTCGCCAATCAACCGACTTTAAATCGTTGAAAGACGCCCACGTCATTCAGGCCATGCACTTTATCCGCCAATACGCCACCAAGGGTATTAAAGTAGAACAGGTCACTGACTATGTGGGTATTTCCCGTTCCAACCTGGAAAATCGTTTTCAGGCAGAGCGTGGCCACAGTATTCATACCGAAATCCACAATGAAAAACTCACTCGCGCCTGCAAGATGTTGGAAGAAACTAGTGTCGCGCCTGCGGAAATAGCCAATATCTGCGGTTATCCTTCATTGCAATATATGTATGCGGTATTCAAGAAACACTTTAATCAAACCCCAAAAAGCTATCGCGAGTCAGTCGTTAATAGTCAAAAACGGGTAGTCAATTTTTAGCATCCCCTTGATAGCAGCGCACGACACGAGCATGTTTGCCTATGAAATAAACATACTCGTTTCGATGCTCAGTTTTTTGCAGTAGCCAGAGACGTGACGGCAAACTCGTATTTAACCGGCTCATTTTGTTGAGTACGTTTTAGCAACCACAAAGCCGGTAATGTGGTGGCGATAAATATAACTGAAGAAAAGACGAGATATAGTGTGATAGATACCGGCTCCTCGACATAGTCAACGATAAAAGTGCTGTTCAGGCTTCCCGCGGCATTAATCAAGGCGTGCAATAACACCGCAGGCCAAACCGTGCGACTAAAAGCGACAATGCCTGCAAATGAAATGCCCAAGAATGTGGCGTAAAGCACCTGCATAATTACCGCCATACTCCAGCCATTGAGTAGATTTAATAAATGTAATGCCCCAAAGATTAATGCTTGTGCAATGGCCGCTTTAAGTAAGCCATTGCTTTTATTTGCCCATGCTCTTGCGAGGATAAAAAACACCAAAGCACGCATCATGATTTCTTCAAATACCCCTGCTGCGAGATGATCCAGCACCCACATTGGCAGCTGAGCGATTGCTATCGACAATTCCGACCAGCGCACAATTGAAAAATTTAAAACCATCACCGCCAGCAACGGCAATGAAGCCAAAAACCACTGCTTGTGCCAGTTGCGTCTTGGGTTACTGACGCCCGACGCCTTTAATCCTCCCAGACGCCACAGGAATACAATCATCAAAACTGCAATGGAATACCGGGTAAAAATACTGATGCTTCCGCCAGGGATATCAGCCATGAAATTGGATATCAGCAGCGCGCCGAGCTGGGCAGACAGTACAAATACCAGCACCAAGATTAGAGACAAAAAAACGGGATAAGACATTGAAAGTCGATTGATTAGTTGCATAGTTACTCTCTGTTTCAGTTATTTTTTACCAGCCTGAAGCAAAGTGACGACCACGGACACAATAAAAATCTATAAATTCAAAACCTTTACTATGTCATTGTTTTTATTAAATTTATTAAGATGTCAATAAACATTGATAGAATTTTATAGAAGGTAAGTATACCCAAACCACCTCAAGATGCCTGCTTCAGAGCTATTACAGCGCTTTCAGTACAAGGCGCACTTGAGAAGGAATGTCGGCTACCTTTCAAACAAGTGCAACACAGTAATGAAAGCGCTGTGAAGCTCCCGAAGGGCGGGACCTAAAAGCATTTATGCTGCGTTAAATTGTATCGACGTGAGAACAACCATGCCTTCTCCAATTTGCCTTGCCTAAATCCTTTTATTCTCCCGCTGAAGTCGAGTATCTTGAGGTAGTTTGGGTATTACCATTAATCAGTTACACTAACCCCGGTTTCAATACATAAAGACTTAATATTTGGTGAGCCAGATTTTTTTAACTGCCAATTATCGGGTAGATCCGGTTGCCGGCACGGTTATCGATCCAGAAGGACAAGAGTGTAAGATCCGCCCTCGTACCTTCCAGTTGCTCCAGCTGTTACTTTCAAAACCGCAACAGAATATCAGCAAGCAGGACATCATGACGCAGGTGTGGTCTGATGTTGTCGTTGGAGAGCATGTTGTATTCCAATCAATCAAAGAAATACGGCAGGTGTTTGAGCCACATGAGGTAATTAAAACCGTTCCTAAACAAGGCTATACCTGGATTCACGAAGTAGAGTCATGTGCATCTGAGCATAACCAACCAGAACAACCTACCCCCAGAGCCTCATCGAATAAGCCCCTGCTGTTGCTTTTAGTCGGGATTTGTTTTGCTCTGTTACTTGCTCTGACGTGGGTTATCAAACAACCTGAACACCCTGTGTCCGGCTCTATTGTAATATTACCTGTCCACAATAAAGTCAACGATGCGGATCATCGCTGGGTGTCACTTGGCGCTATGGACCAACTCATTCAGAGGTTAAATTCCGAACAAGACAGTGGTGTGCTACATACCGATTATGTCCTGGAGGTTATGGCACGGGCCAACTTGCCATTGCAGCACTATCGCTCAGACGATATCGGTGCACTTTTCACCGTATCCGGTGCTAGTTTAGTGGTGGAAATGACACTCACAGGCGTGCCACAAGACTATAAATTGCTTTATACATTGCATCGTCAACCTGGCAGTAATAAAGGTGTGGTATTCGCCAAAACAGTGCCACAAGCAATAGCGCAACTGGCCAATATCGTGGCACAACAAAGCGGAATCGGTGTTAATCCACTACCGCTAGATTATCTGTCTGGATTTTCTAATGAGTTGATAGCCAATGCCCTGCTGGCGCATGAGAAAAACGATACTCCAGGCACCATTAAATTGCTTGAGGCAGCGGTGGCCAATCAACCCGACAACCTCACAGCAAAACGTCTGCTTGTGGAAGCACTTATCAAACAAGGCGAAATAGCCCAAGCAGATGCGGTATTAACCGAGGCGTTTATTCAATTAAACAAGCAGGAAAACCCAAGTCGCGAAGAGGTTCGCATCACGTTTTTTGCCGCTATCAACGCGCTGCAAACGCTAAATGTTGAAGCTGGCGAAGCGCTGCTGACAAAGGCGGAAGCCTTAGCCACGCAGTTAAATGAGTGGCTTTACTTAGGTTACATCGCAGAAGCTCGCGGCAAGGTTGCCCAACATCAGGGGCAATATCAAAGAGCTGAGCAGCTTTTTCAGCAAGCCATAGGTTACCATCAGGTGCTTCATTGCCCCTACGGTGAAAGCAACGGTTATTTAAATTTGTCGATACTGGCGGATGAGCAAGGGCTTGAGAAAAAAGCGCAAGCGCTCCTGAACAAAGCCCTCACTAAAACCAGACAGCATCAACTTATCCAAGTTGAAAAGCGTGTACAGGACTGGCAACGGCAACTTGCAGCAAAATAATTAACGAAGTTAGAAGAGCCCTGATTGCAGGAGTGAGTGATTAATCAGATTTCAATGTCGAACTGAAGTGCAGTATTTAACGCCTATTACGTTTTCTGTGATACCGCTGATTATTTTTGAATCCCACCCAGGCACCAACGAGTATTGCCACACCAATTGGCCAGCGATGAGAACAAAACGTGCAATCTGGATTGTGTAATTCGATATAGGCTGAAATGCCGATTGCAATGAATGCGAAAAAACCAGCCATTAATACTGCGCTGAATATTCCTGTAATCAATTCAGTTTTGATAGTTCTACTCCTGGCGACTAGTTTTAAATTATACAAAGCACTCTGAGACTATGGTACTGATGACAAGCGAGCAATACCCCTATTTGCTTCTTCCACTTCTGCTAGCGTTTTTTTTATATCTTGCCTACAAGTATAAATTAAACCGTGGAAAACAACTTTCTGGCTTTGCAAAACATCATAACTTTCAGATGTTGAACATTGAGAATATCTCGTTCGAAGCGCAATCATTAGAGGAATATAACCAATACACACAAAAAAAGTTAGGTGAGATGGTCGCTCAAGACTTTGATCCTGAATGGCTAAAAACATCGGGATATTTTGAATCAATTCATCTTGAGTCAGTATTAACTCGTCACGAGAAACATCAGCAAATTTCCCTCCTGGAAGTTCACGCGACATTCGATTATAAGGGCGAACGGCCGGATATTAGACCAGAGCATCGATTTGGTAGTTGGGATGGCAATATACTGCTGCTTCGATGTCATCAGAGAAAATTCGAAAAGACTTCAATATCACTTGGGGATTGGAGGCTCTTTTTTTACCAAGACCGTGTATTGATATTCAGGTACGACAACCTCAAGCTAAAAGCTTTGTGGTCACCAGGGAAGCTAAAGGTCCTCATAGATGAGGCACTTTCCCTCGCTGAAAGTTATTATGGGGAAGCTTCCGCCCCCCAATGACAAAACACATCAATTTATTATCCGGTACAGGGAAACGACTTTTCCAATGCTCTTACCGCAATCGCTCGTTTCATCAATTTAATATTGAGTGGATGATTTTGATCAATATAATCAATGATTGCCGTGGCCAACTCTCTCTTTGTTATGCTCTTGGGTAAACAAAACCCTTTGCTAACCTTATGAAACAATTGATAATAAGTCCTAACGGCCAGCATTCCGCCGAGATAATTATGACATGCATTAGCCGCTACAAAGTCTTTACTTTTATCCTCATCGGCTTTTAAGAATTCCCCACATTCTTGATACAACACAGCCGCTTTTTCTTCTTCAGCAAAAGCACTGCTGGTAACAATAAAGAACAAGAAAGTGAGCAAGATGGATGTTTTATTTGCTATGAACATAGGGTCATTCAACGTTTTAATCTAGTTACTATTATCTTAGCTCAACAAAAACTAGCAGTATTAAAACTTTTATACTTGTTGGGGGGCCGGGAGAAATTTACCTCAAATGCAGCTACTCACAGCATCAAGTCAGCCACCGGGAAAGCGCCTTGTGTAGCGTTTCCAGGTTAAAAGGTTTGCTGATGTAATCGTTCATCCCCACGGCAAAGCACTTGTCTTTATCGCCATCCATAGCGTGGGCTGTCATAGCAATAACGGGAATTTCCCGATACTTTTCTCCTGCCTCGCCAGCACGGATCCGTTTGGTTGCCTCATAACCGTCCATGACTGGCATCTGGCAATCCATCAGAATATGGGTGTAAGGTGTTTCAGCCATTGCCAACAGCATGTCCAACGCTTCAGCGCCATTGAGTGCGGTATCGCAAGATAAATTTAGTTCTTTGAGTTGCTCAGTTGCGATGGTTTGGTTTATCTCGTTGTCTTCTACCAATAACAGCTTATTGCTTTTCCAGTTGCGCGGCAGAGCAGTTTCTGTGTGCAGTGAAGTATTTGGCAGTGTGGAGGGCGTTAGCATATTCAACAATGCCTTTTGCAGCACAGGCGATAAGGCTGGCTTAGTTAAGAATCGTTCAAAATCACCGCTCACAGCCCTTTTAGCCAGCTCGGGATCAGAGTTTGACGACAACATCAATAATTTAATATGGCGCATATCCTCACGCGCCTTAATAGCTTTACCCAATTGCTCGCCATTCATTTGTGGCATTTGCATATCTAAAATCGCCAGTTCAAGCACTTGTTTGTGCTGTTGTAGCAATTGCATGGCAGCCTTGGCTGAATCTGCCAATAATACCTTTAGCCCCCAGAGTTCGAGCTGATGCAATAATATTTCCCGATTTGTGGCGTTATCATCCACCACCAAAATGTGTTTTCCTTGTAACTGTGATATGTCAGCTAAAACAGCTTGTTCACTCGCGTTTTGGGATGATTGCTCCACCGGAATGGCGATGCTAAAGCAGCTTCCCTCACCGGGTGTACTGCTGACATCGATGCTGCCATTTAATAATTCACACAAGTTTTTAGAAATGGACAGGCCCAACCCCGTGCCCCCGTAGGTGCGTGTAGTGGACGTATCGGCTTGTTGAAACGAGGTAAACATATCTTGTAATTTTGAGGCTTCAATGCCGATGCCCGTATCTTTGATGCTGCAGTTGAAAAACAACTGCCCGTCTCTGCATTCCGTAGAGGCTGAAACCAATACTTCACCTTGCGTAGTGAACTTGATGGCATTGCCCACCAGGTTAATGAGGATTTGACGTAACCGTGTGGGATCTGAAATCACATCATTAACTTGCACCTCAGTAGAGTCCACCAAAAACTCAAGGTCTTTCTCTTGTGCCAGGCCAGACATAAAACCGGCCACTTCCTCCAGTAGCTGATTGAGGCTGCAATCCACTTTTTCGATTTGCAATTTACCCGCTTCAATTTTAGAAAAGTCCAAAATATCGTTGATAATAGACAGCAAACTGGTACCGGATTTATAGGCCAGCTCTAGTTTGCTTCGCTGCTCAGCATTTAAATCCGAATGGCCAAGAATCTCCAGCATACCCAAGATGCCATTCATAGGCGTTCTGATCTCATGGCTCATGTTGGCTAAAAACTCACTTTTGGCCATGCTGGCCTGCAGCGCTTCTTCAGCCAAAGACTTTGCCGATTGCTCTGCCGTAATCAACCGGTGTTCGAATTGGCGTAACGCCATATAGGCCAGAGAAAGATAAAACACGGCATTCATAATATTGCCCACCAGATAACCTATGGACAGGTACCAATCAACATTAATGGCGATGGGAAACGACAACCAATGCACAGCGTAAAGCAACAACAAGAAAGGTAAAAACTTAAGTGCCGCATCAAACCATTCAGGTATATGTTGTTTAATGTAGTGACTCATGAACAGCAAACACAGTGCCTGGCTGAGGCCAAACCAGGCTGCGTAAGCAGTAGGGTTACCCAACACATGGTTAAGCAGAACAATACCTGCAACAGCAATGATGCAGAAAATTTTAAGGGCGCGCACAATGCCGGGTTTGGCCGTGCCAGTGAATAAATAAAACAACCCTAAAATTAAAAAGAACTTTTCAGCTACAAGCAGCACACCATACACTGTTTGCACAACACTTGATGGCAGCCAATCGGAAAAGATATACAAATCAATGCGCGCCAAAAGAATAAGTACACTGGCAAAAAACCAATATCTGGCCTGCATCTGTGATTTAGACAGGCGTACCACCCATAAAAACAATGCGGCTAACAGCGCATACGCGGTAATGCCAACAACATTGATGGCGTCGAATGTCACCATAGTGCCAACCACGCTGAAGGAATATAGCTTTGATTATCTGATTTGTTTAAAAACAAAGCACGCTCTATTTGGTAAGGAGTTAAAGATATGCTGTAGTCTGTTGGCTGTGCTTTCATTCAAATTTGGCAGTGTTCAAAAACGTTATTTTTATTGTCGAAGATAATGATGTGAGACAGCCGGAGACATACACATGAATCCGGCTATCGCATCACCACATCTTTCCCAACTTTAGTGCTAACGGGAAAAATTTACCAGCAGATTACGGCTAAGTGATGACAGTAGAATCTGATTTATTGCCTCCTTTCTCCTGCGCTCGTGCGCCCCTGTTATCCGCTACTCCTCCTCAGGTGCCGTAAACCTGGCTTCTTCAAGAATCTCATTGATAGACATGCGGCTGAGCTCAATGATGTTTTTGTTGCCTTTAAGCAGTGCGGTATAAATAATGTACCGACCCGTTTTATAACCAATCGCCCCTCGCCCATCGGGATGAAAGCCAGAAACCCAATGCATGTAATTTGCATCTTTGGGCAAGGCCAGCGTGCTAATCAGGACAGCCATCATAACTGTACTTCAGTACAGTTTCCAAACTCATCATATAGTGCAAAATAGAAGCTCAATTTATCTAGCTCAGGAAGAGTTCACATGCCAAAAGCCCGGAAGGCACAAATCAGTATTGAAGATACCCCCTATTATCACTGTGTTTCCCGCTGTGTGCGGCGAGCTTTCTTGTGTGGGGAGGATAAACA
>NZ_JBSWWX010000010.1:0-138989 GCF_056160305.1 Planctobacterium sp. AWM4_229 | reverse complement strand
AGTCGGACAATGGAGGATAGTTCTTACACCGTCGTCGACATAAATGTCGACCTACAAAATTTGTTGAGCTGACCGATAAGCCGCTGCTCTGTCATAGATAATCCGTCGTGGACAATCATTCATCAGTGATTGTCCATAAAAAACCCTGATACGAGATCAGGGTTTTCGATTATTGGGGAGCTGACCGATAAGCCGGGTTCTGTCGTGGACAATCATTCATCTAGGCCTGCAATTGCTCACAGGCTCAAGCAATCTACCCGGTTCCAACGCGGGTCGCGCCATAAGGAACCCTATTTGATCTTGCTCCGGATGGAGTTTACCTCGCCACACACTGTTACCAGGTGCGCGGTGCGCTCTTACCGCACCCTTTCACCCTTACCTCATTGCTGAGGCGGTCTTCTCTCTGCTGCACTTGTCGTCGGCTTACACCGCCCAGAAGTTATCTGGCATCCTACCCTGTGGAGCCCGGACTTTCCTCCCCCTGCAAAGCAGGCGGCGATTGTCTGGTCAGCTCGGGCGAGATTCTACAGTCAAAAGCAACTTTAACCAAGTGGTATATCAAAGCCCTTGTTTTAATTAGTGTTTCGCAAAATGCTAAAACTGCACTAAACTGGTTTAAGTAAAAACTGAAAGTGACTGCGAATGAGCAAGGGACAACAGGGAGATGCCTCCCACACCCGACTACTAAAAGATATTTTAAAGCGTATTTACAGCGCTTCTCCTGTTCGTGATTCATTATTCGAAATTGCTGCGGATTTTTATGCTGAAGCCCCCGAAAATGAGAAACGCCTGGCTTTCGCTCAAGGCCAGATAGATGATGTCGACGATGCCATCGACATGACCTCCGATGAAGAAAAATTAAAAAAGCTCAACCAGAAAAAAGATACGCTGGAAATCGCCTACAAAGATATTGAACGAGAACTGGATGAAAAGCGCTATGAGCGCCTGGACAAAGTCCTCAAACTCGCCCGGGATTTAATGTCTACTTTGCAAGGCAAAAACGATGAGGAGTTTAATAGCAACGTTGCCCGGGCTTTAGGCACGCTGCAACTGCTCTCTCCCACAGAAGGCAACGATGTCGCTCGCCAGAACCAAAAAACCAAGCATTTATACAAAGCCATTCTGGCAATAAAGCTGGTCCATCATTTGGTGCAAAAAGAAAAAATCAGCGATCAATACATCAGCAGCAAATACCGAGACAACGTTGATTTTATGGCAGATAAGGAAGATAAAGAAATAGAGCAATCTCCTTATCGCAATGATGTTGAAATACCGCTTATTATCGCTTGTCTTTGCCAAGACATCGGCCAGGTACACCCTGATGCTGACCTTATTTTACGGGGCGAAGATGGTGATCAAGATGAGTTTCGGATGCTGGAGAAAGAAGACCGAAATAACCTGTTAAAAATCAACTATACCCAGTCTTTGAAATTTGTGACCCAAGGCTTGGGCATGCAAAAATATGCAGGCAACAGTAAAGAAGAAAGAGACCTTTTCGTAGAAACTGAAAAGAAAAAGCTGCTCTTTATTCGCAACCTGTTGAAAAGCGCCATTAACCCCGGCGACGGCATCGGCAACTTGCTGAAAGTACCGCAAGTGTATTGCTCAGTGGTGATGTCCACCAAAGCGAACTACGCCTATGAATCATTGCCTCGCGTTAATGCGGTAATGGAAAGAGGAGCCGAAGTGGGCGCCTACAACAAAGAAGTGTCTGAATCACTGATTGAAATCTTAGGCATATTCCCACAGGGATTTGGTGTGGTTTATATCCCTAAAGACTCCGATGGCTTTGATTTGGACAGGTACGAATATGCGGTGGTGAACTCGCTCTACCCAAAACAATTAGACGTGCCTATTTGTCGGGTTGCCACAAGAGGATTGCAGTTTAACGCCTTTGCCATCAATCACGTTATCAGCAAAACCAATAACTTGTTTTATCCGGCGACCCGCAAAAAATTGGAAAAAGTCAGCAAAACCAAACTCGTGGAAATACTCAAAGAACTAAAATCCGATTTTAAAGAAGGTGATGATACCGACCTCATTCCAAGATGCTGGCATCCTCAGGACTTTTTCTCCTTTACCCGCACCCAAAACTTGTGGAATAAAGTGAATACCTTTAAGAATTAATCCTCTTTTAGGTCGAGCGTTAATTTGTAAAGGTCGTTCTTTTTGAGTTTGTAATGCTCAGCCACCACCGCGGCCGCTTTTTTACCCGGCATTAGCGGTGTTAAATTGGACAGTAGCTTTACCGCTTCCGGTGGAATACCACTATCGTTTTGCTCAGCCGGGCCAATTAACAACACAAACTCTCCCTTCTCTCTTTGTGGCTCTTCATCCAGCCATTGCAGCGCTTGCTGCGCAGTGCCTTTAAAGAATTGCTCGAAGCTCTTGGTGAGTTCTTTCGCCACCACTAGCTGGCGCTCGGCTTGTAAGCAGCGCGAAATAGTCTCAAGCGTATCTCTGATCCGTCTTGGCGCTTCATAAAAAATGCTGGTACTACGAGTATCCTGAATTGCATTTAATGCATTTTCTTTGGCAAGTGCTTTAACCGGTAAAAAGCCGCAAAACTGAAACGCATCAGTGGGCAAGCCAGAGGCACACAATGCTGTCACTACTGCACAGGCGCCAGGAACCGGCGTCACTACCAATCCGGCCTCTCGACAAGTATTTACTAATGGATAACCAGGATCACTGATAAGCGGCGTACCAGCATCAGAGATCAAGGCGATGTCCAACCCCGCTTTTAACTGTTCCACCACCCAAGCTTTCTTTTGCACTTCATTGTGCTCATGCAATGCGATCAACCGGGTTTTAATGCCATAATGCTGCAATAAACGACCACTGTGGCGAGTATCCTCAGCAGCAATAATATCAACCGTATTTAATACCTCTATGGCACGATGAGTGATATCACTGAGATTTCCGATGGGGGTAGCGACAATAAAAAGTTGTCCGGTTTTGGCCATAACTGAGGTCTGATGTTGTAATGCAAGATGACGCATTTTAAACTATTAAGCAGAAAATGTAGCTATTTAATAAAGTGAGTGCTCAGGTTGTATAACAAAATTCTGCCTTTCAGCTTGTTGCTATTGTTAATCACCGGATGCGGGAGTACTAGTACTCCCCCGACAACCGTGAGTAAAAAGCAACCTGTGCAGGTTCCCACAGAAGTCCGCTATTCTCCAGAGGACCTGTTAACGCGAGCCGAACAGGCAGAGGATCCCACCCGAGATTTAATACAGCTAATCACATTAGTGTCTGAGAATAGCTGCCCAAAAGCATTAGAAATCGCCAAACTTGTCAATGCAAAATACAGTACCACAGCTTCTGAACCCGAGCTGCTTATGGTTAAAGCAACATGCTTACTGGAATTGCAACAATACAAAGAGGCAGAGCGCTGGCTGAAAAAGATTCCTGACAACTCCGATTACATGCAACAGAAACATCGGTTATTGATGCAGGCCTATCAACAAACTGAGCGCTTTTGGTTGGCGGCAAATTCGCTGCAAATGAGTAGCGAACCGAGCAGAGAAGTTGACTTGCAAATATGGCAGTTACTGCTCAATTTATCGGATGATGAGATTAGCCAACACCTCGCTGAAATTAGTGTATTAAATCCGGTGTTACAACTAATGCAGCTTCAACGTCAACTCAGCAGAGACTTTGTTCAGGCCAAACAAAACATACTCAACTGGCAAGCAAGGTTCGCCAGCCACAATTTTGCGCAACAATTACCAGAACCGCTACAGAGCATTATGGTGCAAACCTTGCCTCAATATAAAAACATTACTGTATTGTTGCCCTTGTCCGGACAATTAAAAGCGCAAGGCGAAGCCATCAAAGAAGGCATACTCGCTGCCAACTTTACTGAGTTTTACACAAACAGACAGCTAACATTTATCGATACGGCAAACTGGCTCAATGAACCACCTTCGAGCCTCGACTTTTCTGGTACAGAGCTCATCATCGGGCCCTTGATTAAAGCCAATATTGAACAAGTTAAACCGCTTATACCCCAAGGCATCTCAGTACTATTTTTAAATCGAGCAGATATAGATGCCGCTGAAGAACAGCACTTTTTTTACTCTCTGGCGCCGGAGGATGAAGCTGTACAGCTAGCAAGTTCCCTTGCCAATCAAGGTATCAAACATCCAATGATCATTGCCGCGGATTCCGCAACCTATCAGCGTATGAAAGATGCCTTTGTCAGTTCCTGGCAAGAGAAGCAGCAAACCCTGCCAGTTACTTTGGAGTTCTCCGACAATAACGCAGTCCGCCGAGGTGTAAACGATAAATTGGCCCTGACCGATAGCAAAGCCAGAGTTCGCCAAATCAGTAATTTGCTGAAACCTGAACTGCATAGTTTTGAGCGCAACCGTCGCGATATTGATGCCATTATTATTTTTGCCAACGCCACCCAAACGGAGCTCATCAATCCTCTCATCGAAGCCAGTACTAGTCCCTTTTCAGCGATTATTCCGGTGTATGCTACTTCGCGCAGCTTCAGCCGCAATTTGAGCGAAAATGATTTTCGAGATTTGCGTAATCTGCATTTTATTGAAATGCCATGGATGTTGGATAGCCCAGTCTACTCCGGGCTGCGTAAACGAGCTGATCAGCTTTGGCCTGGTCGACGTGACGCGCTGCAACGGTTGTTCGCAATGGGCTACGACGCTTTGAATATGGCCCCCTATTTACCACTTTTAGCCAACCTACCAAATCAGTCATGGCAGGGCCTTACCGGCCAGATAACTTTAAATGCTGCACATCAGATTAATCGTCGTACCAGCGCCGCCCAGTTTAGTGAACAGGGAATCAAAGTTATTGCCAGTGATTAGCGGAATGAAAGCCCGGCTCAATGGCATTTGGGCTGAAAAAAAAGCGCGCAATTATCTGATTAAGCAGGGATTAACCTTTGTTGCCGCAAACTATCATTGCCGTTGGGGAGAGATTGATCTTATCTTTAAAGAACAGGAGCAATGGGTATTTGTCGAAGTTAAATCTAAACTCAATAGAAACTTTGGCGATGCTGAAGCGTCGTATACCAAATCTAAACAACAAAAATTACACAAAGCGATAGTGTTTTGGCTTGCTGAAAAGCAGATGAATGCTGAACTAACCAGCTTCAGGATAGATTTACTGGCCATCAATGATAAGCAAATCAATTGGCATAAAAACGTATAATACTAATGAGTATAAACAGAGAACAACATGATCGAACAAATTAAAGCTAACTTTACAGAAAGTATTCAAACCAAGATCGCGGCGGCAGAAACACTACCAGAAGTCATTTTGACAGCCGGTGGTATTCTTGTTCAGGCTTTGATGAATGGCAATAAAATACTTTGCTGTGGTAACGGTGGCTCTGCTGGTGATGCACAACACTTCTCTTCAGAATTACTCAATCGTTACGAGCGCGACAGACCCAGTCTACCCGCAATGGCCTTAACCACGGATCCATCCACCATCACTTCTATTGCCAACGATTACAGCTATGACGAGGTGTTCTCTAAGCAAGTCAGAGCACTAGGACAAGCTGGCGATATTTTACTGGCAATCTCCACCAGCGGTAACTCCCGCAATGTGATACGCGCCATGGAAGCAGCAGTTAGCAGAGATATGAAGATCATTGCGCTTACCGGCAAGGATGGAGGCGAAATGGCAGGATTGTTAGGCGCAAATGATGTTGAAATTCGAGTGCCTTCCAATCGCACAGCCAGGATTCAGGAAGTGCACCTGCTGGTTATTCACAATTTATGTGAAGTGATCGATGACAGTTTATTTCCGGCACATCACGACGAATAAGGGGTAAGCTCAATGAAACCTATACTGCTGTTGCTTGGCGTAACATGGATGCTCTCTGGCTGCGCTGCTGTCATAGTTGGAGGGGCAGCAGTGAGTACCATTAGCGTCAATGAAGATCCGAGAACAATTGGTGCCCAGATAGACGACACCACTATAGCGTCTAAAGTCAAAAAGGCACTGTCGGAGATGCCATCTTTAAAACAAAACGCCAATATCAACGTTCATGTCTACAATGGCGCTGTGTTACTTACAGGACAAGCACAGAATGGCAACTTGAAAGCGGAAGCAGAAAGGCTCGCCAGTGCCATATCAGGAGTCGCCAGGGTGCATAATCAGGTGAGGATCAGCAATAATACTGCCATTAGCACTCAAGCCCATGACGTTTGGTTATCCAATAAGATAAGAGCGAATCTGTTAACCGAAAAAGAAGTTAACTCGCTTAAGCTGGATGTAGTAGTAGAAGATTCCGAGGTGTTTTTGATGGGGATCGTATCTGCAGCGGAAGCACGCAAAGCCGTTGAGGTGACCCGGAATATCGGGGGCGTCAGCAAAGTGTTTAATATCCTGGAAATCAACGGATAATAGTAAGCTCGGGATGCTCTCAGAGCATTCCAAGCATTCTGACGGTTAACCAGCATAATGCAGCACAATTGAGTACTAATAGTACTTCAAGCAGTCTTATCAATCCCTTGCAAAACGTCCATCTCACCCGCGCCAATAAACCTTTTGGTTGCTCACTAAATTCCAGATAGCGATACCCTGTCAACGTCAGGGACAAAGTACTACACCATGCGAACAAAAGTATTGAGGGCAATAACCATTTATCTGAATTCGACTGCGCAGCAAAAATCAGCGTACAAATAGCCACAAATGACATTCCCGACAGCAAGAAAAACAGCCATCGCAACGGCATCAGCTTTATCAGTTTCACACGTATTAGTTCCAAGATATTTTCCCGGCAATAAAAAAGGCGCGATTGCGCCTCTTTATTTAACTACTTTTAACGTGGGTCGCCCTCTGGGGGGTTTAGGCGGCTCATCATCACCGTCATGGTCACCATCACTCAGCTCTCTGATTTCCGCCTTAAGTGTATCCAGGTCATCTTCCACTTTGGGCCCCTGACTGTGCTTCTCTTCTCTTGGAAACATAGTGCCTGCGCCGTTCTCTCGAGCATAAATAGCCAGAACCGCACTTGCCGGAACAATCAAATGACGTGGAACACCAGAAAAACGAGCATCAAACTCTATGTCGATATCCCCAATCTGCAAATTACCGCAGGCTGAAGGTGACACATTTAATACAATCTGACCGTCTTTAACGTATTCGTTAGGTACGACAACACCACTGAAGGTGGCGTCCACAACTAAATGTGGAGTCAGATTGTTATCCACTATCCATTCATAGTAGGCACGGATTAGATAAGGACGATTAGATGTCATATTCACGTTAGCTGACCTTATTCACCATCACAATGGATTGTGGATCTCACGTTCCTGATCAGTCAGTGAAGCTTTGAATGATTCGCGCTCAAAAACGCGATTCATGTAGTTTTTCACTTCTCTGCTGCCATTGCCGTTTAATTCAATACCCAGTGCAGGTAAACGCCATAATAATGGAGCAAGATAACAATCTACCAAACTAAACTCTTCACTCATGAAATAAGGCTGCTCAGCAAACAAAGGTGCCAAAGCTAAAATTGACTCACGCAGTTCATTGCGCTGGGCTTCCAGATCACCTTCGCCCTTGAGCAATTTGTGTGCAATGGTATACCAGTCATTTTCAATGCGATGCATCATCAGACGACTCTGACCACGTGACACAGGGTATACCGGCATCAACGGAGGGTGAGGGAATCGTTCGTCAAGGTATTCCATAATGATATGCGCTGTGTACAACACCAACTCTCTATCAATCAAGGTCGGCACGGTACCGTATGGATTTAATTGCAGAAGGTCTTCAGGCAGATTATTTGGATCTGCGTAATTAATTTCGACTGCGACACCTTTTTCAGCGAGTACGATGCGCACCTGGTGACTGTAAATATCTAAAGTGTCCGAAAACAACGTCATAATTGAACGTTTGTTAGTGGCAACCGCCATTCAATATCCTCCAAAAAACTCAATCCAAACTCTGACAGAAGACCTGTCAGTAAAGTGAGACGCTAACTCTCAACATTAAACACAAAAAGGGGCAGCGTTGCCCCTTTTTTATTCTACACGAATTGTTGAAAAATTAATGCACTTCTCGCCAATAATCTTTCTTCAACAGGTAAACAAATATAAAGAATACCAAGATAAACATCAGCACCCATTTACCGGTAGCTTTTCGCTCCAGTTGCATTGGTTCACCTACGTATACCATGAAGTTAACCAGATCCAATACGGCTGCATCGTATTCAGATTCGCTTAACTCACCGGTGCCATCACTTTTGATGCCCACATAGCGGTCTACCATTTCACCATCAACCATGCGCTGCTCGCTGGTTTTAGACGGCGTGCCTTGCAACTCTTGCAATACGTGCGGCATACCAACTTCCGGGAATACCATGTTGTTGACTCCAAATGGACGGCTTTCATCAACATAAAAGGTTCTCAGGTATGTGTATAACCAATCGGCACCGCGTACACGTGCTACTAGCGTTAAATCTGGTGGTGGAGCCCCAAACCACTTAGCGGCTGAATCAGCAGGCATAGCAGACTTGATATAGTCAGACACCTTTTCACCAGTGAACTGCAAGTACTCTTCACCTAACTCTTCAGGAATACCTAAATCGCTAAAAGACTTCTGATAACGCTGATACTGCATCTGGTGACAACCCAGACAGTAGTTCATGAACAGTTTCGCGCCATTTTGCAGCGACGCCTTATCTGTCAAATCATAGTCAGCGTGATCTAGCGGATATTTGCTGCCCGCCGCAAAAGCAACAGACGGAACAGCAATCAGTAATGCAATAAGGGTTGTTTTAATTTGCTTTATCATTATTTGGTCACCCTTTCTGGCAGCGGCTTAGTCTTCTCGTTTTTACTGTAAATCCACAATAATACGAAGAAACCGAAATACATAATGGTGGCAATTTGAGATGCGGTAATCTTCCAGTTTTCTTGTGGGGTACCACCTAAGTAACCCAGGAAAATGAAGACAAGGGCAAATACAATCAGGTTCCACTTATGCAGACCACAGCGATATCTCCAGGAGCGTACGTTACCTCTGTCTATCCACGGCAGCAATACCAAAGCAATAATGGCAGCAAACATCATGATTACGCCAAATAGCTTATCTGGAACCGCCTTCAAAATGGCGTAGAACGGTGTGAAGTACCAAACAGGGAAAATGTGCTCAGGCGTCTTCAAAGGGTTGGCAATTTCAAAGTTAGGATGCTCCAGGAAGTAACCACCCATGTCAGGATTAAAGAACATGACATAACTAAATGCAGCTAAAAAGAAGCAGAAAGCCACCATATCTTTCAACACAATGTGCGGGAAGAATGGGATCACATCTTTGGTGTAATCGTAACGATTAGTGTAGTACTCGTGGATTTCAAAGTCGGTTTTTTCATCTTCCGCCAAAGTGCCTTTTGGCTTTTTAACGTCAATACCGTCAGGGTTATTCGAACCTACCTCGTGCAATGCAACAATGTGCAAAAACACAAGGATAACAATCACTAATGGCAAGGCAATAACGTGCAAGGCAAAGAAGCGGTTCAATGTAGCACCAGAGATGACGTAGTCACCCTGAATCCATTCAACCAAATCAGGACCCACAACGGGAATTGCACCGAACAAGGATACGATAACCTGAGCACCCCAATAGGACATTTGTCCCCAAGGCAACACGTAACCCATGAAAGCTTCAGCCATCAGAGCCAGGTAGATGAACATACCAAACAGCCAGATGAGCTCTCGCGGTTTTTGGTAGGAACCATAGATCATGCCGCGGAACATGTGCATGTAAACCACAACGAAGAACGCGGACGCTCCCGTGGAGTGCATATAACGCAGCATCCAACCGTAGTCCACTTCACGCATGATGTATTCAACGGAGGCAAACGCGCCTTCAGCGGTAGGTACAAAGTTCATGGTTAACCAGATACCAGTAACAATCTGATTCACCAGTACGATGGTGGCGAGGAAGCCGAACACGTACCAGAAGTTCATGTTCTTTGGCGCTGGGTATTGAATGGCGTGCATGTTTGCCACGCGCATCATAGGAATGCGATATTCAATCCAATCTAGCAGATTCTTAAACATATTATGCTACCTCCGCTTCAGAACCGATTAACACGCGGTTGTCGTCCAGGAACTGATAAGGCGGAACCATCAGGTTTGAAGGTGCAGGAACACTCTGGAATACGCGGCCAGCCATGTCAAACTTAGAACCGTGACAAGGACAGAAAAAGCCTTCTGGAACCCCTTCAACATACTCAGCGAAAGCACCGTCTTTCAGGTGTTGGGGAGAACAACCCAAGTGAGTACAGATCCCCACCAAAATCAAATATTCTTCTTTCAATGAACGATATCGATTTTTGGCAAATTCCGGTTGCTGCTCAACTTCTGAATTAGGATCTCGTAATTGATCCTCATGCCCAGCCAATGCATCCAAAACCTCTTGTGTGCGGCGAACTATCCACACGGGTTTTGAACGCCATTCAACTCGCATAAGTTGACCGGGTTCTAATTTGCTGATGTCTACTTCCACATCAGCACCTGCTGCTTTGGCTCTCGCGCTGGGTTGCCAAGAAGCGATAAAAGGTACGGCAGCTCCGACTGCACCAACACCACCTACCACACAGGTAGACACTGTCAGAAATCGACGCCGGCCATTATCTACGGGCGCATTGCTCATCCACTTTACTCCAGAGGTCGGATATAGTGAGTTATTGTTTTCTTGCCTGATATTTGTAAGCAAATATAAAGCTTTTCCAAGTCGGCCAAAATGATAAAAGAAAAACCACACTTAACACAAGGAATTCATGGCTAAAACAACGAATTAGGGCCGATAAAACGACATTTCATGATCTGAACAAGGCTGTTGCCAATAAACTCGACTACGGCTGCTTTAAAATTAATGAAAATCGCGTTGGCTTAATTGTAGCAATAAAAACAAAAAACCCGGCATAGAGCCGGGTTTTTGACAAATAGCGAAAAATTAACGCTTGGAGAATTGTGGACGCTTACGTGCTTTATGCAGACCCACTTTCTTACGCTCAACGCGACGAGCGTCACGAGTAACGAAGCCAGCTTTGCGCAGTGCAGGACGTAAAGTTTCGTCGAATTCCATCAATGCACGAGTAATACCGTGACGGATAGCACCCGCTTGACCACTGATACCGCCACCTTTAACAGTAACGTACAGGTCAAACTTGTCAGTCATTTCAACCAACTCAAGCGGCTGACGAACAACCATGCGAGCCGTTTCACGACCGAAGAACTCATCCAGAGGACGTTGGTTAACTACGATGTTACCAGTGCCCGCACGCAAGAAAACACGTGCAGTAGAGCTTTTACGACGTCCAGTACCATAATATTGATTTACAGCCATTATCCTATGCTCCTTAAATATCTAACACTGTAGGTTGTTGAGCTACATGATTGTGCTCAGCACCAGCGTAAACTTTCAATTTACGGAACATTGCACGACCCAGAGGACCTCTAGGCAGCATGCCTTTAACCGCTTTTTCTAAAATCATTTCTGGCTTCTTAGCCTGTAACTTAGAGAAGTTAGTCTCTTTCAGGCCACCCGGATAACCAGTGTGCGCGTAGTACATTTTGTCTTGAGCTTTGTTACCAGTTACGGTCAGCTTTTCAACGTTAACTACAACGATGTAGTCGCCAGTATCCATGTGAGGAGTATACTCTGGCTTGTGTTTACCGCGCAGACGGTGAGCAATCTCAGTTGCTAAACGTCCTAAAGTTTTGTCTGTGGCGTCTACCACGAACCACTCACGCTTAATCGTGCTTGGTGTTGCTACAAAAGTTTTCATTAATCTTTACCCAAAAAGATCGGATTCAAAAAATCTGCTATCTCAAATTGATAACAGTCGCCATAAAATTGAACAAAAAACCCCTTCGAGTCAGTTCAATTGCGACACATTCCATTGCGCCATTAACGGGCAGGGCGCGAATTATACAGATTTTATCCGTAAAAGCACGCTTAAATTTTAAGCTTTTTTGCTATCGCGGTTCGGCTTGAGCTACACGGAGGTAGTGAATGCCGATTTTGTCGGGAACAATAAATCCGCCAGTCGAACGCAGGCGGTTGAATTAAGCATCATTGTCGAACTAAAGTTCGACCTACAAAAACCAACTGTAGGTTCGAGTTTAGCTACACGGATGTAATGTATGCCGATTTTGTCGGGAACAATAAATCGGCGAGTCGGACAACTGAGGTCTGTTCTTCCATCGTTGTCGACATCGTCTTTTTTTGCTCCCTGCAAAAAGACATTCACGCCTTCCATGGCGCTCAATGTCGAGCTACAACTCAAGGTAGATGTTGTGTCGCCAGATAATCATGAGATTGCATTTCTTTCAAGCGGCTGATGCAGCGTTTAAACTCAAAGGATAGCTGCCCATCGGTGTAGAGCTCATCAATAGCCACTTCCGCAGAGATAATAAGTTTGACATTGCGCTCATAAAACTCATCAACCATGGCAATAAAGCGCCTGGCGATATCATCAACTTGCTGGCTCATCTGCGTCACATTGGCCAGTAAAACCGAATGATAACAACGACTGATTTCCATGTAATCGGTTTGGCTTCGAGGGCCACCACACAGAACGTCAAACTCAAACATCACCACACCATCAGCATTGCGAATGGCCTCCACCTGTCGTCCGGCAATATTCAGCGCCGTTTCGTATTCACAAGATTCAGGCGCTAACTGACCGAAATAACGATGCAGGTTTTCTTCAGCAGCCTTGTCCAATGGGAAATGATAGATTTCTGCCTGCTCCAGAGTGCGCAAACGATAGTCAACTCCGCTATCGACATTCACGATTCGGGTATTCTGTTCAATCAAATCTATTGCTGGTAAAAAGCGAGCTCGCTGTAATCCATTGCGATACAGACCTTGCGGCTCAATATTTGAGGTGGCCACTAATACAATGCCTTGAGCGAATAACTCTTCCATCAGAGTCCCCAAGATCATGGCATCGGTAATATCCGAGACAAAAAACTCATCGAAACAAATAATGTCTGTCTCATCGGCAAATTGTTTGGCCACGATTTTTAGCGGATCGGATTTTCCCGCCAGTAACTTCAACTCACTGTGCACTCGATGCATAAAGCGGTGAAAGTGTACTCGCATCTTGCGGTTACCGGGTAAGCAATCATAAAAAGTATCCACCAGATAGGTTTTGCCTCGCCCTACTCCCCCCCAGAAGTAGATACCCTGTGTCGTGGGCTTTTTCATGCCCTTACCAAACACCGATTGGATTTTGACTCGCCAGGTTTTCTTTTGTTGCGGGTGGGTGAGTTCATCGTAAAGACGTTGCAGTTCTTTAACAGCATTCTCCTGAGCGGGATCAAAATGAAAATCATCAGATTTAAGATCGAGTTGATACTTTTCCCAGGGAGTCATTTGCAACATATCAGAACGTTCCTACGCGTTTAGGTGACATTAATGGAGGCCGATTATATGCGCTTACAAATAAAAAATGCACACTAACGCGCAATTAATATGCACTTAGCAGAAGTCCGGCTTGTTGAAACACCCTTGCAGTCGCATAATTGCCTGAGACTCTTTAAAACTGTGTTATGCTCAAAGGAGCATTTAGCGAGGTATTTGTATGGACTGGTTAATCGGAATTTTACTGTTAGTTGCGGGTATTGGTATCGGTGTGTTTATCGGGAAAAGCCTGTTTGAAACCAAGCGCCCTAACGCTAGCGAAGAAGCAAAAGAAAAATCAGAGAAGCAACTCATGGCTGAGCAGGCTAACCTGCACATTAGCGAAACTCAAAATTCAATCAATAAAATTCAAGAGCAATGCGCATTGCTGGCAGAACAGCTCAATCACTATCAAGTGGTTGTGGATGAAACCACCGCTGATAAAGATGTAAATCAACTGGAATACTTCCATCAACAAGCCACTTTGCACTTGAAAACCCAGAAGAAAGAACCCAAAAAAGTACGGAAAACGGATTATCAGCCTTTAGACTATTCCGAAGGACAATCTGGTTTATTCGCGGGTGACGCTAAAAAACATTCTGAAACATCTTAGAGCAAGGGGTTTTTGAACTTAGGCGCATCACCACAGTCTTTATGAGAGTTAATTCATTGGAGAAAAATAAACTATGACGAAGCGCATCTGGTCCAGCTGGACTCGCATCATAAGCCTAAGTTTAATGGTAGCTATAACCTCTACCAGCCATGCTGCACTGCCCTTTTTCGGAGACGAAGAAGTTCCCACGCTTGCACCAATGCTGGAAAAGACAACACCGGCCGTGGTAAGCATTTCAGTGGAAGGCACGCAAAAAATCCGTCAGCGTGTACCGGATTTGTTCCGTTATTTTTACGGACCAAACTCGCCCAGAGAGCAGGTGCAGGAAAAACCCTTCACCGGCCTTGGCAGCGGCGTCATTATCGATGCTGAAAAAGGCTATATCGTAACCAACGCCCACGTTGTTGATAACGCAGATGAAATCACCGTACTCTTGAGCGACGGCCGAGAATTAGAAGCCAAAAAACTTGGCGAAGACAAAGATACCGATATTGCTCTGTTGCAAGTTAAAGCAGACAACATTGTCGATGTTAAACTAGCCGACTCAGACGACCTGCGTGTCGGTGATTTTGTTGTTGCTATCGGCAATCCATTCGGCATTGGACAAACCGTAACATCAGGTATCGTCAGTGCTTTAAGTCGCTCTTCAGCGTTGGGGATCAACGCACTTGAGAACTACATCCAAACGGATGCAGCTATCAACCGCGGTAACTCAGGTGGTGCTCTGGTAAACTTAAAAGGTGAACTGGTAGGTATCAATACCGCCATTGTGGCACCCACTGGCGGCAATGTCGGCATCGGTTTTGCTATCCCCAGTAACATGATGAAAAACCTGGTAGACCAGTTAATTCAGTTTGGCGAGGTTCGTCGTGGCTTGCTAGGCATAACTGGCGGCAATGTGGATTCAGGCCTTGCCGAAGCAATGGAATTAAGCGTTAGCAAAGGCGCCTACGTAAGCCAGGTATCACCCGACTCAGCAGCCGATAAAGGCGGTCTGAAAGCCGGTGACGTGATTGTTTCCTTGAACGGTCGTGCAGTTTCCAGCTTCAGTGAATTGCGCGCTAAAATCGCGACTCTGGGTGCCGGTGCTGAAGTGGAAATTGGTATTATCCGCGAAGGCGAAGAAAAAACAGTTTCTGTAGTGCTGGATGATTCTAATGAATCCAATGTTGAAGCACAGGATATTCACCCAGCCTTCCAAGGGGCGACTTTTGCCGATGGCGAAACTGAAAGTGGTGAAGCCGGTGTCGAAGTGACTGAATTGGCTGCGGGTTCTTATGCAGACCGTTTAGGCCTTGAGCAAGGTGACGTCATCATCGGGATAAACCGCAATCGCATTAACAATGTGGCGGAGCTGCGTCGTTACCTGACAGACTTTGACCGCGGAGTACTGGCATTAAATGTCCGCCGCGGTGGCTCATCACTTTATGTTGTGATCCGCTAATAGACTCTAACCGAGGGGTACATGTTGCCCCTCGAGTGCCATCATTATTGATTCATCCTGAATCAATGCTATTCTTAGCCCCGCTAAATTTGCGGGGATTATCTTGAAAAACTCACTTTTGTTTATTATCAAATCTACCCTTTTGGGTATAGTTGTCTCTGTTATATTGCTGGCGCTGATCCCTCAGTTGCGCAATGGCAATCAACTGCAAGTTAGAAATATCTTCCCCGGCGACATGCCGCAAAAAGTGAGTTTTGCAGAGGCCATAAACCGCTCGGCACCTGCAGTAGTTAATATCTATAGTCAAAAGACCATTCGTCGCTCTGCTATGTTCAGAAACAATGAGGTAGAACGCACGTCGTTGGGCTCTGGCGTTATTATGAGCGAAAACGGCTATATCCTTACCTGTTTGCATGTTATTGCCGGCGCAGACACCATAGAAGTGATTGTAGCGGAGCAGAGCAAAGTTCATGAAGCTCAAGTTATTGGCTTTGACCCGTTAACCGATTTAGCGGTTTTGAAGATCAACGCTAATAACCTACCGGTGATCCCGCAAATAGAAGAAGGGGAAGAGAACAAAACTCAGGTGGGTGATTTAGTGCTCGCCATCGGTAATCCCTATAATTTAGGCCAAACCATCACCCAAGGCATTATCAGTGCTACCGGCCGCTCAGAAGTAAGCCAACTGGGCATTGCTACCCATCGCAACTTTATTCAGATGGACGCAACACTCAACGAAGGCAACTCGGGAGGCGCGCTTGTAGATAGCAATGGTTTCCTGGTCGGTATTAACAACGCCAATTACAAAATCCTTGAAGGTGGCCAGCCCAAAGACGTGCCCGGTGTATTTTTCGCAGTCCCTTATCAAATGGCCAAAAAAGTCATGCGAGATATCATCAGTAAAGGTCGAGTGATCAGAGGCTACGCTGGCTTGCAAGGTGTTGATCACGAACTTGCAGGTGTCATTATCACTGCGGTGGAGAATCGCAGCCCGGCATCCAGAGCCGGCATACAAGTGAGTGATGTACTGATGAGTGTCGGTGGTACGGAAATCAATAGTGCTGTTGAAGTCCAATCTATTGTATCTAATACCCTGCCAGGTACGACACTGGAATTTGAAATCAAACGCAAAGGTGAAACGATTATTGTGCCCGTAGAAGTGGGCGACTTTGATACCGTTTTACGCAACGGCTAATACGCGTTAGTAAAAAGTAGAAACCCGGATCAACTAATCCGGGTGATATCAGCACCTAAAGCACGAAGCTTCTTCTCGATTTTTTCATAACCGCGGTCCAGATGGTAAATGCGATCCACCACTGTCTCGCCGGTTTCAGCGGTCAAACCGGCAATGATCAGGCTGGCGGAAGCCCGCAAATCGGTGGCCATAACCGGCGCACCATTCAGTTTTGAGTTGCCTTTAGTAATGGCACTGTGGCCTTGCAGTTCGATATCGGCGCCCATGCGCTGTAACTCCGGAACGTGCATAAAACGATTTTCAAAAATCGTTTCAGTGACGGTACCGGTACCATTCGCCACTGCATTCAAGGCAACAAATTGCGCTTGCATATCTGTCGGAAAGCCAGGGTGCGGTGCAGTACTGATTTGTATGCCCTGTGGCTGTTTTCCTTGCATATCCAGAGAGATCCAATCCTCTCCAGTTTCAATGATAGCGCCCGCTTTGCTGAGCTTTCTGAGCACCACTTCCAGACTCTCTGGTGAGGCATTTTTACACAACACGCTGCCCCGTGTCGCAGCAGCAGCAACCAAAAAAGTACCTGTTTCAATGCGGTCGGGTAACACCCGGTGCTGGCATCCATCAAGTTCAGGCTGTCCGATAATGGAGATGGTGGCCGAACCTGCGCCTTTAATTTTGGCCCCCATGGCCTCAAGGCACAAAGCCAGATCGTAAATTTCCGGCTCTCGTGCCGCGTTTTCAATTATGGTTTCACCGTCGGCGAGTGCCGCTGCCATCATTAAGTTTTCGGTGGCACCAACACTAACCTTGTCCATCACAATATGAGCGCCTTTTAAACGGCCATCCACTGTCGCTCGAATGTATCCATTCGCCACCTCAATGTCAGCACCCATTTGCTCAAGGCCATCCAGATGGAGGTTGACAGGTCTGGCACCAATGGCACAGCCACCAGGCAAAGAGACATTCGCTTCACCAAATCGAGCCAATAATGGGCCCAATACAAGGATAGATGCGCGCATGGTCTTTACCAAATCGTACGATGCGGTTTGGCTGTTGACTGCTCCTGGATTGATATGGACGTTGCCATCTTCTGCCCGAAATGCTTCTGCACCCAATTGCTGTAACAGTGCCAGGCTGGTGTTGACATCCCGCAGATAGGGCACATTAGTAAAGGTACAACGTTTTGAAGTTAGCAAGCTTGCCAGCAAAATTGGCAATGCCGCATTTTTAGCACCGGAGATGGTCACCGAACCAGATAGAGGCATTCCGCCTCTGATTAATAGTTTATCCATGGAAAAGCCAGTTTAAGATGTGAATTTCAGCAGGCGCAGATTAGCCTAAATCAGGAAACATGAGTTTTTTGTCTTTTTGCCACTGTGCTTCAGTGAAAGTTTTAATAGTAAGCGCATGCAGCGCACCGCTGGAGATGTGCTCTTGAAGCGGTCCATAAATCATTTTTTGTTTTTTGATGCGGGAAACACCATCAAAACAATCACCCACTGCGATCACCTGAAAATGTGAACCATCGCCATCAGCTTTAACAAAGCTAAGAGGTAAATTATCGTTCAAAATCGCTTCTATTTGTTGCGGATCCATAGTTAACCTTGTGTCGATTATTTAATTTCCAGCAGTGTATCAGCATCGCTGAGTTTACTCAGCTTTTTTAACGATTCAGGCACGTGTTCGAGTGTTAACTGGATACGTTTTTGATTAAGCGTCGCTTTTAGATTGACCAGCCACGCAAGCCCAGCAGTATCATTGCTGGTAGCGTGGCTCAAATCCACAACCACGTGCTTGTCGAGGCCGGGTAAGATTGACTTTAACTGCTTATCAATCACGGGAACCGATTCAATGGTTAGATTACCCTCAGGCATCAAACGCCCGTTGTCGTACGTCAGAGTGACTTGTTTGATTTGTTTAAGCATGGTTTTTATGCGTCATTTTTGACGGAAATTTTCTGAGCGTTTTTTTCCTGCATGATGGCAATGACTTTATCAATGCCTTCCTGGCGCAGAACGGATTCAAATTCGCTGCGCTTACTGGACAACACGCTGATACCCTCTGCTACCATATCATAGGCTTTCCACTCTTTGGTCTTGCTGCTTCTTCTCACTTTAAACGCGATTTTAATATCAGGTCTGTCGTCATCTTTGATGACCGCTCTGACCGTTACCGCTTTTTTACCGGAGAAGTCTTTCTCAGGCTCAAACAAAACATCCTGATCTTCGTATTGCGCCAGCGCAACCGCGTAAGTGGCAATCAGGTACTTTCTGAACTCTTCAAAAAACACCGGAATTTGCTCTCTGGGAACCGACTTAAAGTATTTACCCAATACCTTAGCGCCAGCAAATTTGTAATCCACATAAGGTAGCAGCTCTTCTTCTACGATAACCTTAAGCATTTCAGGATCTTGCTTTATTTGAGCTTGTTCGTTTTTGATTCGCTCAAAGGTGATACTGGCAACATCTTGCAAGATTTTATAGGGGTTTTCCTGCGCCATGGCAGCCCCTGATAACACTGAAAAAAGCAAGAGCCATACGAGCTTTTTAAACCACATTAACCTTTCCTCTACTGTCTCAAATCGTAATTTTTTTAAACTATACCCAAACTACCTCAAGATGCCTGCTTCAGAGCTATCACAGCGCTTTCAATACAAGGCGCACTTGAGAAGGAATGTCGGCTACCTTTCAAACAAGTGCAACACAGTAATGGAAGCGCTGTGAAGCTCCCGAAGGGCGGGGCCTAAAAGCATTTATGCGGCGTTAAATTGTATCGACGTGAGAACAACCATGCCATCTCCAATTTACCTTGCCTAAATCCTTTTATTCTCCCGCTGAAGTCGAGTATCTTGAGGTAGTTTGGGTATATTATTCGTCGTTTCTGCTGAACAGGAACTGACCAATCAAATCTTCCAGCACCAAGGCTGACTTGGTATCTTCTATAAAATCACCTGGTTCCAGTGTCTCAATGCCATCGAAAGAGAAGCCGGGTTGGAAACCCACATATTGCTCACCCAACAATCCAGAAGTCAGGATGGACACTGAACTGGTATCAGGAAAACCCGCGTATTCCTGACTAATGACCAACTTCACTACAGGAGTGAAGTCGTCTTTATCCAGAGATATATCTTCCACTCGACCAATGATCACACCACCCACTTTTACCGCTGAACGCACCTTCAAACCACCAATGTTGTCGAACTTGGCATAGAGCTCGTAAGTATCCCCGGAGCCTTGCATGCCTTGATCCGCCACTTTCAGTGCCAACATTAAAAATGCGGCCACCGCCAAAGAAACAAACAGGCCAACCCCAATTTCCATTTTGCGAGAATTCATTTTCAAACTCCTAATTAGTTCCAAACATAACGGCGGTTAATACAAAATCTAGTCCCAGCACAGCAAGAGAAGAATGCACCACCGTTTGCGTTGTGGCTTTACTTATCCCTTCTGACGTGGGTATCGAGTCATAGCCGTTAAAAACAGCTATCCAGGTAACGACAACGGCGAATACAATACTTTTGATCACACCGTTCATAATATCTTCGTTCAAATCCACAGCAGATTGCATAATGGACCAATAACTACCGGCATCAACACCTAACCAATCGACCCCCACCAGGTGCCCACCTAAAATGCCAATGGCACTGAAAATAATAGCCAGCATGGGCATGGTCAGAATGCCCGCCCAAAGCCTGGGGGCAATCACCTGGCGCAGCGGATCCACCGCCATCATTTCCAGGCTGCTAAGTTGCTCAGTGGCCTTCATCAAGCCAATCTCAGCCGTTAATGCCGATCCCGCCCGACCAGCAAATAACAATGCTGTAACCACTGGGCCAAGCTCACGCAATAATGACAGCGCCACCATAGGACCTAAGCTTTCCTCAGCACCGTAATTTACCAGAACCGTGTAGCCCTGGAGTCCCATCACCATGCCAATAAACAAGCCAGACACTAAGATGATCAATAACGACTGAACACCTACCACGTACATTTGTTTGATAGTCAGCGGCACCGATTTCATAGGATTGGGGCGCGCCACAATGGCTCCCCAAAACATCACCGAAGCTCTGCCTATTTTTTCTATTGCGCTTATTGCATTGCGCCCTTTCCTTGCCAAGAACTCCATATTAACTCCCTAACAAAGCTTCACGTATATCCGTAGCAGGATAATGGAATGGAACCGGGCCATCGGCCTCCCCCTGCAAAAACTGCTGTACCAAATCTGAATCAGAACTCTTGATTTGCTCTGGAGTTCCTTCGCCAATAACCTGCTTTTCAGCAATAATGTAGATGTAATCGGCAATAGTCAGTACCTCAGTGACATCATGGGTGACCACAATACTGGTAAGATTCAACGCATCATTAAGATCTTTGATGAGTTTTACCAATACCCCCATAGAAATCGGGTCCTGCCCAGCAAACGGCTCATCGTACATGATCAACCTTGGGTCCAGTGCAATAGCCCGAGCAAGCGCCGCTCGGCGGGCCATCCCCCCGGACAACTCGCTGGGGTACAGCTTTTCCGCACCTCGCAGTCCCACAGCCTGAAGCTTGAGTAACACCAAGGTACGGATAATATCTTCACTTAAATGGGTATGCTCTCTGAGTGGAAACGCGACATTGTCGAATACCGACATCTCAGTAAACAAAGCGCCGCTCTGAAACAACATACTCATATCACGGCGGCATGCGTAAAGCTGAGCGCGATTCATACCGGGAATGGATTTGCCATCAAACAGTACATCGCCACTATCGGGTTTAAGCTGACCACCAATAAGTCTCAACATGGTAGTCTTACCGATACCGCTGGGTCCCATAATCGCTGTTGTTTTACCCTCTGGGATGGACATACTGATATCCTGGTATATCGTGCGATCACCGCGTTTAAAGGTTAGATTTTTAACTTCTACCAGATTTTTCATCGTGTGCATTCCAGAGCGCAAAAGTTGCTAGCCGTTCCATCTTTCTTTGAAAACTGTATATATACAACATGCCTTGACCATAAACTGTCAGTATTTACCGGATCTTTAAGTTCAGATTACAGCTGTGTAATATTATACGTGATTGTTCTGCTAATTTTAGCCGAAGCCCCGATATAGGACTATTTTATCGACTTTCAAGCATGCAAAACAAAATCAAAAAGTTACAAGATATATACTATTACTTCGAAAGATCCCTGGATGTAACCAGATGTATCCCAAAGATACTTGTGTATTCGAATGTATCGAACACAATCTTCGTAACTTGCAGAGAACAAACATCGTTTATTTACAGAAACTTAGTTCAACAAATCAATGCAAATAGTTTAAACTTGTGAAGTCGTACCCATAATAGAGCCATTCACTTGTCACAACCTTTCAATTATACGAACGATTTTTATTCATGTTGACTCAATTAGCCCTTTTTCTCGTTGGACTCGCTCTACTTAGCTGGAGTGCAGACCGCTTTGTTTATGGCGCTTCGGCAATGGCCAAAAACTTTGGGATTTCCCCCATGGTCATCGGCATGACGATTGTTGCTATGGGGTCTTCTGCGCCAGAAATAATGGTATCGGCCACCGCCTCTATGGCTGGCAATCCCGATACCGCGGTAGGGAATGCCATCGGTTCCAATATCACCAATATCGGCCTTGTTCTGGGTCTCACTGCGTTATTTAAACCCTTAATGGTCAGTTCCGGTACCATTCGCCGAGAGATGCCTATCTTGTTAGTTGTCTCCCTTATTGCGGCTTGGTTCCTGGCGGACCTGACCTTGAGCTTGCCAGAAGGTATCGCTCTAATGGTGCTGTTTTTTGCCACTATCGGCGGGCTGACCTGGTTGTCGATTCAAGCTGATCGCAGGGATCCATACGGTACCGACACCGCTGAAGAAATCCCCTCAGATGTGCCAACTCATAAAGCGATACTTTGGGTAATAGTAGGCATGGTTTTTCTCCCAATCAGTGCCGATATCATGGTGGATTCTGCGGTCGTCATTGCCCGTCATTTCGGTATGAGCGAACTCATGATAGGCCTTACGATAATTGCCATCGGTACCAGTTTGCCAGAGCTTGCTGCCAGTATCGCGGGAGTATTGAAAGGCGAAGACGATATGGCTCTGGGAAACATTATCGGCTCTAACATATTTAACATTCTTGCTGTAATGGCCATGCCGGGGCTGATAGCGCCAGGGGTAATCGACGCCTTTGCCGCAAACCGCGACATTCATGTCATGTTAGGCTTTACCGTGTTACTCTTGCTATTCAGTTTTGGTTTGCGAGGAATTCGCAAAATCACTCGCTGGGAAGGGGCTGTGCTGGTATCCGGCTATGTCGGCTATCTCATGTTTTTGTTTTTTGCCTGAGTAAGGATCACGTATGAATGTTGAGCCAGATAAACTACTTGCCTCAGCGCGTCGCGTACTTGATATCGAACTGGAAGCCATAGCTAATTTAAAGCAGGCTTTTGATGAGCACTTTATTGCCGCTTGCCAAACCATGTTAGCTTGCAAGGGCAAGGTTGTCGTTACTGGCATGGGTAAATCGGGACATATCGCCAATAAAATAGCAGCCACCTTGGCCAGCACCGGAACGCCCGCATTTTTTATGCACCCTGGAGAGGCTGGTCACGGTGATTTGGGAATGCTGGGCGAGGACGATGTTTTGCTCGCCATATCTAATTCCGGCGAAACCAGCGAGGTTCTTTCCTTGCTACCCGTCGTCAAACGCTTAGGCATAGAAGTCATCGCTATGACCAGAAGCCCTGAATCTTCCATGGGCCGCTACGCGGATATCCATTTGTCTATCGCAGTGCCGCGTGAAGCCTGTTCCTTAGGTCTCGCCCCTACTTCCAGCACTAGCGTTACCTTGGTTCTTGGGGATGCACTCGCAGTTGCGCTGTTAGATGCAAAAAACTTCACCGCCGAAGAATTTGCCTTATCACACCCAAGCGGCTCATTGGGTAAAAAGTTACTATTGACCTTAAACGATATCATGCACTCTGGAGACCGAGTACCGCTTGTTTCAGAGGGGTGCAGCATTCGCGATGCGCTTGTCATTATTACCCAAAAGAGTTTAGGTCTCGCTGGCATTGTCGACCCAGAAGGAAAACTCGTCGGCATATTCACCGACGGTGATTTACGCCGTGTCATCGACGCCCACAAAGATGTGCATAACACCCTCATCAGTGAAGTCATGACCCGCAACTGTTTTACGGCCCATCGAGAAATGCTGGCCGCTGAAGCATTGAGTGAAATGGAACACCGCAATATTAGCAGCCTGATTGTGGTGGATGCCCACAACCGCCCTGTTGGTGCCTTAAATATGCTTGATTTGATCAAATCAGGACTCGTGTAATGAATACAGTAGATACGCCTTATGGCCAAATTGCAGAGGATACATTTAGGCTCTGCAAAAAAATAAAATTGCTGGCCTGTGATGTGGACGGCGTATTTAGCGACGGTCGAATCTACATGGGTAACAGTGGTGAGGAACTGAAAGCCTTTCACACTAAAGATGGTTACGGCTTAAAAGCGCTAATGGCCGCGGATATAGAAGTGGCTATTATCACAGGAAGAAAATCGAATATTGTTGCCCAACGTTTTACAGCACTTGGAGTGAAGCACATCATTCAAGGTGAAGAGCAAAAACAAACCGCTTTGCAAAATCTGCAACAACAATTAAGTATCCTCCCTGAAAATACTGCTAGTATTGGTGATGATCTTCCCGATACCGGCATGTTTGCCCTTTCCGCCCTTAAAGTGGCCCCAGCAGACGCCCACCCCTCAGTGATTGAGGTGAGTAATTATGTCACCCGAACAGCCGGTGGATTTGGTTGTGTGCGTGAACTTTGTGACCTGATCCTTTTAAGTCAGGACAAATTGAATGGCATTCAGGCAAGTAGTGTATGAGTAGAATTCATCTCAGCTTAGGGCTTTTATTTTTGGTGCTCATCACCATCTATTTCAATATGGTAGCCACGACTGATGCGCCGGAAGTGATTGATGAACGACCTGAAGCATGGGATCCCAACTATCAGGCCCGGAACATGAAAAGCACGCTCTACAACGAGTCGGGAAGTATCAATCACGAAGTATTCGCGGCATCTATGGAACATTACGAAATTCTCGGGTTTACCTTGTTTGAAGAGCCAGAATATACGATATATACCGACGAAACCGACTCACCATGGCAAATCATTGCTAAGGAAGGCACACTATACAGTGATCAACGAATTGAACTTGAGCAAAATGTGGTAATCAAAAGTCTCAACGAACAGGACTTTGTGCAAACCATAGAAACCAGTTTCGTTGAAATCGATTTAGAAAAAAACACAGCGAGATCAGACAATCCGGTGATAATTACGGGTCAGGATTTTGTCATAAAAAGCAACGGGCTTAGCGTCAATCTGTTAACCCGAAAATTGGAACTAAAAGAACATGTTGAAACCATTTATCAGCAGACTGTTGTTAATTAGTGGCGCTTGCCTACTATTCTCAACAACAGCGCTGGCAGGTAAGGAAGATTTTAAGCTTCCCATTAAAGTAGACTCCAAATCACAATTTGTTGACGGAAAGCGCAAAACCTCAGTGTTTAAAGAAGATGTGCGAGTTCGTCAGGGATCACTTTCCATCGATGCTGACGAGGTGCGAGTGAGTGCCGAGGATGGCAAGGGAAAGGAGATCTTTATCGCAATCGGTAAACCTGCGGTATATTCTCAAACCATGGACGATGGCAGTAAAATTACTGCAAAAGCCGAAGAAATACGTTACGTGGTTGAGTCGCGAACGTTGGAATTGAACGGTTCAGCAGAACTGCACCAAGACACCAGTATGGTGAGAGGCGAAAAAATCAGTTTTAATCTTGAAAAAGAACAGCTCATTGCCGGCGGTGATGAGTCAGATGGCCGGGTAACAACGGTGTTTCAAACTGACGATAAAAATTAAATACGCATAAACCGCAAAAGGAAACACTGATAGTGCCAACCTTATATGCTAACAATTTGGCAAAATCTTATAAAAGCCGACAGGTAGTGCGGGATGTAAGCATCCAGGTGAATACCGGACAAATAGTGGGCTTATTGGGTCCTAATGGCGCTGGAAAAACCACGACATTTTATATGATCGTAGGTCTGGTCACCTTAGATAAAGGTGAAGTATTCATAGACCAACACGAACTGACTTTACAGCCGATGCATGTCCGTGCCCGGCACGGTATTGGTTATTTGCCTCAAGAATCTTCGATTTTCAGAAAATTAAGCGTTTTCCAGAATCTCATGGCAATTTTGCAAATGCGCAAAGAACTGGATAACGAACAACGCGAAGAACTGGCAGACGAGCTGCTGGATGAATTTAACTTAAATCATATTCGCCATAACCTTGGCATGAGCCTGTCTGGTGGCGAGCGTCGCAGAGTGGAAATTGCCCGGGCACTAGCGGCCAACCCACAGTTTATTTTGCTGGACGAACCTTTCGCAGGCGTTGACCCTATCTCTGTTAATGATATAAAGAAGATTATTCACCATCTGCGAGACAGAGGAATTGGCGTTCTGATCACTGATCACAATGTGCGCGAAACCCTCGACGTATGTGAGCAAGCTTACATCGTCAGCCATGGGCAAGTTATCGCTGAGGGCGAACCGGAAACGGTTTTGGCCAATCAGCAAGTAAGAGATGTATACCTGGGTGAGCAATTCAGGCTATAGTTACTAAAACAATAACTCATAAGTGGATTGCGATAATTTCGCATTCTGGAGTCGGAAAAACCATTTTTAATGAAGCCGTCTTTACAACTAAAATTTAGTCAACAATTAACAATGACGCCGCAGTTGCAGCAAGCCATTCGCTTGTTGCAATTATCAACGCTGGATCTGCAACAGGAGATTCAAGACGCATTGGACGCCAACCCACTTCTGGAAGTGGATGAATCTACAGATGGCAACAGTGACGAGGCTTTAGAATTACTCAAAGAGCCAAAATCCAGTTCAGATCTAAACGGCGCAGACAGCGATAAAGAATTCAATGGCTCTGACGGTATTGATTCTAGCGACGCATTCGAAAAAAATGATTTGCCCGATGAGCTCCCCATCGACAGTACCTGGGACGAGTATTACAGCGCGTCTTCTGCACCAGCCCCTGCTGCCAGTGTTGGTTCCGATGATGAACAGGTTTACCAGGGAGAAACCAGCGAATCCATACAAGATCACTTGCTTTGGCAACTGCATCTGACACCTTTCAGTGAAACCGACCAAGCCATTGCATTGGCCATCATCGACTCCATTGATGAGAGCGGCTATCTCACCGTATCGGTTGAGGATATTCTGGAAAGTCTCAATGATGAAGAAATTGAGCTGGACGAAGTAGAATGTGTCAGAAAACGCATTCAGCACTTTGACCCTATGGGTTCTGGCTCCATCTCGCCGCAAGAGTGCTTGTTGGTGCAATTGGGGCAATTTCCCGCTGATACCCCTTGGTTGAAAGAGGCCAAATCACTGCTTTGCGATTATTCTGATTTGTTAATGGCCAAAGATTTTCGTACCCTTATTCGAAAATCGAAACTGCGGGAAGAGCAGTTAAAAGAAGTATTAAAACTGCTGCAAACCCTCAATCCTCATCCTGGTAGTACCCTCAATACCAAAGAGCCGGATTACGTTATTCCAGATGTTTCTGTCACTAAAAAATCCGGACGCTGGGTAGTGGAACTCAATCCCGAATCAGTACCTAAGTTGAATATCAATCAACAATACGCTGCGATGAGTAAAAACAGCCGCAGCAGTGCGGACGGTCAATTCATTCGCTCCCACATGCAAGAAGCCAAATGGTTTATCAAGAGCATAGAAAGTCGTAACGATACTTTGCTGAAAGTGGCCAATTGTATCGTGCAGCAACAACATGGCTTTTTTGAGCATGGACCGGAAATGATGAAGCCAATGGTACTAAACGATGTGGCAGAAATGGTAGACATGCACGAGTCCACGATTTCACGGGTAACCACTCAAAAATACATGCACACGCCAAGAGGTATTTTCGAACTCAAATATTTCTTTTCCAGTCATGTGGCAACGGAAAATGGTGGTGAGTGTTCTTCTACGGCAATTAGAGCACTTATCAAAAAGCTTGTGGCGGCAGAAAATCAGGCTAAACCACTAAGTGATAGCAAGATTGCGCAATTGCTTGCCGATCAGGGCATTATGGTAGCCCGGCGAACCATTGCGAAATACCGGGAATCGCTCTCGATTCCTCCATCTAACCAACGTAAGAGTCTAATATAGACTTCCCTACAAGAAGGACGACCAATTATGCAAATAAACTTATCAGGTCATCACGTCGAAATCACCGATTCTCTTCGCGATTATGTCGATACAAAATTTACCAAGCTTGAGCGACATTTTGATCACATAAACAATGTGTATGTCATCTTAAACGTTGAAAAACTCAACCAAAAAGCGGAAGCAACCCTGCATCTTGATGGAGGTGAAGTATTTGCCACGTCGGAGCATAAAGACATGTATGCTGCGATTGACTCACTGATTGACAAGCTAGACAGGCAAGTCATAAAACACAAAGAAAAACTCAAGAGTCATTAAGAGGCCTAAACAAGGATGGAAATCAAAGACATCCTCTCATTGGACTGCACGCGTTGTGCAGTCCCTGTTACCAGCAAAAAACGCGCACTCCAAATCATCAGCAACATTGCCAGCGAAAAACTAGATGCACTTAACGAAGAAGATGTGCTTGCCAGTTTATTATGCCGAGAAAAAATGGGCAGCACAGGTATTGGACAAGGTATCGCTATCCCGCACGGCCGAGTAGATGGTCTGAGTTCCCCTCTGGCTATTGTTATTACCTGCTCTCCTGGTATAGAATTTGACTCAATCGACAATCAGCTTGTCGACATTTTTTTTGCGATTCTTGTGCCTACTGAGCAAACCGACGGCCACCTTCAAACCTTGGCTCGTATCGCTCAAAAACTCAGTGATAAAGAGGTTATCAAGGTTATTCGCAATTGCCATTCAGACAACGCACTTTATGAAGCACTGGTATGAAACTAATTGTGATCAGCGGACGATCCGGATCCGGAAAGTCTGTGGTATTAAGGGCTTTGGAGGATTTGGGTTACTACTGTGTAGATAATCTTCCCGTCAGCATGCTGCCCACGCTAACTCATGCTGTAGTGAGTGAATACGATCAAATTGCCGTCAGTATTGATGTGCGTAACTTACCTAAAGATCCCGATTTATTGGCTGAAAACCTGGATTTTCTGCCCAATAAAACCGATTTAACTATCATTTATCTCGACGCCAGTGACGACATGCTGATCAAGCGCTACAGCGAAACTCGCCGTCTGCACCCACTTTCAAAAAACAAGATCTCCCTTGCAGATGCGATTGTTAAAGAGCGCGAACTGTTAACCCCAATATATGAACGTGCAGATTTGCACATCGACACTGATAAATTATCCATTCACCAGTTAGCAGAGCTTGTTAGAGAACGTATATTAGGAAAAAAATCCTCGCGACTGGTATTAGTTTTTGAATCCTTTGGTTTTAAAAATGGCGTCCCAAAAGACGCAGATTATGTTTTTGATGTGAGATTTTTACCCAATCCTCATTGGATACCTGAATTAAAACCCTACACGGGTCAAGATACCCCGGTGGCTCAGTACCTTACTTCACAACCCATTGTGAATAAGGTGATCGGGCAGATCCAAAACTTGATTGAAACCTGGTTGCCACATCTGGAACGCAATAACCGTAGCTATGTAACCGTTGCTATCGGTTGCACCGGTGGTCAGCATCGTTCCGTATTTCTGGCTGAAACACTATCTCGTTATTTTTCGGTAGCCCACCCTGACGTACAAACCCGACACAGAGAACTGGACACTTGAACCGTATCGAAAAAGAGCTGACTATCATTAATAAGCTGGGGCTACACGCACGAGCAGCCACTGAACTGGTAAAGCTTGCTACCTCATTTTCGGCCGAGATATTGGTGCAAAAAGACGGCAAAAGTGTATCTGCCAATAGTGTTCTGGGGCTGATGATGCTGGAGGGGTCTCAAAATAAGCAAGTCAAAGTAGTGTGCGAAGGTGAAGACGCTGAAGCGGCAATGGAAGCCATTGAGGCACTATTTTCAGCCCGATTTAATGAAGATGAATAACGATTTTGGCAGTACCTGAAAAATCTGACTGGTTAAATTCGAATATTATTTAATGCTGATATCTAATACGGTCTTATTACGTTAAACTATATTAATAAAAACAAATACCTGCCCTAATTAACAGGTAGTTCGAAGAATGCGCAGAGGAGTGTCGATAAGTGCCGCCAGCGACGCAATTATACTTCTTCTTTTCTGATTTGGTGAGTAACAACCCGCCTCAGGGTACCGCCAGTTCTGTGTATTCCTTCAAATCCTTCATCTCTAAATTGACTACGCAATATGGGTTTGCTCTCACACAGCCCCCCTTTTCCTCCAGGAGGAAAATATGAAAGAGCAGAGCAAAATAGAACAAGAGTACGTCACAACCCAGCTTGATGCCATTAACGAAGCGCTGAGCAATGGTCTATTTGTTCATGTGCGCAAAATGCTGCATAGCATTCCCCCGGCCGATGTTGCACTGCTTTTAGAATCGACCCCCGTACGCAATCGTTCCCTGCTATGGAAATTAATAGATACCGATTATCACGGTGATGTTCTGGAAGAACTCTCTGAGGATGTGCGGAACGGTATCATGCGGGAAATGGTGCCGGAAAAACTGGCCGATGCACTAGAAGATATGGATACCGATGACCTTGCAGAAATGCTGCACGGTCTGCCGGACAGAGTAGTTCAGGATGTTCTGGAATCCATGGACAGCATGGACAGAGCTCGTGCTGAACAGGCACTATCCTACGGCGAAGGCACCGCCGGGTTCATTATGAACACCGATACCATCACTTTGCGTCCTGAAGTGAGTGTTGAGGTCATATTGCGTTATTTGAGACTGAAACAGGAGTTGCCTGAAGATACCGACATGCTTTATGTCACCAATCGCTACGACAAGCTTATCGGCACAGTTTCACTCACCAGCCTCATTACTGCCGCTCCGGAGATCAGTGTTGAAGAAATCATGGAGGAAGAGCCGGAAGTCATTAAAGTAGACATGGATGAAACCGAAGTCGCCAAACTATTCGAGCGGCATAACTGGCTTTCCGCCCCCGTAGTAGATGCCAACAACCAATTGGTTGGCCGTATTACCATTGATGACGTGGTGGATATTATCCGTGAAGAAGCGGAACACTCCATGATGAGTATGGCGGGTTTGGAAGATGAAGAGGATACCTTTGCGCCCGTTTTAAAAAGTACACAACGTCGCTCAATCTGGTTAGGGGTTAACTTGTTTACAGCTTTAATGGCTGCCATGGTGAGTGATTTATTTGAAGCCACCTTGAGCCAACTAGCGGTACTGGCCATTTTAAATACCATAGTGCCAAGCATGGGTGGTGTGGCAGGTAACCAAACCTTAACCTTGGTTATTCGCGGTATGGCATTGGGCCATGTCAGTGCCTCAAACTCTCGTTGGCTGATCAGTAAAGAACTGGCGATTGGATTTCTCAATGGTGTGATATGGGCAGTATTAATCGCCTCCGTTGTTGCATTGTGGAAACAGGATTACATGCTGGGCCTGGTTATCGCCTTTGCCATGCTAGTCAACATGATTGCCGCCGGCCTTTCCGGTGTTATTTTGCCCATCGTCATGAAAAGACTGAAAATTGATCCCGCACTCGCTGGTAGTGTTATTCTCACCACCATTACCGACGTTGTCGGTATTTTCGCCTTTCTGGGCACAGCAACCTGGCTGCTATTGTAGGTTAGAGTTTAAACTTCAGAATATCCTTTGTAGGTCCGAGTTTACTCGGACAGTAGTGATAAATTGATAGGACGTTGTCGAATTAAAGTCTTTAGAATCCCCATATCTATTTTGACTTCAATGTAGCATGACAGACGCCATCCATGGCTTTTCTGAACCAAATCCCTTTGGTCCACATACCATTTGTGAAATACATCCTTGTATTTCCCTGAAGACAGCTAAAGCTGTCCAAATTCATTCCCGATGAATTTGTCTTTTTGCTAAAAAGAAACCGTATGCGAAAGAAAAACGCTCCCCGCATTACGCTTAGTCCAATGAAAAACTGCAAGTTTCCGTCGTCACGATGCGCGTCCATGCTTAGGCGTGACTTGATTTTCATCCCTGAAAATCACCGGAAACTTGCTTAACGTTTTTCAATGGCGCTTCATGAGGGGAAATGGGGTGGTTTATTTACTTTGATGTGAAACGACAACATTAGACTTCGTTAGCACACTTATCCTAATCATCTTAACTTATTTGTAAAATACTCTACTCGATAACCCTATGAATTTGTTAATATAAATACAATTTTAGAGGACAGGAAACTGGCAAACTTTCAAATAACTGTAGGGCTTCTGGACTAAAGTTCGACCCACAGAAAAATTTCAAATCAAAACGTGCTAACTCATAATTTTTAAATCAGAAATATCCTGGATTCCGCTTAGGTCTTGTAAGCAGTTTTAATCAACGGACCTAAATCATGAAACAATTACTAGCAACACTTTTTACCCTGATACTCAGCTTTAACGTCTTTGCAGGTATCGATACCCAAACCGATGAAAACGGTGTTATTTTAGCGGGGCATGACGCCGTAGCTTATTTTACTGAAAACAAACCTGTCCTCGGTACGGCGGAAATTACTGCAATCTACCAAGACGCGATTTATCGTTTCAGCTCAATACAAAACCGCGATCTGTTCAACGCTAACCCAGCAAAGTATGCCCCAGCCTACGGCGGCTACTGCTCAACCGGAACCAGCTTTGGTAAAAAGTTTGAAGTTAATGGCAAAGCTTTCAAAATCGTCGATGGTCAACTGTATGTCAATAAAGATGAAACGGTACATGAATATTGGCTCAAAGACATAGCAGGCAATATTGTCAAAGCCGATGATTATTGGCCAGAAATCAAAGATGTTCCAGCAGGCGATCTTTAATTGCAATCAGTTAAAACTGTTAGTTATCACTTTGCTCGAAAAGCCCAATACATTGGAATTTGAATGTTGTTTTGCCGGAGCGCCGGCAGCGCCTCAAGGAATGCTGCCTGCGGCACTCCTTGAGAATCCTCCGCAGCCCTTAACACGCAAAGCGTAATCTTCGCATTCAGCACAACAATGACCATCAATGACAGTATATCCCTATACTGGCATTGACTGAGGTATCGTCCCTGATACCTCTCATCGTTGTGTGATCTGAATACTTAGCTTACTGCGTGTAAAGGGAACCCCGAACGGTGCTTCGAACTGAGCGTTGTGCAAACTTTCAAAATCACCTTTTTTTGCTATTAACTCAAAGCAAAATCATCTTGGGGGCTGCTGAAATAGTCAATAATCGAATTCATTCATTGCCAGTTCGAATAAACTATTGTCCTTCATGGTATTACTCATCAGCATTGCGCCTTCCAGGAGCGCCAGCAATTTTACAGCTTCCTGCTTCGCTGTTGCCTCATCTAACTGAGAGAAAATCATAAATGCTTGGCTTAACCAGCGAATATTGCGCTCGAAGAATAACTGTGTTTCACGCTGTACCTTCTCTGGCAGTCCAGCGCTTTCGGCACCAAATAAACCGCATAAACACATTTGCTGGTCAACGTTTAGTGCGTTGCGAAATGCTGCTATAAAGCGCATTACAGGATTACCGTCCGAGCTATCAGGCTCTCCTAAAGCAGCTATGAACTTATCTGTATATGACGCCGCCAGCTCTGCTCCCAAGTCCGCCTTGGTGGCAAAGTGATAGTGCACACTGGCGCTTTTAATTCCGGCTTCATTGGCAAGTTCTCGAAAACTAAAATTGTTATACCCGCCCTTACGTACCTTTTCTTCCGCAAGTTTTAGCAGTTGCTGTTTTTTGTTCATAACAAGTCTGACTAATTTTTCTCTGAGATCAGTGACTTAATTATCTATCAGTAGATAGGTATTGACAAGCATGAATTTCAGACACAAACTAAACCTACCTACCGGTAGGTAGATTTATTTTAAGAGTTTGAATTGTTCTAAAACGAAAATCGGAGAAAATGATGGCTGAACAAATTGCATTAATCGTGGGTGGCTCTGCAGGTATGGGCAAAGCAACGGCGCAACAACTTTTAGCTGATGGGCAAGACGTGCTTCTGTTAGCAAGAAATGCTAGCCAGTTGGCGGAAGTCAAAGCCGAACTTGAAGCCGAGTTCAGTGCCAAAGTGAATACTGTGAGTGTTGATCTTTATGACTTTGACCAGGTACAAAGCTTTATTGCAGCTATAGAAAACGACTCCCGTCACATTAATAAATTAGTGAATGCGGCGGGATTCTTTAAGCCCGTTTCTTTTATTGAGTCCAGTACTGACGATTACAATACTCAGATGGACATTAACAAAGCGTTCTATTTTATAACCCAGGCGGTGGTTAAGAATATGAAAAAACACGGCGGTGGTAGCATAGTAAATATCGGATCGATGTGGGCACACCAGGCTGTAAAAGCCACACCTTCTTCAGCTTACTCTATGCAAAAAGCAGGTTTGCACTCCCTGACTCAACACCTGGCCATGGAACTCGCTGAGTATAATATTCGAGCGAACGCAGTCGCGCCTGCAGTAGTGCTTTCAACTATCTACAAATCTTTCATTGAAGAAAGTGAGATCGAGTCAGCGCTACAAGGTTTCAACGAATTTCACCCTATTGGCCGTATTGGTCGAGCAGAAGATGTAGCCAACGCAGTAAGCTACCTGTTGTCAGAAAAAGCATCGTGGGTAACAGGCACTATATTAGATGTGGACGGCGGTGTAATGGCGGGACGCAATTGATCCAACCAAAGTCAATCTACCTAATCTAAAAGATTGGAGTAATCGGGAACGGGAATAATCTGCTGCCTTTCCCATCTATGCGAATTAAATGCGGGGAAACACAATGTTAGACAAATATTGGCGGGATCTTTACCAACAAAGTCAATCGGTAAAACTCCCAGAGGCTGCCGTTGCACCAGTGAAAATGAATCATCTGCTCACCGAGGATGCCCGTGTAGATGTCAGTCAATCGAACTGGTTGCCATCCCCCGCAAAGGGTGTAAAACGCTTGATGTTAGAGCGCGATGGAGGCGAACAAACCACCCGAGCCACCAGTATTGTTGCCTACGACCCCAACAGCCATTTCGCGGCCCACACTCATCCGCTAGGAGAAGAGTTCCTGGTATTGAGTGGTACCTTTTCTGACGAACATGGTGATTATCCGGCAGGCACCTATGTGCGCAACCCACCCGGCTCGTCACACGCCCCAAAAAGCGTTGATGGCTGTATGATTTGGGTAAAGCTGCAACAGTTTCAGCCTGACGACAAAAAAGCCGTGATCTGTTCACTGTCTGACAATATCGAAGAGCAGAAGCCACTAGATATCGGCTTGCAAGGCCAAATCCTGTTTAACGACTATGAGCAAGTTAGTTATGTGACAGTTGCCGAGGAGCAAATAATCAGCCCTCCGGCAACAATACAGGGGATCGAGATATTGATTTTAGCTGGCGGAGTGGTCATCAATACGCATAGTCATACAACTGGCGATTGGCTTCGCATTGCCAACAATGAAACTCCCGAAATCAGGCTTAAGGCAAATAGTGCAATTCTACTAAAAACCGGGCACCTGGGATGATTGACAACCTGATCATCGGCGGCGGACTTGCAGGCCTGTATTGTGCGTTGCGCCTGCAGCAAAGGGGGGATCGCTTTTTATTGCTTGAAGCGAGTGCCCAACCTGGTGGAAGAATACAGTCAGCTTCTAAAAATTGTGCGATAGATGCCGGTCCCACCTGGTTTTGGCCCCATCAGGCTAAGATGCAATTTTTGACTAAAGAGCTACAAGTTGAGGTATTCGAACAATACATTGATGGCGACACTCTATTCCAGCCTACGGAAGCCTATGCCCCGATGCAAAAAATAGAATATCAGCAAGGGTCAAGTTATCGGATTAAAGGCGGCATGAAACAAATAGTAAATGCTCTCAAAGCTCAATTACCGATGCAAAAACTGCGCTTTAGCAGCCCGGTAAAAGCGCTGGAAAAAATCGATAATGGCTGGCGCGCAGCAATGAGCAACGGAGACTCAGTTGAATCTCGAAGACTATTTTTGGCATTGCCTCCGCGTATGATCACAACTCATCTGACACCAGAAAAGTGGTTATCTGATAATGCCGTACAGTATTTGCAGCAACAGCAAACCTGGATGTCAGCACAAGCAAAGTACATAGCCACCTTTGAGACCCCATTCTGGCGAGAACAAGGATTTTCCGGCTTTGCCATCAGTCATAGAGGACCTCTGGTAGAGGTGCATGATGCGGTTATGCCGGACCAAAGTGCCGCCCTTTTTGGTTTTGTGGGTATTCCAGCACAACAACGCAAAGGAATAGCGTCAGAACAATTAAAAGCAGCTTGCCGGGCACAACTACTCAGTATTTATGGAAAACAGGCTATCCCTACATCCGAATATTTGATGGACTGGAGCAACAATCCCTATATTTGCAGCAGAGCTGATAAGAACGAACCTCCGCAACATAGTCACGTCAATCTGCAGCAACTTTATCAAAATGAAACGCTGTCGAACCTGTATTTCATCGGCTCGGAGTTTAGCCAGACTGAACCTGGATATCTGGAGGGCGCCCTGGACGCGGTGGATAGCGCCCTGGCATCAATGGCTACAAGCTAGCAACCAACATTAATCAATATCACTGTCTTGTGAAGCCATCCAGTCTTTCAGTTTCTGCAGATCGTGCTCGTAAGCCTGTTGCAACTCATCCACCCAGTCGTAGACGTTTTGCCACCAAGCTGGATGGTCCCCTTGTTGGATCTTATTCGCTACTTTTTGCACCGCGGCCAATCCTACAGACCCCGCAGCCCCTTTAATTTTATGGGCATGACCACAGACTTCTGATTTTTCTTTGGCGCTTAAACTCAATTGCAGTAATTCCAGGTAGTTGGGCATCATCTGTTCAAATACCGTCAAACTATTTTGCATCATATCGATACCAATGGTATCCAAAAGCATTTCCAGCAATTCCATATCCAATGCGGCATGTAATTGTTTATCGGGTGTTAACCCAGGTTCGGGCAACGCTGCTTTTTTGGGCTGCGGATCGCTTTCAGCAAACAGCTTATTAAACACCTCGATCACTCGACTTTTCTTAATGGGTTTGGCAATGACATCGTCCATACCGTGATCCAGGTATTCCTGACGAGTTTTGATGACATTAGCGGTTAGTGCCACAACTCGCGTATTTTTAATTAAGCCCTCTTCACACAGTATTGAACAAACTTCAAAGCCGTTCATATCCGGTAACTGAATATCCAGCAAGATGAGATCATAATGATGGTTACGCACCTGCTCCAGGGCATCCTCTCCAGTCATGGCCACTGATACTTTTTGGCCGAGTTTTTCCAGCAAAGCTTTAGCCACCATTACATTGAGCTGAATGTCTTCCACCAACAAAATATCCAAAGAGCCCGACATCAGTTGCTGGGTGCGAATACCTTGAGAACTCACCTCCATTGGGATTTCAACGGTAAAACTGGTGCCCTCACCCAGTACACTATTAACCGAAATATGGCCCTTCATCATGGATACCATTTGCTGGCATATCGCAAGGCCAATGCCGGTTCCAGTGGCACTCTTGTGATTGGGGTGGTCTACCTGATAATACATGGCGAAGATTTTTTCTAATTCCTCTTCCGGGATCCCCACCCCGGTATCGGTGATTTTAAAAGTCACCAGAGAAACGCCATCTTCAGGCATCGTCGCTTCAATGGTCAGACCGACATGCCCCTGCTGAGTAAACTTGACGGCATTAAACAGTAAGTTCCATAAAATCTGACGTAAACGGGTGCCGTCAGCTTCCAGAAAAGGGGGAATTGGTTCAATCAGATGGGTTTTGTACACCAGGCCTTTGTCAGCGGCCAGTAACTCAATGATGCTACCCAGCTCCTGAGAGAATTCCTTCAGGTTAACGGTCTTAAGCTGCAATTCGAGACGATCTCGCTCGATTTTATCCAGGTCAATAATGTCATTGAAGATATTGCCCAGAGTAATGGCACTGGCATAAATGGTGCTGACCCAATTGAATTGCTCTTTGTTTAACTGGGTATCGCGTAACATGCGACTCAAGCCCACAATACCGTTGAGCGGTGTACGCAGTTCGTGGCTAATAGTGGCAATAAATGCGGTTTTGTCTTTACTGGCTTTTTTAACCGCATCAGCGGCTTGTTTGCGTTCGGTAATATCACGCCCAAAAGCTAGCAACCCCAAACGATTACCCTTAGGATCAAAAAACGGCACTTTGCGCATTTCGTAGTAACGGCGACGACCATCAGCAAAGCGTAGCCACAGTTCTTCTGTAATGCTGGCATTACTTTCAAGTACTTCGTTATCGCTCATCACCACCTGGCGCGCTAATTCTTCGTCGTAAACCTGGTGTGGCGTCAGCCCCATGAGCTCTTCTTCAGTTTTACCTGTCATTTGCTCGGCAACGCGGTTACAACCAGCAAACTTACCTTCTTCATTGCGGTAATAGATAAGGTCCGGAGAGGCATCAATGATAGAGCGCAGCAAAATTGAATAGCGCAGCGCCTGCTCTTCTTTTTCCGTGCGGTTGTGCATTTGGTTTTCTAATTCTGCAAAGACCTTTTCTCTGTCCAGTTGAACTTGCTGGCGCGCTTCGATTTCACTATTGAGACGATTAATATTGTCCTGTAGTTCTTGATGCAGCAGCACATCCGCTGCTCGCATCCGCTCCATTTCAGCAACTGCAACCTGCATCTGTTGTCGCGATTTCTCCAACTGTTTCACTAACGCGCTGAAAACCAAAAACACCATAGGCGCCAACGTGCAGGTTAGTACAATAGCGGTGATTAAATCTTCCAGTTCAATGTGCGCACCTATCGCATAACGAATAATCAAAGAGCCAATACAGGTGACCAGTAAACTAATAACAAAAAGTACCAACGCACTCTTGGTGGCACCACAATGGGATATCCAGCGGGCAGCTTTTTCTGCCCAGCCATCTATTTTCTCAGGTTTGCTTTGCTCAGATTGACTGGATTGTTGCTGCTGTTTTAGTGCCATTAAACAAATCACTCTATTTTTTGGGGCATCCTAACAAGGATTGCATGCCGCCGCCACGATGCAAAAAAGCACCATTATTGTTTATTCAAATAATAAACATAAATATTCTAAACTATTCTGAATAAGAATTACTGGCAAGATAAGATATTCGTTACTTTTTAAACCAGTGAAACAAAACATTTATCCTAGTTTTGATAGCCCTTTTGCAACATTTGATCACATAAGAACTATCCAGACTGAAAAAACAGGATTTTTATCCCACTTTCCGCCATGTAATTTTATTACAGGAATTGATTTATTTTTGTAATCCAGTTATTTTGACCAGCCCGCTTGAAAATAATTTGCATAAAGATTCGAGCCAGACTGGATTACCCCAAAAACGACAAATATAAGAACACGGAAGTCGGACAAAAGAAAGAAACCCAACACAGCGTTGGGTTATAGAACAGTTACCCTGCCCAGTCTTAGGTTGAAGGAGTTGAGTTAATGAAACTATATAATCCCAATGATAGTAGGGATAATTGCGGCTTTGGCTTAATAGCCCATGTTAACGGTGAGCCGAGTCACCGTCTTGTGCATACCGCAATCCATGGCCTGGACCGCATGCAACACCGTGGCGGTATCGCCGCAGATGGTAAAACTGGTGACGGTTGTGGACTTTTATTACAAAAACCTGACGCATTCTTTCAGAAAGTCGCTAGTGAAAACGGCTGGACGTTAGCAAAGAACTATGCGGTAGGTATGATATTCCTGAGCCAGGACGATGAAAAAGCCCAGGCAGCAATGGAAATACTCGATGAAGAGTTAGAAAACGAAACGCTGGCCGTTTTAGGTTGGCGCGATGTGCCCACCGATCCATCCGTTTTAGGTGATTTGGCCTCCTCCTGTGTACCTCAGATCAAACAGGTATTTGTGAACGCCCCTCAGGGTTGGCGTGCAGTTGATCTGGAGCGCCGTTTATTCATGGCCCGTCGCCGTGCCGAAAAACGATTAGCCGAAGACCAGGATTTTTACATCGCCTCTCTGTCGAATCTGGTGTCCATATACAAGGGTTTGGTAATGCCCAAAGACCTGCCGAGATTTTACCTGGATCTTGCCGATAAAGACCTGGCATCGGCAATTTGTGTATTCCATCAACGCTTCTCCACCAATACGCTGCCTAAGTGGCCACTGGCACAGCCATTTCGCTTCCTGGCGCACAATGGTGAAATCAACACCATCCGAGGCAATCGCGATTGGGCCCAGGCAAGAACGTACAAGTTCCGCACGCCGCTCATTCCCGATTTAAAAGAGGCTGCACCTTTTGTAAATATGGAAGGCTCGGATTCCTCGTCACTGGATAACATGCTGGAGCTATTCTTGGCAGGCGGCATGGATTTATTCCGTGCCATGCGTTTATTGGTGCCACCAGCCTATCAAAACGATAAAACCATGGATGAAAACTTGCGGGCTTTCTACGAGTTCAACTCCATGCACATGGAGCCATGGGATGGTCCGGCAGGTATCGTGCTTACTAACGGCCGCCATGTGGCCTGTAATCTTGACCGAAATGGTCTGCGCCCGGCGCGCTATGTAATTACCAAAGACGGATTTATTACCCTTGCTTCAGAAGTCGGTATCTGGGATTACAAACCTACAGACGTAGTGGAAAAAGGCCGGGTTGGCCCAGGCGAAATGCTGGCCGTAGATACCAAAACCGGTAAAATCTGGCGCAGTAATGAAATCGACGAAGATCTCAAAGGTCGCCATCCCTACAAGGAATGGATCGGCAACCACATTCGCCGTTTAAAACCCATCGAAGAATACGAAGAAACCTTGATTGGAAAGCGCACCTACTCGGATGATGAGTTAGGCGTGTACCACAAACTATTCAATTACTCTTACGAAGAATTGCAACAAGTGATCAAGGTACTGGCTGCAGACGGTCAGGAAGCTGTTGGCTCAATGGGCGACGATACGCCAATGGCAGTGATGTCTTCGAAACCCCGAATTTTGTACGATTATTTCCGTCAGCAGTTTGCCCAGGTGACGAATCCTCCCATTGATCCATTACGTGAAAATCACGTGATGTCACTAGCCACCTGTATTGGACGAGAAAAAGACGTATTCAGCGAAACCTCCGGCTATGCCGACCGGGTATTGTTCAATTCCCCTATCCTCACCTACACCGACCTGGTGCAGTTAAGAGAATACGATCCTGAGCATTATTACTCAGAAGCGGTGGATTTGAATTACAAACCAGAGGAAGGGTTAAAACGCGCTATTGAGCGGGTTTGTGACGAAACCGAATATCTGGTTAAAAAGAAAAAAGCCGTGTTTGTGGTGCTGTCGGATCGCAACATCAAAAAAGACCGTTTACCTATTCCTGCGGCTATGGCCGTCGGTGCGGTACAGCGTCGCCTTGTTGATAAATCACTGCGCTGCGATGCCAACATCGTAGTAGAGACCGCGTCAGCCCGTGACCCCCACCACTTTGCGGTGTTATTGGGCTTGGGTGCTACCGCCATTTATCCTTATCTCGCTTATGAAACCATCGAGCAAATGGTGGAAAAAGGCGAACTGGATGTAAGCCATATGCAAGCCTTTACTAACTTCCGCAAAGGCATCAACAAAGGCTTATTTAAAATCATGTCCAAAATGGGCATCTCCACGGTGGCCAGTTATCGCAGCTCCAAGTTGTTCGAACTGGTTGGCGTTGCCGACGAAGTAATGGAGGTTTGTTTCCGCGGTGTGCCTTCGCGCATTCAAGGTGCTGGCTTCAGTGATTTTGAACAAGATCTGGTGAACCTAAATCGTATCGCCTGGCTTAAACGCAAGCAACTCAACCACGGTGGTTTACTCAAATACGTGCACGGCGGGGAATATCACGCCTATAACCCGGATGTGGTCACCAGCTTGCAAAAAGCGGTTAAGTCCGGTGATTACGCCGACTATCGCGTGTTTGCCGACCTGGTAAATCAGCGTTCCCCTGCCCACTTCCGCGATTTGTTGGCTTTGAAAACCGGCAAAGAGCCGATTGCAGTGGAACAGGTGGAGCCAGCTGAAAGCTTGTACCCGCGCTTCGATAGCGCCGCCATGTCTATCGGTGCATTAAGCCCGGAAGCCCACGAGGCCTTGGCCATTGCCATGAACACCTTGGGGGGACAGTCGAACTCAGGTGAAGGCGGTGAAGATCCAAAACGCTTTGGTAACTCCCGTAACTCTAAGATCAAACAGGTGGCATCAGGCCGTTTTGGGGTAACTCCCCATTACCTGGTTAACGCTGATGTTATCCAAATCAAAGTCGCCCAAGGTGCCAAGCCCGGTGAAGGCGGACAACTACCTGGCGACAAGGTCAACAAATACATCGCGCAACTGCGTTTCTCGGTACCAGGCGTCACCCTGATATCGCCACCGCCACACCACGATATTTATTCTATCGAGGATCTGGCCCAGCTGATTTTCGACCTCAAGCAGGTGAATCCCAAAGCGCTGATCTCAGTTAAGTTAGTATCAGAGCCAGGTGTAGGCACTATTGCCACTGGTGTTGCTAAAGCCTATGCCGATTTGATTACGGTATCAGGTTATGACGGTGGCACAGGGGCCAGCCCACTCACCTCGGTGAAATACGCAGGTTGTCCTTGGGAGCTAGGCCTGGCAGAAACCCAACAAGCGTTGGTAGAAAACGGTCTGCGTCACAAAGTGCGGGTGCAAACCGACGGCGGCTTAAAAACCGGCCTGGATGTGATAAAAGCAGCTATCCTTGGCGCTGAAAGCTTTGGCTTTGGTACCGGCCCCATGGTGGCGTTAGGATGTAAGTACTTACGTATCTGCCATCTCAACAATTGTGCGACCGGCGTAGCAACTCAAGACGAAAAGCTGCGTAGCGAATACTTCATTGGGTTGCCGGAAATGGTGATGAATTACTTTAAGTTCATCGCTCAGGAAGTGCGCGAGATTTTGGCCAGTCTTGGCGTGCAACGCCTGGATGACTTGATTGGTCGCACTGAGTATCTGGAAGTGTTGGATGGCATCAATGCCAAGCAGCACAAGCTAAATCTTAAGCCGATGTTGGCGAAAGCCGAAGCAGGCTCTCATACCCGTTTGTTCTGTTCAGAGGTCACCAATAAACCTCTGGATAACGGCGATATGAACCTGGCTATCCTGGCCCGCGCTGAATCTGCGGTGCAAAACAAATCCGGTATTAGCCTTAACTTTAATATTCGCAATACCGACCGTTCTGTGGGTGCGTCATTGTCTGGTTTTATTGCCCGTCACTATGGCAACCAGGGCATGGCGGATTATCCGATAAACATCAACTTTAAAGGCACCGCAGGACAAAGCTTCGGCGTATGGAATGCCGGTGGCCTCGAAATGCGTTTAGAAGGTGATGCCAACGACTATGTAGGTAAAGGCATGACTGGCGGTAAGCTGGTGATCCATCCACCTGCAGGTGTTGAGTTTGATACTCACAACAGTGCCATTATTGGTAATACCTGTTTATACGGCGCTACGGGCGGCAAACTCTTTGCCGCAGGCCGGGCTGGTGAGCGTTTGGCGGTGCGTAACTCAGGTGCCATTGCGGTGGTGGAAGGCGCAGGTGATAACGCCTGTGAATACATGACCGGCGGTATCGTTGCCATACTAGGTAAAATTGGCGTTAACTTTGGTGCCGGTATGACGGGTGGTTTTGCTTATATTCTCGATGAGCAAGGGGACCTGGAAAACCGGGTTAACCAGGAGCTGGTAGAAATTCTGGATATCAGTGACAAGATCATTTTATCTGAACATCTGCGCGGCTTAGTAGATCAGCATTACGAAGAAACAGGCAGTGAACACGCCCTGAAAATTCTCACTAACTTTGCTGACTACCTTGGCAAGATCAAACTCATTAAACCCAAAACCAGTGATGTGAAAAACCTGCTTGGCCATATCAGTCGCTCATCTAATGAGCTACGAGTGCAGGCGCAGTAACGGAGTAATTTATGGCTAAGAATGTTTATCAATTTGTTGATGTGGAACGCATCGATCCTCCAAAAAAACCGGTGCATGTGCGCCGCGCAGATTTTGGGGAAATCTATCATCCGCTGTCGGCTTCGCAAACCGAAGGCCAGGCAGATCGCTGCCTGGACTGCGGTAACCCATACTGCGAATGGAAGTGCCCGGTGCACAACTTTATCCCTCAGTGGTTAAAGTTAGCTAACGAAGGACGTATTCTGGAAGCGGCGGAGCTGTCTCATAAAACTAACAGCTTGCCGGAAGTATGTGGTCGGGTATGCCCGCAAGACCGCCTGTGTGAAGGCGCTTGTACCCTTAACGACGATTTTGGCGCGGTTACCATCGGTAGTATCGAGAAATACATCACCGACACCGCGTTCAAGATGGGTTGGCGTCCGGATATGTCGGATGTAGTACCTACAGGCAAAAAAGTCGCCATTGTAGGAGCTGGCCCTGCAGGTCTGGCTTGCGCGGATATTCTGGTGCGCAATGGTGTTAAGCCCGTGGTGTTTGATAAATACCCTGAAATTGGTGGCCTGCTGACTTTTGGTATTCCGTCTTTCAAACTGGAAAAAGAAGTGGTGCAACTGCGCCGCGAAATCTTTATCGAAATGGGTGTTGAATTTGTACTCAATACTGAAGTGGGTAAAGACGTGCAATTCCAGGATCTCATCGATCAGTACGACGCTGTATTCCTGGGCATGGGTACCTACAAATACATGAAAGGTGGTTTTGACAACGAAGCCGCGCCGGGCGTATACGATGCCCTGCCGTTTTTGATTGCCAATACCAACCGCATCATGAACCTTGAAAAAGATCCTGCCGATTACATCAGCATGGAAGGCAAGAAGGTAGTGGTGCTGGGGGGTGGTGACACCGCTATGGACTGCGTGCGTACATCTGTTCGTCAGGGCGCTGAAAGTGTGATCTGTGCTTATCGACGCGACGAAGCCAATATGCCGGGCTCGCGTCGTGAAGTCACTAATGCTCGCGAAGAAGGTGTGGATTTTCGCTTTAATTTGCAGCCGCTGGATATTGCCGTTGACGAATCCGGTAAAGCCATTGGCGTAAAGCTGGTAAAAACTCAATTGGGTGCGCCAGATGCCGCCGGGCGCCGTCGTCCTGAGCCTGTGGATGGCTCAGAGCACGTGCTGGAAGCTGATGCAGTAATCGTGGCCTTTGGTTTTCAACCCAGTCCGGCTAACTGGTTCGCTGATTACGGTATCATCCTCGATGAGAAAGGCCGGGTTCGCGCCCCCGCCCAAGGCAAATACGCCTATCAAACCAGTAACCCGAAGATCTTCGCCGGTGGCGATATGGTCAGAGGTTCAGATTTGGTGGTAACCGCCATCGACGAAGGCCGCAAAGCCGCCGATGGCATCCTGGATTACCTACACGTGTGATGCAGTTTTACGCTATTAAAAAAGGTCAGCAGTGCTGACCTTTTTTGTTTCCAAAGGAAATTTTTTCAGCATCAAACAATCAGTTTTCAGGCGTTTTGCGAGAGGGCTTGATTCGCCTGGGGATAAACAACGCCATTAGCACAAGCAAAATAATGACAAGCAGTGTCACAAGCGCTGTCACTGGCTTGAAAAAGCCATATTCTAATGCGGGATGATAAGCTATCTGTAACACCAACAGCCCTGTCATTAACAAAAGTAAAGGCATGTTGAACCGGGTCAGAGCTGGTGCAAAATCGGCGATGTTATGGGCTTTACGGCCCACTAAAAAAGAAATCGCCACGATGATAACCATAAGATAATCACCTGCCGCTTCGAACAGTGGGCGAACGAAAACCACAGTGTTAAATAGCGCCAGCAGAATACTGAAATGCAGCAACGTCCTTTGAGTTTTATTTGTCATATTTTGTGTCCTTACTGCATCCAGGTATTGATATGATTCGCCAACTCGCGGGGCTTTTCCAGAGGTAACATATGACCTGAAGCAGAGGTGGCGATAACGGCGAGTTTGGTATTCACATTGGCTAGTTTTTTGAGCCATCGCGAGTTCACCAATCTGTCGTGTTCACTGTAATAAATGATTGTATCAAAAGAGAACTGTTTCAGGGCTGAAGCAAGGTCGGCTCTTTGTGACGTATAGCGATACTGACTGATAAACTCAGCTTCACCCAGATCGCTATCCATTTCCAAAATCAAATCGATTAGACTTTCTATTTGATTGCTTTCATCCAACAAAGCCGCGGCTTTTTTGCGACTCATGCCCTTGTAGCCATAGGATTCAACGTATTTTAAAACATCATGGCGTTGCTTTAATTCTTCAGTGGAGAGGCTGCAAGGGCTATTTGAGACAACAAATAATTTTGCAATGCGTTCGGGATATAACATGGAGAACCGGGTTGCAATGTAGCCTCCCAGCGAAAATCCAATCAGGTTTACCCTGTCTTCGACCAAGATATGGTTATAGTGCTCAGCCAGTTCACCTAAGCTTGTATCTCGCGGTATATCTAAATAACAAAGCTCAATAGAATCGTGTAAATGCGGCAGCAATCTGTTCCACAACTTTTGATTGCACATGGTTCCTGGAATTAAATACAGCTTTTTACCCACAGTACTTCCTTGAATAAATCCCTTGTCAAAACACTTGCGCTATCTCATCAGCAAGGTTTAGGTATTTGATAGATATCCCGACTCAAGCCATCATTAAACAGTTCTCGTCTGACTTTTTTACCCCCTAATTTTTCAACTAAAGCGCGGGCTGCCCGGTTATCATCATTCATGTAGGTTTCAACAACATCCCACCCAAACTCGTTATAGGCATGCAATAATGCGGCATTTGAAGCTTCAGTTGCGATACCTTGGCCTCGCCCTTCGGGGGACACCCACCAGGTTAACTCCCTGGGCCACTCTTTGCCCTGCCAGAAGCCACAAGTGCCAATATAGTTATTATCTGATTTGCGTTGAATTACCCAAACGCCAAACCCTAGCAAATACCAGGAACCAATATCAGCCTTTAACCTGGCCCAGACTTGCTCGGTTGTAATGGGCCCGCCATAGGCTTGTGACGCCTCAGCATCGGCATAGAACTCTTCATATACACTAAAAGCTTCTTGCGTTGGTGGCACTAACCTTAGTCTTTCTGTTTCTATTGTTGGGATCATCATTATTCTCTGGCGCAAATTTTTCTTGAGGTAAAAATGGTTTGTTCTGGTAGCGGGTGACGTTAAAAACTAGCAGCCTGAATGATTAGCTCTTTTAGATAAGCATAATCAAGTTGCTCCTGACTTTTAAAATTTACATGCCTTCGGTATTTACCTGTGCCCTTGAGTATCTTACGCTCATCCTTTAACTGAGGCCCATGACTCAATGACAACTGCACGTGGGCAGAATAAACAAATACACCGCAGAACTGTCCTTCTTTTTCCTCAGGCTTTAGCGTAAAGAGCGTGCCACCATATTTACTCACTCTGACGCTATCTGGTACGCAGATTTGCACGAATGTTTCGAGTTCGCTGGCGATAGAAACTAAATCTATTGAGTCATTTTCCATTGTGAAGATTCCTTTTGATATGAGGTTAAAACACAAAACGAAAACCATCGCTTCATATACGCAAAAAATACCTTACTGCATGCGGAGTCTCAGCAGATTCGATTTTTGTTTCAGTTTTCAATGTTAACTTGCTGGAATAGCTTTCTCTGAACTAGAGTAAAGTACAGCAAACAGGAATCAAGGACAGTATCATTTTTTCATCTAAGGTGCGTTTCACTATTGGCAAATTCATACTGACATTACTCACATTGCTGCATGCAGTTCACAGTAATGCTGAACCGGAGGTTTTATTCGTTACGGAGAACTTACCACCGCTGCAGTATATAGAAAACAATAAGCTTACCGGTGAACACTTCGATCTAGTACAAAACTTGAAAAATGCATCCGGGCTTACGCAAGCCCCGGTGGAAGTTTATCCATGGGCAAGAGCCTATAAGATGGCTCAGGAACGCAAGAATACCTTCATTTTCTCTATCGTGCGTACGGCTGAACGAGAAGATAAATTTATTTGGATAAAAAAATTAGGAACAGATACATATGGTTTCTACGGCCGCAAGCCAATAAGTCAATATCAGGTTAAAAGCATGGAAGATGCGAAAAACTGGTTAACTGTGGTGTTGCGCCAGGATCTGGTTTACGAAACACTAACCACCTTGGGCTTTGAAGAGCGACGCCACCTCATAGTCAGCAGCAACCTTAACTCTGTGTTTAAGTTATTCTTTTCAGGAAAAGCAGATTTTGTGGTAACCAATAAGCATTTATTCAAAAGTAAAGCAGAGCTACTTAATCAAGACCCACTCAACTGGGATGTTGTATGGACTGTACCCGAACTTGCCCAAGGATATTATCTTGCCGCTCAACTAGATACTAACCCTGATATTATCGCAAAGCTTATGGCTGCAGAAAAAACCATTTCGTTACAACCATAAACTGACTGGCAACGTTAACTGAAATGATACTGGATTGGCAACAAAAACTTAAACTGTTTACCTGGCAACCTTGGTTGTTACTGGCGGTATTGAGCTATCTGTTGGCTGAAGTCTACTTTTTGACCTTGCTGGTCAACAGCCTTTATTACGTTGAGCACTATAGCGAATTTAATCAGCTGGAAGTCACCGGACGGCTGATATCGGGTATCGGCTTGGGTTTGTCGGTACTGATTGGCCTGTCACTTAACAAAAAACTCAATACGGCTAAAACGCTTAACCGCGTTTCCCTGAAAATGGCGATATTTGGCCTGGTCACCATGGTGGGCTATATCGGCATGAAAGAGTTATACCTGTTTATGGAGCGCAATGCCTCTAACCAGATCATTCATTGCAGTATATTGGGTAACGCGGCAAACCGGGTATTCAGCAAAGGAACCTTACCTGATTATGACAACTATGTTGCATCAGGCGGATTAGTGGGTTACAGCCAAAAGCAACTGGTGCGCTTGTACCTGCCAATGCACGTTTGCCTGAACGATAGTTATCGCCACACTCTGGAAACATCAGCAACGATTGAGGTTGAATTGGCTCAGATGGTTTCAGAAACGGGCTTACCGCAAAAAATAGCGCGCCCAGCAGAAGTCATCTATCTCGGATTTCGCGATAACCTTGATGAATTCTCTTCGGTGATGGATGAATTGCAGCGTTTCAAAAATACCGAACTTGAGTCGCCATTTATAAAACAAAACATCGCTAATTTTGAGCAGCTTTTGCAATCTCAAAGTCGCTTTACAAGGCATGATGCCGCACGCCTTAGCGAGGTCTATCAATGCGCCCTGGAACGTGCAACTGAAGATTCATCATTACATGCAGAGCAACGCTTTTTACTTTCCGTAAGTCGTTGCCTTTACGATGTTGCCAGAAATCGCTTCAGCTCCTTGCCGGAAATTCACAAGGCGATGGATATTTTTAAACTGGAACAGGATATTGCTTTTCATTGGGCACGCCAATTTATCAGGGCACCGGAAAATATCCCGGAAGAAGCATTAAACCTGATGCGCAAGAGTTTTGCGTTGGTGTTTTTACCCACCTACGCGGTATTAGTGAGTACCTTCATTGTATTTATATGCCTGGCAGCCTATATCAGAACCCGCTTTTTGATACGCGCTGAAAAATTAAAAACACGGGTTAACCCCGTGTTAAACGCGCTGCTTTCACCTCTTGTGGTTGTACCATTTATCTGGACAGCTATTTTTCTATGGCTACCAAGACCGGAGGTTGAAAGCATTATTTATCCTGCCAATACCCAATCTAACTGGGTGAAGGTGATACAGGTAACCCAACGCCCCTTATTTTACTATTACGATGTGGCCCTTGAGAGTTTCAAGCAACTGGAAATACCGGTGTCATTGACAACAAAAACCTCAAATACCGGGGAATTTGCCAGTGGCACATCAGGATCAGGCATAACCGAATTTACCGGGTTCTATCATCTGAACTTATGTGACTCCGATTGTCAGCCGGTTCGGCTTCACTTGCTACCCGGCGGAAAGACAGCAAAGGTTTTTTATCGCGATGTGCAATGCACAGCAACTCTGCTACTCGATTCCAGCAAGGGGCAGTCCTGGTATCACTATTTTGAGACCTCACCAGCAGAACCTGAATGTGGCGCAAGCCGATTATGGCGCATAAAGCCCGGCGGCGATGTGTTAAACATTGAAATACAAACTGAAGAAAACGTGTCACAACTACAGGCACACAATCTGTTTTTGTAAACAGTTTAAATTTACACCAAGTGCAAACGAATTTGCTATACGCTGCCTTCTCGTTCAATCACCAGAATTCTGGCTTCGCCCTTGGGACGAGCAACATGTTCAGTACCAACGGAGGCAAAAAAGATATCACCTGAATTCAGGATTGCAGACTTAACTTCATTATTTTCTTTGTATAGCATTTCCACGATGCCATCCATAACAACAAAAACTTCTTCACCGTCATTTACGTGCCATTTGTAGGGTTGATCAGTCCAATGTAAACGAGTGGTAATGCCGTCCATGTTGGCAATGTCCTTTGCGCCCCACGCTTTAGTTGCCGTGAATTCTTTACTCCTAATAACTTCCATTGCAATTCCTTCGTTATGAGATACTTCAAAGTGTATAACCTCGCGCTAAGCGGAAAAAAATCATTGGCTATGTTTTTATTCTAATGCTTTTTTAGTCTCATTTAACCCAGATTATTCAGGTTCATAACCTTCTACTTTAGTGAGCAGAAATTCCCAAAAGGTTTTGATCCGTGCGGTATTTCTCAAGTCTTTATTGGCCAACATCCACAATGCCGAGTCGTATTTGCTATCGAGTTGCAATAACTCAATGAGTCCATTTGATTCATCTCTTGGCAATAGTGCTATGCCCTGATGATTGAGTGCTGAGTTTAACGCTGTGGCGATAGAATTACAGTAGATTGACCTGGTATTGTGTTTTATTTGTTTTTGATACCAACGTACTGCCGGGTTGTCCAATTGCACATAGTCGATTGCTGCTAATTGGGTTAAGTCGGATAAGGAAAAATTTTGTGCGGCGTCGTGTTTTTGCAAAAAACGTTCTGATGCGTAAATACTCAGTGGAATATTCCAAACTTTTCGAGCAATTAAACTATCAGGTGCAGTATGGCTTGCTCTAATTGCAATATCCGCTTCGCGCTGCTCTATATCCAACCTTGTTTCGCTTTCTAATACTTCGAACTCAACATCAGGATAGGTTTGCCTAAATTCGCCTATCCAGTGTGGCAGCGTTGCCGTGGCCATGGTTGACGGTGCAGTAATACGTATTAACCCCTGAACTTTTTCATGTTTTAACGCGCTTTGAATGAGGATCTCATCAGCCAAAGACTCCATTCGTTTGGCATTTTCTAAAATGGTTTCTCCCGCTTCTGTCAGTTGATAACCTTGACGCCCTGCGACAAATAACTGAATCGAAAGTTTATTTTCTAATTGCTGAATGCGCCGCCACACTGTGGTTGCGTTGACTTTCAATTGCTCTGACGCCGCTTGTAACGTGCGTTTTTCCGCAAGCGCAATGAGTACTTTAAAATCGTTCCAGTCCACAGCCTATCCTCTCATTAACTGCGACTAATTACATTCAAATTAATATTGCAAATATGCAATATGTTTTTGAATGTTTACTTATTTAAATGCAATTAGTCACATGAAAGAATAACACTATCAACGAACAAACAGGATCTCCACAATGAATAAGCAGAAGATTATTTATTACACCGTTTCAATATTATTTGCCTTATCTATGGCGGCTTCTGGCTTGGCCAAACTGACAGGACAAGCGGCGTTAGTACAAGCAACCACAGATTTGGGTTATCCCATTTACCTTTTAAACATTTTAGGTTCGGCCTATTTAATTGGTGCAGTGTGTATCTTGCAGCCTAAATTTGCATGGTTAAAACAATGGGGTTATGCAGGATTTGCAATAGCGCTAATTGGCGCAATAAGTTCACATTTATTGGCTGCTCAAGCTTTTAGTACTGCGGTTCCTGCCATTGTATTGTTACTTGTGTTGACGGTGATCATATCCTTAAACGCTAAGCTAACTCGGGTTTGAGGATAATCATTTAAACGCATAAAGCAGCAGAGTTGTGTTTAAAAACAAAACCAGAAGCTAATTCAATTAAAAACGGGAGTTAGCTTCTGTTCCTTTATTTTCAGCAACAACTAATTAATGTAATTGTTACTTCTATGTTTGGTATTTTTTATACAAATACCAAGTGACTAAACCCGGGGGACAATGGCGTATAAGGTGAAAACCAACGAGGTAACGCAATAGCTAACTTTTAAATTAAACGGTACAGATCGCTTGGACTAAAATCCGTGAGGCGCGAACCGAACCTAGCCCACTTTTTGTGCCCGTTTTGAACTGATTGGCTAGCTGCCATTAACTAGTAATGATAACGACACGAGATAACGGTAATTGCTTTATCATCCACGGCATAAACTAAGCGATTTGTATCATCTATTCTACGAGACCAGAAGCCTGACAGGTTTTCTTTTAGGGCTTCCGGTTTTCCAATTCCATCAAACGGAGAACGCTGAATATCGACAATGAGTTTATTGATACGTTTCAAAGTCTTCTTGTCTTGAGTTTGCCAATACAGGTAACTATTCCAGGCTTCATCAGTCCATGATAACAACCTGTTACTCATCAATAAGTTCTCGCTGTGTCGTTTTGCCCTCTTTAAACTGCGCAATAGAACGATTTAAATGTTCAGCGTTGGCTGGCGAGCGAAGCAAATGAACAGTTTCCATGAGACTATTGTAGTATTCCAATGACATCACAACAGCATCTTCAGAGTCACGACGCGTGATAACAGTAGTATCCGCATCATTAACTACATTGTCTAAAACAGCTTTAAGACTATTTCGGGCCTCGGTAAAAGATACAATTCTCATTTCGCACCACAAGTTGTACATTATATGGTACAACTTTAGCTTAAGATAGAGGATATGTACAGGATGTTGTGCATAACTTCGGTGTGGCAGCTAACGCCTCATTCAGAGGCAATAAAATAGCTGGTTAAAATTAGCGAGGCACGAGCAAAAACCAGCTGTTTTTTGTCCTGCTGAAATGACTTGTTAGCTTTGCTTTTTGACAATTATAACTTTACAAGTTTTGGATCTAATTTTATAGCCTGATCAAAACCAAAAGTCATCGGTAGCATTTTGTCTCTTACAATTTCACTACTAGTCAGATCTTCTTGACCAAATTGAACATCACCATACTGCCAATCCATTTCAAATGGCAAAGGGAATCTAGTTAGTTGAATTGTTTTAGTACCTTCAGATATGTCTACATCCGAAGGTACAACTATTTGATATGAAATATTGCCAAAGCAAATTACTAGATGACAGTATGGAGAAGTCTTAGCTTCCGGTTTTCTTCTTAATACTAATACCGTCACTCCCTTATTTGGTTTTGGCCCAGGAATGAATGCGTTTAAAATAATTTGTGGTTTACAAATTGTCTGACTATGGTCAGGAGACAATAGCCAAGTAATTGCATTTGTAAATTGAAGTAATTCAGAATCATCTATTACAGATAAAGCTATTTTTACTAAGCATTTAAAAACGGCACTAGGAACATGAGGTTCAAGATGGAAGTTGGTTTCAATCGATTTATTTTCAACATCTAGGTTAGCGAACTTGCTATCCTCTCTGTCGATAATCTTTGCTCCTTCAGAAGAAGTGAACTCATACCTAGATTTCTTATCTTTCGTTTTGTAGCTTGGGACTTTCTTCTTCCCTTTTATTTGAGCCGCTAATCGATAAGGCTTTGTGTACTTATCTAGATGGTCTTCTAGATTTTCCGAAACAAATTTATTACACGTATCGCACTCATTTCTTAAAATCAGTTGCTTGTTACCCAAAAACTCAGGAACTGCATGAGCTATATCTTTAAATGTTACTTCTGGTTCTCCTCTTCCACAAAAGCGGCACACCTTATCGCTATTTCCAATGTATAGTTTTCCACCTTTATCAAGATGATATTGAGCTATTGGCTCATAGTTATTTTCATAAAACTCAAGCCGCTCTTTGATCGAGATAGACATGCGGAGCTCCCTGTAAAGCTAACACCGCACTAAGCGGAACAAAATAGTTGGCTATACTGTGAGCGAAGCGAACCCAGCCAACTATTTTGTTTCTGCTTGCGTGCCATTGTTATATGAAAACCTATCAATTCTTTAGTGAAAAGGTAGCTATCTTAGGTTTACCACTGATACAACCAGATAAATAAACATCGACTTTTAATTTCGCAGTGAGTGCTGTGAGAATCATTGACCACATGAGCCTCTCTCCAGGAGTTTCTGACTCATTAAGGTCCATGTAGGCCCAACCATTGTTGGAAGAACAATTGTCTGGATTTGGCAACGATGTCGTGAAATGTATATTAGGATAGTTACCCGGACCAGCCACGATTTTTTTACTTCTAAACCATAAACCCATTGTCCCGCACTTGCATGGAATGTACAAAATGTGGCTATTGAAGCTATTAATATTTTTAGATTATTCAAAATAGTTGGTTCCTTTACCTGGTCATATAACGGCCCGGTTAAACGAGCATAAAAACGTTGGCTAAACTTTGTGAGGCACGAACACAGCCAACTTTTTTTGTGTCCGTTTTGCACCGATTGTTATGTTTTAGTCTGAAATCCTTAACCAACGAATAATACATGCGCCAGTAGAATCTTTACGAGTATCATCAATGGATACTACAACCTCTTTATTCGCCATTTTAGCTGCCAGCGCCATTGAAAATGAACGTTTAGCCCAAGCGGGTAATCGAAGCACCACCAATCCATTATATTTAGGGCAGGAGCCAAGTTCTATGACATTATGAAGTGTTATAAAATCTGCATCTTCTCCAAACAAATCGTCTGCGTTGTCGTGAATCGAGTGAACAGTACCGTTGGCGATAAAAGTTTCGGCTATCGAACAAATTGAAAAGGACCAACACAAGAAAAACAAACCAAGTAACTTCAATCTTTTTTCCTTAAAAACATAACGTCTAAATTAAAGGGCAAATACTTGTTGGCTATACTGCCTGAGGAACGAAGGCCAGCCAACGAGTATTTGTCCATGTTTAAATTTTCTTGTTAGAGTTATCTGGATGGCAGGTATAAACCTTTTACTATAGGCTGATTACTTGAATTACAGCCATCTACATATAATTCTATTGTTTTATCACTCATGTAAGTTGCTAGGGCTAAGGAAAATTTCGAGTTCTGAGATTGTTCAGTATCAGTAGAGTGCCCCCCAACAATCCATTTTGAGGAACTTGTACATCCATCAACGTTTGTCCAATCTCCCCATATTGTAAATTGTCCACTTGCGCCCATGGAACTAATTCTCTTTATTTTAAATGCTCCAGTATACCCGGCTGCCGCAGAAGTAACGGAAACAGACAGCAAAAAGAGCAAAACTAATAAACGATTCATTTGAATACTTTCCTAAACAACGAATTAACTCTAACTACTAAATTAAAGGGCAAATACTTGTTGGCTAGACTGCGTGAAGAATGAACGCCAGCCAACGAGTATTTGTCCGTATTTAAATTTTCTTGTTATGTGCGTGTTGATATGAACACTTTATTTGATGAAAAAGCCGAGTGATTTCGCAACCCCATCCACGTCTTGTAAGACAAGAACACCCAGATATTCGGTATTATCAATAGTAGTCCATTGTTTCCACAAAATATGAACATTGGACTCTCTTCTAAGTATGCCCAATAGTTCTCTTTTTTCGCTCAATGCCGTTAAAAATGGAACATTCTCCCATTGGTTTTCTACATCCAATTTCAGCTCATCGCTAACCAGATCCGAAGGCATGTGCTTAACGAATACGTTCCAATTTCTGGAATTTGAGGCTTCGATTAGCTCATTGTAGATGGGGTTGGCGATTTGCAAAATTTCAGAGTCAGACATTGCCAATAAATCCATAATCCGTTTCCTATTTTAAGAGCACATAACGTCGTAAATAAATGGCAAATACTTGCTGGCTATAATACCCGAAGAATGAGGGGCAGCCAGCGAGTATTTGTCCGGTTTAATTTGCCTTGTTAGAACACGTCTAATTATGAAGGTAAATTGATGTTATTATTGGCGTAGATAATCCAGACCAACATCCGGTTGTTTGGATATTAACCTTTGTACCTGAAGCCTTTGCCATCAACAACGTTGAATAAATTTCTTTCGCCAGTGGATTAGCATTTTCTCCCTCAAATAACAAAACAGGAAGTTTTCTTTCACAACCATCCTCTATTGGGATGTCATAAATATAAACCCTTGCTGTGTTGTTAGATATAAGTTGTATTCTTGCATCTTCCAAACTGACAACTCCTGAACTTCCTCCGGCATTTGCATATAAACTACAGAAGCTCGCAATAATACTTGTAATAAACTTTAGTCTATTCACACATTCCTCAATTAATTTAGAGTGTTCTAACTATTATTAGACGAACAAAGTTCGTGTTAAAACACGAACTTAATTCGTCTAACCTGTAAAGTCAATTTGCGACACTGCTCTCAAACCCACTGAAAAAGCGAGTTACACGACGCTTTAGGCTTTATGCGGTTGATAAAAGACGAACTTGTATCGTCTAACACCACTAGTGATTAAGTTGCATTCTTTGACCTCTTCCACCCATTAATTTTTCCTATCAAAAACCAAATTATTTATCGTTTAGTGCGAATGATATTTCGTCTGAATATGAGCCTGAGCACATAGCACCAGAAGTACTATCAATCATTGAAAATAGACCATGTTTTTTGTCCAACAATCACATGGATCCAATTACCCATTCTCATTCCTGTCGGGATTCGCTAAAGTGGTTCGTTAAGGTCACAAAAACAATAAAACCCCAATAACAAGCCATGCTGACGCCTTCTCTGCTATTGATTGCCGCCCTACTCTATTTGCTGATGCTGTTTGGTATTGCCTGGTGGGGGGATAAATCTAATCGTTGGCTCAAGGCTAAACCTGCCGTTTACAGTTTGGGCTTGGGTGTGTATTGCACCTCTTGGTCGTTTTATGGGGTGCCGGGGCAAACCGCGGAAACCGGATGGTGGATAACACCTACCTACACAGGTGCCATCTTGGTTTATATCCTTGCCTGGCCACTGGTGCTAAAAGTAGCCCGTATCTGTCGCGATAATAATCTTACCTCCATGGCGGATTTTATCGCCACACGCTATGGTCGCTCTATGCGCATCTCGGCGTTAATTAGCTTGGTATGTGTGATTGCTATTGTGCCCTATATCAGCCTACAAATTCGCGCCGTTGCCAACAGCGTTAACATCGTTACCGATACTAGCAGTGTGGGTGGCAATAGCGCCTTGCTGTTTACCCTATTGCTTGCAGTATTCGCGATTTTGTTCGGTACTCGTAGAGTGCGTACCTCCGAGCACAATCCGGGTTTGATGCTGGCCATTGCGTTTGAATCAATTATCAAGCTTTTCACTTTTGTTGCTGTCGGCATCTTTGTGGTGTGGTTCATGTTTGATGGGGTTGCCGATTTGAGTCTGCAAAGTGAGCAATTGGATTTTAACAGTAGTGAATCCACTTCCTGGTTCACCTACGCCAGCCAGACCTTTATTGGCGTGTTGATGATGTTTTGTTTACCTCGTCAGTTTCATGTGTGCTTTATCGAACAAACCAGCAAAAAAGAAATGTTGCCGTCTCGCTGGCTGTTTCCCTTTTACATGCTGGCACTGAACCTGTTTGCCCTACCCATTGCCTCCGCTGGATTGCTGTGGTTCCAAGGCACCGATGTGCCCCCCGATAACATTATGTTGCTTTTGCCCATGGCCGCAGACAGTCCAATAATGACGCTAATCTCATTCCTGGGGGGATTTGCCGCAGCCACCAGCATGGTGATTGTTTCCTCCATTGTACTGAGCATCATGGTATCCAATGATTTGATCACCCCTTGGCTTGTTAGCCGAACCCGGCAAAGGCAGGTAGCAGAGCGCTTAAGCCCGCAAAAGCTGATCTTGTTTCGCCGATTGACCATCATCATCGTTTTATTATCCGCATGGCTTTATTACCAAATCACCCGAGATTACGGGCTGCTGGCGAATACCGGGCTGATGGCCATGACCCTAGTGGCGCAATGTGCTCCGGCATTATTGCTAGGTTTGTACTGGCGCAACGCCAGCGAAAAAGCCGCGCTGCACAGTATTCTGGTGGGGACTGCGCTTTGGGCATACACACTGCTATTGCCCACCTTATTGTATTCCAGCTCGCCCGATAGCAGCATTCTGCATTCCGGTTTTTTGGGCATTAGTGTCCTGATCCCCACCGCCATGTTTGGACTGCAGCTGGATTTTATCAGCCATGGTCTGCTGGTGAGTTTAGGTGGCAACCTGCTAACGTTTTTCTGGCTGTGTTGGCGACGACGCCCGCTAGTGGCAGAACAATTACAAGCATCGATTTTTATCAACAATCAAAGTCGACCTGATAACCCAAAAGGCAGTTATGACAACCTCAGTCTGGCCAGCGTGCAAAGTCTACTTTCCCGGTTTTTAGAGCCACAACGGGTAGAAGAGTTTTTTGTCAACCACATGGGAACCGCAAAGCCGGACTGGCAGCGCTCGGCGCCAAAATCACTGCTGGATAAATTAGAGCAGGAATTATCTGCCATTATCGGCGGTGCTTCAGCACGGTTGGTACTGGAATCCGCCAGCGGTAGCAACAATGTCGCCCTGAGCGAAGTGGTAGAACTGGTGGATGAGGCCAGCGAAGTCTACAAATTTAACCGCGCCTTGCTGCAGTCTACCATTCAGAATATCGAACAAGGTATATCCGTGGTCGATAAAGAACTGCGCATTGTGGCCTGGAACCGGGCATACATTGATATGTTCGACTACCCCGACGGCGAGATTTATGTGGGCCGCCCTGTGGCAGAAGTGATCCAGCTCAATGCCAATCGCGGCCTGTTCGGCGAAATAAACAAACAGCAAATTAATGAACAAGTAGAAAAGCGGGTGGCCTTTTTGCGCTCCGGCAAACCCTACAGTTTCCGCCGTGTGCATCAAACCGGTAAAGTGTTGGAAATGAAGGGCAACCCACTACCCGGTGGTGGATTTGTTACTACCTACACTGATATCACCGAATTTGTGGAAAACCAAAAAGCCCTGGAAGAGCTCAACGTACACCTGGAAAAACGGGTTAAGCAACGCACCCAAGATTTAGAAGCCATGAATCATCGTCTGGAAGATGCCCGGCAATTGGCAGTACAGGCTAATGAAGACAAAACCCGCTACTTTGCGGCCATCAGCCACGATCTACTGCAGCCATTTAATGCGGCGACACTGTTTAACTCTATTCTCAAAGAAAAGCTGCAAACGCCAGAACTGGCAGAGCTAAGCAACAATATTCAAAACTCGCTAGAAAATGCCGAACAGCTAGTAAATTCAGTGTTGGAACTCACCAAACTGGATGCTGGGGTTATTTCGCCGCAAGTAGAAGATGTGGATATTTATCAACTAGTCACACCACTGTTGGATGAATATCGCTTGATGTGTGAAAACAAAAACCTGCAATTCACTGCAGATATTCCTCATCAACTCACTCGCACCGACGCCCGGTTGTTAGTTCGGGTGCTACAAAACCTGCTTACTAACGCTATCCGCTACACCGAATCTGGCTTTGTCTCGGTACAATGCCTGGTGGATAAGCAGCTGGTGATCAGTGTTAAAGATTCAGGAGAAGGCATTAAAGAAGAGGACAAAGCCCGCATTTTTAAAGATTTTGAACAGGCCAGTCGTCAACAAACTGGACAGGGCTTAGGTCTCGGACTGGCAATCGCCTCCCGCATTTGCCGCATATTGGGGCATGAATTAAGTTTTAACTCTACCTGGAAGCAAGGCAGCGAATTTCGCATCAGCCTGCCCTGTATCAAAGGCGATATCAATCCATCTCCAAGCAACAGCACTAAAGCGGTATGTAAAACCGACATGCAAGGTATTAGCGTGCTGGTGATTGATAATGAACCAGCGCTGCTGGAAGCCATGACACTGCGCCTGGAAACCTGGGGCTGCAAAGTAGAAAAAGCAGAGAGCGAATCGCAAGCACTGACCATGTGCCAATACTTTATCCCAGACATCATCGTAGCCGACTACCATCTGGACAACGGCGAAAACGGCATTGCTGTGGTGCAACAAATTCAGCAGTTACTAAAACGCAATGTACCCGTCATTATTAACAGTGCCGACCAGGCAGAAACCATTCGCGAAATGGCCATGGAGCAGGGCTTTGGTTTTATTGCCAAGCCAGTAAAACCTGCAACCTTAAAGCGACTGTTGAAAAAGGGTTTAGGTTAAACGGAGAGAGAGCTACTCTTCTTTGTAGATATACAGGTACTCAATGTTGATATTTTTAATATCCTCATATTTCAGTATCAGTCTATCCCCTTTAATTTCATAGAAGCGCAACTTTGTTGGTTCGTCTTGTCGCTTAAGTTCTGCTTCTTGAAACTCTGTTTCATTGTCTGGTGGTTCTGGTTTTTCTTGCCTATCAACCTTTGCCTCATCCAGTTCAATCGGTCTTCGCATAGCATCAGATAATACGATACGATTCAATTGCCCGTCGGAATCGAGATAAAAATCCTCCAGCACACCGTAATATAGAAACGCAACATTCTTTGATTCAACCAAACAAGATACCTTGATGAGTTCCGCGTTTTGAGAGTTGGATAACTGGCCTTTGAGTTCGTAATACCATGGGGTATCAAAAGCAAATCGAGAAGATTTGTAGGGGTTTAGCTTGAAAACAGATTTTTGGAATACTTTCCCCAATACATAGGCCAGTATGAATGAGCTGGAGAAGTAGGAAAAAATATAAGGCACATTATCGCTGATAGCCGCTAAATCTTGTTCAGACAAAGATTTTGCACCGATGAGCAGCTTTACGCACACATCGTAATCTATCGGAGCACCAAACCAAGGCACCAGTGTTGTAATTACCAGCAGATGAACTATCAAAGCATAAAAAAAAGCCAAAGATGACGACACATCAAATGGCTTTTTCTCAATACTGGTGTTTTCGACTTTTTCGTAGGATTTTTGAAGAATAAAACCCGGCAATATCAATATGAAAATAAAAAATGCCGGGAAAGCAATATTCATGCAACAGCTTTGTCTCGGGGGGAAGTAGTAACGGTATATTTCTCACCGTTAGACAGTGTGATCACTTGGCTTCCTTTGGAGCTACTGGCGATAAAGTCTCGTAACTGTTGATTACCTTGAGAATCGCCTTTGATTTTCTTCGCAAGATTACCCAGTAATGCTTTCATAGCTTACTCATACTTTAACTATATTAATATCTATACTACGCCAAATTTATTTTTTACGCTAGCAACTACAGCGCGTTTTCATTTCCTCCTGATTCCGCCGTGCTTCTGCAATCGGACTGTATTTTACCCAGCGAAACAAATACATAATAAACAATTTGGTGATACCACTGGTAACGGCGAGTACCATCAATGGCCAACTTGTTGTTAACCCCATACTCAAGGCAAATGCAATAGTGGAAACGTCCATCATTAAAATAAACTGGCTCATTTTAATATCCACCGCACCTGTTTTACCGGAAGTCACGATAAGCTTAATCTGATGGGCATAGCCTTGAGCCAGCAAAGCAGAAATTAGCAATATCATAGTGGTAGCAATCCAACGCCCTTCATCCTGATAGGTATCACCAAAGTACAGCCCAAATAACGATACAACTAAACAAACTACGGCAAACCACAGAATGCCCAGGGATAAACGGGTCCGTCGGTCACACCATATCTCCCATAGGATCAAAGCCACTAACACAGCAGCGATTAAACGCGGCCAGACAATATAATGATTAAAGGGGGTTATGGAATAACCATAAACGAAAAATGAAAGATAGGCCAAAAAGCTCACACTAAATTGATTTAGAGACAAAAGCTGCGTGGCATTTCCCGAGCAAGCCTGCGATGATTTACGCCGTTTTACCGTCTGTAATTGTGAATAAACGCCATACAAGCTAATAAAGATAAAAGCAGTGTTAATTAATCCAAAGACATGATACAAAGTTCAACTCCCATACAAACCATTTTTGTCGACAATATAGGATCAAAAAGTCTTTAAATCACATTTTAATTATTTATATCGAAAATATTGTCGACAAAGAATCGTTTTTAAAGAGATTTGATACAGTTACAGGAGACCTGAATGGCGCAAAACAAGGTAGTACTCATTACTGGCAGCAGCAGAGGCATTGGCGCCCAAACGGCATTGCGTTTTGCTAAAGCGGGTTATGCCGTAGTGTTGAACTATCGACAAGCACAGCAGGAAGCCGAAGAGCTGCAGCGGCAGATACAAGCCATGGGAGTTGAATGCTGTGCAGTACAAGCGGATGTGACCAAAGAGTCGGATGTACGACAACTTTTTACGCAAGCGGATAACCTGGGACGCCTTTCAGTATTAGTGAACAACGCTGGAATACTGAAACAACAAGCCAGACTTACGGACATTTCCGCTGAGCGTTTAATGCAAGTGATGGAGGTAAATATGCTGTCTTGCTTATTGTGCACCCAGCAAGCCATTAAACGCATGTCCACTAAACAAGGTGGAACAGGCGGTGCCATCGTTAACGTTTCTTCACTGGCGGCGAAAACTGGCTCACCCAACGAATATGTCGACTACGCTGCCTCAAAGGGTGCCATGGATAGTTTTACACGAGGTGCAGCGCTTGAATTGGCCGATGAAGGAATACGTGTGAATGCCGTTCGCCCAGGTCTGATTTACACGGACATCCACGCTTCCGGCGGAGAGCCAGATCGGGTAAACCGACTTAAGAATAAACTCCCTTTGCAGCGAGGCGGCAGGCCAGAAGAAGTGGCCGAAGCCATCTTCTGGCTGGCATCAGAACAATCCTCCTACACCACTGGCACCCTGTTAGATGTAGCAGGAGGGTTATGACGATATCGTGTTCAACTGTATTAGCTTAAACCTTAAACTTGTTCACTAGCAGTGCCAGTTCCTCGGCCAGTGCTGACAAAGTATGGCTGTCGGTGGCACTTTGATTGCAGAGTTTTTCGGTTTCTGCGCTGGACTCAGCAATATTGCTAATGCGTTGATTCACATCCTCGCTCACCTGATGTTGCTCTTCTGAGGCAGTGGCAATTTGCGTGATCATGGAGCTCATTGCGCTGATATCACGGGTAATTATGGCAATGCCATCACCCGCCAATTCGACTTTGTTGACGGTGGTCTGAGATTTACTATGGCCCCGCTGCATCACATCAACTGCGGCCTCGGCGGTTTGCTGCAAACGCTCAATGGTCAGCTGTATTTCCTCAGTGCTTTCCTGGGTGCGGCTGGCCAAGGTACGCACTTCATCTGCTACCACAGCAAAACCCCGACCTTGCTCTCCTGCTCTGGCGGCCTCAATAGCGGCATTTAACGCCAATAAATTGGTTTGTTCAGCGATACTGCGGATCACATCCAGCACCGATACAATATTCTTTACATTTTGTTCAAGAGTTGCAATCGCTTCAGCACCACGACTCACATCACTTGCTAATGTTTTTACATCAGCTACTGAACCATTCAATTCGCCAATGGCTTGTTGGCTTTTATCTTCTGCGTCAGTAGCTGATGTGGCGGCATTTTCGGCGCTACGGGCTATTTCTATGGCGGATGCCGTCATCTGGGTCATGGCGGTACTGACCATATCGGTCTCCTGATTTTGCAGGGTCACCCATTTGTGAATTTGCTCATTGCGCGCATCTAATAATTTCGCTGACTCTCTTACCTTGTCGGCGCAAATCAAGACCTGGCTCACTATTCCCTGTATCTTTGCCACAAACTGATTAAAACTCGCAGCAAGCTCCCCTACTTCATCATGACTTTGGATATGCAAACGGCGCGTCAAATCCCCCTGACCGCTGGAAATCTCCTGTAAATTATGATTCATCACTTCTAACGGCTGCATTATGCGTTTCGCCATTAGCCGAACCATAAACACCATCAAGCTACTCATCAGCAGCGATACCAGTAAGGCGACACTCAATGAGCTGGCCATGGCAGCACTGTCTTGTGCTTCTATCTTATCTATTTCCTGATCAATATCGTCAATATAAAAACCGGTTCCCACCATCCAGTTAAATTGCGCTATCCAGATGGTATAGCTGAGTTTTGGAAGTGGCGTCTGACCTTCGCTTCTGGGCCAGTGGTAAAGGTAATAACCGTCGCGGTTTTGAGCAGTATCGATCAACCCCTGCACCACGTACCGACCGTTGGGATCCTGCACATCCCAATAGTTTTTTCCTACTCCCGCAGTGTTACTACCCAGAGCAATTCGGTCGCCATTAGCGGCATAAGCAAATAAATAGTTATTGCCATCGTAAGACAAGGTTTGAATGTAACGTTGGGCTTTCAGTTTGGCTTGCTCGACGCTTAGGCTTTGGTCCGACAACACAGCTTGAATACCACTTTGGGCTAGCGCAAGGTAATTCTTAAGTTCCGCTTTTTTTAACGCCAGTAAGTTATTGCGGGTATCAACGGACTGCTGCTGAGAGGAGGATGCAAGGGTTATCCAAAACGTTAACATCAGGATGGCGCATAGCAGAATAACCGGGATCAATGTCAACGCCGTTAATTTGTTTTTCAGACTCATTCTAGATTGCACGGAATCAGATTCATGTTGCTTTAATGTCATCCCGCCACTTTAAACATTTTATTAACATTTGAATGCTGTACTTAAGTACCATGAAAACAACAAAGAAAATTTAGATATTCTGCGTTTGGGGCCATGCCAGACAAGATCCAGCAAGCCCCTGTTCAGTGATTAAAATTAAGGACAGGTACCCAGATACCACACAATACCATCGGTAGAGTGCAGCGTGTTGTTGCCCCAGGTGGAACCAGCCATGGCATCGTCACTGCCATTGGCAAAATAATCTGGCAGATAAATATTACCCGTACTGTAGGCGCGACCTGCGACTTTGTGATAATAGTTGGCGGTGGTAAATTCACTGCATTGCGAGCTGCCATCTCCACCATCATCGCCGCCATTACCGCCATCATCTCCACTGCACGCCTGCAGCGGTCCGGTGCAGGAGGCATCATCGTCTTGCCAGCGACATTGACCCGCTTCAGAGACTTCATTTAATTTAAATGCCGCAGTACTGTATTCAAGGTAACAATTGGCGTAGTTGGTATAATCCAGGCGCCCGGCATTGATATGCTCATCTAACGTGGCGGTTTGACCTGCATCAATACTAAAGCTCACGGATTCAGAGGAAGACAGATTGGTCAGATCCGTCGCCGTCACCGAAGCAGTATTGGCACCACCAGGTAGATTACAAGCCTGGGCACTAAAATCAGGTACAGATACCTCAGCGCTGACACTGCCATTGGCAAAACTTACCTCGACCCCGGCCAGGTTCAGGTTGACGTCGTTCACCTTGCCACTCACAGTGGCACATTGCCCCTCGACACTCACCACAATATCCGACAATTGCGGCGCGGTTGCGGGCGGCTCAGGTCCAACACGCACCTGCCCGGTTTGCGGCTCGCCTTGCTTGCCCTCATCATCGGTGGCCACCACAATCACAGTGTAGAGACCATCTGCCAGTGCTGGACTCGTTAAATTAAACGCGCCCCCCGCATCCACATTGCCGCTAACACTCACATTACTGCTGCCTTCGATGGTGGCACTCACATCCACAACACTACCTTCAACATCCACAGCAGTGCCCGTGATCACTATCTGCGCAGCGTTAACCGCAAACTGCAGATTACTGAGTACCGGTCCGGCGTTGCGGTCCACCCTGAGATTATTGTCCAGAAAGTATTGCCCGAGATAACTCGCATAATTAATGCTGTTGCCATTCACATAGGAACCGCTGGAACCCTGACCTCCAGACCAGGAGTGATCCAGATTGTCGAACCACAACATGGTGACACGACCATCCTGCCACTCAGTTTCACGTGCGGTATTCGAAGCCCCTTCAGACAGCGTATTAGTGCCGGGCAACTGGCTAACACCGTACAACTGGGCCATGCCGTCGGCATTTTGCTGGTTGTAACACAAGTTTACCGTAGTATCGTTTTCCCCTTGTGCGATGGAGGCAATCTGCGTGGCGAAGTGACTACTGTAACTACCCGCGTATTGCCCGCAGCGGGCGGCGACATCAGCACTTTCACAAGGGCCAATAGCACCGTTAGAACTGGTGCCTATGCTGGGCCCGGCACTTATGCCCATACCCGCGAAAACATCAGGAGCCAGACAGGCCGTGGTATTGGCGAAGGCGGCACCAGAAGATAGCCCAGCGATATACACCTGGTCGCTATCAATACCGCGACTGCTATCCCCAGACAGGGTATTCGCCAGGCTGATCAGATTTTTATAATCACCGGCACCACGCGATTTAGTGCCCTGCCAATAAGACCAGCAACTAAACCCGGCCTTGTTCATGGCATCGGGCACGGCGATCACCAGTCCATACTGCTCGGCGGCATCTTCCAGATTCGCAGTTAAATAAGCATCGATAGATTGAGTACAACCGTGCAAGACCAACAACAAGCCTTTGCCATTACCGATAGCTGAAGTGCTGTCGGGCGTGTAAATGTGGACCTTGTTAAAACCGCCAATGCTGACATTGTTTTGCCAGCTCCCGGCCAGTGTTGGGTTTGTGAAAAGCAGTGAGAAGCTCAGTAGCATACAGGCAGAAAACATTTTTCTGGCCTGGTGTTGGGTTCGTTTCATAATTATTCCTATTGTCACAAGTTAGTTGTTAACGCCAGGAATTGAGTATGCACCTCTAAAAAATTTACCCGTCCCAACGCTTTCCCCACTTTAGTGCAATAAAGACATAATTGAGCTGGTACTTTAGTACAGTGCAACCTACGACAGTTGTAAGCCAAGATAGAAAAAAAAAGCTAAGAAGACAAAGACTGAGAAGGAAACGGCTAAAAAACAAAAAAGGCCAGCAATGCTGACCTTTTGAGGTATTGTACTGAACGGAACTACTCAGCCGCTTTTGGCTCCGCGACCTCTTTTCCAGAGTCGGCATTCCATTCATAAATACCGCGAATAGTACAGGAAGCCTGCTTGTTCAATTGGGAATCTGTTGCCAGTTTGTCACCGGCACTCATGCAACCATTGGCACCACGCGTAATAACCGCCACCTTGTTGATTGCCCAATCGGGGTTGCAGCCACCAATTAACGCCACCTTGTAGGTTTCTTTGTTGCGAATGCTCACTAACAAGGCGTTATCGTCATTGTCCACATTACTCCAACCAGAAATATTTCGGGCGTAACATACCTGGCTCACTTCCTCGCCAACCCGTGGGTCGTTGTCTTTATCAAAGCGTGTCTTAGCTTGCTCAGCGGAGCTGGCACAGCCTAACAATAGTGCTGAGCCCAACATAATTAACGACATTTTTAGTGTTTTCATAGTGAATTTCCTTTCAATTGCATAAGCTCATTGATGAGCCAGACAGCCAGTATACAAAAACAGTGACAACAATACTGGTAATTTTTTGACACTGGAACACCACTTTAATTCACAATGCATGTGTATTCAATATCCCATAACGACTAAAACGATTCCTTAAAAGTAGCTTCCAGGCAAATTCCTGCAGGGGTGTAAAAGAACACTTGAGTGATGGCTAAGGGCTCCTGCGTCATGATTTTATAGTCAATTTCCAATGCCTTTAGTTTTTGTAAAAAATCGCCTACCCCCTGCATACGCAGTGCCACATGATCTAAATGAGCGAGTTGTTCGGGCTTGCCATGAAGGTCGCTTTCCATCAGGTGAAAGAGGGCATTATCACCGTGATACAACCAATAACCGGGCCGGGAAAAGTCAGGCCGAAAGCCCTCCGTCAACGCAAAAACTTCACATAAAAAATCTCTTTCTTGTTTCAATAATGCCGCCGGGGCGCTGATATTGATATGGTCGAATTGCATTACAGGTTCTCCAAACACAAAATTCTAATGGGCTAATCGTCCGTAGTATGCCAGTTCGCTGACATTTTTATGGCATTTATCTGTTCTTGTAATTGTCTAGCGTCGTATTGCTCTACAATGTTTTGCAGTTTTCCGTTTGTTAGATTTGAATTAAAATCTGAAATTGATAGCCAGTAATACACCGCAGCGATAAACGGTTCTTTTTCTTTCAATTCGTTTGCTAATTGGTAGGTTATATAGCCTTTGTCTTTTTGAGTTTTTAGATGCGGAAGAATGTATTTGTAAGTTGATATAGCATCATTTGTATAACCAGCAGTGGAGTAATAGCGACCAAGAAGCCTGGCAGCTTGAGCATCACCATCTTCAACCAAGCTATTCCAATACTTAAAGCCCTCGTTGTAAGCATGTGCATCAACCCACTCTTTTTTGCCCTCAAAATCTATCCCCCCCACAGGGCCTCCAGGATTTTCATTTTCGACTCGAAGCGCAATATCAAGAAAGTAGGTAAGATTTATTTCCAACTCTTCGCGAGTCAGAGGCATGCCTTTGATATATTTGCCAATGATAGCCAACTGCTCAATTGAGTAGCGGTCCGGCCTTAACCCAAAATCAATTTCAGTGATTTTTTTAATGGCAAAATTCGCGAGTTCTTTATCAGTAAGCTCTTCTTCACCTTCCAGACCAGTGTTATTACCTTCGTTTTCCTGCGCTGAATTCCGCTCTTGCGACAAAGAGGCTTCACCAACCTCAACACTCAAATCTTCCGGTAAGTTATTTTTATTATTCGAACCAATCGAAACTTCCTGAACTGCACTTTCTTCAGTTTTCTCACCGAAAGTATGATAAACCAGACCCGATACGATTATTGCGGCCCCAATAGAAAATAGTAACTTGTTGTTCAAAACGACTTCCTTTTAGTCATCGAATAAGATGCTGCACTTGCATCATACTCCCACTTGAGAAAACTGTTAATGGCGCTGCTGTGTGTCGGAGACCTGGAAAAAATTGTGAGAACTGAAAATCTGTGAGAATTAAAGGGATGGAATTCTGAATAACAATGCTGCTTATTTACCCCAATACTGACCAGCGCTTAATGATGCCAAGCAGATAGAAAACGCCAAACAGAGTACACACTGTGGAACTCACCAACCAGAAAGTTATGGGGTTTTGGCTGATAGCAGGGTGATTAGTTACAAAAGGCAGAGTAAAGCCCGCCAGACCGCGCGCCAGATAGATAAAGGTAATAGTACAAAGGGCTAGTTTTTGCAGAGGCAGTGGTGGAATAACTCCCGCGCCCGATAAGCCATACAATCCCCACACAAATAAAATAGCAGCGATGATCAAGGTGGTTATGGCGGGTTGGTAACTGCCCATTTCCGCCAGATTAGCCATGTGCTCCCCTGCCCCGAAAAAGCGATACCACTGGGGCCCGCCAATGATAATGGCGAGATGCAGCATGGCAGCAACAAAGCTCAAACCTGCGGCAATTTTCAGTAACAGTGCCCCACTTAGATTTGGCCCCACAGTTTCCGTTGTAATCAGCATGGCAACTCCATTGAGAATGGTATAACAAACAGCGGTTATACCTGTCGTAGTTGTTGCAGTATTAAACCAGCTTGGGTGCGATTGTTCACCTGGAGTTTTTCTAAAATGGCGGAAACGTGATGTTTTACCGTGCGTTCCTGAATCTGTAGCTCCCAGGCAATTTGTTTGTTCAACAGGCCATCGCTGAGTAATTGCAGCACTTTAAATTGCGCAGGTGTGAGTTTTTCCACTTTGGCGGCCAGTTGCTTTTCTTCGGATTCTGTTTCCGTTACTTGATTCAGATCGATGCCCTGCGGTAACCACACTTCGCCATTGGCGACGGTATCCACCGCCTCTGAGATATTACCCAAGGACGCGGATTTGGGAATGTAACCACTGGCCCCCAAATGAATGGCACGGGTAATGATGCCGGGATCTTCATTGCCAGACACCATGATCACCAGAATATCCGGCCAGGTATGGCGCAGCTCAGTTAAACCACTGAAACCATCACAGCCGGGCATGTTTAAATCTAAAAAGATAAATTCCACTTCCGGTTGCGCCTTTAAGGCATCCCGCACTTCAGGGAAGCTTTGCGCTTCAACAATTTGGCATTGCCCTAACGATTGTAAAATCGCCTGGGTCAGCGCGGCGCGAAACAGCGGATGGTCATCAGCAACTATGGCTTTCACGGCATCAGGGGTTGTCATAGGTCATCATCCCCATAATGTACTTGATGGTTGCGGCGGACACAATCCGCCACAAATAACAGTTCGGAAAATCGCGGGTGGAGCATTGAAAAAAGCGGGTAGCTTTATTAAAACCGCGGGTGCCGGGGCACCCGCAAACGTGCACACACATCCGCACTTAGAATCGATAGCCTACCATCAGGGTGACAGTGCGCGGATCGCCATAATAGGCAATCAAGGTATTGTCCCCGCCAAGGCCCGGCGTGTATAAACTGATGTCTGTAGGGTCGGAAGGGTCTGGTGTAACAAACTGATAGCCGCCCACCATGTACTCTTCATCCGTCAGATTTTTCAGATGCAGTCCGGCGGTCCAGTCGCCACTGGCGCTGTACCAGTTCAAGCTCATATTGAGCAGGCCATAGCCATCCTGTGTTAACAGACTGTCTTCTTCGAACAACACATAATCGTCGCGATAGTAGTAATTGGCGTTGAACACAAAATCACCCAACTGATTTTCAAAGGCGTAGTTCAGCCCGAGGTTATAAGTCAGGTCCGGTGTATTAGAAATAGTAAAGCGGTCGGATTTATCAAACAGCTCTCCCGTAGTTGGGTCGGTATCCAGTACTTCAGTGAAGTCAGCATCAATCCAGCCGATGTTGAGGTTGAAGGTTAATGCATCACTGGCCAGGTACACAAACTCAGCTTCAATACCGTTTGCTTCTGACTCACCGGCATTTGCCAGGCGCTGATTTAAATCAGCAAAGCCATCACCGGGTAAAATTGAAATATACTGGCGATCTTTGTGATCCAGAGTGAACCAGGTGAGGTTGGCTCTTAAGTTGTCACCCCAGTCACTTTTCATACCAATTTCAACAGTGTCCACAATTTCGGGATCCGCCGCAGGTTCTGCGGTAGTAGCACGCGGATTAAAGGTACCGGATTTAAAGCCCTGCGCATACGAGGCATAAAACATGACATCGTCGCTGTGTTGGTACTCAATCCCTACTCTTGGCGTAAAGCGCGACCAGTCATCTTCATCATTCAGTACATTAGGCACAAACGCGGCAATAGTGGCTTCGTCGCGCACATAACCTGGCACCCAGCCAGACTCGGGATAAACGGTTTCAAATACCAGACCATTGTTTACCGTGGCGTCGCGCTCATCCTGGGTGTAGCGTGCACCGAGTGTCATGGACCATTTATCAGAGATATCAAAGCTACCCTGAGCATAAACGGCCTTACTGGTAGAGTTGCTGCAGCCGGATACTTCGCGAGTCAAACCCGGTGTACCAAATGCCCCTACCCCCAGCACTTCGAGAATCGCCTCAAACTGACCACAGGATTCACCGTCGTAGTGATACAAGCCCGATACCAGACTGAAATCACCGTTGACATAGTTGAGCTGTAATTCGTGGGTGGTTTGCTCATCGTCATAAATGGCCGGTACATCAAAGATACGCAGCGGGGTATTGTCAAAGTCGATGTTGGTGGGAGAATAGCTTTCGCGGTCGGAGAACACGTACTTCAATGTGGTGTTATCGTTCACATCCCAAGAAGCAGTAAAGCTCACACCTTCCAGTTCCACCTTGTTGCTCGTAGGTAAACTGGTATAAGAGTCATAAACGCTATCCGGTACTGGCGCATCCGTTAACAAGCTGGGTAATAAGCGATAGCCACCTTTGGCATTGGAGTCATCGTCGGTTTTATCCCAGGCCAAACGGAAAAACAAATCATCGGAAGGTTTATATTCCAGAGTAATGCGCGCTGCCGTCACTTCTTTATTGTAATTTTCTCGGTCCTGACCGGCTAAATCTGATTGCAAATACTCCCCAAAGCCATCGCGGTTTAAAGATGCGTAACCAAAGCCCACGTATAACTGTTCGCTGATAGGGTATTGCCCGGTCACTTTCAAATCCCGCTGATTATAGCTACCTACTGACCCTTGCATTGAGAATTCGGGATCGCCAGACATGGCTTTGGTGACGTATTTTACTGCGCCACCTATGGTGTTTTTACCGTACAACGTGCCTTGCGGGCCGCGTAAAACTTCGATGCGCTCCACATCCAGAATATCCAGCACTGCACCTTGAGGACGAGCAAGATAGACATCATCAATGTAAATACCGACGCCTGGCTCATAACCCCAAAGTGGATCTTGCTGACCTACGCCGCGGATGAAGGCGGTAAGGGTACTGTTAGTACCACGACTGCGCTGCAAGGTGGTATTGGGCGATAAAGTTTGAATCTCAGTGATTTCCGCCAGACCTTTTTCTGCCAGTTCCACAGCCGAAACCGAGGTGATGGCCACCGGCACTTCCTGAATACTTTCTACCGTTTTTCGCGCAGTCACCTGAATTTTTTCCAGACCCTTGCTTTCCTGTTCAGCCTCTTGAGCCAGTGCATTACCGGATAATCCGCTACTTGCCAGTGCCACCAGCACAGCAAGTGACAGCTTGCTGCGCCGTCTTTTCTCAGTCTGCGTTGCTTTAATCGTTGTGTTGTTCATAGTACATACCCTTTGCTATGCCATATCTCCGAAACGTTATTTTTTATAAGTATTAATAAGTTAACGTCGTTGATATAAGCGGTGTTAAGCCCGCCTTCACTCAATGTCGCAGCTACATTAACGAATTTTTTACATTTGGTATGCTGTACTTAAGTACCATATGCAAAAATTCAATCCTGTTTCAGAATCCATTTGAAACTCCTCCATCTCAATGTCCGTTTTGTAGGGTTTTACAGCCTCCACGGTGGTTTTAACACTGTGGCGGCTGTTTTCAATGCCGACACAGCGGGGCAATTTCCCGGTTTGGGTACGGCACAAGGAGTATGAGATTTTGACAGAATTTATTGGAATGATGGGCTTAATCGGTGGCCTCGTATTGCTGATTGTACTGACCATGCGAGGCATGAATTTGTTTATCAGCGCGCCGCTGTGTGCCGTTATCGTTGCATTGACAAATGGTTTACCGCTACTGGCAGGCAATGAAGATTTGGTGAGTTTCTATATGTCGGGCTTTACCAGTTTTATCGCAGCCTGGTTTTTTATGTTTTTGCTGGGTTCTCTGTTTGGTAAATTTATGGAAGATACCGGCCTTGCCGACAGCGTGGCTCACTGGATTGTGGGCAAGCTTGGCATGCAGCACGCGGTATTTGCGATAATTGCTGCCTGTGCCATTTTAACCTACGGCGGAGTTAACCTGTTTGTAGTGGCTTTTTCGGTTTATCCGATGGCGTTGAGCCTGTTTAAAGATGCTAACTTGCCGCGCCGCTTTATTCCGGCAGTACTGGCGTTTGGCTCGGTGACTTTTACCATGACATCAGCGGGCTCACCGGAAATTCAAAACTGGATCCCTATTAAATATCTAGGTACAACCCCGTATGCCGGCTGGCAAGTGAGTTTAGTGGTGGCGATTTTTATGGCTATCTTTGGTTACTGGTGGCTGAAAAAGATGATTGGCAAAGCGGTTGCCAATGGTGAATGTTTTGAAAGTCGCGAGGATGATCCTGGCCTTAGCAGCCCACAAGACAAAGACAAGTTACCCCATCCCGCCTTGGGTTTTATTCCCCTTTTGGTGGTATTGTTACTATCCTTCTTTTTACACGATAACTTTGGTCACAAAGCCCTGATTCTGGCCTTAGGCGGCGGAGTTTTGAGCATCCTGATCCTGTGTTTTAAGTATTTCAGAAGCCTCAACAATGCCATTAACGAAGGTACCACTGGCTGCTTAATCGCCATCGGTAATACCGCAGCGGTGGTAGGTTTTGGCACAGTAGTGAAAAACACCGAAGCCTTTCAGGTAGCGGTAGAAGTGATGACCCAAATTCCCGGCAATGAACTCATCGGCGCGGCGGTTGCAGTGTCGTTGATTGCGGGCTTGACCGGCTCGGCTTCCGGTGGTCAGGCAATCGCTTTACCTTTGTTGGCGCCCCACTATATTGACCAGGGTGTAAACCCGGAACAATTGCATCGAGTGGTAGCCATCAGTTCTGGAGCGTTGGATACACTGCCCCACAATGGTTATGTGGTCACCACGATTCGTGCTATTTGTAAAGAAACCCACGCCAGCGCCTACTGGTCCATGTTTGCCATGACAGGTATTGTACCCCTCATTGGCCTGGCCCTGGCTGTAACCCTGTTTATCGTATTTTGAGCATGAAGATGTTTGTTATGAATCAGCCAACCTTTATCAAAAAACTCAGTTTGTTAGTCCTCTGTCAATTGCTGTTCTGTCAGATAAGTCAGGCCAATTTTTTAGTTGAAAAACAAACCCTGGAGCTTGAAAACTTTACCACCAGCAATGGTAAAACCATTCCACAAATCAGGCTTGGCTGGGAGTCGTACGGTGAACTGAATGCCGATAAATCTAACGCGATCCTGATCACCCATTATTTTACCGGCAACTCACATGCCGCCGGTAAATACGCCGAAGAGGATGCCAATGCAGGCTATTGGGATGCCATTATTGGTCCGGGCAAAGCCATCGACACCAATCAGTATTTTGTACTCAGTATGGACACTCTGGCAAACGTCAGCGCCTATAGCGAACAGGTGATCACTACCGGCCCTGCCAGCACTAATCCGGCAACGGGTAAACCCTGGGGACTAGATTTCCCGGTGGTAACCATTCGCGATTTTGTTAACACCCAAAAAGCCTTACTGGACAGCTTAGGTATTAAAAAACTGCACGCCGTGATTGGCCCTTCGATGGGTTCTATGCAGGCGATAGAATGGGCTGTAGCCTACCCCGATATGGTGGAGCGCATGATATCGGTGATAGGGGTTGCGCAATCGGATGCCTGGCTGGTTGCGGGATTACAAAAATGGGCCAACCCCATTATTAGCGATCCGAACTGGCAGGATGGCAACTATTATTCCGGCTCAGCTCCGCTGGAGGGCTTAACTCAATCCCTGGCCATTATCACCCAGGAAGCCATGCACCCACGTATTTTCAATCAGCTCAACCCGGAACATTCAGCGTTGGAACAGTCACCCGCAATGGACATCCGCAGCAATTTCAAAGTAGTAGATTGGCTATATAACGCAGCGAGTAAGCGCGCCGCCAGTATGGATGCCAACCATATTTTGTATCTAGTGCGGGCCTGTCAATTGTTTATGGCGGGCCACGAAGGTGATTTAGAGAAAGCGCTGCAAAAAGTGCAGGCAAAATCTTTATTTCTGCCCGCCAGCGGTGACTTGTTGCTGTTCCCTGAAATGGCACATCAGGCCCATAAGACACTGCAACAAGCAGGTAAATCCTCAAAATATGCAGAGATAAACGGCGACTGGGGCCACCTTGATGGCATCTACAATGTGCAACAACAGGCTGACACCCTCAAACAATTTCTGGAGCAATAAGCATGTTCAAGTTAACAACCAATAAGCTACAAATCAGCTTGATGACTTCGCTACTTTTATCCAGCATGAGCATGGCAAAGCCGCAAACATTGGAGCTCAAATTAAGCCCCAAAATCACCGTCTCCGGTGTGTCTTCTGGAGGCTACATGGCCAATCAGATGCATGTTGCCCATGCCGATAAGATTTCAGGCGCAGGTATCGTGGCGGCTGGTCCTTATCGATGTTCCGCAGGCAACCTGATGGTAGCCATGAAACAATGCCTTGCCGATGGTAGTGCGCTAGCTGAACAAGATTTACAAAGCGACATAAACAACTTATCCAAAGACAATAAAATCGCAGCACCAGCAAATCTTAAAGGTGATCGGGTTTGGTTACTACATGGCACATTGGATAATCGCGTTGGCGCGTCAGTGACCGAGACTCTACACACCCAATATCAGGGCTTAGTAGCAGAACAAAATATCCAGTTTGTAGCCGACAAAGCCTTTAATCACGGCTTACCCACAAAGGATTTTGGGGTTGATTGTGCAACCACTACAACGCCCTTTATCAGTAAGTGTAATTACGATTCCGCACAGGAAATCATGGCCTGGCTGAACCCGAATTCCACGCCTGAAAATAACAGAACTCAAGGTCAACTATACAAGGTAGCACAGAACCTTGAGGTTGACGGAAGGGCCACCGGACTGGCTCAGCATGGCTGGTTATATGTGCCAGAAGCTTGTCAATCAGGTGCTGCTTGTGACTTGCATGTCAGTTTTCATGGTTGCCAACAAAACGAGGCAACAATCGGCACTGACTATATCGTCCATGGTGGCTTTAACGCTGCCGCAGACAAATATAACCAGGTGGTGCTATACCCACAAACCGCATCCAATAACCCTCTCAATCCGCTTGCTTGCTGGGATTGGTGGGGCTATACGGGCGAAGATTTTGCGGAGCAATCCGGCCCACAAATCAGCACAGTAATGGCCCTTGTAGGCGCACTGCAAAGCAACACTCAGTTAGTGAAGAAAGCCCAGGAGCAAGCAACGCGCGCGACAGGAGCCGCACAATGAAGCACACCATTCTTATTACTGGCGCGGCCAGTGGCATTGGCCTTGGCATCGCAAAAATCTTAGGTAAAGAGCACCAACTCATTTTGACCGATATGAATGTGGATGCTCTGGCTAAAGCACGGGAGACGCTACTGGAGTCGGATATTCATTGTCAAACTCATGTATTGAATGTCACGTCTCAAGCAGACATAGATGCTCTGGTGCAACAGCTAGATTGCCCCGTGGATATCCTCATTAATAACGCGGGAATTCAGCACGTGAGTAAACTGGAAGAGTTCCCCATGGACCGCTGGCAGCTTATTTTAGATATATTACTAACCGGACCGGCTCGCCTGACTCGGGCATTATTACCGGGTATGCGTAACCTGGCCTTTGGCCGAATTATCAATATCGGTTCTATCCACGGTTTAATTGCATCACCTTATAAATCTGCCTATGTAGCGGCAAAGCACGGTCTGGCCGGCTTTTCTAAAGTCATGGCGCTAGAAACCGCTGATACCGACATCACCATCAACACCATCTGTCCTGCTTATGTCAAAACGCCACTGGTAGAAAAGCAGATAACTGATCAGGCCAAAGCTCATGGCATTAGTGAAGAAGAAGTGATCAACAATATCATGCTGGAGCCCATGCCTAAAAAAGCCTTTATCGACGTGAGCGAAATTGCCCACACAGTGCAGTTTTTAATGGCCAAAGAAGCTTGCAATATGACCGGCCAATCATTGGTTTTGGATGGCGGCTGGACCGTGCGTTAATACTTCAGCACATTCAAACCTTGCGATGGGGAAGCTTTTTCAGTTTCCCCTTGTTTTTATCAAATCTCAGCTAAACTTTTTGCCATCTCTCGCGCTATAATTGTGCTCTTTATCTCTAACTAAATACATTATGGAATCCGTACCTCGACTGTTACCTGAATGGGTTTCCCAGGAAGCGATTTTGCTGAGCTGGCCAGATGCCAAAACCGATTGGGCAAACTGGCTGGAAGATGTACAAGAGACTTACATCTCGCTTATTAATAAGATCAACACCTATTCTTGTCCGGTGATCCTGCTGGCGCGTCCAGAGCAAATTGCCTTTTTACAGGAGCGCTTGCACCCCAGCGCTAAGGTAATGCTGGTGCCTGCTGAGTACAACGATACCTGGATCCGCGATTACGGATTTTTAACCTGTGATCTGGGTGGCCACCGTTACCCTGTCAGCTATACCTTCAATGGTTGGGGCAACAAGTTTAATGCCGACAAAGACAACCGCGTTAATTGTGCTTATCTGGCGGATATGTGCAGAAAACAGATCACGGAATATGGCCTGGTGCTGGAAGGTGGAGCGTTGGAAATCAATGCCGACGGTTTACTGCTGTCTACCGCACTGTGTTTAAGTAATCCTGAGCGCAATGGCGAGATACGACTTAGCGACTACGAAAAGCTATTTGCCGAGCAGCTAGGCGCCCGCAAAACGCTGATACTGCAAAATGGTCACCTTGAAGGTGATGATACCGATGGCCATATCGATACCCTGGTGCGCTTTACCCACAAAAACAACCTGGTGATACAGTCGGCATTTAACCGCCCGGAAGATAGCCACTTCGCAGGTTTAGCGGCACTGGTGGAAGAGTGTCGAACTGCCCTGCCGGAATGTGAGATATTTGAACTACCGCTACCGGAAATATTTAATGACGACGGCGACAGATTACCGGCGTCGTATGCCAATTATTTGCTGAGCAATAAGCATGTGTTTGCCCCGATTTATGGTGAACCGGAAGACAGTCTGGCAATACAAACACTGGAAAAAGCCTACCCGGACTATAAGGTTGTGCCAGTTAACTGCCGGGCATTGGTACAACAATACGGCAGCTTGCACTGCATTAGTATGCAAGTACCCACAAACACCTTAAAACCTGAAATTATTGAACAATTACATCACGGAGTGTCAGTTTATGAGTGACCGTATGCTTACAGTGGGTCTGGTACAGCAAGCTATTGCTGACAACGATAAGGGCAAAAACTGGCAAGCCAGTAAACTACAGATTGAGCGCCTCGCACAAAAAGGTTGCCAGTTGGTGATGTTACAAGAGCTACACAGCACCCTGTATTTTTGCCAGGAAGAAAATACCGAGTATTTCGATCTGGCGGAACCCATTCCCGGTCCCGCCACCGATTATTTTACCCAAATAGCCGCAGAACTAGACATCGTATTAGTGACGTCTTTATTTGAGAAACGCGCAGCGGGTCTTTATCACAATACCGCGGTAGTATTTGATGGCAAACAGGGCATGGTGGGCAAGTACCGCAAAATGCACATACCCGATGATCCGGGATTTTACGAAAAGTTTTATTTTACCCCCGGCGATTTGGGTTTTACCCCTATTGAAACTTCAGTGGGTCGCTTAGGTGTTCTCGTTTGCTGGGATCAATGGTATCCGGAAGCGGCGCGTTTAATGGCCATGGCCGGAGCAGAAATTCTGTTATACCCAACAGCTATTGGTTGGGATAAAAACGATACACCAGAAGAACAACAGCGCCAGTTTGGTGCCTGGCAAACCATTCAAAGAGGGCACGCGGTTGCCAACTCACTGCCGGTAATGGTGGCCAACCGCACCGGATTCGAATCATCGCCGATTGAGGGGGATCCAGGTATTCAGTTCTGGGGACAAAGCTTTATTGCTGGCCCGCAAGGAGAGATTTTAGCCAGCGCGCCTGTCGATAAAGAAGAAAACCTGGTGGTAACCTTCGATATGAAGCGCTGCGAATCAGTGCGCCGCATCTGGCCTTACTTCCGAGATCGTCGCATTGATGATTATCAGGATCTCACCAAACGCTGGAGAAGCTAGTGGTGCTAATGCGTCGACCATAAAAGTTGATAACAGGTCGACGCATCATCTGGCTCCCGCCGCCAGTTTAAGGAAAAAAGTTTGAAGGAAATAAATTGAGGTTCAGCAAACAGGTAAGTGACAAAAAGTGGCGTTTGATTGCGCGTATTTTTTGTCTGGCATTTTTATTGGCCTTTGTCACTACACTGCTGGATGGCCAATATCATTACGATACCAATTCCAATAAACAAATTGTTTCCGAACAGGGCAACCCGGTTAAATATTATTTTTCGTTATTCTGGTATGGCACTATCAGCCTGATTGCAGGCTACTACGGTTTTCTGGCAAAACTGAAAAGCTAAATTAATTCAGTGACAAGCCACTGATTAGTTCGGGCGTCAGATAGCGCTGCAACACTTGCAACACCTCTTCGTGCTGCCATAGCGCAAAACCTCGCTTTTCCAGCGCCTCAAAGTGTTGCGTGTCTGGCAAGCCAAAATAATGCTGTTTTGATACATCTTGCGCTTCACTGGCAAGCGACTGTTCCTGAGCAAGCTTTGCAATGGCATCCATGATCATCGTGATACCCAATGGATATAACTGCAGAACATGACCAAAAAGGGATAGGGTTTTATCGACTTTAATACTGGCAGTTTGAATGATATTGCCGGTATCAATGTCCCCCGAATCAATATAGTGCAGTGTACAGCCCACCTCAGGTTCATCCGCAATGAGGGCGTGTAACGTAGTTAAAATGCCTTGATATTGGGGTAACAAACCAGAATGTAGATTCAATACCCCAAGCTTGGGGATAGCGATAATTGGCGCTTTGATAATCTTGCCAAACCGAATAGACAGCACCAAATCAGGCTGAGAGGCTTTAAAAATTTCAAGTCCATCAGGACTATTAATCTTTTCCAGCCTCCGGCAACCATTGCCACTAAGCTCACCAAATTCATTAAATGAAAGATATCGGTCTTGATGTTTTTGCTGCTCCACTAATGGCGTTACAACTTGATTAAACAACGTTTGTTCAATGAATTTAAGCTGTTGTAGCGCCTGTGGTATTTGCCAACCCGGTTTTGCCAGGCCCACCGATTCAGAAAGAAATAGCGTGATTTGGTGCTGTTTAAACAATGGCCGCAACAGGTTAAGGGCAATGTTAGCGTGCAAATCGCGGTTTGCCAGAATGGTGATATTCATCTGTGCCTCTTAAAAAAGCATTCAATTAACCATAGCGCAAAACATTCTGTAACCATAATCTACAACATCGGTTAAATATTTATACGCAATTTGCGTTCACTTCCAATTCCCATTAGGGTCATTCCAGGCTAAGGTTTTGCCTCAAAATAACAACATTCAAAGGTTAGCCATGCTCAAACGACTTTGCTCCTGTTTTGGCCTGCTGTTATTGATGGGCTCAGCCCTCAATGCAAACGCCGCCATGTCGCCCGAAGACGTGACCAAATTCACGCTTAAAAACGGAATGACCATCATGGTGATGGAAGACCATTCCATCCCCAATGCCAACATGTACATTTTCTGGAAGGTGGGTAGCCGCAACGAATATCCCGGCACAACCGGAATCGCCCACTTTTTTGAACACATGATGTTCAACGGCGCTAAAAAATACGGCCCCAAAATGTTCGACCAAACCATGGAGGCCAATGGCGGAGCAAACAATGCCTATACCAGCGAAAACCTGACGGTTTACACAAACTGGTACCCGGCTGATGCCATCGAAGTGATGTTTGATTTGGAAGCCGACCGCATCCAGCACCTGGCACTCGATCCGGATATAGTGGAAAGTGAACGTGGCGTAGTTACTTCCGAGCGTTCCACTGGCCTGGAAAACAGCAATTTCCGAACTATTTGGGAAGAAGTTAAAAACGCGGCATTTCGCGCCCATCCCTACAGTTGGCCAGTAATTGGCCATGCTTCGGATATTGAAAACTGGAGCATGGAAGACTTAAAGTCCTTCCACAAAACCTTTTATGCCCCTAATAATGCTGTCACTGTTTTTGTCGGGGCCGTGGATACCGACGAAGTTAAGCGATTGGCAGAAAAGTACTTTGAGCCAATTCCCGCTCAAGAACCTCCGCGTAAGATCCACACAGTAGAGCCTGAGCAAAAAGGCGAGCGCCGGGTTTATGTGCAAAAACCATCGGTTACCAGTGCCAATATCATGATGGGTTTTCACATACCGCCTAACGCCCATGAAGACTATTATCCGCTGTTATTGCTCAGCGACATTCTGTCCTCAGGCAACAGCTCGCGTTTAATGCGTTCATTAGTATTCGAACAGCAAGTAGCGGACAGTGTTTCAACATTTGCGTTTGATAGCTTCGATCCAAACCTGTTTTATGTTTATGGCGTGGCCAGTCAATCTGCAGATGCAACAACCTTGGAAAAAGCCATCATCGCAGAGCTTAACAAGGTAGCCAAAGAAGGCGTTACTGAAAGAGAATTGCAAAAGGTGAAAAACCAACGTCTTGTTAATTTTTACCGCGACGTTGGCACCATCAATAACCGCGCGGATATGTTAGGTCGCCATGAACTATTCCACGGCGATTACAAAAAGATGTTCAGTGCTCCGGAAGACTTCGAAAAAGTCACTAAAGAAGATATTCAGCGGGTTGCGAGAACCTATCTGATTAAGAAAAACCGCACTGTAGGTGTTTTGGATTCCAAGGAGGACAGCCATGAAAACGATCTATAAAACTTTACTTTCAGGATTCATCCTCTGTTTTTTCGGGCAAGCATTTGCAGCTTACACCCTCCCGGAATACCAAAAAATGGCGCTTGATAACGGTCTGACAGTGTATTTAATGGAACAAAAAGAGGTGCCATTAATTGACGCTACTGTGGTGTTTAATGCTGGTGCCACCCGAGATGGCGATGTAGCCGGTTTGGCCACTATGACCACCGAAAATATGTTATTCGGTGCCGGTAAACTCAATAAAAACGCTTTCGAAGAAGCCCTGGAATTTGTCGGCGCTGAGTTTGATACGGATGTATCACTGGACGACAGCCGTATTTCCGCGTCGTTTGCCAGGAAAGACCAGCAACAAATCCTCGGATTATTAGCCGATGTAGTTAAAGCACCGCTATTCGATACTGCTGAATTTGATAAATACAAATCTCGTTACCTGGGCGCGTTGAAACGTCAAAAAGAAAGCCCTCGCAATGTTATTGCTTCATACAACAACCAGTTGATTTACGGGGGACACCCCTATAGCAATCCTGTCGGTGGGGATGCCCAGTCCACTGAAAAAGCGACACTGGATGATTTAAAATCCTTTTATCAAGGTTGGTTCCGTCCGGAAAACGCAGCATTGGTGATTGTGGGTGATTTCGACGCTAAAGCCATGTTAGCCAACATTGAAGGGTTGTTTGCTGACTGGAGGGGTACTGGCAAAGCCGCAAACAAAACCGCATTTCCGGTAGTAGAGGGCTTTGACAAAGATCGCGTACTGCTGGTGAATAAAGATGATGCTCGAGAAACTACCTTTTATATCGGTGGTTTGGGGATCCCGCGCAGCAATGCCGATTTTGTCGCGCTAAGTGTGATTAACACGGTTTTAGGCGGTCGCTTTACTTCGTGGTTAAACGATGAGCTTCGGGTTAATTCGGGTTTAACCTACGGTGCCAGAAGTCGTTTTAGTGCCATGAAACATTCTGGTCACTTCTACATCTCCACCTTTACCGCCACTGAAAACACCGAAGCGGCGATAGATTTAGCCTTAAGCACCTACGCCAGATTGTGGGAGAAAGGTCTGGATGATGCCACCTTAAAATCGGCCAAAGCTTATGTGAAAGGCTTATTCCCGCCCAGATACGAAACTTCAGGGCAATTATCCGGGTTACTCGGGGACATGTTCATCTATGGCTTTGATGAGAGTTTTATTAACAATTTCCAAAGCAATGTGGACAAGCTGGATAGCGAATCCAGTAAAGCACTCATTGCAAAGTACTTTCCGCAAGACAATCTGCAATTTACCATCATTGGTAAAAGCGCAGAAATCAAAGACATTGTGAAAAAATACGGTGACATTACCGAAGTGGATATTACCGCTCCGGGGTTTTCCTTTTAATCCAGGAATCGTTGTTTTTGACAGATTTAAGCCCGGTTCGCCGGGCTTTTTTACGCCCCCGGGCGATTTAAATTTGTACCCTTTGGCAATAACCGGGATAATCCCCGCCAATTCTGGTTTATCAGTTCAAAGGTGTTTCGTGTCCAGCCAATTTAGTCAACTTCCGCTTACTCCTGCTTTGCTTGAAGCTTTGGATAATATGCAATTTAAAACGATGACTGAAATCCAGCAGAAAGCTTTACCAGAAATTCTGGTGGAAAAAGACGTGTTAGGACAGGCAAAAACCGGCAGTGGCAAAACCCTGACCTTTGCTCTGGGGCTATTACAAAAAACCAATACCAGCAGCTTTGGCGTGCAAAGCCTGGTGCTGTGTCCTACCCGTGAATTGGCAGAGCAAGTTGCCGAAGAAATTCGCAAGTTGGGCAAGCGTATGCCAAACCTGAAAGTACTTACGTTGTATGGCGGTACCGCCATAGGTCCACAAATTCAGTCTTTGCAGCACAGTGCCCATGTAATCGTCGGCACACCGGGACGTATCATGGACCTTATAGACAAAGGTCATCTGAACCTGTGGCATGTGAAAACCCTGGTACTGGATGAAGCCGACCGCATGCTGGATATGGGCTTTGAAGAAGAGATGACCACTGTTATCCGGGAAGTACCTCAAGAACGCCAAACCTTATTATTTTCCGCTACCTTCCCCGATAGCATCAAACGCATTAGTCAGGACATCCAACGCTCTCCCGTTGAGGTCACAGTTACCACCACTCACGACAACAAGAAGATTGAACAGACTTTCTTCGAAGTGCAAAAAGAGCATAAAACCAAAGCCACCGCTGCGGTACTTTCTGAATACCAACCGGAATCTTGCATTATCTTTTGCAATACCAAAGTGGCTTGTCAGGACCTGGCAGATGATTTGCGGGAGATGGGCTTTAGCGCCATCGCTTTGCACGGCGATCTTGAACAAAAAGAGCGCAATCAGGTAATCGCTCGCTTTAGCAACCAAAGTGAACTGATTATGGTAGCAACCGATGTGGCTTCGCGCGGCTTGGATATTGATAGCGTGAGCCTGGTGATCAACTATCAGGTAGCCATGGAATCCGAAGCCCACATCCATCGCATTGGTCGCACCGGCCGCGCCGATAGCGAGGGAGTGGCCGTTACGCTTGCAGCACCAGAAGAAATTCACTTTGTACGCGCCATTGAAGAGTTGCAACAACAAAAAGCCAAATGGAAAGGCATTCAGGCCCTGCGTTTTCACGCCAATCGCATCATCGAGCCGAAATATCAAACGGTTGCTATCGATGCTGGCAAAAAGAACAAACTGCGCCCCGGCGATATCTTAGGTGCGCTGACACAGGATGCTGATATTCCCGGCGATGACATAGGCAAAATCAAAATCACCGCCACCCACTCCTTTGTGGCGGTTAAAGTACGCAGCGTTAAGCGCACCTTGAATTACTTCAAAGAAGGCAAAATTAAAGGTCGTCGCTGTAAAGCAAGAAAACTGGCCTGAGCCACAATGTGTCAGAAAAGAGCACTTACTCAGGTTATCTGGTCTCATCACGGGCCAAGTGACCATATTTTATATTCATGATCATACTTTGACTGCGCTTGCTGATCATACGCATCAATGCCAGCGCTTTATTGGAATCTTCCACGAAGCGCTTCAAGAAGACGTCTTTGGTCATAACCATCATTTGCAAGTCACTTTTGGCCACCACATCGGCGCTACGGCTATCCCCCGTTATAAGCGCCAGTTCACCAAACATTTCTCCCGGTTCAAGGGTGGCGAGTACTGTATTTTTACCAGGCAATCTCACCTCCGCAATACCATCGATAATAATAAACGCTTCAGTTCCATCATCTCCGGCTTTTACGATTGTCTCGCCAGCCTTACAGAACCATCGTTGATAATCCATGATGAAATCATGCAATTTATTCTGGCGAATAAACTCCACGAAAAAGTCTTTAATATCAGCCAAATCCATCAGCAAAGGTAAAACCTGGTAATCAAGATGGGGATCGTGAAATTGCTCACCCACCTTTTTGAAACCAATACGCCTGAGTAAGGGGGCGATAGTGGGATTAATGGGAGCAACAACGTGAGTAATGTTGTTGGACATAGCGTAATACGCAGCCATCAATATGAGTCCCATCGCAATTTTTTCGCCACGATAGTCCTTATGAACGCAAAACATACCTGAATGCATGAGTCTCGCGTTTTTGGGTACGAAGGGACGAAAGTCGAAATAATCATCCGCGGGTAATCCACAAGAATCATCTATCGAAAAGCGAAAAGCCCCAACCGTATGCCCGTTGTGCTGAGCAATCATTTGCACCGAAGAAGGGAATGCATCAAACCTGTCGTATAGTCGTTTTTCACTGTTGCCCTGCAATATCTTTTCCTGTTCCACAAAAACTAAGTGCCGCAATCGAAATACGCTATCAAGTTCTTCCGTGCTGTCCGCAAGGCGCATACAAATCGGCATAGCTAGGCCCTCCTTGCCGAGTGAGAGACGGCATAAGCCCCATATTCGCCCTTGTGCAAACGCGCTTTGTAATCAGGAACAAATTGCCGCCGAAACACTTCACTGTCAGCAGTTTCTCGTAATTTGAAGTCAGACTGTTCGACAAAGGCTTTTAAATGATTTTCATCACACAACCAATTCAACGGCTCACCTTTGATTTTCAGGTATAACTTCAATAGTGGTCCATAAGAATCTGGGTGGTTGCTGGCCGGCTCTACTGCCGTAAATACCAGGTGTCTGGGGCTGCTACCAAGCAAATCCTGCAGAGACTGTAGTACATTGTAGATTTGCTCTGGTGTCAGATACATGAACACCCCTTCGACGATACATACGGTAGTTTCTTGCGGGGCAAAGGCGCTAAACTGTCCAAGTTCTTGCTGTAAGGTTTGATGGGTAAAGTCCACTGGCAAAAAATGCAGATTACTCATTTTTAATTGACCGGAAGTTAACGCCCTCTTTTTAACCTGATGCGTTGCGGGATGATCGATTTCAATACAATTGAGCTTATCGTTTTCTTCTGCGAGACGGTACAATAAGGTATCGAACCCTGCTCCCAAATTAATTACCTGTGTAGCACCGGCGGCAATAGCCTCCCGAACTTTTTTTTCAATATACGCCTTGCGCAATGCGTAATGGAGACTAATAGAGGGCAAAAGTAAGCGCTCTAATAACGGTAGAAACAGTTTTCCGACAGCAGAATGGATTTGTTTAAGCCTTTTACGCCCCTGCTCAGAGCTTTGCAGAATGTGAATACCTAACTCACGGTTTCGGCTCGACACCAAATGACGAAATTCCGTTTTATCCGCTACAAACAGCAATCCTTGCAACACGGTATAGGCGGTAGAACTTGCTTCATTGTCTTTCACTGTACCTTCCTTCGTCAGTATTTTTTACGCTCAACCAGATATCACAACATACCATCTCGGTGTGTAATTATGGTTAAACTCTTTCCTTAATTGAAAGTTAAAGCCCAAAAGCCAAAAAGTCTATGGTGTTCTGGTCATAAACTTAAAATCATAATCCGTATCTATGGGGCAAAGTACTTGAAATCGTATAATTTGAGGTAAACACAAACCCTATATTTAAAATCTCTACTCCTATGCTCCTGTAGTGAATACGTATGCACAACATTGCTCGTTCTGCCGCGCCGTAGCTATAGTTAAAAACTATTTTTTGTTCCGTCTGGATTAGGGAAATTAGCTATGGCCAACCGACTTCGTGCGCTTTTTACTTGTATCATTTTGATTTTACTTACTGCCTGCGGAGCAACCTCTAAAGCGCCCTCTCCCTACCAACCTCAGCCTTACGTTAAAATAACACCACCAGACTGGTCCAAAAACGCAGTACTGTATCAAATCAATACCCGCCAATTTACCCCGGAAGGCACCTTTGCCGCGGCGCAGCAACAACTACCTCGATTGAAAGAACTCGGTGTTAATGTGCTGTGGTTAATGCCCATCAATCCCATTGGCGAAGAGAATCGCAAAGGTACATTGGGCAGCCCTTATTCAGTAAAAGATTATATGAAGGTGAACCCTGAATTTGGCACCCTGGCAGATTTAAAAGCCTTTGTAGATGCGGCTCACAAGTTAGACATGTATGTGATTTTGGATTGGGTCGCAAACCATACAGCCTGGGATAACTGGATGCGTTTTGAACACCCTGAATGGTATGACCGGGATTACAAAGGGGACTTTCGTCCTACACCTTGGTGGGATTGGTCGGATATCATTGATTTAGACTACAGCCAGCCCGAACTGCGCAAATACATGACAGAGGCTATGAAATTCTGGGTGGCCGAAGTGGGTATCGATGGCTACCGCTGTGATGTAGCAGGTTTCGTCCCGGTAGATTTCTGGAACAATGTGCGCAAAGAACTGGATGCTATTAAACCAGTATTGATGCTGGCAGAATGGGAGTCTCGTGATTTACACGCAGAAGCCTTTGATATGACCTACGCCTGGTCCTGGTCTAAAACCATGCATGAGATTGTTAAAGGCCATGCCGATGTTGGCGGTTTGTTTGTTTATTATTCATGGAATGAAAGCGCCTTTCCCGCAGAGGCGTACCGCATGGTGCATGTGGCCAATCACGACAGCAATGCTTGGGAAGGCACCATGTTTGAGAATTATGGTGAAGCGCTGGATGCGGTGATTGCCTTATCCGTTGTAGGGGAAGGTTTCCCCATGATGTACAACGGCCAGGAGGCCGGAAACGCCAAGCGTTTAGCTTTCTTTGAAAAAGATCCTATTGTCTGGAAACCCCATCCCATAGGTGAACTGTATAAAACGCTGTTCGCATTAAAACGAAACAACAAAGCGTTGTGGAATGGTCAGTATGGCGGCCGCATGGTACACGTACCCAATACGGCAGCAAAACAGGTACTGAGTTTTGTACGAAAAAAAGACGGCGACAAGGTTTTCGCAATATTTAACTTCTCAGACAGCGCTCAAACAGTGTCCTTCGAAGAAACCCTGTATCACGGTGAGTATCAAGATGTGTTTTCAGAGGTAAAGTTAAACTTCAATCAAAACAGCGAAATGACCTTACCGCCTTGGGGATTTAAAATTTTGCAGAACTAATCTGCGCATTTGCGCGTATACTTAGCTTTTGCGCAAAACGTGGAAGGTTTTATGAAACAAAAAGTCCTGCTTCTTGCAGTTTTGACAGGTCTTTTCTCCGGGCAAGCGATGGCCCAAAATTGTCAGCGTTTGGTGGCATTGCAAAACAGTGCGGTGGAACAGGCTAATAACATGTTTAACGGCCCCGATAATCGCTTTGCCATTGTAGTGTGTAACGATGCTACGGAAGCGGTTTATGGGCAATTTTACGCGCAAATGAATTCGCAACGCACCCGCTCCTTTGGTGTGCCTACCGCCGGGTTGTCTCCCGTAAACGCGGCAATACAACCTGATAATCGCGCCAGAACCACCGGCATGATTGCCGCCGAAGATGAAAACAACGATACCTTTAGCATTAAGCTGCGCACGCGTTTTACCAGTGGTGAAGCCGTCGATTACTCTTCTGAGCAAAAACTCCCACCAGGTAAAAGTGCGGTATTTCAGGACCAGGGGTTTACCGTGGGTATCGTGCGCTTAGGGAAAGGTACTCGTCGTTAAAGGTTAGGGTATTTTAACCGCCCCGGTGTGTTTAATGGCTTTGATATTGCTTTGAGCTGTCAGCCCCAATCGACTCACCTGGGCAAATAATAACTCCAGGGTCGCCGCGGCGTCATCTAATGCATTGTGAGCATGTGCTTCGGGCAAACCGTGACGTAATCTTGCCCGGCTTAAATCCACCGGGCTATGAGTATCTCCCGATTTAGCCAGTAAATAACGCTCTAGCAATAAGGTATCCACAATCACCGGCGTCGGAGATAACATTTGTTGTTCCATATAGCTTTTATGCAGCATTTGCCAATCTAGAGTGCAGCAGTGCATTACCCAGACATGGCTTTTTGCATACTTGGCTAACACTTCCAATGGCGCTCTTATGGAAGCTCCCTCGGCAATTTCTGATGCCGTTATCCCGTGAATAATCGGACTTTGTTTCAGTTGCTGCGCACCTTGAATATGGGTGTGAAACGCAGAGGAAAGTGTCATGCTGCTACCGACCCCCTCAATCCATCCAACAGACAGAATTTTATCCTCTTTCGGGTTCAACCCTGTGAGTTCCAGATCAATTGCTAACAGCGGTAACTGAGACCATTCCAAATTAAGTAATTTGTAGTGGGATTGCTCTGGCTTAAGATATTTTTGGAAGAAGCGCCCGAGCAAACTGCTAACCTCCCAGTCCCGCGCTAAATTTAACAAGCAGCGCTGACTGGGTTCGCTTGATACTTTGCAGCGCTTTTTTCAATTGATATTTTTCCAATGGTGTTAACAACGTCACATCCACAAAGTTATCTGGTTGCGCTTGATTAAGCTGGCTATTGAGTCGCAATTCATTGAGAAAGAACCAAATACTCTTCAAATTGGTACAATCTTTCGCTGAAAGCATCCCCTTTTCCGACAGCGCAGCTAAACGCTCCGGGGTGCTGGCGCACTTGATCCCTTGCGACAAACTATACAAGCGCACAATGCTATTCACCACCGCCACTGCCTTCACTTTAAGATTAATCTTTTTGCCTTCCTGCTGCTCTTCATAGACAAAACGCTGAAACAGGTTTAGCGGAATGTCGTTGCTATTCACTTCCCGCGCTAACGCCGCTAAAAATAACGGCTTTTTAAACAATTCAGCACGATGGGTTTGTTGTTGCGAAAACAGGTCTTCACAACCCTCCACCAAGCGTACATCCAAAAATATATTAAAGTGCAATAAACGTTCAGTATCAGGTTCAGTGACACACCGCCGTGCTTCTTCGATTGCTTCTTCTAAAGAACATCTGAGTTCCGGATTACTGGCCATGATGTTGCCATTGCAAAGGGCAATACCGCATTTCGCCAAGCCATTGCAAACATATTCCCCCATCCCTTTAAACCAGGCTGCCTGCTCTGGATTAGGTGCTCCGGCTAACAACAGGCCATTGTCCTGATCAGAAGTCAGAAGTTGATCCTTGCGCGCCTGACTACCATACACCAGCCAACAATACGCCATCGGTGCAGGACCATGACTGCGGGTATAAAACTGGATAAGACGACGGGTCATAACATCCGTGGCTCGCGCCAACCATTGCCCTACAGTGGCAAAGCCTTGCTTACCTTGCATGCTAAAACGAATGTAGTGAGGGATTTGCCAGGCCTGTTGGATGAGTTCGTAGAGGTTAGCAGCACGAGAGAGGGATTTGATGAGCCAGGCAATATTGGACTTTTGCTGATTGATAACATCAGACTTGGTCATTATTCCCAGGGGTTTATGCTGCTCGTCCACGATGGGGACATGACTAAAACCTTGCTCTGACATCAAACACACAGCATCCAGCCAGTCCTGTTCAGGATAAGCCACCTCGGGGTTAACTGTCATCACATGCTTTACAGGTAACTCTGCCGATAGGCTTTTAGCTAATACCCGGCTGCGCAAATCTTTGTCAGTGAGAATACCCGACAGCCGCTGTTGCTGGCACACCAGTACCGAGGACACTTGCTTATGGGACATGATTTGAGCGCACTCTGCGATAGTCGTCTCTTCTGTGACGGTGATCAGATCACGCTGACACAACTCAAAAAGGTTAGCTTCCTGCCAGTTTGACTGTGAAAAGTGCTGCTCTTCCCTGCGCAGTGATTTGAGCAATTCGAGGAAGAAACTTTTGATGGCTTTTTTTTGTTCAGCCAATGCCTGCAAAATCTGAATATCCAGGCAAAACACCAAACCCGGGGTATGTATTTTGGTGATTTGTTCAGTATTGAATTCAACCGCTTCTGTAGAGAGAAATTCGGGCTTGTGCAGAAAAACGTATTCAGACTCACTGATAAAACGCCGCGAAGGCGCAGCGCCAGAATTGTCACTGGCCACCTCAAATTCACCGCTTTGAATCAACAGAACTCCATGCTGCAATCGCTGCTGTGTATCCAACAGCGGCAATGAATCCTCATTCAGATAGACCAAATTGGCAGACTGGATCAAGCTGAATAATTCCGTTTGAGACAGAGAATCCCACGGGGCAACTTGCGTAAAAAAATCAATTGTGTGTTTGGGTAAATCTGACATGCTCAGGTTTCTCGTAAAACGACAAAGCGGCTCTGTGGGAAAACACCTTTACTAGTGCTTTGCCGAGACGCTGACTTTACAAAACTTACTAAAATTTACTAGTGAGCCTGTGCTTCACCTGCCCCTTTCGGATAGCGGATGTCTTCCACCATCTGCTGCACATCAGCGGGCGCTTCTTCGCCCAATTTATACACGATAAAGGCTACGGTAAAGTTCACCAGCATGCCAATGGTACCAATACCTTCAGGCGAAATGCCCAGGAACCAGTTGTCAGGAACATTCGCCGCCGGGTTTACAAACTTAAAGTAAATAATGTAGGCCGCGGTAAACCCGATACCCGCTAACATACCTGCCACGGCGCCCTTGCTGGACATGCGCTTGTGGAAGATACCCAAGATGATAGCAGGGAAGAATGAAGACGCTGCCAAGCCAAAGGCAAAGGCTACCACTTGCGCTACAAAGCCAGGTGGATTAATCCCCAGATAACCTGCAATGGCAATACCGATAGCAGCCGCCAGGCGAGCATAAAACAGCTCTTGTTTATCGGTGATTTGCGGCATCAGGTTGCGTTTCAACAAGTCATGGGATACCGAGGTAGAAATCACCAATAACAGGCCCGCAGACGTCGATAACGCCGCAGCAACACCACCCGCCGCCACCAACGCGATAACCCACACTGGCAAGTCAGCAATTTCAGGATTGGCCAGTACCATGATGTCGCGATCCACTTTCATTTCGTTGCGCTCATCACCAGAGTAAAACATTTTGCCGTCGCCGTTTTTGTCTTCCCACTGGATCAGGCCGGTTTTTTCCCAGTTCTTAATCCAGGAAGCCGCCTCAGTGTATTCGGTACCCGTTTGCTCTTTGCCATTGATGGTTTCAATCATGTTTACCCGAGCAAATGACGCAATGGCTGGTGCTGTAGTATATACCAGAGCAATAAACACCAGTGCCCATCCTGCACTCTTACGGGCGTCTCGCACCTTCGGTACCGTGAAAAAGCGCACGATAACGTGAGGCAGACCCGCAGTTCCCACCATCAATGCCGCCGTAATACAGAATACGTCAATCATACTCTTAGTGCCGGAGGTGTATTCGGTAAATCCGAGCTCAGTAGAAAGCCCATCCAGTTTTTGCAGCAGCGAAACCCCAGAGCCATCGGCTAGATCACCACCAAAGCCAAACTGCGGGATCACATGCCCAGTCATAATGATTGAAATAAAGACCGCAGGCACCAGATAGGCAAAGATCATCACACAATATTGTGCCACTTGCGTATAGGTAATGCCCTTCATGCCTCCAAGAACGGAGTAGAAAAATACGATCCCCATACCAATTAATACGCCCATGGTTATATCCACTTCAAGGAAGCGGCTAAACACCACACCCACGCCGCGCATCTGACCTGCGACATAAGTAAAACAGACAAAAATAGCGCACACTACTGCCACCGTTCTGGCAGTTTGAGAATAGTAACGGTCACCGATAAAGTCCGGTACGGTAAACTTACCAAACTTGCGCAGATAAGGTGCAAGACATAAGGCTAAAAGCACATAACCGCCAGTCCATCCCAGTAGATAAACAGAGCCGTCGTAACCCATGAAAGAAATTAACCCCGCCATAGAAATAAACGAAGCAGCCGACATCCAATCTGCGGCGGTTGCCATGCCATTGGCCACCGGATTAATACCGCCACCTGCAACATAAAATTCTTTGGTAGAGCCTGCTCGAGCCCAGACTGCAATACCGATATACATCGCGAAAGTAATACCTACCACGATGAAGGTCATTGTTTGAATACCCATGCCCTTCTCCTACTCTTCACTTACGTTAAATTCTTTGTCTAATTGGTTCATTTTCACCACGTAAACGAAAATGAGCGCCACAAAGACATATATCGCACCCTGTTGTGCGAACCAAAATCCCAATTTGAAGCCAAAGAATGGAATCTGGTTGAGTACATCCACCAGCAATATGCCGCAGCCAAATGAGACGCCAAACCAAACCGCAAGTAAGGTCAGCATTAACTGGATATTGCGGCGCCAGTACGCCGTTTTTTGTTCTTCTGATTCAAATGCCATCGTTCTATCTCCAAAGGTACAGGGTTAAGATAGTTGGGTTTGGCAGTATTAGAAATGGGACCTTGGTCCCAATAAGACTTTGGTCCCGATTAGCTGTGCTAAACTGCACAAAAAAACAAAACGCATAACTCATGACATTTTTATGGTTTGCTCTCGCTGCCGCATATCTTGGATTTATATTTTGGCTGGGAAGCTGGGGAGACGGACGCAGCCCCAAAGCCAAACGGTTAAGCTCTCACCCATTCGTGTATGGGTTTGCTATTGCTATTTATTGTACTGCCTGGACTTACTTTGGTGCGGTAGGCGAAGCCGCGCGCAATCAATGGAACTATCTGCCAATATTGCTCGGCCCTATTCTGCTTTATCTGTTTGGTTATAAACTGATCATCAAGCTAATCAACGTCAGTAAAAAACAGCACGTGACCACCATAGCGGACCTCGTGTCATCGCGTTATGGAAAACGCCAAATGGTGGCCTTGATGGTTACCGTGATTGTGCTGCTGGCCACTATTCCCTACATCGCGTTGCAACTGCAGGCTATAGGAACGGCCTTCAGTCTTGTCTCTGGAGAAAAAAATGCATCCCTAATCGTGCTCACCGCTACGCTGTTTATCGGAGTCTTCTGTGTTATTTTTGGGACGCGCAAAACCGATGTCACCGAATATCGCCATGGTTTGATGCTATCCATCGCCTTTGAGTCAGTTTTGAAAATTGTGGCTTTGAGTCTAATTGCTTTATTTGCCTTGTGGACTATCAGTTTCAATGAATTTTCACTAGGCGATAAGTTCTTCACTCAAAGCGCCGTAGAGAATAGCTTCGCCAGTATCCCATTTTGGTTACAAACCCTGATTGCAGCGATAGCCGTACTTTGCCTGCCACGCCAATTTCACGTGGCCATTATCGACAATTTAAACATTAACCACGTGCATACGGCACGATGGTTATTTCCGGCTTATCTGGCCCTTATCGCATTACTGATCCCCGTCATTGCAACTGCTGGTGCGAACTTATTTATGGGCAGTCAGGTATCACCTGATAGTTATGTATTGGCTATCGCCAATGAAGCTGACAATGTCTTTATGCAAGCCATGGTGTTTTTGGGTGGGTTAGCAGCCGCCACGGCTATGATTATCGTATCAACATTAACCCTGAGCACCATGGTAAGTAACGATGTTATTCTGCCGAAACTACTCAATCAATCACAACGCTTAAAACACCAAAAATCTCACATACATTTTATTCTCTGGCTGCGACGTGCAGTAATCGCAGGTATTCTCTTGATGGCTTTTAGTTATCACACTTTTTTGTCAGGAGATATGCCACTGTCCAGCATAGGATTACTGGCATTTTCACTGGTGGTGCAATTAGCCCCGGCCATAATTGGCGGTCTTTATTGGCAAAAGGCGCATGCCCATGGCGTCATTGCGGGTTTAATCGCCGGTATCTTTGCTTGGGTGCTATTGCTATTGTTTCCGCTCCTCACCGGAGCAAATCATCCGCAATTACAAACCGGACTCAGCAGTGAACTCATCAGTATTACCGCGTCGCTAGCCCTGGCGGTAAACCTGGTGTTTTTTGTGGTATTTTCCCTGATGGCTGAACCCAATTTAATGGATAAGCTACAGGCCCGTAGCTTCGTGGCATCGCAGGAAAGCCCCCCGGGTGTGCTCAGCCCGAATCAAACCCGTATCAAAAACGAAGATTTGATCACTGTCTTAAAAACCTTCCTGGGCAACAACCGCACTCAGCAGTTACTTTCAGATTTTGAACATTCGCAGCAGCAAAGCATTCACCCCGACGATACCCCACTACAAGACTTTGTTCTGTTTTGTGAGCGTTCGTTAGGTGGGGTGATTGGTGCTTCCAGTTCCAACTTACTGATCAATGCCGTGCTGAACAATCAGCAAATGAATTTTGAACAACTGGTAACGGTATTCGATGATACCACCCAGGCCATCCAGGCCAATCAAAACACCCTTTTTGCTTCCCTGGAAAGCCTCGCCCAAGGCATTAGTGTGGTTGACAAAAATCTGTGCCTGATCGCTTGGAACAAGGGCTACCTGGACATTTTTAACTACCCCGACAAGATGGTAAAAGTGGGCACGCCCATTGAAGAGCTGGTGCGTTACAACGCCCAGCGTGGCGAATGCGGTGTTGGCGATATCGACAGCCTGGTACACAAACGCATGGAACACCTTCGGGCCGGTAAGCCCCATAAGTTCGTGCGTCAGCGCAGTGATGGCCGGGTGATTGAAATGATCGGTAATCCACTGCCCCACGGTGGCTTTGTCACCAGCTTTAACGACATCTCAGAGCACATCGAGTTTCAAACCGCGCTAAAAGAGGCCAACATTGACCTGGAAAAACGCGTTTCTTCTCGTGCCGATGAAGTCAAAGCCATCAACTCGGAATTACATCGCGAAATTGAACGCCGGGCAGAAGTGGAACAACAACTGATGGTGGCACGAGAACAAGCGGAACAAGCCAATGCCTCTAAAACTCAGTTCCTGGCTCTTGCCAGTCACGACATATTGCAGCCCATCAACTCCGCCAAGCTATATCTCTCCGCAACCGAAGATATGAACATGTCTGAAGATTTAAAAGCGACGCTGGGTAAGCTTGGACAGAGCCTGCAGGCGGGTGAAACGCTGATCGCTACGCTTCTGGAAATTGCCCGTTTAGACCAAGGCGCCCTCACCCCCAAGCTCAGCGCGCAAAATCTCCGTGAGTTATTGTCAGGGCTTATCAATGAATTCACATCAGGTGCAGAACACAAAGCACTAAAGCTTAAATTATGTTGTCCAAAAGACTGCTGGGTGATGGCTGATCCGGTTTATTTGCATCGCATTGTACGCAACCTGATATCCAACGCGTTGAAGTACACGCATCAAGGCGGTGTGCTGGTCACTGTCCGCAAACGTAGCGAAAAACTACTACTGCAAGTGTGGGATACTGGCGAAGGCATATCAGAAGCCAATCAAGAAAAGATTTTCCAGGACTTTTATCGCGCTCATGAAGGGCAAGAATCAGGGTTAGGGTTAGGACTTGCCGTGGTGGCACGCCTGAGCAAGCTATTGAACATGCCGCTGACAATGACATCTCAGTTGCGCCGAGGTAGTTGCTTTTCGCTGACTTTGCCAGTTACCGAAAAACCGCAAGTCGCTGAAACTAAAACCGACAGCAACCAGCAAAAACTCAAACAACTCACGGCGCTGTGTTTGGATGACGATGCCCATAATCTGGATGCCATGCAAACCTTGCTGTCCCGCTGGCAAATAACAACCCTGTTAGCTCAGAGCTTTGAAGAGGCCACAAAGTTTCTCGACGAAAGCCCGCCGGATGTGCTTTTAGTAGACTACCAATTGGGCGAGCAGCGCAGTGGACTGGATTTTATTGAGTACGCAAGGAAAAACACAAACAAAACAATCCCCGCAGTGCTTATCACCGCTGAGCGAGATGAAAGGATAATCAATGCTGCCAAAGCGGCGCAGGTTAACTACCTGCCGAAACCAGTAAAACCGGCTAAATTAAGGGCGCTACTGAAGAGCTTTGGGGTTTGAGCAATAATTTATAAAAATTAACGAGTTACGTATATGTCTATAATTTTTTTTGTGGTCACAAATTAATAGCTCAAATATGATTAAGAAGATTAATGTTCAATTTAATTGCCGAGAAAAAATTAGACAATATAATCAATTTTGTAAATTCAACTGAAAAATATGTAAGGGAGTATTGTGAGCAAGATAAATTGAATTGGATTTGGTGAAGTAATCAAGTCAAAAAGGAAAGAGAAAGGTATAAGTCAAGTTACTCTTGCTAAGGAGCTTGGTGTTTCACAACCTGTAGTATCTCTAGCGGAGAGAGGAAGTCCAATAGGTATTAACGATGACCGACTGGATATTTTGAAGACTTTATTGGAAATTTCAGACAGCGAAATTCCAAGTGCAGAGAAATCTAAATCGACATCAAGTAGGAAAAAAGTTTTTATAAGTTACTCACATCGTGACCGAGACTACTTTGACAGAATGAGCGTCCACTTAAAGCCTCTTGAGAAGAAAGACTTGGTTGAATCTTGGTCCGATACTCGAATCTCCGCTGGAGAACTGTGGAGAAAAGAAATCGAAAAAGCGTTAAGCAAGACTCAAGTTGCAATATTATTGATAAGCGCAGACTTTCTAGCGTCTGATTTTATAGTTGACAATGAGTTACCACCTTTACTTGATAAAGCAGAAGCCGATGGTGCAACAATTATCCCCGTAATTCTCAAACCATGTAGGTTTGTCCGTGAAGGTTCACTAGCAAGATTTCAAGCGATTAATTCACCTGAAGAACCTCTAATTGCAGCTTCTGAACATGAAAGTGAGCTTGTATACGATGCTCTTGCCCAGAGAATAGAGGAATTACTCTAAGAGGAAATATAACGCACAGTAGGTTAAAAGAGAGTAGCTTAAGTCAGCAAAAGTAGACTCGACCTGCGCGATAATGTAATAGTAAATGAGCGAATTAAAAACCTTTCAGCCATAAAGCAAGGGAGCCATCGGCTCCCTTGTTCATGTAATAGTGTAACCTCACTCAGAAGTAGTATTGCGCATGGTAATCGCAGAATTGTCCAACACCCGCACTTCCCGTTGTGGAAACGGAATTTCAATGCCGTGCTCTCGCAGAGTTTCGAACACAATCAACAGCAAGTCCCCGCCGACGCGGTTCTTACCATCGTCGATGCCAATCATCCAGAACTCCACAAACATGTTCACACCGGAATCGCCGAAAGAATCAATCTCACAATCGGGGCGTTCTTCAAAAGGGATGTCTTCGCCGCTGATCACTTGCGGATGCTGACCCACAGCCTCTTTAATAATGTCGCACATGGCACGGATATCGGTTTTATAAGCGACACTAAAATCGATGCGGTAGCGCTGTTTGGGATCCTTGTGGGTCCAGTTGATCATTAAGGAGTTAATGAACTTCTCATTGGGCACCAGAATGTCTTTGCCATCATAGGTTTCTAACACGGTGTAGCGCATCCGAAACTCGCGCACAAAGCCTTTGCTGCCATCTTCCAGTTCTACAAAATCGCCGATAGTCAGTGAACGGTCCAATAAAATGATGATGCCGGATATAAAGTTTGAAGCGATACTTTGCAAACCTAACCCCAAGCCCACACCGACCGCACCACCAAAAACAGCCAGTGCTGTCAGGTTGATGCCCATGATGTTTAACAGCAGTACGAACATCACGCAGAACAGCGCCACTTCAAAGACTTTGGTGAAGACTTCCTTGGTAGTGACGTCCAGTTTTTCGTGGTTGCGGATAAGTTCTTTACCGACGTTTCTGGAAGCGCGACCTAACCAAAACAATACTACGCCGAAGATTAAAACCCTGGCGACCCCATAGCTGGACACCTCAACATTGCCAACGTTGATAGACATAGACTCCATCACCGCCACTATGCCCGGTAAGATGCCGACTAAGTGCAAGAACACCACAGGCAAAATCACCCAGCGCATAAAGGTAGCGATATTTTTACTGTCTACCAGTGCCCGTACCAAGGTATTAAGAAATAACAGCACGGCAACCACCAATGCAACGTTTAGCAGCCAATCGTCAAACTGATATTGCTTACCCAGCACCGTGGAAAGTTTGAGGAAGGAAATCGACAATATAGGAAAAATAATACCGGTTAACTTATACGCCAAAACCTTTAAGGTATGAGCACCTTGCTCTGGTGGTTTGCTCACGGCACCAAAACGAGCGCGGATTTGTCCGGCCAGTAAAAAGGCAAACAAATATATAATGAGAATAATGGATAACTGCACTATAAAGCCCATGCTCAATACCGCCTCTTGAGCCACAACGACATAGTTATTTAAGGTCGTGCTGAGGGATTGAGTTGTTGCTTCAAATGACTCAGCGTGGTTTTCGTTGCTATTCATAGTGTAAATGCCAAGGGCTTCCTGTCAGGTCAGATAAGAAATTTTTATTTTAATGAATCACTATTAGCGCAGTTATGCATGACAACGCAAGAAAAACGCGTAAATAATAAAGGAAGATTGTTTGAAGCAATTAGTTTTGCTGAGGTGCTTGTAACTTTAACTGATTAGCGATTAGCACCGCTTGGGTACGATTGGTAATTTCCAGCTTGCGCAGAACAGAGGTAACATGGGTTTTTACGGTTTTTTCAGCAATACCTAATTGATAACCGATTTGTTTATTGAGTAAACCATCGCGCAACAGGCATAACACCTTATATTGCGAGGGTGTTAGTGTTGCGACTTTATCTGCCAATGCACTGAACTCATCATCGCTATCATCTACTTGCCCGGCCACTCGTTCCGGCAACCAAGTTTCTCCCTGTAACATTTGATTGATGGCGTCTACCACTTCTGCAGCAGGCGTTATTTTAGGGATAAATCCCATTGCCCCTGCGTTCATAACCTTGCTAACAATTTCCACTTGTTCAAGGCCAGAAACCACCGCAACAGGCACTTCTGGATGTAGCTTGCGAATATGCAGCAAACCAAATAAATCATCGCTGCCGGGCATGTGCAAATCCAACAGGAGCAAGTCAATATCTGATGCCTCTTGCAGTTGCTTCAGCGTACTTTGCATATCCGCCGCTTCAAGAATACGGGTGCCGGGCAAACGCGCATCCAACGAGATGCGTAGCGCATCTCGATAGAGCGGATGGTCGTCTGCAATGAGTATAACCGACACCAGTGAACCCCGATTAGCCGCGATTCATACGGTTTTCAATCAGGGTGTCCACAATCCCCGGATCTGCCAGTGTAGAAGTATCCCCCAGACTGGCGAAATCATCTGCAGCTATCTTGCGCAAAATACGACGCATGATTTTTCCGGAACGAGTTTTGGGTAATCCCGGTGTCCACTGCATCAGATCTGGCGAGGCAATTGGACTGAGCTCCTTTCGTACCCAACTTACGACTTCTTTGCTTAACTCATCTGTCACTTCAGTGCCCGCTACCGGAATAACATACACATAGATGCCTTGGCCTTTAATATCATGGGGATAACCCACGACTGCCGCTTCAGCAATGGCGGGGTGCGATACCAAAGCACTTTCAATTTCGGCTGTGCCTAAGCGGTGTCCAGATACATTGAGCACGTCGTCAACCCGCCCGGTGATCCAATAGTGGCCGTCCTCATCGCGACGAGCTCCGTCACCGGTGAAGTAATTCCCCGGATAAGTGGAAAAATAGGTTTGCTCAAAACGCTCGTGATCACCCCACAAGGTGCGAGCCTGTCCCGGCCAACTGCGCTTAATGATAAGGTTGCCCTCAGTGGCACCTGCGAGAGTTTTGCCTTCGTTATCCACCAGCTCAGGTTCGATTCCGAAAAATGGATTAGTCGCTGAACCAGGTTTCATCTCGGTAGCACCGGGTAATGGCGTGATCATCATGCCGCCGGTTTCAGTTTGCCACCAGGTATCCACTATCGGACAACGGCTATTACCGATAACACGGTGGTACCAGTGCCAGGCCTCTGGGTTAATGGGTTCACCCACAGAGCCTAACAAACGTAAGCTTTCTCTGCTTGAACTTTCGCCGGCAAACTCACCTTTTGCCATCAGTGCGCGAATGGCAGTGGGTGCAGTGTAAAGAATATTAATGTTGTGTTTATCAACAATCTGACCGATACGACGCTCATCAGGATAAGTAGGTACCCCCTCAAACATGACCGTAGTGGCACCATTGGCCAGCGGCCCATAAACAATATAAGTATGACCAGTTATCCAGCCAACATCTGCCGCACACCAATACACTTCACCGGGTTGGTAATCGAAAACGGCCTTATGAGTCGCCGCGGCGTATACCAGATACCCCCCCGTTGTGTGCAATACCCCCTTCGGTTTACCGGTAGAGCCGGAGGTATAAAGAATAAACAGCGGATCTTCCGCCGCCATGGGCTCAGGTTCACAGTGGCTGTCGCACTCGGCAAGGATAGTAGCTGCATCCACATCGACACTGCCCATAGGCACATCAAGACCCACGGCATTAAAAACCAAAACATGGGTTATGCTGGGACAAGCGTTATTGCTCAACGCCGCATCAACATTGGTCTTCAGAGGTACCGATTTAGTACCACGTCGACCGGCATCAGCAGTGATCACTACCTTCGCTTGACAATCATTCACTCGGTCAGCGATGGCATTTGGCGAAAAGCCACCAAAGATAACCGAGTGTACCGCACCAATTCTGGCACAAGCTAACATGGCATAAGCAGCTTGTGGGATCATGGGCATATAAATGGCAATTCGATCACCTTTTTCCACACCCAGTTTTTTCAAGGCATTGGCCAGTTTGCACACTTCATCGTGCAACTCCTGGAAACTGATGTGTTTATCTTCGTCGGCGCTATCGCCTTCCCAAATGATAGCAGTGTCGCTGGCGCGCTGTGCCAGGTGGCGGTCAATACAATTGGTACTGACATTCAACACACCATCGGCAAACCATTTAATATTGATATTCCCCGGCTCAAAGCCGCCTTCAAAACCTTGGGTGGGGGTTTTAATCCAATCTAATGTGTTCGCCTTATCTAACCAAAAGGCGTCATTACTCTCTAATGATGACTGATACTGTTCCAGATAATCTTGCGCTTTAATTTGGTAATCGCGCTCAATGGCTTGCTGATCTACGGGCATGTTCATAACCAACCTTGCTTGTAATAGTGAGATGTTAACAAAACTTTAAACCAACTCACCAGAATTCTGTATAGGACCTTGGTCCCGTATGCACAAAAGTTGTGTTACATCAAAAAAATGAGCGGATGTAGAGGGCCATCCAGGACTTTGGTCTTATTGGGACCATAGCCCTATATCCAAATCGCGTTTTCAGGCTCATTTTAAAACGGTGTTCCACTGACTCCGGAAAAAAAATGAAAAAAATAGCTTCAGCCCTACCCCTGTTAAGTGCCGTCTTACTCAGTAGCTCGTTTCTGTCAGGAACAGTCTCGGCAAGTCCACTTAAAAATACCGACTTTAGTTTTTCTGGCTACGTCAAACTAGATGCCATGGCCAGCAACTACAGCGACGGCACGTTAGCCTCAGGCAATATTGGACGAGACTTTTACATCCCCAGCTTAACTCCTGTGGGGGGGGAAGACGAAGACACTCAGTTCGACGCCCATATCCGTCAGTCTCGCTTTCGTTTTACCACCAGTACTCAATTGGCAAACGATGAAACCATAAAAGGCGTATTAGAATTTGACATGCAAGTTGTCCCTGATGGTGATGAGCGCATCAGCAACAGTCATCAGCCTCGAATTCGACACGCTTTTCTAACCTATAAGAACTGGCTATTTGGACAAACCTGGACCACATTCCAGGACGTCAGTGCGCTGCCGGAAACGCTAGATTTTATCGGAGTTACCGACGGCACTATTTTCGCTCGACAAGCCATGATTCGCTATACCAATGGACCCTTTCAAATTGCTTTGGAAAACCCCGAAACAACCGTGACGCCATTCCAAGGTGGTGGACGCATCGTCGCTGACGATAATGCCGTGCCCGATTTGGTATTGCGCTATAACCACAAACGAGATTGGGGCCATGTTACTGTCGCCGCATTGGTCAGACAGTTAGCCTATCAGAATCAACAAGGCGACAATGACATAGACAGCACTGAAACCAGTTATGGCATCAGTATAGGGGCAAAGTTTAAGTTTGGTGACGATGATCTTCGTTTGATGTTTAATACTGGAGCTGGCCTGGGGCGTTACTCTGGGTTAAACATTGTTAATGGCGCCGTGCTGGATGAGCACAATGAATTACAAGCCATTGATTCTACGGGCTTCGCTATCGCCTATCGACACATGTGGAATGAACAGTGGCGCTCCAGCTTTACTTATTCTGCGTTTTCGGCGGATAACGATACCGACCTGACGGGATTGAACACCACGGAATCCACCTGGAGCACTCGCGCCAACTTGCTTTACTCACCAAGTAAAGAGCTTACCTTCGGCGGGGAATATACTTTTGCTCAACGGGAAGTGGAAAGTGGCCTGGAAGGTGATATGAATCGCCTGCAATTCTCTGCAAAATACGCTTTTTGATATCAGTAAAATCACATTGTTCGTGTGTGTTGGCGACAATTCTCTTGTCGCCTTTTTTTCAAAAGACTTTAATTTATTGGGCACATTCCAGATTGATAAAATCTTCACGGGCAAATAACATTTCGTATTTACTTTCCAGATATCGGGTTTGTGCAACCCACTCGTTGGTTAAACTAATTAACCGTACATGCGACTCCCGTTTATTCTCCTGCAGTGCTTCACCGTGATTAAAAATGGCGGCATTAAGGCGATTAATGACCGGCTGATAGCTGTCTTTTTGAAAATCAATAACCGCGCCTATCTCGGTGGCCAATTCATAGTTTGCATGCAACATGTAACCCGACTCACCAGCCAGCGACCAGGCGGAATAACGCAGCGATTCCTGAATTAACATAGACTCCAGGTTCACATCAATTGATTGAGCTTGTTCGCCTTGACGTCCCATGGAAATCGCCGCGCGAATGGTGGCTAATAAACCTTGCTGTTTAGGCACGTAACCACGTTTTATGAGCACCCGATTAAAGGCTAATTCAGATTTAACATTACACATGGCAATGTGGGTGCGCTCTTCAATATCTCTTTCTTCGTCCCAATCCTGCAAGGCAAACGCCAACAGAATACTGGCACCAATAAAAGCGGACTCGGCAAATACTGCCCGCCACTTAATTGCTTTTGCGGTGTTAATTTGTAACATGCCTTGGGGTGTCCTTGAAGATTGTCTCTCTTATCTGGCTGAGTAATAAGCTGTTGCCTTTACCCTAACCTTTCCTGAAATCCCATGATACCTAAAATAGTGTGATTTCAACAAATTGATTCATACTGGTAAGACGCTACAATAACCGCTCTTTGATTATCAGAAACCATAAATCTATGTATCTGCATCCATCTTGGCGTGTACTCACTATCGGTGATGGCGACCTGTCTTTTTCACTGGCATTAACCCAAAAATACCCGGATTTGAGAGTTTGTGCCAGTGTCCTGGATTCAGAGCAGGAGATCAGGGAAAAGTATCAACTCAATGCCATCGATACCCTGCAAAGCAATGGGCATCAAGTGTGTTTCGAAGTGGATATCACCGCGCCTGACTCTTTTCAGCCGAAGCTGGCAGCTAACTTCGATGTGACTATTTTTCAATTCCCCTTAGTGCCCAATAATGGACAGCGCAAGCCCGGTCAAAGCTGGCATCAGGGTCCAGATAGCAATCTTTTGAATCGACGTTTACTCAGTGATTTTATTAAGCATTCCGCTAATCACTTTTTGTCTTCCGATGGCGCTCGCCTGTGCTACGTTACTTCAAAGGATGTCAAACCCTATTGCGACTGGCACATTGAATGTTTGGGTGAGCAAAGTGCATTACAGTATTTGGGGGATATGCCCTTCAACCCAAGTGATTTTCACGGTTACAGAGTGCGTAATGTGGATAGAGACAAGCAAGTAAAAAGCACCGCCGCCAGAACTTATGTGTGGTCAGACAAAGCATTTTCCGAAACCATCCCTCAACTAAATTCGCCCGTTACTGCAGGTGCGCAATATTGCCCCTTGTGCAAAGTAGGCCCCGTGGCTGACGAGCAAGATTGGCTAAATCATTTGAATTCCAGACAACACAAGCGCCGCGCCGAATATCAGCAAAACTGGGAAAACTACCTCACCGAAAATAACTGATGCGTTGATCTAACGCTTTTCTTTTGACGTTTATCGAATCCCTGTTGCCTGATTGCTCCCTATTCAACGATGATGATGCAAGAACACTTGCAGTGAGCACCTATGAAATTTCAAAAATATGTATTTCTGGTATTAGTATCTATTTTGTTAGTTGCCTGTTCAGGCAATAACTGGCGTACCGCTAGTCGCGCGCCGGCAGGCATCGCTGCTGATCCGTTATTACATAAAGAAGCCGTGATCGAGTTTTATGCCGCAGATGCGTTTAGCTGGCGAGGCTGGTTTGCGGTGCATACCTGGATTGCGGTTAAAGAGAAGAATTCACCGGAATATACAGTTTACGAGGTAGTCGGTTGGCGTGTGCGACATGGTCAACCCGCATTGAGAAAATATAAAACAGCGACACCAGACCGATACTGGTATGGAGCAAAACCAGAGAAATTTCACAGTGTCTCAGGAGAGAAAGCCGAAACCTTGATCCCACAAATTATTGCCGCAGTTGGCAAATATCCTTGGGCAGACGAGTACACTCTGTTTCCGGGGCCAAATAGCAATACCTTTCCCGCCTGGGTGGGTTTACAGGTACCAGAGCTGGAGCTGGAAATGCCCTTTCGCGCCATTGGTAGTGGTTATGCTCGATAGAATTGCGTGAACAACCGCGCCCCCGGAATTCTATCGTTCTCCATCACCTATAAAATCACCGTCAATACTCTCGGGCGTCTCTTGAGAGAAATATTTTCCCATAAACGTGTAAAGAAATACCCAAACATTCCGATATGAGAAATTGTTTTACCTTTCAGGTTGTGCACACCAAAAGGAAAGGACACATCAATTTTATTATTTTGTCCCACTAAGGAATGTATTATGAAACACTTTTTATCCACGCTCACGTTAGCGCTAATAAGCCAGTCGCTGAGTGCCAACAACATCCTCATTGATGGTGATTTTGAAGACCAGGCCCAAAGTTTAATCCAGTACAACCATCAATCGTATCCTTGGGAGCTAGTTGATTATCTCGACGAATACACAGCCGTTGGCGGGCAATTTAAACCGTCAGAGTCGCAATTTGAAAACGCTGAAGCACTGGGAAATGTGGTATTCGTACGCAATGGTGCCATCAGACAAAAGCTGAATACTACACTGCTAGAAGATGAAACCTACAGGTTGAGTCTGCGACTGGGCCGAAAGCAACAAGGAGATTTCCCGGCTTATAGAATCGGTTTGCAATCGGGCAATAAGTTTATTGAATTAGCCAATGAGTACAGTCATGGTATACCCAATAAAGGTTCCTTCAAAACTGTCGCTATCAATTTTACGCCCAATAAAGCCCACTTTGATTTTACTTCAGGCTACGAAGATGTTTACCTGGTAGTTGAAGCTTTGAGTGAACGAGGCAACGCTCAGCTTTTCGCAGACAATATCCTCTTTTCAGAAGGCTATGCCAATTATAAACCTACGTCCCTGGACGCTGACAACGATGGCATTATGGATGAGTGGGAGCGCTCCTATAGCCTGGATCCAGGCAATGCAGCTGACGCGAGTGCGGACTACGATCAGGACGGCGTAAGTAACTATGATGAGTATCTCGCTGGTACCGACCCTTGGGACATTACTGATAACTTACACCCCTACAACCAGGAACAGGTGCAATCACTCTCAGAATCCTCCGAAGTGCAAAATACCCTGTTAACCCGAATGCCAATTGAGATTATTGGCATTCGTTTGATCCCGATTTCAGAGCCGCCAATTACTTGTAGTACCGAAGGCGAAGGAGCCCTTTATTACGACACAATTGCGCAAATGACTATGGTGTGCAATGGCACTGAATGGTCTGCCATAGAGGGCGAAGATCTGGTAGATGATGCTGACGCTGATGCCAGTAATGAGTTGTTGGAGAGTATAGCGTTTGACTCGGAAAGTAACATGTTAACTCTAACGGAGGCAGGACAATCATATAGCGTTGACTTAACGGTACTGAGCGCAGATTCTGATGATACTAATGAAATTCAGACACTATCAAAGCAAGGAAGCACCGTTTCTTTATCACTGGATGGCGGTAGCTTTACTGATGAAGTGGACGATGCAGATGCCGACGCTACTAACGAGTTGCAAACCATTACGCTAAGTGACGACACGGTGACACTCTCGCAAAACGGAGGCTCATTCAGCATTAATGATGCTGACTCTGATAGCAGCAACGAATTAATTACAGAAGCGACTTTCGCAGCTGAAACAGGCACACTAACCATAATAGACGCTGGCAACACATACGTGCTTGATCTTAATAGTTTAGGGGATGACGGTGACGCCGATGCAACCAATGAAATTCAGCTATTATCAGTAATTGACAGTACCTTGTCATTGTCCAATGGTGGTGGCAGTGTCAGCATTAACGATGCAGACTCCGATCCCCTCAATGAAATACAGACCCTGAGTAAAACCGATAATACGGTAACCCTTACTCTTGGCGGTGGCAGCTTTGTAGACGCAGTAGATGATGCTGATGCCGACGCCAGCAACGAGCTGCAAACAATCACTAAATCGGGCAATAGCGTTACCTTATCGAATGGCGGCGGCAGTTTTATCGACGAAGTGGATGATGCTGATGCTGATGCCAGCAACGAGCTACAATCAATTAGCAAATCGGGTAATACTGTTACCTTGTCAAATGGTGGCGGTAGCTTTGTGGACGAAGTGGACGATGCCGATGCTGATGCTAGTAACGAATTACAGTCGGTCAGTATCACAGGCAGTACTGTAACACTCTCTAATAGTGGTGGTAGTTTTAGTATCAACGATGCCGATTCCAGTACCAGTAATGAATTACAAACCATCAGTAAAACAGGGAGTATCGTCACCTTGTCACGCAGTGGTGGCAGCTTTACCGATGAAGTTGAAGACGCTGATGCTGATGCCAGTAACGAGTTACAAACGGTTAGCCTTTCAGGCACAACAGTAACGTTGTCCAATAACGGTGGTTCTTTTAGCATTAATGATGCCGACTCCAGTACCAGCAACGAACTGCAAACCCTGAGTAAAACAGGAAATACTGTAACCCTGTCTAACGGTGGAGGTTCGATCAGCGTTGCCGACAATGACTCCAGCAGTACCAATGAAATTCAAACCTTGAGTAAAACCGGCAATACCGTGACTCTGTCGCGCAGTGGCGGCTCTGTCAGTATCGATGACGGTGACTCGGATGCCACCAATGAAATCCAGACACTCAGCGCCGACGGTGCCACCATTACACTTTCTAATGGCGGAGGTTCGGTGAATGTGAATGTTGCCGATGGCGATAGTAGTAGTACTAATGAACTTCAAACGGTAAGTAAGTCCGGCAGCACGGTTACCTTGTCGCGCAGCGGCGGCTCTTTCTCAATTAATGACAACGATGCGAATGACAGCAATGAGCTGATTTCTACGGTGAGTTTCAACAATAGTAATCGACAAATCAGTATCAATGAGAGTGGCAATACCAAGTCCGTAACCCTGACGGGTATGGCCACCGAAACCTATGTAGACAATGCGATAGCGTCGGCTACCTCCAGCGCGAAAACCGGTGCTTTATATGTTTATGATGGCTCGGGTAGCACGAAAATAGGACGATTCCTGAGAACCGGAGAAAATATAGAACAAGTTTATAATTGGGTATTAGTGCCAAGCTCTGGTATCCCACAAACACTGGACATGCTATCAGGCGGAGATACCAAGATAAGTGGCCAAAACATGTATTTTTCAGGCAGCAATTGCACAGGGACACTGTATTATAATACGGCCGGTATAACTTACCATCCAGCATATAATGATGGACGCTTGTATGAGTCAGACACTAGTGTAGCCACTAGCACAAAAACCTATAAATCATATTTACTTTACAACAGCGGTTCATGTACTAACTCTACAAGCAGTCGGACCTTGCGCCCCGCAAAAACGGTAAACCACTCGGTGTGCGGAGACTATGTATGTAAAATCATTGAAGAATAAAAACGAAGCTCTCAAAAACAAAAAACGCAGCCTAAGCTGCGTTTTTCTTGTTTAATCCGCTGGGGATTAAAGTACTACAACTTCAGCAGCCTGAGGACCTTTCTGACCTTGTTGTACTTCAAATTCTACGCGTTGACCTTCAACCAACACTTTGAAACCTTCAGATTTGATGGCACGGAAGTGAACGAATACGTCTTTGCCGCCTTCTTCTGGAGTTAAGAAACCGTAACCTTTGTCTTCGTTAAACCACTTAACTGAACCTGTCAATTTAGACATAAAAATAAACCTATAAAAATATTAAATGTTGACGCATAAGCGCCGGTAGAGCCTTGTTTAATTACTTATTTGGAATTGCTGAAGGTACATGGTCGCCAAACAGGTTTGACGGGTAAAGCAGAACTTAAGCGGATAACAAAAAATATAACTGACCAAAGGCCGAGAATGATAATAGCACTATAAGTGCCTGGAAGCGAAGTAATTTTTCAAACCGTTGCTGAATTTTTATTCAGCAACGGCTCACCTTTTTTATTGCCCCATTAATAGCAAGCTGTATTTATAGCGCTCCCGATTAAGTAAAAACTCTGGATGTACACTAGGATTCCAGGAATCATCGCCGCCAATACCCATGTGGAAACCATCCAGGCGCACAAAGCAGCCTTCTTGCTGTAGCTGCCAGGTATGGGTGGCTTTATCCAATTGTGCAGTGGAATATTGACTAACGTTAAAGTGAAAATCACCAGCAATATTCAAATTGCCAACTTCCAAATGTCGCGTTTCACAGCGCAGGCCGTTCTCACAAGGGACGATATAGTCAGTATGCATCTGCTCAACTGGCAGTGACCAATGACCAAAACGGGCTGCGGATTTGCGATCCGGGTAGTTTTCCAGAGGCCCTAAGCCTTTCCAATTTACCATTTCTGGAATTTCAGCTAACTGTAACTCCATTCCTACCCGCGCTAGCGAAGGTATACCCGGCGCTACGCTGACATCGACATTGACACTGACGCCGTGCTCGGAGAAATGATATTGCCAGACAGTCGCAATTAAGGCTTTGCCATTGCCAGAATATTGGTGCGAAGAAGTAACCAAAACGCCATCGTTAAGCTTATTGAAATTAAGCTCCGTGCATTGATGCCTGAGGTTGTCCAGCCCCCACTCTCGCCACTGGGCTTCCCACGCATTGGGATCGATGCGATTAACTTCACTCACACCGATGTCATTATCCAATGGCGCACGGTAAAAATTATCGGTTAGCGCTGCCGCCAACGTCTCTTTGCCACTTTGCAACCAGGAACTCAACTGCCCCACAGACTTTGTAATTTGCCACTGATGTTCGCCGCAACTCAAATCGAGCAACTCATCGGTTTCGCTAATGTCCACAGGTAAACTACTCGCCACAGTTGTCGTTGTTTGCAATTCCGATAATCCGGTTAAAGTCAATTGTGCACTGGTAGTACAGTGACCTTTATTCGCCCAACTTGTATTCTCGGCCAGGTGCAAATCAATATTGAGATGATACTGGCTCCCCGATTTACGCTCCGGCAAGGCCTCACACAAGAGTAGTTTTGTGGTCTCTTCTGGATCAATTTGTAAAGGCAAATCACCTTCTTGAATGACGATGCCATCCTCCAGCAATTGCCAGCTAAGGGTTTCTTTCGGCCCCGAAGTAAACAAGTACTCACTTTCAATTTCAATGATTAACGGCTCTTGCGAGCACAATTTAAATTGATAAAACTGTTGCTGATATTTAGCCTCAAAAAAATGTGGATGTGGGGTTCTGTCGGGAAACAACAGGCCGTTAATACAAAACTGGCGGTCATTGATCAGATCACCAAAATCGCCGCCATATCCCCAATACTTTTCGCCGCTGTCTGCGATTTTAGTTAACCCTTGATCCACCCAGTCCCAGATGAACCCGCCCTGCAGTTGTGGGTACTGTCTGAACGCCTGCCAATACTTGTCGAAGCAGCCCAGACTGTTCCCCATGGCGTGAGCGTATTCACACAAAATCAAAGGGCGATTTTCCCCCGGTTGCCCAATCTCATCTATGATAGAAAATCGATCAATTGCCGGTTCTTTTAATGCCGTATTCACCCTGGCATACATAGGACAAATAATATCAGTTGCCGCAGTTCTCGAACCGCCTCCCTCGTATTGCACCGGGCGCGAAGGATCGCGTTGCTTCAACCATTGATACATAGCATGGTGTGAACTGCCAATACCCGATTCGTTACCCAAAGACCAGATGATGATGCTGGCGTGATTTTTGTCCCGTTCGTACATGCCTGTCACGCGCTGACTATATGCCGGTAGCCAATGAGGGTCGTCGGACAATTTTCGCATCGGGAATTGACCATGGGTTTCGATATTGGCTTCATCCACCACATACAATCCATACTGATCACACAAGCGATACCAAAGCGGATGATTGGGGTAATGGGCGGTGCGCACCGCATTAAAATTATTCTGCTTTAGCAGCAAAATATCTTGCAGCATGTCGTCATAATCCACCGTGTGGCCTTTATCCTCGTGATGTTCGTGGCGATTAGCACCGCGGATGAGCAGCGCCTTGCCATTCAACAATAATAAGCCATTTTTAATTTCCACCTGACGAATACCCAAATCGCAGGCTTCACAATCCAGAACCTCACCGTTGTCGGAGTAGAGGGTTACTATCAATCGATACAAATAAGGTGACTCAGCACTCCATTTTTCAGGATTATGCAACGCAATCCTGCTAAAGCAGCGATCTGGATAGGCTCCTTTCTCATCGATGGGCTTTTGTTTGGGCTGGCTCGATTGACGCTCAATCAACTTGCCTTGGGCATCAAATATTGAAACTTCAACCTTTACAGTATCATTGGCTTGAGTCAACAGAGTCTCAACTTCGATACTGGCATCTCGGTAGACGGCATCCAGCTCCGTGCGCACGGTAAAGTCTTGGATTGCAAGCTGAGGTTTACTCAATAAAGTAACATCCCGAAAAATACCACTTAACCACCACATGTCCTGGTCTTCCAGATAAGAGCCATCGCTCCAGCGCAAAACCATCACCATCAAGCGATTTGTGCCATCCACCAAACAATGGCTCAAATCAAATTCAGCAGGTAACCGACTGTCTTGAGAATACCCCACCCAGCGACCGTTGCACCACAAGTGAAAGGCGGAATTTACCCCCTCAAAGCAAATACGATTTTGCCTTGTTCGCCAGCTGTCAGGCACTTCGAACTCGGTGAAATAACATCCGGTTGGGTTGTCTTTTGGAACTAACGGCGCCTTATCCTCAAAAGGATACTTCACATTCGTATAAATGGGGTTGTCTTGGCCTTTAGCTGCATCTTGCAGTTGCCAATTTGATGGAACGTCAATGCCATGCCAGTTTGCTGCATCAAAATTTGCCGAAACCGCTTCTTCTGGCACATCTTCTGGACAGGCAAACAACTTAAAGCGCCATGTGCCATTTAAAGAGAGTTTGAACTGCGATGGGTTGTCGCTTCGGGCTTGTTCTAAATCTGTCCATGCCGATAATCCAGTGTGTGCTGGCTGTGTATTAATGCGAGTGATTTGGGGATTTTCCCAATCCCGGCACGCCAATATATCGTGTAACGTTCTCACTTTAGTTCCTGATCTCTTTGAAAAGTTAAGTAATAACTGGTTGCTTTGGGTGTTTGAGCTTGTTGTTCTCAGGAGAAAACCCTTCATGCAGGTGATACCACTTTTTGTATACCCACGCGCTGAAAAACATCAAAATAAAAGGCGCACCTATCATCAGGGTGCGAATTCCCCAAATGGTATCTGTGCTTTGCTGCTCATTGGGTATATACCCCACCACTGACAACCCTACCCCGGTAAAGAATCCCGCCAGCGCGCCTGCGCCTTTCACCAATAAGGTCTGCACTGAAAAAATGATACTCTCGCTACGCTTGCCGGTTTTGTGCTCACCGTAGTCCACGACGTCAGCCAACATCACTGTTGCGAGTCCATTGGCAATGCCAAAGCCAAACTTAAGACAAGCCCCTGCAGCAGCCACTAGCAAGGTGTTTTCTGGTGCGGCAAAAGCAGCAAAAGCCAAGATAAAACAGCACAATACCGGGAAGCCGCAGGCCAAAAACCACATAAAGCGACGCGGTAAGATCCTTGATAAACGAGGAAACAGAAAAACCCCGAGGATTTCGGAAATGCCGCTGGCCGCCATAAAAACAGGAAACAAGTCATCTCGGCCAATGGCATAGGTAAAATAATAAATAGCAAAACCACCAATAAGATGGATTGCCAGATTGAAAAACAATACACAACCAAACAGTGCTTTGAGTTGGTCATTTTTTGAGAGAATCGCGACAACATCGGTGAGCCCAAACTTCTCAGTATGGGTATTTACCGTCACCTTCTCTTTGACATTGAGCACGGTCAGGACACTACTAAATATAAAAAAGACCGTTATTAATAGCGTCAAATAGACAAAGCCTGTGCCTTTGTCTTTTCCGCCAAGTACACCTACGGCATACAATCCCCAAGTCCCCATAATCATCCATGCAATACTGGCAAAGATACGCGGCCATACCACCAGCTTCTCCCGTTCTCCTCTGTCATCAGAAAGCGCCGGTATCATAGACCAATAGGGAATATCCATGATGGTGTAGGTAACCCCCCAAAGGATGTAAGTGATCGCAGCATAAACATAGAGCATGCTGCCTTCGAAATGGTGTGTGCTGAACACCGCAACTAAAAAGGCCCCATTGACCAAAGTTCCGATTAAGATCCAGGGCCGAAACTTACCAAAACGCGTTCGGGTATTATCCACTACCATCCCCATCATAGGGTCAGTAACGGCGTCGATGATGCGGGCAAACAAAAACAGGGTTCCTACAAAGGCCGCAGATAACCCGACAACATCTGTATAATAGAACATCAGATAGACATAGATGATGGATACTGCAAAGTCTTTTCCGAGCGCACCTATACCATAGCTGGCTTTGGTTTTTAGACTGATGTGGTTATCGATTTGTGCACTCATTAGGGTTATCTGAAGTTGCTACCATGTAAAAGCATAGCAATTTATCATCAAACCACATTAAAAAGCACCAGTTTTATATAAGACAGAAGACTTATTTGTGAGTAGGCTAAAAATGCGCTGGCGGGATTTTTCCTAAGCGTTTAATAAAGTCCACGGATGGCGCAAAATAGGCGGCCCCTGTTTCAGGCGTAGTAAAATCCAGTAACTTATCGTAAGTGCCTGTTTCATCACCAAAAATCATACTTTCCAGCATTTTAGTAAAGGGTTTACTACTCTTGCAGCAGGAAACGAAAAACAAGCCCTGCACCTTCATATTGCCGTATGGCATGCTTTGTCGCAGGATTTCCAGGCTGTTACCCTCTTCATCTTTTAAGCTGGTGCGTTTAGTGTGGGCAAAGCGGGCTTTTTTATGGGATAGAAACTCAACATCATCCGATTTGGTGCGACCGATAATCTTTTCCTGTTCTTCCACTTCCACCTGATTCCAACGATCCAGGTTATGACGGTAGCGCTGCACATGGATATAGCTACCACCAGTAAAGTTGGGATCTTCATCAGCTACTATCGCCACATCTAGCTTCTTCATGCCCTTGGGGTTTTCAGTGCCGTCCACAAAGCCAGTGAGATCTCTACCATCCAGATAGCGGAAGCCTTTTACTTGCTCCACCAGCTCTACGTGAATCTTTAGCAGCTCATAAACCTCCACACCAATGGCATGGCAGATATCGGCTCTATCGGCCCTAATTTGAATAAACAAATCACTGGGTACCACAGGTGCACTGCGATCTTCGCAGGACATATCAGGAAAAGGGGCGAGTTCGAGAGGTAGCTCACCTGGATACAGCTCCATCCAATAGTTGCTACCAATCGCCACAACCCCCGAAATCATGGCTTCATAATGCTCTTCGTCGTAGTGATTGAAGACATCGAGGATTTTAGCCAGCTTTTCTCGAATCGCATGATCTTGCTCATCAATCACATTGAACATCAAATACAAGGCATGCAGATTTGGCTCTGCACAGATGCCTTTTTGTGGTTGTGGCATAAGATTCCTGAATAAAAAGCGATACTTAAGAATATCGCATATTTTTTAAAGCGTGAATATTTGCGTTAATTTCAGCGCCAGATAATCAATATCCTGACGCCTGACCGTCTTTACGACTCTCAGAAGCACCGTAATATACACCGGTTTTCGGATCCCGCATGATGGCCTGATAACCACCAAACCAACCTGAGACTTCACGCAAAGAATGCCCCTTGCCCAGCAATTCCCGTCGCGTTTGCGCTGAAAAGCCATTTTCCAGACTAACAAAACCGCCATCTATCATCATTTCACCTGTGGGCTGACTGGAGCCACTGTGAAGGATGCGCGGCGCGTCGCCGGCTTCCTGCAAGTTCATACCAAAATCAATCAGGTTCATTATCACCTGGGCATGCATTTGTGGTTGTGCGCCACCGCCCATAACTCCAAAGCTAATCCAGGGTTTACCGTTACGGGTAACGAACGCCGGAATAATAGTGTGAAACGGGCGTTTACCGGGGGCATAGGCATTAAAGTGATCCGCCTGCAAAGCAAATAACTCGCCTCGATTCTGTAATACAAACCCAAGCCCTGTTGGAGTCATGCCAGAGCCCATACCTCGGTAGTTACTCTGGATCAACGACACCATGTTGCCCTCACTATCAGCGGTAGTGAGGTAAATAGTGTCTCCTTCGTAAGGGCCTGCATCATAGCGCTTCGCCGCTTTATTCATATCAATAAGCTGTCTGCGGGTTTGTGCATACTCTTTGGAGATCAACATATCAATAGGCTGTTTGTTAAAGTCCATATCGGAATAAAAACGCGCTCTGTCTTCAAAGGCTAACTTTTTCGCCTCCACAAAAGCGTGAACATAGTCAGAGGAACCAAAACCCATCTCCTCCACATCAAATAGCTCCATCACATTCAAAATTTGCAGTGCAGCTATTCCTTGTCCGTTGGGCGGTAACTCCCAGACATCATAACCTCGATAGCTGGTAGATAAGGGCTCCACCCAGTCTGAAGTATGTGACGCCAGGTCTTCGTATTGCAAAAATCCACCTTGCTCTTTCATATAGGCAGCAATAATGCGAGCGATATCGCCTTTGTAAAAAGCGTCACGCCCGCCAGTGGCAATCTTTTCATAAGTGGCAGCTAACGCCGGATTAGTAAAAATATCCCCTTTTTTAGGCACGCCGCCGTTAACATAAAAAGTTTCTTTAAAGCCGGGATAATGGCCTATGCGCGCTTCGTTTAAGGCAAAATAGTGGGCAATCAACTCTGACACAGGAAAGCCATTTCGGGCGTATTGAATCGCCGGACTCAACAGCTCCGCCATCGGCATAGAGCCGAATTTATCATGCAACTGGTACCAACCATCCACGGCGCCAGGTACCGAAACAGGTAAAGGGCCAAAGGATGGAATTTTCTCTAACCCTAGCGTTTCAAAATGGCTCATTTGTAAGCTTTGAGGTGAGCGCCCTGAGGCATTCAGACCGTGTAGTTTTTTCGACTTTGCATCCCAAACAATAGCATACAAATCACCGCCAATGCCGCAACCTGTGGGCTCCACCAAGCCCAGCATAGCATTTGCAGCTATAGCAGCATCAATGGCATTACCACCAGCTTTCAAAACATCCAATGCCACTTGAGTAGCCAGTGGCTGACTAGTGGCAGCCATGCCATTTTGGGCGATCACTTCCGAACGACTGGCAAAGTGTTTCCCGGTGACTCGGTCAAAAGCATTTCCGGAAAAACTAATGAGCAGCAAAGCGCTGAGTATTAAGGTGAGTAATGTACGGCTTTTCAAGACAAGCTCCTGAGTGTGCTAGATTTTTTTCTTGATACTGACATACATTACTACAGGATCGTAGTTTAAAAAAATTTCTGCTATAACCGCCAAGACATTATACGAAAAAGCCCCGGCAGTGCCGGGGCGAAAAAGGGCATATAGCATATGAAGCTATTTTGGGGTTTCCCCCGGTTCCTGAAGGAACTCTGGTGGAGCGGGTCGGATGTCAAACGAGCCGCCCAAATTTGTTATTATTCAATTTCCTGATTAATATGAAATTAGCTTTTCACAGTAAAATCTGGATAGGCTTCCATACCACATTCAGTGGTATCAACACCTTCGTATTCTTCTTCTTCAGATACCCGGATACCCATCACGGTTTTCAGGATAAACCAAACTACGAAGCTCGCTACGAATACCCATAAGAAGATGGTTAACGCGCCAATTAACTGACCGCTGAACGAAGCACCACCGTCTTCAGTCAGTGGGTTAGTTACTGGAACAAGCAACAGACCTAACAAACCAACAGTACCGTGCACTGAAATCGCACCTACTGGATCGTCAATCTTGAACTTGTCCAGAGCTACGATAGAGAAGACAACTAATACACCGCCTAAAGCACCGAATAGTGTTGCTTGCAGAGGCGTAGGTGTTGAAGGCTCAGCAGTAATGGCAACCAAACCAGCCAAGGCACCGTTTAAGGCCATGGTCAGGTCCGCTTTCTTAAACATGAATTTAGCCACGGCAAGAGCAGCAATCAAACCACCAGCAGCTGCAGCGTTAGTGTTCATGAATACAACGGCTACGGCATTAGCGCTTTCAACGCTTGCTGTCGCCAATACGGAACCACCGTTAAAGCCGAACCAGCCCATCCAAAGGATGAATGTACCTAGAGTGGCTAGTGGCAAGTTCGCCCCCGGAATAGCGTTAACTTTACCGTCAGCGCTGTATTTACCCTTACGAGCACCCAGCAGGATAACACCAGCAAGAGCAGCTGCGGCACCCGCCATGTGTACAATACCTGAACCGGCGAAGTCAGAGAAACCTAAGTCACCTAAAGTGTACATGCCAAATACGGCTTCGCCACCCCAAGTCCAACGACCTTCCATTGGGTAGATAAAACCAGTCATAACAACCGCAAAAGCAAGGAATGCCCAAAGCTTCATGCGCTCAGCAACGGCACCAGATACGATAGACATTGCTGTAGCAACGAATACCACCTGGAAGAAGAAATCCGCAGACGGAGCATAGGTAGCTGGATCTTCAGCGCCTGTTGCACCATCACCAGTAATACCACTTAAAAATAGTGAGAAATCACTACCACCATACATGATGGAGTAACCGCAAATCATGTACATAGTACAGGCAATTGCATACAGAGCGACGTTCTTAGTCAGTATTTCAGTGGTGTTTTTAGCGCGTACCAAACCCGCTTCCAACATGGCAAAACCTGCTGCCATCCACATTACCAGGGCACCACATATCAAGAAGTAAAAAGTATCTAGTGCGTATTGTAATTCGAATGTTGTTTCCATTGTGTTCTCCTAATGTGACTTAGATAGCGTCGCTATCAGTTTCACCGGTACGGATACGAACGGCGTGTTCAAGATCGAAAACAAAGACTTTACCGTCTCCAATTTTCCCGGTTTTAGCGGCGTTAACGATAGCTTCTACAAGACGCTCAACCTGATCGTCTTGTACGGCAATCTCTAACTTCACTTTAGGTAAAAAGTCCACCTGGTATTCGGCACCACGATATAATTCGGTGTGACCTTTTTGACGACCAAAACCTTTGACTTCTGTCACGGTTAAGCCGTCTATCCCGATGTCCGAAATTGCTTCACGGACATCATCAAGCTTGAATGGCTTGATAATGGCACTGACTAATTTCATATATTGTTCCCCATATTTTTGGCTATTTTAAAAGCGGTGTGTTCCACGTATTTTGATAATCAAAACCTGTGCCAGAGAAAATAATTGATATATTTCATAAACTTAACAATTTTCAGGTAAGAATCAAAACCATTATTTGCACTTTATTGGTGCAGCAGTCAAGATGGAGATTCAGAATGGTGCAAAAACGTTAAAGCTAACGGGACAAAAAGTCATCCATCGCGATAACGGTATTTAAAGCGGTGCTTACCACGCCAGTGTAGAAAGGTTGAGACAGCTTTTCGATAGTATCTCTTGGGGTGTGATAGTACTTATAGTCCTTCACTCCAAGATATAACCAGGGAATGTCACGGCGTGCAAATTCCCAGTGGTCGCTGGCTTTGCGCCAGTCGATACGCAATTTTCGGTCGTAACTGCGAGAGGGTTTATCCAATCCCATCTCCAGGCAAATCGATGCAGAAGCGATAACCTCTTCAATCACAGGTTTAAATTGCGGTTGTCTGTGCGTCCCGGAAACGTAAAGAGTCCACTCTCTACCGGGCTGAGCGATCATGTCCAAATTAATATTGAGTTTTATGTCACTTTGCGCGATCAGGTTATCTTCCAAAAAGGCCGTAGCCCCCTTCAACCCGGCCTCTTCGTAGTCTGTAGCCAGGAACAATACAGAAAGCGCAGTCTTGTGCTCACTTAACTTATGTGCAAGGTAAAACAAGGCTGCAACACCAGAGGCATTGTCGTTAGCGCCAGCAAAAATCTGCCGGCCCTTTTTCCCAAGATGATCATAATGGGCGGTGATGACAATAAACTGCTGTTGATTTTCTCCTGGCAGATACCCCACAACATTCACGCCCTTTTTGACAGAAGACAGGCTTGCGGGAGAAAAATAATGGTGCCAAGCGAAATCAGCCTCCTGTTTATCTTGCTGAGAGGCTAGTTGTGTCAAGGGCTGTAGCCCTGATTGTGCAAAGCGCTGTACAATGTAGTCACGCGCCAATCGAGCTCCTTCGGTCCCACCTTTACGCCCTTGCATATCAGGATCACTGAGAAAGGAAATGTCCTGCCAAAGTTGCTCCTGCTCGGGCGTATATTGCTGATTTAAAGCACGACATTGCTCATCAGCCAATACTGGCCGAGAAATAATGCTGAGCAAACATGCGCAGCAAACAATAAAAATTAATGCCGACGTTAAGCCATTATAGTTTGGCAAATAAATCCATTTTGTGTTGATAACGATCTTTTAGATCATCAATTTGAGTATTTCGCTTCGCTCGTTTGAGGTATTTCATAGCCTGCTTGCTATTGCCCAAATTGGCGTGAGCTTTAGCCATACCAAAATAAAACTCATGGTGACTTTCGTCTATGCGAATCGCTTTTTTGTAGTGCGCCAATGCCTCTTGGAAGTTGCCCATTTCAAGCTCTTGCTCCCCGAGAATAAAGTGATAATAAGGATTGCTGAGACGTTTCTGAGTTACAAACGCCTGAATGTTTTTTGCTAGTTCCAGGCGCCCCTGATGTTCATGCAAAATCGCCAGGTTCTCCCAGATGGTCAGGTTATCCTGATTGAGTTTTAACGCTTCTTCATAAGTTTTTTCGGCCCAATCATAGTGGCCAGCCATGCGGTATAAAATACCTAAATTGGTCCAGGCATCCTGAAACAGGATATCGGCTTGAACAGCAGCTTTTAAATACGAATAAGCCGTAAGGTAATCACCATTTACCAAGGCTTCTGCGCCTTTGTTGTTGTAAAACATGGATACAACCCGCTGTTTATCTACTTCAGTAGAAGGGAAGTATTTTTTCGGTGAAAACGGATCAAAGTCCACCACCATAGTGCGGTTTTCTAACAAGATCATAGAGGTGTCGCTGACATCACTAATGCGCAAATTGATATGACCATTGATCAGGCTGTATCCATCTTTTCGCGTCCAGTATTCTGGGATTTCGATTTCCTGAAACGTCACGTTAAAACCAGCCTGTTTGGCAAGCGCATAAGTCATTATCGACAAAGACAGACAATTCGCAGCTCTATTGTTGAAGGTTTCACTGGCGGTGGTGTTAGCGCCATTGTCGTAAATCATATTAAAATCAGAACGATTGAAAATGGCTCTAATCAAGCCCTCCATCACCTTATTGCGATTCTTGGCATGCACCATATTTTTGGCGATGGTGAGGTTATTTACAAATACCTTAGCGTCTGAGTCTAAGGCAAATATTTCCTGCTCGGACTCTACCGGAACAGCCTCGTAACCAGAAAAAGAAGTATCCAGAAAGACAGGTTTAAGCTCCACTTGAGCTTGCTCAGTACTTTGACAACCACTCAACAACAGAATGGCAAAAATAGTTAGAAGACCAGAAATACGCATAGTCACCTCCTATCTGTTAAGACTAGTTTAGACCGGATTTACACTCAAGTTAGTTCAACGCAGATATCAGTTTATTCACCTGATACAGGTAAAAGAAGTTTTACACTCGCTCAACAATCAAGTGCAATAGACGGCTTAATTTTGTGAAGAGTTATGCCGTGCTCTTGTAACAGCTTGATCAACCGCTGCTGGTCTTCCAGATTCAGAAATTCTGCTATAGGTACGGATTTAATTTTATCTCTCAGCAGTAATTCCAATGTGTCTTCAGGGTGACGGGGTTCATAGGTAACCAAATAGCTTTGACTATATTCAAATAAATAACCTTGCAAACGCTTGCCATAGCCTTTTTGTAGAGAAATATATTGCGGACTTAGCAAGACGATTTGGCTCTGATAGGTGGACTTCGACACCAACCAGGTTACGAACAAAAGCAGTGCCACTTCCAGCCCAGCAAAAGGTAGCACCAGCCAAGCCCCCACAAAAGCCCAGATAATGGCGATGGTCAAACAAAAAAGAGCAAAAGTGCCCATGATTAACTTGCTTTGTCGCCACGTTAAAGAGCGATTCGGTGCCAAGGTTATCTGCACCTTACCCGGCAAGTGTTTAGTCTTCACCATCGCTGAGATTGCACTTCAAATAACTTGAAAAGTCCCCGCTTCCCATTGGTTTGGCATAATAAAAACCTTGAAAGTACTGACAGGTACGCTGTTTTAAAAACGCTTCGTGCAGCTCTGATTCAACCCCTTCGGCCACTACCAAAAGTCCCAAGTTCTGCGCCAAACCTAAAATGGCTTCTACGATGGTTTCGTCTTTTTCATCAGAGCCAATGCCCGCCACAAAACTTCTGTCCAGTTTCACTACATTGAGAGGCAGTCGTTTTAAATAAGCAAAAGAAGAATAGCCGGTACCAAAATCATCCAAAGCTAACTGCACACCCAAAGACTGGAACCGCTGCATCGTTGTGATCGCTTTTTCGGGATGTAACATCAATGCACTTTCCGTCACTTCAACTCGTAAAGCAGACGCTGGCAATTGATATTCATCAAGCACACTTACCATACTCTCAGCAACACCATCCTGTTCAAAGTGAGTAACGGAAAGGTTGATAGATAGATAAAAATCAGGGACCACTTTCCGCCAGCCCGCGGTATCTGATAAACCGCGACGCAAAGCGTCATTGGTCATTGGAATAATCAAGCCAATTTGTTCTGCCATAGGAATAAATTCATTGGGCGGTACGATGCCATCATTGGTGACCCAGCGCAGCAGTAACTCAGCACCTACAACCCGGCCACTATCAGAATCCAAAATGGGTTGATAGTAGTTTACAAACTCCTGGCAAGCTTGAGCACGCTTAATTTTGGATTCCTTTTGCAGTTTTTCGCGGACTTCTACATCCATTGATTCGGTGTAAAAGTGATAACATTTACCGGGATCTTTTTTAGCGTGATACATGGCAATGTCGGCATCTCGCAATAACTCTTCTGGAACTCGTGCATCGCTGGGGTACAAGGCAATGCCGATACTGGGAGTAATACTGACATTGTGCTCGCCCAACGCCATGGTCTCCGCAATACAGTGGCTTAACTCCTGAGCCACTTCCCCCACTTGAGTGACATCTTTAAATGACTCCAATAGCACCACAAACTCATCACCACCTAAACGCGCAACGGTATCTTGTTTGCGCACACGCTCTTTTAACCTGGTCGCAACCGCTTGCAGTAATTTGTCGCCGTAATCGTGTCCCAATGAATCATTGATTTGCTTAAATCGGTCTAGATCCACAAACAACACCGCCAGGGTATTTTTGTTGCGGTCTGCTACCTGGATGGCGTGTTCCATTCTGTCCAGCAATAAGGTGCGGTTAGGCAGTTGTGTCAGCGTGTCATAATTGGCCAGCAGCTTGATTTCTTCTTCTGCTTTTTTCTGTTCAGTGATGTCAGTAAAGATCACCACATAGTGGTTTTTTTCTCGATTCTCGATACTGATCAAACTGATATTGATCAGTACATCCCGATTCCCCAAATTCTTGACATCGATATTGTCTTCTCCGTGCCAGTGCTCGCCCACAGCCATCTGTACCATGATTTGGCGATACTTACGCATTTTGTCAGTCAGGCCAATGAATACTTCATCGCGCAGGGATACTTGCGAATCCAGATCATAATTAAACGCCTTGTAAAAGGAGTTGTTCGCCATCACACCATTGAAATCGGAATCAATAATCAACACCCAATCTTTGGTATTGCGGAATGCTTCACCAAACACCATGGCGCTGGCAACAGCCGTTTGCGCTTCATTGACATCAGTGAACAGTCCTGAGATGAAAACGGGCTTTCCACTGTCGTTGCGTTTCAGGATTTGGCCCACATTGCGATACCAGTGATAACTGTTATCTGCTTGCTGTACGCGATAGGTAAAACTAAAAGCATCCACTGAGTCTGAATCAAATAAGCTTTTCCATTCCCGCATGAATTCGCTTCGATCATCTGGATGAATTTGTTGGCAGTGTTGCCTGAATGTCTGCCCGGCTCCCATATTTTTCTGATTGGCACTGCCCACAAAACTGATCATTTTGTCTTTATCTTGCCATTCCCATGCTTCGCTTTGACTGGATTTTAAAGCCATACGTAAGCGCTGCTCACTGTCCACTAACTCTTTGTTAATGGTTAGCAGCACTCGCTGCTTTAACTTGCGGCGGTAAATGATGGCAGTAATGATAAGTAACACGACAAACGCGTACCCGGCTTTTGCAAGTGGCGAATTCCACGGGGCATAAGCCACCACAAAATGAACCTTAGCAGGCTTAGTGGTAAATCCCGTCACAGGGGAAATAGCACGCACGACAAAATCGTAATTCCCCGGTGATAACTGTGAAAAACGAGCACTATTGTCCGTTGTAATTGGGTAATCCACCGTCTCTTTGCCCTGTAAGGAATACAGATATTGAACTTGATCCTGTTGCTCAAAACCCAAAGTAGAAAAACTGATATTGATACCAGCATCATTGTACTGAAGTGCAAAAGACCGTTCTGCCAAATCAGTGTAACTTGATGCTAACTCTCTATTGGCCAATGTAACGCTGTCGATGATGACACTCCTGTGAGGATCCTGCCCTTTGGCAATAATGTCGGGGTCAAAAATCGTTAAGCCTTTGACGCCACCATAGGCCAACTCGCCTGACTTTAGTTTTTTCCAAGCTCCCGCATTGTACTCCAATGCGGCGAGACCATAAGACAAGTCGAAATTCATCAGGTGGGCATTATCCAATCCATAGCTGAATATGCCTTTGTGAGAACTGAACCAAAGCCTGCGATTATTGTCTTGAAGCAGACCATAATTAAAATCTATACTCTTGGAGTTTACTGATTTAAAACTGTGTACTTCGTGCCAATCATTATACGCTAGTGCCACCAATCCATGGCTGGTGAAGCTCAGCCAAACCAAACCTTTTTCGCTGTCCAGACTCCAGTTATCCACATAGATAAACTCTTGCGGAGAATAGCTCTCAAGTTCGTATAATAAGCGAGGCTCAAGGGTTTCGGTGTTTACTCCCCAAAGTTGGCCTGAAGCACTCAAGAGCATCATTCTGGTACCAGGCACCTCGCCGATAAATCCAAAGCTAAAATAAGGATTAACACTGTCTTTCAGTTGAGCTAGCTCTTTCAAAATTCCAGTGTCGGGTTGATAAATGTAATAACTATCCAGTGTCGATAGCCACACCTGCTCCTGTTGATCGATATAAAAAAATGACTGTTGATCTTCAAATATGGTGCGCTGCTCTTCATTCGCCAAAGGAACCGGCTTCAGTGCTTTTGTTTCAATATCAAACAGTCGAACACCTTCGCTGGTTGCTAACCAAAGGCCTAACTTATCGTGATAAGCCACTTGGTAGACCTGAGACAACAGCCCTTCTTGGGCTTCCTCGGTAAACCAAAATTCTGAGAAATTCTTTTCCAAATCGAGAAATGTCAGTCCGTTTGAGGTACCAATCCACAGTTTGTTTGCCTCCACTTCTTCAATATCCCAAATTTCATTACTACTGAGCATTTTCCCGGTAGTATTACTGTTAAAGTAATTCTTGAAAGCTTGAGTTTTTGGATTCCAGACATACACCCCCCGAGCATTGGAGGCCAGCCAATAGTTATTGTTCTTGTCTCGGAACAGTTTGATAATGCGATCGTTAAAAATGTCCTGATTAGAATTTGAGAATCTAAGCACCTGTCGGGTCTGCAAATTATCCAGTTGCACTTCCATCAAACCCTTATTAGAAGCCGCTAAAATGCGGTTTTCCTCAAGTAACAAGTCATGAAACTGCAGACCCGAAATAACGGGTTTTACAAACAATTTCTCTTGTTTCGAATCATCTCGATCTGGAAGTTGTTCTTTCGTTAACAAGAACAAACCATTGGCTGTGGCCACCCATAGACGGCCTTGCTGGTCAGTGATCAATTTCCGAATGCGCTGCTGATATTCATCGGTACGCTCCGGTTCAGAAATCGTGGAAAACTGAATTAACTTAGTCTCACCCGAAAGGGGGGAAAATCGCATCAGTCCCTTGTTGGTTCCCAGCCAGGTGTAGCCATTTAGCGTTTCAGAGGTGGTGATAAACTGCTCTTCCAGGAAATTATCAAGTACCTGAGGTTCAGTAGCTAATGACTGGCTGTGATGTGAATATTTGAGGACGTTGTCGGAGGTAAAAAACCAGGTAGTATTGGTGCCCTCATCAAATTGAAAGGCCAGTACATCTCGGTTCCAATCCTCACTGCTATCCCAGTGCAGTTTTAATTCGTTTGTTTGTGCATTAAAGCTATACAAACCATGCTCAGACACCGATATCCAAAACAATCCCGTTTTGTCCTGAGTGACAAAATAAAAATAAGCTCCCTTTAACAAGCCGTCAGCTCTCTCGAAAGGCCTGACACTGTAACCATTGTATATGTTCAGCCCTTCTGCAGTACTCAGCCAGATAAACCCGGTATTATCCTGGTAAATATCATTGATAGTGCCCTGAGTTAGTCCTTCAGCAGTGGATATGCGTTTGAGGGTAACTGGTTGATTAGCCTGAAAATTATCAGCATAGGAGGCAGGTACCAGCAATACAGGTAACAAAGCCCAAAATAAAATACGACGACAAAGAAACAAGTGATATAAACCCGATAACTGAAATTCTCATTGAATATGATAGTTAAAAATCAGAGTTTACGCACAGTTAGCATAACAATTAGACATTAATGAACTTTGTGCACATTCAAGATGAAGTACAAGCCCGCACCTGAGGGTGCGTCAGTTACTGTGCTGTTTAGGTTGGGCCAGCACAAAATTTACCAGCGCAAATAAAATAGCCATCATTACCAATAAAAAGCCCGCAAAAAACAATCGGCCTGTCCAGTCAATATCAGAAGAATGAATAGAGCTTTCCGATCTAGCGAAAAGCGCTGAACTCCCGAGTAAGCTCGCCGACAGGAACAGGGTTCCTTTGAAGTTGTTTAGTGCGTCGGCCATTGCTTTATTCCTGACCTTGGGCTCATAAGATACAAGCGAAATTGAGCTGGATTTCGAAGATGCGTAATACACTGCATTATATAAGCATACTCATCGCTATCAGGCTGAACACTGGCAACCGCCTGCAACAGCTTATTACTCGCTTGTGTGCATACTTGCTGAGCCAGTTCGGCTTGTTTTAACTGCTCAAGGCAGTGATGCAATAACATAGTTAAACAACCCAGCTGGGTAATCAGATAGAGATGTTCCGTACCATAAATATCCACCAGGATTTGACTGGTTTCCCACGCACATCCTAACTGGGGTAAAGCCTCTTGCCAGCATTGCTGCTCTGCAAGGATTTCTCCTTTTAACTGCATCTGATGCAAATAATCAAAACCCAAATGCGAATTGAAGTACAACCAATCGCGGTGATGTGCACACAGGAAGTTTACGTTTTTTTTCTGGTTCCGAGCTTCCGAATGTGTCGTACCAGATTGGTTTAAATTTAACTGAGACTTGAGCATAACGGTTAACTTTTTTTACAGGTGTTATTATCCTGCCTTAACCTGAAATTAATTTCAAATGATAATCATTATCATTTGCATAACATTTTGTTATTTCCAAAACGGAGGTGGGAATAAAAAGATCTAAAGCGATGGCGAGGCACTGCAAAACAGCAAACAACTTTGTAAAAGTTTTGCTCGAAATGAAATCGCCATCGGCGTATCTTTAAAGGCACCCCACCGGCTCATCAAACGATAAGTTGAGGCGTATTTTTGGCTCTACAGAAAATAACAAAGATTATCTACATAATGTCTGGCTGGACTTGCATCTTGTTAGGTGTGTTAGGTGCATTTTTGCCGATACTACCCACCACTCCATTTTTATTGCTGGCATTATGGTTGTTTAATCGCAGCTCACCTCGATTTCACGCTATGCTTTTAAACAATCCATGGGTTGGTAGCACGTTGAGGCAATGGGAAGAGTCAAGATCGATTACTTCTTCCGCCCGCCGTCGGGCAGTGATCATGATCGTCGTGGTGTTTTCTCTATCTATTTATCTGGTCAGAGACACCTGGCAGTTACAATTGATGTTGGCCCTGCTGTGCAGTTCGCTACTGCTATTTATGCTGAAAATTCCAATTAAAAACAATATAGCAACCACCTCTGCCCAGCCTGACACTGACTAGCCCAGTGGCTGCCGCTAGATTTATGTTTTTCGGGAAGCAATTTGAGCAAGTGTCAGCTTTTACACTCTTTGGGTTGTAATAGCAGTTCTAAAGCACTGAGGTAAGCATTGCTAGAAGTTCTCAGCATGTCCTGCTGCAATGATTCCGATGCTTTGTGGGCACGCTCCAGATCATCAGCAATCACCACAAGATCCTGCTGTAATCGCTGCACGGCATTCTCTAAGGTATAGGTAAGTTCGTGCACTTTAACCATGTCTTCAACTCCGATTTGAGGTTTATTCAATATCGCTTGTAGCTTGGCGTTAAAGTTATTTAAATTGCAGATAGCAACACTGGTATCAGGTGCCTGCAATGCCGGAAAGTGATCGTAGTCTTCGTCCGCCGAAAGAGTGGGAGCCACTAGAAACGAAATTGAGACAGCGCTTAGCAAAAGATTTTTCATTGAGAGTCCATTAGTTTGGTTTTCTCAATGTTAATGGTAACTATTAGCATTTGCAACAACGCTGATATATGAAATCACTCATTGAGGCAAAGAATTTACTCCAGCCCCAGAAATCCGCCCGTTTGATGCTTCCATAACCTCGCATATTGGCCGTTTAATGCCAATAACTCCTGGTGTGAGCCCATTTCAATAACTCTTCCTTTATCCAATACAATCAACCTGTCCATCGCGGCAATTGTGGATAAGCGGTGTGCAATGGCCAAAACAGTTTTGTTGTCCATTATTTTGTTCAGGCTTTCCTGAATGGCCACTTCAACTTCAGAGTCCAAAGCAGAGGTAGCTTCATCCAAAATTAAGATGGGTGCGTCTTTCAATAAAACTCTGGCAATAGCAATGCGCTGTCGTTGCCCCCCTGAAAGTTTAACTCCACGCTCCCCCACCATAGCATCGTAGCCAGTGCGACCTTGTTGATCAGATAAACTCATAATGAACTCATGGGCTTCCGCCTGTTTTGCGGCGCTAATTAGTTCCGCTTCTGTCGCGTCAGGTTTGCCGTACAGAATGTTTTCACGAATAGAACGATGCAGCAAGCTCGTGTCCTGAGTCACCATGCTGATATTGGCACGCAAACTTTCTTGTTTAACCTGGCTAATATCCTGGTCATCTATAAAAATGCTACCAGAATCAACATCAAAGAAACGCAACAACAGATTCACCAAGGTAGATTTACCGGCACCGGATTTGCCCACAATGCCCACTTTTTCCCCTGCCCTGATGTTCAATTGCAACCCGTCAAATACTGGAACCTGCTGAGATGTACTTTTGTAATTAAAATTGATTTGCTGAAAGGTAATAGCACCATCATCAACACGTAACGGCTTAGCCGCTTCGCTATCTTTAACCTCGGTGGGTAAAGAGAGCGTGTTCATGCCATCTTGCACCATTCCTATATTTTCAAATAACCCGGATATTTCCCACATAATCCACTGGGACATGCCATTGAGTCGCATTGCCAGTGCTACGGAAACTGCGATATCTCCAGCTGTTACTGTGCCTTCTTGCCAATAGTAGAGCCCGGCAGTCACCACAGCAAAAACCAGCAGGGCATTACTCAGCCAAATGCAACCATCCAGCAGCGTAACCAGACGCATTTGGGGGTACACTGTTTTTAAGAACGTATCCATACTACTTCTGGCATACTCAGTTTCTTGTGCGCTATGAGAGAAGAGCTTTACTGTCTGGATATTGGTGTAACTGTCTACAATGCGGCCAGTCATGTTGGAGCGGGCATCAGCCTGTTGCTGTGAAACGCGTTTAAGACGAGGTAAAAACAATCTCAGAATCAATACATAAACAACAAACCACAGAATAAAAGGGACAGCCAGGTTGATATCCATAGTCATGACCAGGATGACAATACCCACGAAATAGACACTCACGTAAACCATCAAATCCAACATTTTCAGTACAGTTTCCCGTACCGAAAGGGCGGTTTGCATCACTTTAGTGGCTATCCGTCCGGCAAAATCGTTGTAGAAAAATGACAGGCTTTGATGAATCAAATACTGGTGGGCCGACCAGCGAATGCGCATTGGAAAGTTCCCCAACAGAGACTGGTGGGAAAACAGCGCCTGCAGCACCACAACGGTTGGTAAGCCAACAACTAACAGTGCAGCCATCCAATACAGGGTATTTTGATGTTGCTGAAAAAACGAATCCGGATCGCCTGCAGCAACAGCGTCAACCAATGTGCCAAGGTAGCCGAATAAATATACCTCCAGCACGGCAACCGCCGCACTGAGTAGCGACATCATCAGCAGAACAAACCACATCCCCTGGCAGTAATGAAGACAAAAAGCCATTAAAGTTTTAGGTGGCTTAACGGGCTTTTTATTGGGGAAAGGTTCGGTTAACTGCTCAAAAAACCTGAAAATCATAGAAGCTCAAATACTCATAAAATAAAGAGGGTTAGCCAATACAGGCAAATCCCCAATTGCACCAAAAAGAAGGCAAGACGCAATTGCACCGCAATCACAGAGGTAGACAGAATATGGACAGCGGATTGTGCCATCCGCGCGGCAAATACAACCAACGCCAAAGGATCCGTTAAGGCCTGTTGCTCTATGGCCAGACTCAACAAAAATGTCCCCCCCACAATGGGGAAGCTCTCAATGCAGTTGGCTTGTGCTCTGGTAAGACGCAGCCCCAACGCGGTAACATCTTCTCCACTGGCATTGAATTCATTGGCGGCTTTTTGCCCTTTAGCAACAATCACTGAACGATAGCCAATAAGAACCAAGGTTAACAAGATAGTCCAGCCGATATAGCCGGCAAGTGCGATAATCGTGGCAGACATAAAACACTCCAAATTATGATTTAGAAACCAGACCCGAATATATGAGAAAATGTTCCAGTGCAGCACCAGTTTATTGCTTTTAGTACAAACAAAAAAGGCTCCATTCGGAGCCCTTTTTCACTGCAATGCAGATTATGCCTCTTTTGCTTTCTCACGAGAAGCACGTTTACGCTCATTCTCAGTAAGTAGCTTCTTGCGAATGCGAATGCTCTCTGGTGTTACTTCAACCAGCTCATCATCATCGATAAACTCAAGCGCTTGCTCCAAAGACATGACGATAGGCGGAACCAGATTCTGCGCTTCATCGGTACCCGAAGCACGAACGTTAGTTAACTGCTTGCCTTTTAACGCATTAACCGTCAAATCGTTATCACGACTGTGAATACCAATAACCATACCTTCGTACACTTCAACACCGTGACCGATGAACAAACGGCCACGCTCTTGCAAGTTAAATAATGCGTTTGTTAACGCTTTACCTGCAGCGTTAGCGATAAGAACACCGTTCTTGCGCTGGCCAATGTTGCCACCTTTATGAGCACCATAATGATCGAATGTATGATAAAGCAGACCCGAACCTGAGGTTAATGTCATAAACTCAGTTTGGAAACCAATCAGCCCACGACTTGGAATGATAAAGTCCATACGCACGCGGCCTTTGCCATCAGGAGACATATCGGTCAGCTCACCTTTACGCAAGCCGATCTGCTCCATAATAGAGCCTTGGTGCTCTTCCTGGCAGTCGATAGTCAGTGTTTCAAATGGCTCTTGTAATTCACCATCAACGGTTTTCAGAATAACTTCTGGTCGAGATACGGCCAGTTCATAACCTTCGCGACGCATGTTCTCAATTAGGATACCCAAGTGTAGTTCACCACGTCCGGACACGCGGAACTTGTCTGGATCATCCATTTCAGTGACGCGCAAGGCAACATTGTGCACCAGCTCGGCTTTTAAGCGATCAAGGATATTACGGGAAGTAACGAACTTACCTTCTTTACCTGAAAACGGTGAGGTATTTACCTGGAACGTCATGGTTACTGTTGGCTCATCAACCGACAATGGCGGTAACGCTTCTACTGTGTTGACATCACAAACGGTATCAGAAATTTTCAGCTCACCAAGACCAGTGATAGCAATGATGTCACCCGCGTAAGCGGCTTCTACTTCGTGGCGCTGCAAACCAAGGTAACCCAGCACCTGACCTACTTTACCATTGCGCTTTTTGCCATCAGCAGTGACAACGGTAACCTGTTGGTTAATTTTAACGCTACCACGTGTAACGCGGCCAACGCCAATAACGCCCACATAAGAATTATAATCCAATTGAGAGATCTGCATTTGCAGAGGACCATCAACATCAGCATCAGGAGGTGATACCTGATCGACAATAGTTTGAAACAGCGCAGTCATGTCATCCGCGGGCTGGTCAGCATCCAGTGAAGCCCAACCATTAAGTGCTGAGGCATAAACCACCTGGAAGTCCAGTTGCTCGTCGGTAGCACCGAGGTTGTCAAACAAATCAAATACCTGGTCCATTACCCAATCAGGACGTGCGCCTGGTTTATCAATCTTGTTGATAACCACAATTGGTTTCAAACCTTGAGCGAAGGCTTTTTGCGTTACAAATCGCGTTTGCGGCATTGGGCCTTCTTGAGCATCAACCAGCAATAATACAGAGTCAGCCATAGACATAACGCGCTCAACCTCACCACCAAAGTCGGCGTGTCCGGGAGTATCTACGATATTGATTCGGTAATCGTTCCACTTAATGGCCGTATTCTTCGCCAGAATGGTAATGCCACGCTCTTTTTCGATGTCGTTGGAGTCCATCACGCGTTCTTCTGTCTCACCTGTGCGACTTTCAAGAGTCCCAGACTGCTGTAGAAGTTTATCTACCAAGGTGGTTTTACCGTGGTCAACGTGGGCGATGATTGCGATATTGCGCAATTTTTCAATGGCTACCGGATTGGCTGTCATGTATTGATTTCTCTGTAACTTATTAAAACGATGACTGGCAACAGTAATCCTGCTTATTCTGTACGGTTTTTAACCGGACAATGCCAGCGAGGCGCGGATTTTACAGGTTTATCAACAAATAAGCGATGGAAATCTAGACTTTCTGCCGAATATTCACTGGATTGTCACAAATTCTATGGCAATAGAGGTGTAAATTAAGAACAGCTTGGAATATCTTGCACCAATCTGGAATTAGTCTAGCTTTTAAACATATGGAAGGACACTGCCAGCACCACATTGGTGCAGAGCGCATCATATTAGCGCATCAATGAAGCTAAAACAGTGCAACACCTCTCAGAGACATGTTCTAATCCTTTGTTTTATAAGGGTTAATATGTTTTATTTGAATGGCACGAAATTAGCTAAATACATCTGTTACTAAATTACGATATGATTTCAGGATTATTTTCTGGTGTTTCCTGACACCAACCATGACCTACTCAATTGGAGGACACTATGTCAGTAGAATCGGCTTTAGCCTTAATCGCGGAAAGTGAAGCGAAATTTGTTGATTTAAGATTTACCGATACCAAAGGTAAAGAGCAGCACGTATCGATTCCCGCAGCACTTATCGACGAAGATTTTTTTGAAGAAGGCAAAATGTTTGACGGCTCTTCCATCGCTGGCTGGAAAGGAATTAACGAGTCTGACATGATTTTGATGCCAGATCCTGCAACAGCAGTTTTAGACCCGTTCGCAGAAGAAGCTCAGGTTAACATCCGTTGTGGTATCGTTGAACCTTCTACCATGCAAGGTTATGACCGTGACCCTCGCTCTATCGCACAGCGTGCCGAAGAATACCTGAAATCTACTGGTATCGGTGACAAGGCGTTTTTTGGTCCTGAGCCAGAATTCTTCTTATTTGACGACATTCGTTTCCACACTGAAATGGGTGAATCTTTCTACAAAATCGACGCCGCAGAAGCAAAGTGGAATTCAGGTGCTGAATTCGAAAACGGCAACTTGGGTCACCGCCCGGGTGTTAAAGGTGGTTACTTCCCGGTACCTCCAGTAGATTCTGCCCACGATATCCGTACTGCTATGTGTTTGGTTATGGAAGAAATGGGTTTGACTGTTGAAGCTCATCACCACGAAGTAGCAACCGCGGGTCAAAACGAAATCGCCTGCGAATTCAACTCTATCGTTGAAAAAGCAGACGAGATTCAAATCTACAAGTACGTTATCCACAATGTAGCAGACGCCTATGGCAAATCAGCGACCTTCATGCCTAAGCCATTGGTAGGCGATAACGGTTCTGGTATGCACTGCCACCAGTCAATCAGTAAAGATGGTCAAAACATCTTTGCAGGGGACAAGTATGGCGGTTTATCTGACGAAGCCTTGTACTATATTGGCGGTATTATCAAGCACGCGCGTGCAATCAATGCTTTCACCAATGCGTCTACTAACTCATACAAGCGTTTGGTGCCAGGCTTCGAAGCTCCGGTAATGCTGGCATATTCTGCACGTAACCGTTCTGCATCTATTCGTATCCCATACGTAACTAGTGCAAAAGCACGTCGTATCGAAGTACGCTTCCCTGATCCTACAGGCAACCCTTATCTGGCCTTTACGGCCATGCTGATGGCAGGTCTTGACGGGATCAAGAACAAGATCCACCCTGGCGATGCTATGGATAAGGACTTGTATGACTTACCAGCAGAAGAAGCAGCAGAGATCCCAACTGTGGCCAGCTCTTTGGAAATGGCGTTAGAAGCTCTGGACAACGACCGTGACTTCCTGAAGGCCGGTGGTGTTATGAGTGATGACATGATTGACGCCTACATTGAGCTGAAAGCTGAAGAAGTAGAAAGACTTAACATGACGACTGCGCCTGTTGAGTTTGATATGTACTACAGCGTATAAACCTGTAACACATTGATATATAAAAACCCGCTTGATAGCGGGTTTTTTTGTGAGCATTTTCACAATCACTATTGAGAAATAGTGCAGAGTCATCAACACTAGAGTTATTGATAGTCACCCGGTCTGTACAGTCATGCTACGAAAGTGTTTGCTCATAGCTTTAATTGCCACTGTATCTATTGTCACGTCAGCGAGCACCAAAATATACAAGGTGGTGAAGCCTGATGGCACCGTCATCTATACCGACAAGCCGCCTCCCGGTGCATCCGAATACAAACTCCTCAAACAGCCAAATTTGATGCCTTCAATGGCCACAAACCAAAATTCAAAAGCCAAAGAGACTCAACTAGCGCCAGTAGCTAAACCAACACTAAAACTACTTAAACCAGCCAATGAAGCCACCGTAAGAAGCAATGCAGGCGAGGTAACCATTGAAGCGAGCATGGCACCGGAAATGACTGGCCAGTTCATACTCTATTTAAATGGCCAACTTCATAGTCGTCACATTGCTCCAATGTTTGAATTGGAGGGCCTGGATAGAGGTAGCTATAACATTAAAATTGAGTTTCTTGACCAGTCAGGCAAGCTACTTGCATCTACTCAGCCAAACACATTTTATTTGCATAAAGCTTCTGCATTAATTCAAGCAAACTAGACAAATCAAAGGCTTGAGAGTCGAAGCAGTTCTTCTATAATTTTTAATATGCACCAATAAGGTGCATTGTGGTTAAATGCTCGTATGAATGAAGACATAAAACTCAATAATTTGCTCGACAATCTGTCTACAGCAATATTGCTACTGGATCAGGATATGCGGATATTGTTTGCCAATGTCTCCTCAGAATCCCTTTTTGAGCATTCTCGTAATCAATTGTTTCGCCACCCTCTTAGCGAGTTTCTGATTGGCGACTGCATTAAAATTGAACGCTTTTATAGTGCTTTGCACAACAGGGACAGCTTTTCAGAAAACGAAATTCAATTGATTTTCAAAGATGGACGCCACTGTCTGGCATCGATGATCGTGACTTATTACGAATCAGACGAGAATGGCATGTTGGCTTTGGAAATCAATCCCATCGATCAGATCAAAAAGCTCAGCCAGGAAAGTCATCAATGGGCTTTGCAGCAAGCTTCACGCGATCTCATCAGAGGCCTGGCCCATGAGATTAAAAATCCGCTTGGTGGTATACGCGGTGCAGCACAGTTATTGGAAAGGGAGCTGCAAGACTCCAATCTCAGAGAATTCACACAGCTGATCATAGAACAATCCGACCGCTTGCGTAACCTGGTAGACAGATTATTAGGTCCCAACAAGCCACCTGATTTTCAGTGGGTCAATATTCATCGCGTTATTGAGAAGATTCGTACTCTGCTAACTATTGAACATCATGGCATCATCATTGAGCGCGACTACGATCCCAGTATCCCCGACATGTTTATCGATTCTGATATGTTACAACAGGCGATATTAAACATAGCCCGTAATTCCGTTCAGGCACTCAATGGTGATGGCACGTTAAAACTTAGTACCCGAATTCAGCGCCAATCAACGATTCACGGCAATCGCTTTCCATTGTGTGCCCAAATAAAAATTATCGATAACGGACCGGGCATCCCTGACAGCATCAAGGATACTTTGTTTTACCCTATGGTTTCCTCAAAACTCGAGGGCACTGGGCTTGGCTTATCCATATCGCAATCTTTGATCAATCACCACAAAGGTAAGATTGAAGTGGAGAGCTGGCCCGGCCACACCGAATTTACCATTTTGATCCCTATTGCAAAAAAGGAAGATATTAAATGAGCAACGCACCTGTTTGGATAGTCGATGATGACAGCTCGATCCGTTGGGTTTTACAAAAAGCATTACAGGGTGCAAATATCGAGTGCTTCAGTTTTGAGAATCCGGAAGATCTGTTATTGCAACTTGGCTCTGGCCAGTTGCCTGAAGTGATTGTGTCTGACATCAGAATGCCACAGATGGATGGCATGCAGTTATTGGATACCGTACATCAAGAGCATCCCGATATTCCCTTTATCATCATGACTGCTCATTCAGATCTGGATAGTGCCGTCAATGCATACAAACAAGGCGCTTTTGAATACCTACCCAAACCTTTTGATATTGATGAAGCTGTTACTCTGGTGCAAAAGGCGCTGACTAAAGCCCGAGAAAATAGCTCAAAAATTGGTAATAACGAGACAAAAGTCAGAACCGAGATCATCGGAGAAGCCCCTGCAATGCAGGAGGTCTTTAGAGCCATTGGCAGACTATCTCGCTCCAGTATTAGCGTATTAATTAACGGCGAATCTGGTACCGGTAAAGAATTAGTGGCTCAGGCATTGCACAAGCACAGCCCCAGAGCGGATAAGACTTTTATTCCATTAAATATGGCGGCCATTCCCGGAGATCTTATCGAGTCTGAATTGTTTGGCCATGAAAAAGGGGCGTTTACCGGCGCACAATCCACCCGCGTAGGACGTTTTGAGCAAGCCAATGGCGGTACCTTATTTCTGGACGAAATTGGTGATATGCCTCTGGACGTGCAAACACGATTGTTACGTGTACTGGCTGATGGTCAGTTCTATCGCGTTGGTGGACATGAACCCGTTTCAGTGGATGTGCGTATCATTGCTGCCACGCATCAGGACCTGGAAAAGCGGGTAACAGACGGTAAGTTTCGAGAAGACTTGTATCACCGGCTGAATGTAATCAAGATACACCTTCCTAAACTCAGTGACCGTAGCGAAGATATCGTGCCTCTTGCTCACCACTTTCTGGGATTAGCGGCGAAGGAGTTACAAGTTGAAAGCAAAATACTGAGTAAAGATTCGCAAAAAATCCTCAGTAAATTGCCTTGGCCTGGTAACGTCAGGCAGTTAGAAAACATCTGTCGCTGGCTAACGGTAATGGCCAGCAGCAAAGAGATCCAACCTTCGGATTTGCCGGCAGAGATACACAAACAACAACCATTGTCGCCCCAGGAGCAATCAGAACTCTCGTGGCAAGAAATGTTGTCTCGTTGGGCAGACGCACAATTGCTCTCTGGAAAAAATGATATCTTGAATGATGCAACCATTGAATTTGAACGCATCTTATTGGACAGAGCACTTAATCATACCCATGGACATAAGCAGGAAGCTGCAAAGAGACTAGGTTGGGGCCGCAATACCCTCACCAGAAAACTGAAAGAACTCAATTATAAGTAAGCTGAGCCTGTTGGTTCGCCTTAAGCTGCAGGGATGCAGTGAATGCCGTTTATGTCGGGAACATTTAAACGGCCAGGCGGGCAATTGTGGCTACCTTTAACTAATCTTGTCGAACTGGTCTTTTTGTGGTCCCTGCAAAAAAGACATTCACGCCATCCGTGGCGCTCAACCTACAGACACAAAAAAGGCCGCTTGCGCGACCTTCTTTTAATGTGTGGTGTTAACCTTAGATATTAGTCCAAGATTTTAGAAACAACACCAGCACCTACGACCGCCATGGATGGCGGAAGTGTCGAAAGCGCAGGAGCAGTTTTCGACCTGTACGACCACGTTACTCCAGGCTGTCCCTGCCCAAATTACAGGAACGTAATGAATGTCGATTTTGTCGGGAACAAAAATCGACGACGCCCCGAATAACAAGTTCCTAATCTAGAAGACGGTGGATAGATCACAACAAACTTGTCCAGCTAAAGCAGAACCTACAGGCACAAAAAAGGCCGCTTGCGCGACCTTCTTTTAATGTGTGGTGTTAATCTTCGAAATTAATCAAGGATCTTGGAAACTACGCCCGCACCAACAGTTCTTCCACCTTCACGGATTGCGAAGCGCAGACCTTCGTCCATCGCGATTGGAGCAATCAGTTCTACTACGAACTTAAGGTTGTCACCAGGCATTACCATTTCTACGCCTTCTGGAAGCTCAACAGCACCTGTTACGTCAGTTGTACGGAAGTAGAACTGTGGACGGTAACCTTTGAAGAAAGGAGTATGACGGCCACCTTCGTCTTTGCTCAGTACGTATACTTCTGCTTCGAACTTAGTGTGTGGGTTGATTGAACCAGGCTTAGCCAGTACTTGACCACGCTCAACTTCGTCACGCTTAGTACCACGAAGAAGAACACCAACGTTCTCACCGGCACGACCTTCGTCAAGCAGCTTACGGAACATCTCAACACCAGTACAAGTCGTAGTCGTAGTTTCTTTCATACCTACGATTTCTACTTCTTCACCTACTTTGATGATACCTTGCTCAACACGACCAGTTACTACTGTACCACGGCCTGAGATTGAGAATACGTCTTCGATAGGCAGGATGAACGGCT